>NZ_CP110854.1:1902500-2502500 GCF_027594745.1 Saprospira grandis | reverse complement strand
AGAGTTATCTTCAAGGGCTCCACCTGCACGGTTCGAGCTGTTGCCCGTAAATGTACAGCCCATAGAAATCATTAGGATACTGCTGCCATCATTGAGAATCGCTCCCCCAGAGCCAGCCGCCCCAGATGCTTGGTTGTTGCTAAAGACCGTATTCATGATATGTAGCTCCGAGCTTGCGGTATTCCAAATGGCTCCGCCACCCATTACGGCCATGCCGCCCTGAGCTTCATTGTTGGCAAAAGTACAGGCATCAATCCAAAGTTCTGCCCCTTGCACCATAATGGCTCCACCGCTCATGCTAGACAAGCCGTTCATAATGGATAGGCCTTCTAGTTTGACCATAGCGCCAGAGCTCACTGATAGGATCTGGCTGCTACTGCCGCCGCTCAACATACTGTTGCTGGCCCCATTTCCCATAATGACCAAGTCCTTGTTCAGGGCCACGGCAGAGTTAAGTACAATCGCTTGCCCATTTGTCCCTGTGGCAAAACTGATGGTGTCACCCGCCGAGGCATTTAGGACCTGTTGGCGGAAGCTTCCAGCTCCACTATCGGAGTTGTTGGAGACCAAAAAGTTGGCTCCCCAAGCACTATTGAAGCTAAACATGGCGGCAAATACCGCCGCTGAAATAGATAAGGGTTTTTTCATAAATCGTTTTTTATGATTTGTTATTCCCCTTATTTACGGCCTCACGATTCAGTCGGATTTTTTAAAAGTTGTATAAACATCTTTTTTTTCAAAATATTTTATTTTGACTTATGTAGGGTGAGGATTTGGGGCTGCCCCGCCCTTCCTGGCGGGTCGGGCTGTGTCGCAGCTCGCAGGTCTGCTCGGCCCTGCGCCGCCAAAGGCGGCTGGGTCTGGCCCTTCGGGCCACTGCTTTCCATCCCTCAGCCGACGGCCCTTCGGGCCTTTTTGGACCAATTTATAGCCCTTACTGTTTTATCAACTTTTGGCTTTCTAGGAGTTTGCTCCCCTGCCAAAACTGCAAAATATAGTGGCCAGCGGGCAATCCTTCTAGCGATAGTTGGGGGCTAAACTCCTTTTGCCAAACCAACTGGCCCAAGGCATTATATAGCTGCAGCCGATCCACCGAAAGGCTGGCCTCCTTCTCAATTTGCAATTGTTCTTTTACAGGGTTGGGATAAAGCGCAAACTGCTGTTGGGCCAAATTGGCCAGCCCATGCGGCCCACCACTATAGACATTACAGTAGCCATGAGTTTTATTTAGGTAGCTTTGCTGACCATCCTGATAGGCACAGAGCAGATACTGAAACATCATTACCCCTGATTGCTTATAGAGAATGCCCAAATTTGGCCCAACACCTTCTATAAATGTAAAGTTTTCGACACCTGTCGCATCGGCCTTAAAGCGAATATGCTTGCGGCCCAATTCGGTATAAATGCTATCTACAATCTGTAGGCTATCGGGAATGGCACCCCAGGCCGGAGAAATATCAAAGGTATCACCAACTTGCAGGCTGAGGTCCATAATGAGGCGGCTGGCGGTATCATTAGGGTATTGGGGGCTGGCTATAGGGCGATACCAAAGCTGGCCCGTACTACTATCTTCGGATAGCCAGCCGCCATTGTAATTCAAGTTATTGGGGATCTCAATTTTGGTCCATTGACGGCCCGCAAAGCTACTATCGTAGCGACTGTAGAGCGTGTCTTGCTGCGTACCGGGCAAATTGCTCCATTCAAAAATCCATTGGGTAGAATCTTGGCCAAAAACAGAGGCATACTGTGCCTGCAGGGCCGAAAAAGAGAGAAATAGGCCAAAAAAAAGGAGGGAAAATCGATTCATTTGCATCATGCTTTTATTTAAAATAATGAGGAATTTGGGCGCTAAGGCCCTATTTATAGGCATTGAAAGCTAATTATAGCTAGAGGAAAAAAGATTTTTGTATTTCAACCACTAGCTATCAATTTGCATCTTTGTAATGTGCTCAGAGCGAGTACAGAGAAAGTTCTTAAGTTAAGTGAAGAAAATCTTCAAGGTTCGGTTCGGAAAAGTTGATCAGGCAAAGCGCAGGGTCAACCTTTCCGTATTTGTAGTTGGGCCAAGCGCTATTTGGCCCAGCGCTGCGCAGCCGTGGCCCGCAGGGCCAGACCAAAGCCCGCAGGGCTGCAGGGCCGAGCAGACCTGCGAGCGGCGCAGCATAGCGGCGGCCGACCTAGGCGAAGCCGAGCCGGCCGCGGGCCCCAAAATAAAAACAAGCCCTTCCTTGATCTAAAACCACCCCCAATATGAAATATATCCAGCCCTTAATTATTGCCTTTTTAAGTTTTCCGCTTCTTTTATGGGCGCAAGATCCGCCTTCTGCGCAAGTTTGGATGCAGGCCAACCGCCTTTCTGCCCTTATAAAAAACGGAGGCGATTTATTTAACGACGGTCAAAATGCCGCTTTTTTAACCCCCAAAAAGGCGGATAGCAGTGAACATCTTGCCGCTATTGGGCTTTTGGGCCTGAGTTTGGGCGGCCAAAATGCGGCTGGCGATTTATATCTGGCTGCCCAAACCTATGGGCAGGGCGCTCCTGACTTTTGGCCAGGCCCAATCGATAGCCTCAGCCAGCAGGCCGATTCCCTGCTCGCTAGGCGCTTCAATTATATTTGGACCGTTGAGCTCTTGGATATTTGGACGGCCCTGGAGGATTATCGGGATAATGGGCAGATAGATGGGCCCTTGCCCAGTAGTTTATTGATTTGGCCCGCTAGGGGAAATGCTTATTATCCGCAAAATTTGGGTTTTGCCCTGCCCGAGCAATCGCTTGCGCCCTTTTTTGATCGGGATGGAGATGGGCGTTATGAGCCCTATGAGGGGGATTTCCCGACCTATCGCATGGGAGATTCTACCGCCTTGGCCGATCAGATATTTTGGACCGTATTGAATGATCTTTCTGGCGGACATCAGTTTACGCAGGGCGATGCTATGGGCCTAGAAGTGCAGCTAACGGCCTATGCTTTTGGTTGCTTGGCCTTGGAGCAAAGTCTGCGAGAAAGCCTCTTTTTGAATTATAAAATCATCAACCGCTCGAACCAGGATTATCAGCAATTTTGGGCGGGTTTTTATACGGATTTTGACTTGGGCTGTCCGGCCGATGACTATATAGGGACCGACAGTAGTTTGCAGACCGTCTATACCTATAATGCAGATTATCTGGACCAGACCCAGCTTTGTCAGAGCGACAACTACGGGAGTCAGCCGCCAGTGGTGGCCCTTAGCTTTCTGAATTGCTCTTTGGACCGCAGCATTTATAATCTGAATAGCAATTTGCCGCCTTTTGGGCATCCTTCGGGGCCCAATATGGACCAAGAATTTTATCATTTATTAGCAGGACGTTGGAGCAATGGGCAGCCTATTCGGCCCTATGCCAGTGGTTATGACAGTCTGGGGCAGGGGCAATCTGCCTATGTTTTTCCCCATTATCCCTTTGATAGTTCGGCTGGGGCTTGGTGGGCTGGAGATGGCTATAGTTGGGCGCAGGGACAAGACTTTAGGGTCATGGCCTCGCATTTTAAGGGAGATTTATTGGTTGGAGAAAGTTTGGAGATCGACTTAATGCTCAGTTATCATTATGCCGATAGCTTGACGGGCCTCTATCAGATGTTGCGGCTATTGCCTCAGAATATCCCCAGTTTGCAGCAAGCTTGGGCGCAGGGAATTGGGCGTGGCGCTTGTTATCAGCCGCAAGACTTTAGCGCTTCGATTTCCGGTTATTTGTATGAGGACCAAAATGCAAATTGCCAAAAAGACAGCCATGAACGTCTTTTTGTTCAGCAATTTATTTGTGCCGAAAGGCAAGGCCAGCGCTACTATGCCACAACAGATAGCCTTGGTTTTTATCAGTTCAATGCGCTACCCTTTGGAGAATACCAGCTTTGGGCGGTACGGCCTAGCCACTATTGGCAGGACGCCTGTCAGTTGCAGGGCCAATATACGGTCCAATTGCAGCATCCACAGGGGCAGCAGCAAAATATAGCCTTGCAGGCCCTAGATCATTGTCCCTTTCTGCAAATCCAATTGGATGGGGCCAATCTGGATGCTTGCAGTGAGCAGCAGCAATGGCTAAACTATGAAAACAGAGGAAGCGATACGGCTTATCAGGCCTATGTAGAATTATTTTGGCCCAGTCGGCTGCATTTAGATTCGGCCAGCTTGCCATTTATCCAAATCGATAGCCAGAGCTATCGGATAGATTTGGGCGATTTAGCCCCTCAGGCGTCGGGACAGCTAGATATTTGGAGCTCCTTGACTTGCGATTCGGTCTTGGCGGGGCAGGCGTTCTGCCTAGAGGCCCATGTTTATCCCGATAGTCTTTGCCGTCCTATTTATCAGGAGACTGTTTTGGCGGTATCTGCTGAATGCGAGGGGGATTCCATTGTTTTTTATCTGCAAAATATAGGCTTGGCCAGTTTGGTCCCTGTACGGACGCAATTAATTGTTATTGAAGATGATTTGATGCAGCCCCCTTTTCCTGTCACCATTTATGGAGCAGGAGTAACGGAGGTCCGTATTCCGGTACAGCCGGGTTTAAGTTATCGGGCGCTATTAGAGCAGGCCAGTGGAAATTGGTCCGCTCCGGTCATTTCTGATGCCATAGAAGGCTGTGGTTTGGATAGTTTGGGGCAGATGCACTTGGGTTATATTCAGCAACTGGCCAATTTGCCGGCTACAGTTTTTGGGGCCGAGCATTGTATTGTTTTGCAAGACTCCTTTAAATCGCTGGGGCATCCACAGGCGCAGGTTTTGCCTTTGGGCTATGCTGCCCCGGCCTATATATTCCCTTCTGACCCCTTGCATGTTCAGTTTTTATTGCGGGGGCCATTTAAGGGGCAACTCAGGCTAAGAGATAGTCTATCTCCTTATCTATTGCCTAGTAGTTTACGGCAGCAAGCCAGCAGTCACTCGGCCAATTGGGCCTTGGAGGAGCAGGGTATACTGAAGGTTGATTTTGGTTTTATTGATTTGGCCGCAGAAGAGGAGCTCCTCTTTAGTTATGCCATTGAGCAGCAGAAGAACAATCGGCCCAGCAGCCTAATTCGTCAGCAATGGAGCTATCAGAAAGATAGTTTGCCCTGGGCCTTTACGGCTCTAAATTCTAGGGTAGTGGGACATAATTTCTTTAGCGTATTGAGCAGTGCTCCAGCTTCAACTGCTAGGCCTTTGGCCTATCGTTTTTGGCCTTTGCCCGCCCAAGAGCGCTTAAACTACTCGGCCCTGCAAGGCTGGGAGCAGGGGCAAGAGATCCGCATATATAATATGTTAGGCCAAGAGTTGGGCCGTTATCCTTTATTAGGTCCTCAGGGGCAAATTCAGTTAGGCGATTGGCCCAATGGGGTCTATTTATTACAGCTTTTTTCTGCCGATCGGCAATTGTTAGGGCAGCAGCAATTTAGTATCAGTCCATAATTTGGTGGCTGTAAAAAAGGGCGAAACCAAGTATTGGTCTCGCCCTTTTTCATTTAGGACTGAATATCGTGCAATTTGATTTTGCGGTAAAGTGTCCGCTCAGAAATGCCCAATTCTTGGGCCGCATCCTTGCGTTTTCCTCGGTGTTTTTTGAGTGCTCTTTCGATGAGCTCCCTTTCCATTTGTTCCATAGAGAGCGATTCTTCTAGTTCCTCCACCTCATTATAGCGTTCTCTATCTTGCTCTTGATTATGATAATCTTTATTTAGAATAATGGGCCCTTCCTCGGAGCTGGGCTCCTCATTAAAGGTATTTTCAGAATAAGACGAGCTATAATTATCGCTATTTGGGCTAGGCAAAGGCAGGTAGCCCTGCATACTATGGCCCTTAGGCATGGGGCGGGGCATTTGGAGGTTATTGGTTTGGACCAATTCGGCAATGAGTTGCTTTACATCATTGAGGTCCTGCTTCATTTCATAGAGAAACTTAAACAATATCTCCCTTTCGTAAAATCCTTGGCTGCTGTCATTGGCCTCCTTATGGGGCAAAGGCAAATGCCTTTGTTTTTGGCCCAACTGCGGGAGAAACTCTAGTAATTGCTCTGCCGTAATCGTTTTATCCTCTGAAAAAAGGGCCGCTCTTTTGGCCACATTGCGCAGCTCTCGGATATTGCCGGGCCAGGGGTAGCGCAACAAAATATCCTCGGCCTCTTCCGTAAGGCGGACCATAGGCGTATGGTATTGATCGGCAAAATCAGAAACGAACTTGCGGAAAAGCAAAAGCACATCATCGCCTCTTTTGTGGAGCTCAGGCACCTGAATAACCACCGTGCTCAGGCGATAATAGAGGTCCTCTCTAAATTTCCCCTGCTCTATGCGCTCCAATAAATTGACATTAGTAGCCGCCACAATGCGCACATCGGTCTTTTCTACCTGAGAAGAACCCACTTTAACAAATTCGCCCTGCTCGAGTACCCTTAACAGGTAGGTTTGAGTATCCAAAGGCATTTCCCCAATTTCATCGAGGAAAATGGTGCCGCCATTTACGGTTTCAAAATAGCCTTTTCGCTCATTGACCGCTCCCGTAAAGGCCCCTTTAGTATGGCCAAAGAGCTCCGAGTTAATAGTACTTTCGGGCAGGGCGCCACAGTTAATCGCAATAAAGTTATTATGCTTGCGGTTAGACAGTTGATGGATAATTTTGGAAAAAGACTCCTTGCCCACCCCACTTTGGCCCAAAACCAAAACAGAGAGGTCCGTTGCGGCCACCTGAATAGCTGTCTTTAGGGCATGTTGCAATTGAGGGGAATGGCCAATGATTCCGAAACGTTGCTTAATCGCTTGAATATTATCCATACTGTTCTTTAACATTTAATAATGGCTGAGGTAGACCTTATAGGTGTAGGTAATCTTCTTTTGTTCGCCTTTTTTGATTTTCATCTCCCAGCAAACATCAGTATAAGGGTTGTAAGTAGTATAGCTACTACGAGGCTGTAGGCGGGGCGACTTTAGCCATTTTTCAGAGCTTTCCATCAACTCGCCATAAATGGCTCTTTTTATATCTAGGCGAATATCCTTTCCTTTAAAATTCTGAATTTCAATTTCTGCTTCTACAGTCACTAAGTCGTAGTAGCGAATGCGGTTGGTGTTGGTTTCACGGATTTGCTTGGTATTGTTAGTCCGCTTGATTTCTTTTTCAGAAAACTTGAGGGCCACATCTGGGGCCTCGGTCAATTTTACGCTTACCTCATCTTGCTTAGAGGTATAGTAAAGCACATCTTGACTGATGGGCAAAATCTTATTGTCCTTGTTTTGGACCACCATCACGGGGGCGGCTGTCCAGACATAATCCGTTTTGTTTTCTAGCTTAATGGTATGCAAAACCGGAATCGTCTGCTTTTCAAAGCTATAGGCTGTACTATAAGAGTAAGAATTGGCGCCAATGATCGACTCGTAAATATGTTCTACGGGAACCTTATCCGAGAATACATCTAGCAATGCCCGTTCTCCCTTCTTAATTTCTACATCCTTAAGCGTATAATAAAAGAGGTCCTCCACGCTTTCGCCTACTGCAGGAGCGGGGCCAGGCATGCCATTTCCGCCATTGGTTGGTGCCGAAGCAATCGTGGGCATCATATCATAGCTGGCCACATTTTCTACCATGGCATTGCTCAAGGTATGCACATAACGCTGAGGCTGAACAGGCTGCACATAGCCAAAGCTCAAAAGGTCCGAAATGCGATTGGCATACTTAAAGTTAGGGACGCCAGCCACCAAATTGAGCGACTTTGTCTTTACATCTTCCGCTTCATTGACCACCGTAGTGCGCAATGAGATGCGAGCTTCCTTATCATTGAGCAGCTCCACCAAATAGTCAGGTTTCCAGCTCAGGTTTTGACGCAAATACATCATCTGTAGCTTTTGGCTACTATTGGCCGTACCGCCAAAGTCGGCCTGAAGCACAGGCAATCTTTGGATGCTGCTATTGGTAAAATTGGGCGAATCTAAGATCTCAAATTTGCGCAATGATTCGATTTGCGCTTGCTTGAGAATCAGGCTGCGGCCCGTTTTCATCTGAATAGCGAAAAGCGCCCCCGTTTTGATATTGGGTTTGCTGGGGTCGGGGTTGGGCACTTGTAGGACCTTGATTTTTCCTTCGGTCCAAGTCGTATCTCCAGACAATAAGAGACGTACGTTTTTGCCATCATTGGCCAAAAACATACTACTATAATTACTCACTAGGCCCTCGACCTCCTTCTCTTGCTGAAAAGAACGAACAATTTGCAAACTAGGAGCAGAAAACCAAAGGGTCCCATTTAAGGCCTGCGGAATCGTGTCTCCCACTAGCTCCCATTTGCCTTTTTTGGTCTTTACCTGACCTTCTTTTACAAAGAATGCCGTTTGGTTCTTAAAAATAGAAACCGCCTCGGTTTCTAGGCCTTTTTGGGCCCAACTACTAGCCGAAAAGCAGAGCAAAAGGGCTAAAGCAAAATAGCGATAAGTAAACATAAATAAGTGATGTTAAGTGAGGAAGTTGTTATCGCTCTATTAGATGAGAACGGCCGCCAAATTGGTGGGCTTTTCGGCAGGCCAAGGCCTGCCGAAAAGCTGCGCCTAAGCTTCTTCTGGAGCAGGCACCAAATGCCCACGAAGCGTAGCCTGCGTACAATCAGTCACTTTTACATAGACATATTGTCCAATTTCTGTATTTTCTCTAGGGAAAACAATCATCTTGTTCTGTGAATTTCGGCCCGCAAAATCATCTTCGCTGCGCTTAGAAACCTTCTCAATCAAGACCTTAAAGGTTTTGCCAATGTCTTTTTTATTATGCGCAAAAGAGATTTGGTTTTGCAAACGGATGATTTCTTGTAAACGGCGTTTTTTCACTTCCAAAGGCACATCATCCTCATATTTTCGGGCGGCTAGGGTACCTGGACGCTCCGAATAGAAGAACATATAAGACATGCTGTATTGGCTATGCTCAATAATAGAAAGAGTGTCCTGATGGTCCTCTTCCGTTTCCGTACAAAAACCAGCAATCACATCTGAGGAAACAGCGCAATTGGGCAAAAGCTCATAAATGCGGTCAATCTTATTCATGTACCACTCTCGGTCATAAGTGCGGTTCATTTTCTTAAGAATCCGGCTGCTCCCCGATTGTACAGGAAAGTGAATATACTCGCAGATGTTTTCATATTTGCCCATATTGATCAGGACCTTATCGGTAATGTCTTTAGGGTGAGAGGTAGAAAAACGAATGCGCAAATCGGGATGAATCAAGGCCGTTTTTTCCAATAAGTCGGCAAAATCGACTTGCTCGAGGCCTTCCGGATGCTCCCAATGATAACTATCTACATTCTGGCCCAAAAGGGTCACTTCTCTAAAACCACGGTCAAATAGGTCTTGGCATTCGGCCAAAATACTATAGGGATCACGGCTGCGCTCTCGACCACGGGTAAAGGGCACCACGCAAAAAGAACACATATTATCGCAACCTCGCATGATGGTCACAAAAGCCGTCACGCCGCTATCACTCAGGCGAACGGGGCTAATATCGGCATAGGTTTCTTCTCTAGACAAAAAGACGTTGATCCCCTTATCGCCATCTTCTGCCGTGGCAATGAGGTTGGGCAAATCGCGGTAGGCATCGGGGCCCAAAACCAAATCAACCAGTTTTTCCTCATCCAAAAGTTTGGCCTTGAGGCGCTCGGCCATACAGCCCAAAACCCCAACCAATAGGCCCGGACGCTCCTTTTTGAGCTTATCAAAAATACGCAAACGCTTGCGGACAGTATCCTCGGCCTTTTCGCGAATAGAACAAGTATTGACCAAAATCAAATCGGCCGCATCCATATATTTGGTAGAGGCATATCCCGCCTCTTGCAAAATAGACGCAACAATTTCGCTATCGCTAAAATTCATCTGGCAACCATAGCTCTCAATATAAAAGCGCTTTTGGCCATCTTGCTGTTGAGCTTGCAATTGCTCCTTGAAAAAGACATCGCCCTGCTTATCTTCGGGCAACATTTTTTTGTCCAGGGTTGGATTATCGTTGTACAGTTTCATATCAGTATAGGTGCTATTCTTTTTTTTGGGGGCCTCCCCTCCCTGCGGTCGGGGCGCTATGCTGCGGGGCTCGCAGGTCTGCTCGGCCCTGCACAAAACATCGCCAAGGCTCGTTTTGTTGGGTCTGCCCCTTCGGGGCACCCGCTCCGCAGCGCTAGGCCAAAAAGGCCTGGCTTTACGGCTTTAGCGCTTGGCTAGGGCACAAAGATAATTCATATTTTGGACAAAGGTGACAAAATGTCAGTCTTCTTTTTTATCCTGGGCGCCCCAAAGGGGCGCTTTTCTTGGCCTAGCGATGGTAGGCAGTGCGGCAAAGCCGCAGACCAAGGCCGTCAGGCCGCAGGGCCGAGCGAGCAGCGAGCTGCCGGACGTAGCGCCCGCAGCTTGCTGCGGGAGGCCCCAAAACCTCCTCCAATTTACTAATCTTGCAGTTCTGCTTTGCGACCAACTGCGGGGCGCTCCGCTCTTGGAGAAAGGGGCTTTTTTTGGCTCTCTTTAGCCTGAAAATACTGATGAAAAAAGTGAAAACTTTGGAGCAGCAAGATCACCAAAAAGTGCAGGGCGATGCTCCGATAGCGGACAATTGTGCCCAAATTGACCACCAAAAGGCCAATCAGCAAGAGGTTGCTCAGGGCATAAAAGAACATAAAATAGAAGAGTGGCGAGCGCTTTTGAGGGTTTCTGCCTTTGTTGAGGCCCAGAAAAAAAAGCAGCCAAAAAGAAAGGATTTCTAGGGCAGCCGCCAGCTGCAAACTGTCTTTGACATTCCATATTAAGGGGCGAAAACAGACATTAAAAAGTGCTTTGGGCAGATAGGCAAAAAAGCTAAAAAAATTGGGCTCCCAAGCTGTTGCATTAGCGATAACAGAGCCTCCTTTTTCGGCCAAAAAAGCCCCTTGGCGGTTGGCCAGCAATTGGAGCGGAGAAAAATAGCCCGTCATTTCGAGGGCAAAAAGACCCAGGCCCAAAAAGGCATAAACGGAAAGGTAGGCCTGAATTGGGCGATTTTTGAAGAAAAAAGGCAGCAAACTAGCGGCTGTCAGCGCCGGAAAAACCAGGCCCAATAGATAGGTCCGAAAAACGGCCAAGCCCAAAAGCCCTAGGCCCAAAAAGCAAAACGCCCTCTTCCAAGCCTGCCGATAATAGGCATCTAGGCCCAAAAACAGCCCACTAATTGATAAATATACCCATACATCCTTATGAAACCCCGAGGTCCAGAACAAAACAGAAGGCATAAAAAAGCAAGCAAACTGAAGCAGTTTGCGGGGCAATTGCAGATGCCGCTCTAAGACCCAATAAAAATTGAGACTGGCAAAAAGGCCCAGAAAAGCCACAAAAAAGCCATGCAAAAAATAAGAACCCGCCGAAAAAAACTGCGGAATAGCATGAATATGCACCAAGGCATAAGTGCCAAAATCTCGCTGTATAAATGACCAATCGGGATACAAATAGAGCTCGGCATCGGCTGGGGGAATAGGCGCTTGGCCCGTCCAGCTCCCCCAATAATAATCCCAATAAGGCCAAATCGTCTGCGCAATAAGCTGGCTTTCCTCAAAGTATAAAAAGGTGTCTCCAGCATCAAAATACTCTAAATGCAACTGCCCATAAATAGCCCCCAGCCCTAAGCGCAAAAAAAAGAGCATAAGGATTATTTTGGGAGAAATTCCCCACTGCTTAAAACTACGCCCCTTCATAATCCAAAGGGTCGCCAAGCAAGAATAAACAATAAATAAGAGGGCTAAAAGCATAGCCATTTTGTTTAGGGATGATAAACTTGAGCAAAGCAAGCTTAATACAAATAGGATTTTGGGAAGAGGTCGTTTTGCTTTTACGTAAAAAAAACGGAACTAGATGTCGGCACTAATTTCTTTGCACAGGCAGGGCTCCCGGCAAAAAAGGAACAAAACGGCAGGGACCACAATCCTCATACTCAAAGGTTTTTTCTCCCTTTCGCTCTACAACAAACATCCGCTGCTGCTCCTGATAAAGCAAGGGCAAGACCATCCGTCCCCCAATTTTCAAGCGGGCCAATAGCTGCTTGGGAATCTGTTCGGCCGCACAGCTCATCAAAATGCCGTCATAGGGTGGCTCTGCCAAAGGCAGCTCGCTTGCATCGCCAAAATAAGAACGCAAATTTTCTAGCTTTAGCGCATCAAAGCGCTTTTTTGCCGCCAACTGCAAGGCCTCTTGCCGCT
This sequence comes from Saprospira grandis, assembly GCF_027594745.1. Taxonomy (NCBI): domain Bacteria; kingdom Pseudomonadati; phylum Bacteroidota; class Saprospiria; order Saprospirales; family Saprospiraceae; genus Saprospira; species Saprospira grandis. The sequence continues at coordinate 2,490,325 of NZ_CP110854.1, read as the reverse complement.
CATAGGTATCTAGCTCGGCTCCCATTCTTTGCAATATGGCCGCCTGATAACCCGAACCCGTTCCAATTTCTAAAATACGCTGCCCAGCGCTTAGCTCCAACAAGCTACATTGCCAAGCCACCGTAGAGGGCTGCGAAAGCGTTTGCCCCCCACCAATAGGTAGCGCCTGATCCTTATAGGCCAATTCCTCAAAAGCAGAGTCCACAAAAAAATGCCTCGGCACAGTCCCTATTGCTGCCAAAACCTCTGGACGAAAAGCCGCGTTTTTTTGCAATTGCTGCAAAAGCTTCCGCCTCATCCCCTTATGTCTGTAGGTATCTTGCATAGAGGGCCATGCTTTTAAATAAAAATTAGATATATTAAATACTGACAATCTGCTTTTTAACTAGTTTCATTTGCTTGCTACAAGTTCAAATTTAGACCTTTTTTTAAGCTTGGCCAAGCAATGCCAAACAAAAAAGCCGAAGCTCCTTACTGCCTCGGCTTTCACCCTTGTTCATACACTAAATAAATCTAACTCTTTTTTGCGTCTAAAGCGCTGATTTATCTATTGTTTGTAGCTTCATCCCCTTGGGGAGCTGTACTTTTATCTTGAGCTGCTCGTCCAGAATTTGTCCGCGCAAAATTACCTGATGTTCCATCTTAGGCATGTACAATACCAAGCCTTTAGGAGTCTCTTTTTGTACAATATTATAACGGCCAATCATCACTAGCTTTTTCAAAATGGCCTCGCTCACATTCTCCGCAATCACTTCGGTGGTAATCCGAACTTGCTCCTCTTCCCAATACTCAATTTCTACCTCTGCCGCAATTTCTAAACTAGCCGTGGCCGCAGCCAAAGGCAAGGTTTGTACGAGGGTCTTTGTAGATTGCGCCCAAGAAACTTGTAGGGCAAAAAAACAACAGCAAATTAAGGTAATTATATGTTTCATCTTATATATCGTCTTGAAGTAACTTTAAATTTTAATGCAGGGGGCTTCCCCTTTGCTGATGCAAATCTAAGGTCATTTTTTTAGTTAGACAAACTTTAAACAAAATAAAATTTTATCGACCCCCCAAATTTTAGCTTTTTTAGCTTTTTATATTTTACACTTTTAAATTTTAGTAGAATTTTATTTCAAGCGTTATATTTTTAATAGAATTTAGCTATCCCCCTTTTTCGGCCCTCAAAAAGAAATATTTTCTTTAAAAAAACACTGCCTAAACATTGGGTTTACAATCAGTTGCTTTTTTCTGCTGTTTTTTTGGGGCTGCCCACTCGCTGCGCTCGGGTCGGGCCGTTTCGCAGCTCGCTCTCTGCTCGGCCCTGCAGCGGCTGCGCCGCTTTGGTCTGCCGCCTGCGGCGGCCCTGCTACAGCCCCTCAGCCGAGGCGCTGCGCGCCTTTGCGGCGGCTTCGCCGCCTGCTAGACCAAAAAAGGCGATATATAGCCTAACTTCTGTATCTTGTGGCCCTTAGGCGCCCATTTTGCGCCCCTTTACTGAAGTCCTTTTCTTATGAGTAGTTTGCATTTTCCCGATTTACAGCAGTTTATCGATTGTCCCAGAGAGTTTTGGCTGGCCCAACAGGCCGAAACGCCCCGCCCCCGCCTGCCCTACCCCCTCGCCCCCGAGCTCCGCCAACTGGCCGCTCAACGCATTGAGCTGCAAGACCAAGATCCTATCTGGGCGAGCTTTGGCCCCTGGCGAGCTGCCGTAGATTTTATTAAGGCCAGTCCCAATCATCCCGATCAAGTTCGCCTCTATTTTGTGCGGGCCTCGGGCTCAGTCTATTCGCCCAAACATGGCTTTAAGGAAAAATACCTGAAGGAATGGGCCTTTAGTTATCATCTCTTTTGTCTGGCGGGCTATGAAGTGGAACAATGCTATGCCATCTGGATCGATAAGGATTATCGCTACCCCGGCGGAGAAATTCCCCCCAAACGCCTGCTTAAAATCCACCCCCTAGGCCAAGAACTTGCCGAGCTCAGAGCAGAAACCGCTCTGCTCATGCAAAAGGCCGAGGCGCTCCGCCTCCAAAAAACAACCCCAAAATGGGATGGCCAAAGTTTTTGCAAAAAGAAGCTGGCCTGCCCCTTTATTCAAAAATATCACGGCCAAGAGATTCCAGCCTTTAGCATTTTTCAATTGCCCCGCCACCGCCTAGATCGGCCACCTTTGGACCAAGCCCTGGCCCAAAAAAAATGGGACCTCACAGAATTGGATCCCAAACTTCTGCCCGAACGCTGGCTGCTCCAACAACAATCGGCCAAAACGGGCCAAGCTCAGGTAGATGTTCCCGCCCTAAAAGAATGGTTGGCCCAACTCCAGTTTCCCTTGCAGGCCCTAGATTATGAGGCGGTCAATCCAGCCGTTCCCTTTATTCCCCATAGCCGCCCCTTCCAACATATTCCCTTTCAGTTTAGCTGGCAAGTTTGGCCCAATAAAGAAACAGAGGATATTGTTTCTACCAACTTTTTGGCCCAAGACAAAAAAGAACCCACCGCTGGCCTGATGCAAGCCCTCTTAGATGCGGCCCAGCCCCAAGGCAGCATTTTGGTCTGGCACAAAACCTTTGAAAGAGAACGCAACAGAGAACTCGCCAAACGCTATCCCGAACATCGAGATTTTTTATACCGCCTCAATGAGCGCTTAGTGGACCTAGAAGAAATTGTGACCAAAGGACTCTATATAGACGCTAAATTTGAGGGCCGCAGCTCCCTCAAAAAGGTATTGCCCGTTTTACTTCCCCAAATGAGCTATGATGAGCTCCCCATTGCCGAGGGCCTAGCCGCTGCCGATGCTTGGTGGCAGTTGGACCAACAGCCGCCTCAAGAGCAAGCCCAAACCCGCCAAGCCCTAATCGATTATTGCCAACTCGATACCTTCTCTTTGATTAAGATGGTCCAGCTCCTTATGCGGAAATTTGGGGAGTAGTTGTGTTTTTTGAGACTATTTAAAATTTTGTGTTTCTCCTTTTTGCTGCCTAGGGACAAGCCCCTAGGCGATGATTGACATTTTATAGTACCTGTGGGTTGAAACCCACAGCAACAAAAGAGGCCATGCTAGGCGCAATAAAATGAGCCGATGGTTAAAACCATCGGCCCATAACGAGTACTAATTTTATTCTAATACACAAAATTCTGAACAGTCCCGAATAGTCCCCCTACCCAGCTAGCAACCAGACCTACTCTGCTAGCAACCAGACCTACCCAGCTAGCAACCAGACCGAACTTTTGCCCTTTTTCATTTTGTTACATTATTTCCACATTTAACAAATCCCTAACAATTGGGGGCCAAAATCCTGTTCCTGCAGTCTAAAGGCCACAGCCAATCTTGTTGGGCCATCATTTTGTTCGCCGCAGCGGCTTAAAAGCCCCTGCTTCATTGGAGATAGGCGAAAGCATTCAGTTTTCAGGTCTTGCGACTTTTAAGCTGCAAGCCATGGGACCGCTAAAAGCTTGCTAATTGGGACCTAATCTGGCTGCGGGTTTCAACCCGCAGGTCTATACATCCATCCTACAGGCCCGAAGGGCCGCAGGCCTAGCGATGTGCAGCAGTGGCCGTCAGGCCAGACCAAGGCGGCAAAGCCGCCGCAGGGCCGAGCGAACAGCGAGCTGCGAAACGTAGCGCCGACGACCGAAGGGAGGCGGAGGCCCCAAAAAATCAGCGAGCTGCGACAACAAGAACTTTAGTTCGCAGTTCGACGACCATAGGGAGTAAACGTAGCGCCGCAAGGCGAAGCCGCAGCGGAGGCCCCAAACCCTTCATCTTATCGCCATGAACGGCCTTTCCATTGGTAATTTTGTGGAAAAAGCGAGGCCGTGCCGACCAGCACAATATAGAGTAGGTGAGCCAGCAGGGCGGGCCAGAAAATGCGGAGGAGTTGGCGGCGCTGAAAAAAGCGGCTAGCGCTCGACAGCAGGCAGTAATCGGCTAGGGCTTTGAGGGCCCATTGGCCGAGGACCCAATAGGGCGAAAAGCCGAAAAACAGGGCAATACTGCTGATAAAAAGGGAGCAAGAGAAGGCCCAAACGAGGCCCAATTGTAGTTCGGTTCGGCGGTCTTTGTAGGCCCCAGATTTGGAGGACCAGCGGAGGCGTTGTCGCCAAAAGGCGGCATAAGTTTGCACGGCGGGAGTTTGCACGGCGGCCTCTAGGCTTTTGACAAAAGCGATTTGTTGGGGGTATTTTTCGGCTACTTTTTGCAAAAAGAGCATATCGTCGCCAGAGGCGAGCTGATCCATGCCAGCAAAGCCGTTGAGTTCGATATATCGGGCTTTGGGGTAAGCCATATTGGCCCCATTGCACATCCGCATATATTGGCCATTAATGCCAGCGCCCGTGATGGCCATCATGCCCATAAAATCGAGGGCTTGGGCTTTTTCCAAAAAGCGATTTCGATAAGAAAAGAGGACGGGAGCAGCCACAAACTGCATATTTTCTTGCTCCATCGGGAAGCAAAGTTGTTTGGCCCAAAAGGAGGGCAATTGGCAATCGGCATCGGTAAAAAGCAGGTATTCGCCTTGGGCGGCGGCAATAGCTTGGGCCAGAGCGGCCTTTTTGCCCAGGCCCTTTTGCAGGGCGATAATCTGCAGGCGGTCGTCTTGGAAACCTTGGGCAATGCTGCGGGTCGCATCTTCAGAATGGTCATCCACCAAAACAATCTCCATCAATTCGGGGGGATAATTTTGGGCCAAGAGAGAGCGGAGGCAGCTTTCGATATGTTCCTCCTCATTTCGGGCGGCCAAGACAATGCTAATCTTCTTTTTCGGCTGATAATTGGGGGCTAAAAAAGAAGGGGCCAGCCTTGCCCAAAAAAAGCAATAGCTGGCCATTAATGCGCCGTAGCCGAGGCTAAGGAAAAGGATTAAGCCGTAGATATAGAGCATATTATTGCAATTTAGAAAACTGCAACCAACGGTCTAGCTGCCCATTTTGGTCCAGACTAAAAATGAGTCCAGCCAAAGGATAATAAAGCAACTTCCCCTTGCCCGTACTTAGGCTATTGGCGGCAAAGCCGTATAATTTTTCGATTTCGCTTTGGCGGCTACCGATTTTAACTCCGCGGGCGGTTTCTCCCTGATAATCGGCATTAAACTGCAAAAAGCCCCAGATTTCCTCTTCATTGGCTTGGCCGTAGCTCGCCAAAAGCAGGGCCTCTTTTTGCTCCAATCGACTAGCAATTAATAGCAACTCGGGACTATCCTCTTGTTGGCGTTCCATCATTTGGATGATGTCGGGTTGATTATTTTCAAAATAGCTAGGGAGTTCGGCCAGGGGAAGTTCATCATAGCTCTCGGCTTCTCCGCTAATTTCTTGGCGTTTAGCGGCTTGTCGAGCTTGCCAGCGTTTAGATTTGAGGGCAGAGAGGTTGGCCTCGGCCAAATCGGGCAGCGACTTTCGCAATTGTTTAAACTGTTTTTTGGCGGCTTTTTCCTCTCCATTTTGGGCCAAAATGATTCCGATCAGGAGATGGGCTTTATCTTGAATATGAGCGGGCATCTCTTCATTTTTGGCCAGGCGTTTGGCCTTAAAGAAGGCTAAATCTAGATCTTCTTTGAGCAGGGCCCAGATAATTTCATTGAGCAAAGCGGGTCCATAATTGGGCGAAACCTGTAGGGATTTATCTAGCATTTGGCGGGCTTGGGCCAGAAAGCGTTCTTTTTTGGGTTGGCGGTTGCCCTTACTATTTTGCTCCAATCGGCTTTGGAGTTCTAGCTGCAAAGGCAACTGAAAGGGTAAATCTTCGGCCTTATATTCTTTGAGGGCGGCCAGCAGAAAATTCACGGCTGCATTATTATAAATCGCTCGACCTGGAAACTGTTGGGCCAATTGGGCGTAGGCTCTGGCGGCCCGTTCTTCTTGTCCCATTAATGCCAGATAATTGGCCATTTGAAAAAGGGGCAAAAGGTCTTGCAGCATCTTTTGAGAATTATCGCAAATGGCGATGCGGTCTTTTCGGCTGGGGTAGCCCTTGGTCGAATCGGGCAGGCCGATCGTCTCATACAAGCGGCTATAAAACTCCCCTCCTACCTCTAGAGTATTATAGCCCGCCAGATAGCCAAAAAGGCCCCCAAAATAATCGGCTTCGGCTTCCATGCGGGCGCGTTGGGTTTCGTCCAGCTCCATTTCATAAATCTTATCGGCGATTTCGCTGTCTTCATTGGCCGTGCCAAAAGACATTCCCCAACCGTGGTCCTTATAATAATGGGCCAGTTCATGGCCCAGCACCATGGCTAGGGCATTTAGGGAGTCGGCGCCAAACTCTAGGGCCAGGTCATAAATCCCTTCTCCGAAATTAATGGAGTTATTTTGCGGATTATAGTAAGCATTATAATAGGGCTTGCTGCCTTTTTGGTAAATAAAATTAAAGGCGGGCAGGGGTCTAGGGTCATTAATGGCCTGTGCAATTTCCTGATAGACCTTTTCGCAAGTTTCGGCTTTTGCTTCTTGCGCCTTGCTTTGCGCATAGCTATTGGAGTAGCCCAAAAGGAAGAGGGCCAAAAGTAGATAATACTGCATAAGTTGTTGGAATGATGAGTGGGCAAAATTGCAGAATTTAAGCCAAAGCTGCAACTGATTTATTTTTTTGGGGCCTCCGCCTCCCTTCGGTCGTCGGCGCTACGCTTTGGGGCTCGCAGGTCTGCTCGGCCCTTCGCCAGCAAGCTGGCTCGGTCTGGCCTAACGGCCACCCCGCCGCATCGCTAGGCCAGTCGCTTCGCTCCTTTGCGGCGGCTTTGCCGCCTGCTGTTCATCGCCTAGGGACAAGCCCCTAGGCTAATCCAATGGAGCCAGCCCTAAAGGGCCTCCACTGTTCATATAGCTGGCCTTGCGCTCTAAAGTATGGAATTAACTTCATGAGGGTTTCCACCCTCATTTATAAGCATTGCGAAGCAATACCACTGTTGCTGTAGGTTTCAACCTACAGGTATATATATCCATCCTACAGGCGGCAAGCCCCAGAAAAATAAAAAATGAATAAACGTTAAGACATAACTTGCATTTGCGAAAAAAAGCCACTACTTTAGTCGTATCTAATAACCGTAAAAACTTTAGCGTATGGCTTTTAAATCTAAAATTAAGTTAGATGAGCTAAAAGACTTGACCGAAGTGCAGTACATCAAGTTGATTGAGCGAGAGGTGAAACGGGCTGCTGCCTTTGGGCAAACTGGCGTAGTCGTTTTATCTGATTATACTTTTAGTTGTGGTTCGCTAGGGACGTTAATTTTGCTGGGCAAATTATCTGGTTCCCTAATGAAATATTATAAGAGGCTAAAAACTGACCGAAAGGCAGAAAAAGACTTTGCCAAGGGAGTCTGTTATTTTCAGGAAGTAGAGGGGCAGCCGCCCATTATGCGTATTGCCTTAAATGACGGCAAGGGCAAGCCTGCAAAGATGAAGAAAAACGGCAAAAAGCTATTTAAGAAATTGGGCTTTGCGGTAGACATCTTTAAGGGAGATTTGGGGCTAGAAGAAGTAGGTCTAGAAGCAAAAGAAATTGACCAAATAGAGGCCGAAGTAGACCAAGAAAATGATGATCAAAAGATGATTAGCATTATCCGGGCCTACAAGAAAACCTTTGCCTTGGTCGCCAAAAATGTCATTCCCATACTTAAGGCCAAAACGCCAGAAAAAATTGAAGAGCGACATTATCAACTATCACTTCGATTACTAAAACTCTCTAAATCCCTGCAAGACAAATTGGAGGAAATCAGTGAAAAAAAACAGAGGAAATACAGCGCTTTTGTAGCAGCGGTAAAGGCCAAAGAGCCTCGACTCATTAAGATTGTGGCTAAGCTAAAACAGCATTTAAAAAACCGAACGGTAGAGGGGAATTTGGATGAAGTTCGGGGGAGCTCCACACTTTATTAAATGACTTAAACCAAAGTTCGAATAAATTACAATCACTTAAAAATGAACTTAAAACTAAATTCAAAGACTATGGAATATCTATCTAAAATGAGCTTGCTTCTACTAAGCATGAGTGGCTTTTTATTTTTCAGTAGCTGTGGAGAGGAACCCCCTCAAAAAACTATAGAGAAGGATAGTCTAGCCGAACCTATTGTTATACGCGACACAACTTGGACCGATGGGAAGATTACAAGGCTATCTAGCAGCAAAAGGGAAAATGATGTAATAGAAATGGAGCTAATACAATATACCCCAAATAAAGACTCTAGCAGTGCGACTATCAAATTAAGACGAAGCAGTTCTACTACTAATAGTAAGGAAAAATCCTACAACTCTACTCATATCACAGCATTTTACCCTATTTCAATAGACTCCTTTCAAGGACTTCATCTTTTTGACAAAAAGAATAGTCTTTTGCAAAGATATCAAATAATGTATCATTCCATTGATACTAAACACCAAGAAACAATAAAAACAATAGCTCTCTATGGAAATAGAAAAAACTTCAAAGATTTCATCAATTTTAGTTCTAAAGTCATATCCAAAATATTAGAGCATGAATTAGCTCACCCTCTAGTGACGAGTTCCCCAAATATACAAAGAAGATCTTTTTTTGACATGAATGGAAATTTTCTTTTGTCATTTAAGCATGATATGACAATAAACCTTGGATTAGATATGGCGGACAGCCTAAATGCTAAAAAATCATTCTTACCAGATTTTTTTATCCAATCAATCTACAATGAGTAACATATAAAAACTAGTTCTATGGATAAAATACTAATAGAAATCAACAGACTTTTAGTTGCCTTAAAAGAAGAACAAGAAAATTATAAAAAACTTGTATATAAGCTTCGTAAACAACAAATTAACAACCCTTTAGATCAAGAATTATCTGACCAATTAAGTTTTTACGTACAACAAAAAGAAGAACTCACAACTTTTATTTCAACTACAACCAAGGCTAAACATATTCTTGAGAAATTAGATCTCAACGAGATAACTGATTTATCACTAACCCAACTACTTATAAACGTTCAAAATCAAGTCACATCATATACTAATAGACTGAATATTATACTAATTAACATTTTCCAGATAAGTCAAGCCTCTCTTGAGTACGCTAAAGTCATTGTAGAAAGTCTAGACTTATCTAAAAAAATTTCTTCTTATAATGAAGGCATTAAAGGTTATATCTGTGAAAAAATTACTACTAAAGTAATAGAGTTAACTCAAACCCACTTACCCTTCTTGGATGACTTTATAGACATCTTAAGCCTATTGAGTCCAACTCAACCAATAATTAACAAAGCCAAATTAAGTGTTGCCTTAGAATTAGATATTCGAAAAAAAATTATGGTTGGTGTTATTACTCAATGTGAATCAGTAGCTATACTAGCCGAAAAGCTTGATCTATGGGCTGAATACATAAATGACAATAATAATCTAAGCTTAGAAAAAAAATACATTCAGCTTTTTACTTTTTCAAGGCTTTTAAGATCTGCATCCAATGAAGCTAATAAATCAAATATAGATTTGAGCAAAAATGTCGATCGTTTAATGAAAGCCTCATTACAAGAACTTTTTGAAAAATCCAATACCTCAGTTGTTCAAATTTGTGAATATACCGCTTTTCCGCTGGATGGAAATATGGTTGATCCATCAAAAGTTATTAAGACAAAGTTTACAAATGATGAAGATATCAATAAAGAGATTTTTAGAATAGCATTCCCTGAGAAAACGACTCAAGTTGCATCTCTTCTTGAGTTAAAAAAAGTATTTCCCAATACAACTATTAGCTACAAAGGTCAAGGCGCAGCAAGTACGGGGATGGACCAATATGATGTATCCCAGAATTATGAATCATTGATGACAAAACCTAAAGAAGAAAGTAGAGGTAAAGACAAAAAAGCTAATTTTAATCAAACTAAAGATGGTTACCCCTCTACAGCTTCTCAATATGCCAACTCCTTAGCCAAAAGACGGAGACAAGAGGCCCAAGATCGAGAAGAGCAAAAAGAAAGAATAGCTCTTCAAGCCAAAGCCAGAACTTTTGGAATTGACCCAACAACAGTAAAATATGGCTCTCTTAAGGAGTTAAAAGAAATTATTGCGGAGCATGAGCTATTAGGTAAAATAAAGGGCTTTGCCAATAATGCAAGACGGTATGGAGTGGATGAAGAGATAGTTCTTACGCTCATTGCAGCTAGAGCGGATGCTGCTGATTTTCATGAGGAAATTGCCAAGACTGATAAGTCCAAGAAAGAAATTCAGACAAAAAAAGAGTTGAGTGATAAAAATGTTGCTTTTGGTCAGGACCTTCAACTGAATAAGACCTATCTACTCAGTAATACCTTTGGTATTTACAGTAAAGAGGAGAGCAGATATGAAAAGGAGTTTGGTGGAATTTTTCTCGATAGCTTTCAGGCTAAAATCAAGGAGATGGCAAGACGAATAGCAACTACCAAGGCTACACAATTGATTTTCAGAGCTACTTTTAGACATTCATACAATGAAGGTACAGTTAAGGAGGTCTGCCAAAAATTGACAGAACGCTTAAATAACCACCTCAAAGAACTGAAAGGCAAAGATTTTCATCCTCTCCGCTATAAGCTGAACGAAGTTAAACGCACAGCATCAAAAGATATGGCAGGTTACTTTGTTTTGCTTAAAGAGTAAAATCAACTCTCATTCTGGTAGCATTGCGGAGCAATGCCGCTGTTGCATAGCTGCTGGTTTCAAGCAGCAGCCACAGCTAGCAGGCGGCGAAGCCGCCGCAGGCTTAGGGATGGAAAAGGGGGCGGCGTAGCCGCAGACCCAGCAAAATGAGCGTAGCGAATTTTGCGCAGGGCCGAGCAGACTTGCGAGCCCTGACACAGCCCGGCCGCCGAAGGCGGCAAGCCCAAAAACAGCCTCAATTAGAAAGAAAAAGACCTACTCCAGAGCAGGAGCAGGTCTTTCAACATTTAAGTATTCCTTAATCTAGAGTAGCTCGTAGATACCCGCAATACCTTGTCCACCACCAACACAGGCCGTCACCATACCGTATTTTTGGTTACGGCGACGCATTTCGTTGAGGAGTTGGATAGACAACTTCGCGCCGGTACATCCCAAGGGGTGGCCAAGAGCGATAGCGCCTCCATTAACGTTCACGATATTGGGATCTAGGCCCGCCTCGCGGATAACGGCCAAAGATTGAGCGGCAAAAGCCTCATTCAATTCAATTTGGTCGATATCGCCCAACTGCAAACCAGCTTGCTTGAGCGCTTTGGGGATGGCCACGCAGGGACCAATCCCCATATACAAGGGCTCTACACCACCTACGGCGCAAGCGGCTAGGCGAGCGATAGGTTGTAGATTGAGTTGCTTGACCATTTCTTCAGAAACCACCAAAACGAAGGCAGCGCCATCAGAAGTTTGAGAAGAATTACCTGCGGTAACGCTACCTCCTTGGGCAAAAACGGGACGCAATTTAGCCAAAGCCTCGGGAGTAGTGCTACGGCGCACCCCTTCATCCTGGGCAACGGTCCAGTTGCGCTCTTTGCGCTGGCCATTTTCTACATAAACCTCCTGAACATCTACAGGGACAATCTGATCATTGAAATAGCCTTCATCCAAAGCTTTGGCGGCCTTCACATGAGAAAGATAAGCGAACTCATCTTGGTCCTCTCTAGAAATGTTGTATTTATTGCTCACCGCCTCGGCAGTAAGTCCCATACCCACCAAATAATCGGGAGTAGTAGAAGCTACATTATAGTTGGGGGCCAACTTATAGCCCGTCATGGGAATCATACTCATGCTCTCGGCACCACCGGCCACAAAGATATGGCCCATACCGGCCTTAATCTTAGCTGTAGCCATAGCAATTGTTTCGAGGCCAGAAGCACAATAGCGGTTTACGGTTACCCCAGCTACTGATTTGCTCAGGGCGCGCATAGAGATTTGGCGACCGATTTGGAGGCCCTGCTCCCCTTCGGGGTTGGCACAACCTACCAAAACATCATCTACCATATCGGCTTCTACGCCTTCTACTTTTTTGAGGAGGTGTTGGATTACCTCTACGGCCAAATCATCAGAGCGCATAAAGCGAAAACCTCCTTTCTTGGCACGTCCTACAGCGGTACGATAGCCCGCTACGATATATGCATCCATATTTATATTAGCATCTTTAAAGTCTGAAATAATAATGAGTCGCTCGGCTTAGTTACGCAAAGGTCTGCCGGTGGTGAGCATGGCTTGGATACGCTCGAGGGTCTTTTGCTCGCCACAAAGCTGCAAGAAGGCCTCTCTTTCGATATCGAGTAGATATTGCTCCGATACTTTTTGCTGGGCAGAAAGATCTCCACCGCAAAGCACATAAGCTACTTTTTTAGCAATCTTGATATCGTGATCGCTAGCATAGCGACCTAGGCGGAGGCTTTCGGCAGCTACATAAAGTGCGCCTAGACCACCACGGCCCAATACTTCGATATCATGGCGGCTAGCTGGCTGTACATAACCCGCATTGGCCAAAGCAATCACCTTTTGCTTCGCTTTTTGAAGCGTGAGGCTCGTATTTACAGATACTTGATCGATTCCATGACGGAGGTATCCTTCATTGAAGGCTTTGGGGGCCGAGGTAGCCACAGAAGCCATAGCGATCGTTTTGAAACGGTCGATCAATTTGGGAACATATACATCCTCTTTGTGGAAGCTATCTGAGGCACGGAGAGCAAACTCTTTGGTTCCAGCACCACCGGGGATCAAACCAACACCTACCTCAACCAAACCAATATAAGATTCGGCAGAAGCAATGACAGCATCGGCATGCATGGCCATTTCGCAACCTCCACCAAAGGTGAATCCTTGAGTAGCAACTACAACGGGAATGCTAGAGTAGCGTACGCGCATATTCATTTGCTGGAAAGCGTGGATAGCCATATTGAGCTCATCAAAATCTTGCTCATAAGCCATCTGGGCAATCAACATCAAGTTGGCCCCAACAGAGAAGTTCGTGGCATTGTTACCAATCACCAAACCTCTCCAGTCTCCTTGCTCAGCAATTTCAATAGCTTGCATGACACCACGAACGACCCCCTCTCCCAAAGTGTTTTGGTAAGAACGGAACTCCAAGCAAAGCACTTGGTCTCCAATATCGTGTAGCTGAACATCGCTGTTTTCCCAAACTACAGACTTATCCCGGATATTGTCCAAGATAATAGACTGCTCGGCACCGGGTACGGGCTGATAAGATTTGCTGTCTACATTATAGTAGTTGGTTACGCCATTGATCACCTTATAGAAGCTAGTATGACCTGCAGCAATCATTTCTTTTACCCAAGCGGCAACTGTTTGTCCATCGGCCTCAGCCAATTCAACAGCTTTTTCTAGGCCAATCATGTCCCAGTATTGGAAAGGACCAACTTTCCATGCAAAACCAGCACGCAAAGCATCATCAATGCTAAACAACTGATCAGAGATTTCGGGAATGCGATTAGACACATAAGCAAAAAGGCCCAACAATGAGCGGCGAACCAACTCGGCCCCTTTGTCCTCTTGATATTTATCTTTGAAGAAGGTTTTCACCTTGCCCGCTAGACCAGAAACATTTTTGAGATCGCCCAAAAGTGCAGTCTTCACACGCTGAGCAGGAGCATACTCCTGACTGGCTAGATTGAGGGCCAACTTAATTTTGCGGCCATTCTCATCTTTTTGTTTAGTGCGCTCATAGAACCCTTTTTTGGTTTTGTTCCCCAAAAATTTGTTCTCTAGCAAAAACTGTAGATAAGCAGGTACTTCAAAAGCGGCAGCTTGCTCATCAGTTGGGCAGTTATCCTTAATGCCCTTGATTACTTTTTCGGCAGTATCTAGACCCACCAAATCAGCCAAGGCAAAAGTTCCCGTTTTAGGGCGGCCAAGCGCTGGGCCAGTCAACTGATCTACCTCTTCAATAGAAAGACCAAGCTCTTCCGTCAATTGGAAAATCTTGGCCATAGCATATACCCCTACGCGGTTAGCGATAAAGGCGGGAGTATCTTTACAAAGTACCGTTTGCTTCCCAAGGAAACGGCTACCATAATCCATAAAAAAGTCGATCAATGCAGGATCGGTCTTTTTTGTGGGAATAATTTCGAGAAGTTGGAGGTAACGAGGGGGGTTGAAAAAGTGCGTCCCACAGAAGTTCTTCTGAAAATCTTCGCTACGTCCTTCTAGCATCATAGAAATGGGAATACCCGAGGTGTTTGAGCTCACAATAGCCCCAGCCTTACGATATTTTTCTACCTGTGCAAATACCTTTTGCTTAATATCGAGGCGCTCTACAACAACCTCAATAATCCAATCGCAATCAGCAATTTTATGGAAATCATCCTCAAAGTTGCCCGTGCTTACACGGCTAGCAAAAGCAGGATCATAAAAGGGCTCAATTTTCTTGGCCTTAACAGCGGCTTTAAGGGCCTGATCGGCCAATCGATTGCGCGCTGCAGGGTTTTGCTTTTCCTCTTCAGAAAGGTCAAAAGGAACAATGTCCAATAGCAATACCTCTAGTCCAATGTTTGCACAATGGGCAGCAATACCCATTCCCATAACACCAGATCCGAGTACAGCGACTTTACTAATCCGTCTGCTCATCTTGTGATTCTAATTAATTTAATGAAGGAATTATTTTTTTTCGGCTTTTGGCCAACGCTTGAGCCGCTCTAGGGCCCAATTGCAGGCCGAGCCTAACAATTTAATATCTTGAAAAACACGCATCATCATTAATGCGCCTTCTATCTGCATAACCGTCTGCCGAGCCGCCTTGACCGCCTCCTCTTCAGAGGCTCCGGCCCGCAGAAATAAATGGGCAAAAGCGGCTATCCAATCTTCAAAAAAAGCTTGCAATACCCGCCTAAATTCAGGCTCTACAGAAATGGTTTCTAAGGTAATATTACCAAACAGACAACCCGCCAAATCTTGCGTAAATATGGGCGCTTGTTGGTCAAAAAAAGCTTGTAAACGCGCCAAGGGACTCCTCTCCTCCTCATAGGCAATGGCAAAAATCTTTTTGCGATAATACTCCAATAAGGTAGTCAAGACCTCCAACATTAAGGCCTCTTTAGAAGAAAAATAATGATAAAAACTCCCCTTTTGCAAGCCGCAAGCCTGGGCCAAATCACGCATAGAGGTTTTGTTGTATCCTTGCTTTCGAAAAACAATAATCGCTTTTCGCACAATTTCCTCTTTCGTAATCTTTTGTACGGGCATTTTTATTTGGTTTGTTGCTTTGGCAAATTTACCAAACGTTTGTTCGATTCCAAATTTTTTTTGCCTTTTTCTTTGGGGCCTTACTCCTTTTAGTCGTCGAACTGCGGCCTAAAGGCCTTGTTGTCGTTTACTTCGTCGAACTGGCGCCTCTTTGAGGCTGGTTGTCGCAGCTCGCTGTTGTTTTGGGGCCTCCCGCCTGCGGCGGGCGCTACGTTCCACAGCTCGCTGTTCGCTCGGCCCTTCGCCGCTTTCAGCGGCTCGGTCTGGCCCTGCGGGCCACTGCTGCACATCGCTAGGCCGTTTGGCCTTCGGCCATGGCGGCTTTGCCGCCTGCTGTTCATCGCCTAGGGACAAGCCCCTAGGCTAATCCAATGGAGTCAGCCCTAAAGGGCCTCCACTGTTCATATAGCTGGCCTTGCGCTCTAAAGGATGGCGTTAACTTCATGAGGGTTTCAACCCTCATTTATAAGCATTGCGAAGCAATACCATTGTTGCTGTAGGTTTCAACCTACAGTAAAAAGGCCCGCAGGGCCGCAGGCTTAGGGGCCTGAAAGGGTGCCGCGCAGCGGCAGACCCAGCCGCTGAAAGCGGCGCAGGGCCGAGCAAACATGCGAGCCCTGAAAGGGCCCGGCCGCCGAAGGCGGCAAGCCCCAGAAAATGACCTAATTCCATAAAAAAGACCATCTCAACTACTACTTGTAAATAAAAAACAACTATCTTAAAGTATTTTATAATTTCACAAGAAAACACAATAAAACACTTACTTTTATCCCTCTGCCTATTCTGCAGTTCTTTTCTTTTTGCCCAACATTATGAGATAGGTAAAACCTATAACTTTGATGGCAAAAAAGTACAGCTTTCGGTCCGTTACGATGACAAAGGACAAGCCCATATTAGCCAGAAAGCACAAACCAAAGACGTAGAGGACCAAGCCTACTTTTTTATGGACCAAAACTACTGGACCAATATTTCTGCCGATGAAAATGTTGTAGAGATGGGCCTAGTAGAAGATGCTCCAGTTCATCACTTCTGGGTGATCGACCTCAATGGCGAGCCCACAAAAGCCCCCCCTATAGCGAATATAAAGGCGGGGAAGGATCTCAGCTCGTCTTAGAAGCCAATAGCGTCATTTTTGAATAAGTACAAGCTAT
This sequence comes from Saprospira grandis, assembly GCF_027594745.1. NCBI lineage: Bacteria > Pseudomonadati > Bacteroidota > Saprospiria > Saprospirales > Saprospiraceae > Saprospira > Saprospira grandis. Next base: position 2,474,060 of record NZ_CP110854.1, on the reverse strand, counting down.
TCTTAGAAAGAAAGCCCTCGCCCAATTTCAGGCGAGGGCTTTTGCTTTTCCCTATGGCTTAAAGTTGTTCAGCAAATCAACGAGATGTTGCACCGATGCCAAATCCATGGCATTGTACATAGAGGCCCGAAAGCCCCCCACCGATCGGTGACCCTTCAAACCACTAATGCCATTGGCCTCGCAATAGGCCAAAAAGGCCGCCTCATGCGCTGCCGTATCCGCCACAAAACAGGCGTTCATGATAGAACGATCCGCCTTGGCTACGGTGGGCCGGAAATGAGGATGCGCCTCTACCGCCTGATACAATAAATCGGCCTTTTCTTTATTCCGACGCTGCATGGCCTTTAAGCCCCCCTGCCCCTGAATCCAACGCAAGGTCAACATAGATACATAAATGGGATATACCGGCGGCGTGTTAAACATCGAGCCCTTTTTGACATGCGTCTGATAATCGAGCATGGTCGGAATCTGACGCTGGATGTTACCCAAAATAGATTTGCGCACAATCACTAAGGTCACTCCCGCTGGCCCCAAGTTCTTCTGCGCCCCAGCATAAATTAAGTCGTATTGGTTGGCGTCAATCGGACAGCTAAAAATGTCTGATGACATATCCGCAACCAATAAACAACCCTCGGGACGCTCTGGCAAATGATGAAACTGACTCCCCCGAACGGTGTTGTTGGTCGTTATATGCAGGTATTTGCAATGGGCCGGAATCTGACAAGCTTTGGGAATATACGTATAGTCTTTATCCGCAGAACTACCCACAACGACTACCTCTCCAAAGTTTTTGGCCTCCTTGATGGCTTTGGTCGACCATGTCCCCGTATCAATATAGGCCGCCGTTTCGCCTTCTCCCAATAAGTTCATCGGGACCATAAAAAACTGCGAGGAAGCCCCCCCCGTTAGGAAAAGTACCTCAAAGTCATCTTCTAGCTCCAAGAGCTCCCGCACCAAATCCCTAGCCTCATCCACTACAGCCGTAATCGGCTTAGAACGATGCGACATCTCTAAAATAGATAGCCCTTCTTGTCCAAATTCTTTTACCGCCTCGGCCGCTTCGGCCAAAACTGTGGCAGGTAAAATGGCTGGTCCAGCCGAAAAATTATGCTTCTTCATAAGGTTCTTTTTGTCAGCCAACTAGGGCCTATGATTTCAATTTGGGGTTGTTGGCATGCCGCTCGGCATCCCGAATTTTGCGCTTTTCCATAATATCCTCCAAGGCTTGGCCCAAATCTACCCCGGTCTGATTGGCCAAACAGAGCAATACAAATAAAATATCGCCCATCTCACTGCCCAAGTTCTCCTGAGCATTCGCCTCATCTTCTGCCCGTTTGAAGGATTGCTCCCCATAAATTCGAGCCATCAAACGAGCCAACTCCCCCACCTCTTCCATCAAGATGGCCGTATTGGTCAACTCATTATAATAACGAACGCCTACCGTCTTGATCCAATGGTCTACGGCGGCCTGTGCTTCTTTTATTTCCATATTCTAATTTGCATTCTTTATCTTCGTCCAGAACTTGTTCAAAATAAGCTTTTATGCAAGAAAATAAAAATTCTAAGGCGATTCCAGCTACCCAAGCTTGGCTAAAATCAGTGGTGCTCGACCTCCAACTTTGCCCTTTTGCCTATGCCCCACACCGCCAAAATCGCATTGCCTACCACAGCTCTAAGGCCCAAACCGTAGAAGCGGCCCTGCTGGACCTTGAACAGGCTTTGCAAGAACTACAAGCTCATCCAGAAATTAGTACGAGCTTGCTCATTTTTGAAAGCGGCTTTGCCAACTTTTTTGATTATCTAGACCTGCTCGATCTGGCCGATCTGCTCATTGACCAACTCAATTTGCGCGGCCATTATCAACTCGCCAGTTTTCATCCCGAATACCTTTTTGCTGGCGAAGATGAACAGGCCAGCAGCCATTATAGCAACCGCTCGCCCTTTCCCATGCTCCACCTCATCAGAGAGGCAGAAATGGAACTGGCCCTAGCCCATTATCCCCAGCCCGAAAATATTCCTATCCGAAATCAAGCCCTACTCAATGAACAGCCCCCTAGCTATTGGGCCCAAAAACTACAGGCTTGCTATCTCACTGAGGATTAATTTTTTTTGGGGCTGCCCCGCCCTGCGGGCGGGTCGGGCTGTGTCAGGGCTCGCAGGTCTGCTCGGCCCTGCGCAAAAATGCTTCGCATTTTTGCTGGGTCTGGCCCTTCGGGCCACCCTTTTCCATCCCTCAGCCAGTCGCTTCGCTCCTCTACATCCAAAAAATACGCTTATGTCTACTCCTGCCCTACTGAGTATTTTGGCCAAAGATTTCCCCGCTTTACAGGCCCAAGAAGAGGCCCAATTAGAAGAAGCTTTGGCCCAAGCGCTGCTCTCCTATCTAGATCCCTTACAAGAGGCTTTTTTTCAGCTTTGTTACCGCTGGGACATTGCTGAGCATAAGGTCCGACAGATTTTGGAGCAGCCCCAAAATGAAGCCATCAATGTTTTACTGGCCCAATTGTTTATTGCTCGGGCCAAAGAAAAATGGACCTACCGCCAAGCTTATCCCCAAAAAGAAGCCGATGAAGAGGATGGGGTCTCTCCTTGGTAGAAAGGAAGGCCCAACCCAAGCCCCGCGCTTCGGCCTAGGGGCCTGAAAGGGGGCCGCGAAGCGGCAGACCAAGCTTTTTGAGCGTAGCGAAAAAAGCGAAGGGCCGAGCAGACCTGCGAGCCCTGAAAGGGCCCGGCCGCCGAAGGCGGCAGGCCCCAAAACAAAAAAAAAGGCCCGCCAAAGCAGACCTTCTTTTCCAAAGCATGACTGAGATTAACCCTAATCTCTAGGGGGCGGAGGAGGACCATCGCCACGCTCTCCGCGATGATGCTTGCCCCCTCTACGGTGCTTGCCGCCATGATGTTTTCCACCTCTACGATGGCCTTTCATGGCCTTGAGCACCTCTCTTTTAAAGCCTCTTTCAGCCTTTTGAAGCATGAGTACTTTTCTTAGGGGAAGTACCTTCTTAAACTCTTTATGGTATTTGCGCTCTAGGGCAATATGCTTTTCTTTGAGCTTCATCTGCTCCTCAAAAATGCCCTCTACCTCTTTGTCTGACATCAGGGCCAAGTCTTTTTGATGTAGGGCTTTGCCTGCTTTGCGCAAAGCTTTTTTCTCTTCTTTAAAGGCCTCATATACAGGCCAAAACTTTTTAGCCTCATCGCTAGATAGATCTAGCTCTTTGGTCAAGTACGCAATGCGAAGGGCTTCCATACGCTCCTTGCGGGGACCGTCTTCTCTGGGGCCATCTACCGGGGGTTGTGCATTGAGGCCCAAGCCACCCAAAAAGAGCAGCATCATGAATGATAGATACTTCATAGTCATCAGAATTTAGATTGTTGTTTAGGAACTGCCTGTTGAAGCAGTTTAATTGAGCAAATCATCTTCAAGTTCATCTAGCTCGTCCAGCTCTAGATATTCTTGAAGCTCATCGTTGTTTGTTTCTTCTAGTAGTTCGTTTTCTAGACTAATGCCATTGGCTGGGGGAAGCAAATTGGCTTCTAGTTGGTCCAAGGTCTGATCATCGACATAAGCCATGAGGTCATCCATAGGCAAATCATCGAGTTCAGCCAAGAGGTAAGTTTCGGCCATTTCGCTATTGATGGCCATGCTGTTGTTGTTGAGCCGAGGATTGGAGAATAGCCAAAAGCTAAGGGCTCCCGCCAATAGGGCCACAGAGGCAGCTAGGCCTAATTTTGGCCAAAGGCGGTTCTTCTTTTTCCGAGCTCTATTCTTCTTGAGGTCCAAGAGGTTTTGCTCAAAGTAGCCAATTGGGGGGGCGCTGCGCTCTTCCGCTAAGGGCTTTTTATGTTGGGCCAAAAAGGGACTGATTTCAGTCAGTTCGTCTTCGGCCTGCAGGCGCTCTTCTAGGCGCTGGGGCAATTTTCGAAAATAATCCTTGGGGGGAGCAGTTCGACTTTGGGGCAAGGGCTGCCGATGCTTGGCCAAGAGCGGACTCATATCCGCTAGTTCGGCCCAAACTTCTGCTCCTTTTTTGGGGTCCTTCATCTTATTGCTGTTTAATGTAGTTTTCAATTTTTTTCACGGCATGATGATAACTAGCCTTCAGGCTACCGACCGAAAGTTCTAGGACCTCGGCCATATCTTGATAGGGCATTTCATCATAGTAGCGAAGCAAAAATACTTGTCGCTGTCTATCGGGCAAAAGAGCGATGGCCTCTTGCAATAGGTTTTCAATATCTTCTGCGGGCAAATAGCTATCGGCCTGGGCGGGCGCCTGATGGTCCAAAAGCTCCAGACTTTCGGTCCGATGCCGCTTGCGCTTGCGCAAGTGGCTCAGGGCCTCATTGGTGGCAATTCGGTAGAGCCAGGTATAGAGTTTAGACTGTCCTCTAAACTTATCTATCCCCTTATAGACCTTAATAAAGGTATTTTGCAAGACCTCATCGGCTTCTTCATGAGGGCCTAGCATTCCTCTCAAATGCCAGTATAGGCGCTCTTGATATTGTTGCACCAACTGACTAAAAGCACGCTCGAAGCTTAGCGGCATTTGGAGTTGCTGTAGCAACTCTTGCTCTTCTGGCTGTAGATAACTACTTTCTTCTAGGGCCATTTTCATTTTGTTCATAGACCATCTTCCTTGTTTTGCTTCTAGGATACCCAAAAAGGGCCGAGGTTTAATAGCAGTTTATTTTTCCTGACTTATTATACAAAAAAAGGGCTGCGAAAGATCTTCCGCAGCCCCTTAGTAATTAGCTATTTAGCTTAGAAATCAAATTTGATTCCCTGCGCCAAAGGTACATCTGCACCATAGTTAATCGTATTGGTTTGGCGACGCATATAGGCCTTCCAAGCGTCAGAGCCCGACTCACGTCCTCCACCAGTTTCTTTTTCTCCACCAAAAGCACCTCCAATTTCAGCTCCAGAAGTACCAATATTTACGTTGGCAATTCCGCAATCAGAACCCTGAGAAGAAAGGAAGAGCTCGGCCTCGCGGATAGAGTCGGTCATAATGGCCGAAGACAATCCCTGAGGAACATCATTTTGCATGGCGATAGCCTCTTCCAAATCGCTGTACTTGAGCAAGTAAAGAATAGGGGCAAAAGTTTCTGTTTTTACGATATCAAATTGCTCGCTTACCTCAATCAAACAAGGCTTCACATAGCAACCGCTTTCGTAACCTTCACCTTCCAATACACCCCCTTCAACCAAGACGTTTCCGCCAGCGGCTTTAGCGGCTTCAATAGCGGCTAGATAAGTGTTTACAGAATCTTGGTCGATCAATGGACCAACATGGTTATTCTGGTCCAAAGGATTACCAATGCGAAGTTGGGGGTAAGCATTCACCAACAACTCTTTTACTTTATCATAAACAGAATCGTGAACGATGAGGCGACGAGTAGACGTACAACGCTGTCCGCAAGTACCTACGGCACCAAAGATGGTAGCGGTTAGGGTCACTTTTAGGTCAGCCTGAGGCGTAACGATAATGGCGTTGTTTCCGCCCAATTCCAAAAGGGTTTTACCAAAGCGGCCAGCTACTGTTTGGCCCACAATGCGGCCCATACGGCTAGAACCTGTAGCAGAAATCAATGGAATGCGCTCGTCATTGGTCATCCATTCCCCTACATGATAATCGCCAGTAACGATTGCCGAAAGTCCTTCGGGCAATTTATTCTCTTGCAAAACCTCTTTCAAGATATTCTGGCAAGCGATGGCGCAAAGAGGCGCTTTCTCAGAGCCTTTCCAGATACAAACATCGCCACAAACAAGGGCAATCATGGCATTCCAAGACCAAACGGCCACGGGGAAATTAAAGGCAGAGATAATCCCTACGATCCCTAGCGGATGCCATTGTTCATACATTCTGTGGTTGGGGCGCTCCGATTTCATGCTGAGGCCATAAAGTTGGCGCGAAAGTCCAACAGCAAAGTCACAGATATCAATCATTTCCTGTACTTCACCCCAGCCTTCTTGCAGGCTTTTTCCCATTTCATAAGACACTAGGCGGCCCAAAGCGTCTTTGTGGCGGCGCAATGCTTCTCCATATTGGCGAACGATTTCGCCACGTTGAGGGGCAGGCGTAGTTCTCCAGCTCTTAAAAGCGGCCTGTCCAGCCGATACGATACGCTCATATTCGGCCTGGCTAGTGGCATATACCTTAGCGATCAAGGCGCCATCTACTGGAGAGTAGGAAGAAATCAGGGGCGCATTGGCCTCATGAAAATCCTCTAAGCCTGTGCTGCTACCGGCATTGACCTCGGCCAATCCTAGTTCTTTGAGCACTTGGCTCATGTCAATTTGCTCTGCTGTTTGCATGTTGCTGTAATTTTGTGTTCAAAAATCTTTTCAAAGATAACAGAAACCGAAAGTTCTGCCAAATAGGGAGGAACTAAAGGCTTGTTTTTATTCTATTCTTATTGTTTTGGGGCTGCCCCTCCCTGCGGTCAGGTCGGGCTGTGTCGTGGCTCGCAGGTCTGCTCGGCCCTGCGCAAAATTCGCTACGCTCATTTTGCTTGGTCTGCGGCTGCGCCGCACCACTTTCCATCCCTCAGCCGCGGGCCTTCGGCCCTTTTTAAGCCGCCTTTGGGCCTACTATAATATCGCTTTTTATGGGCTGTTCTTTAGTGCTTAGGTATACAGAAGGAGAATTTATTTTGTCTCGGCCAGCTAGAAAACTAGGGGCAAAAAGGCTAAAAACCTATAATATACGTCCCCATACTCCATTGGATACGTCCCTAAACCCCATTGACGACGTCCTAAACCCCATAAGGTATGTCCCTAAACTCCATTGGATAGGTCCCTAAACCCCATTGACGACGTCCTGAACTCCATAAGGTACGTCCCCATACTCCATTGGATACGTCCCTGGACTGCATAAGATAGGTCCCTAAACCCTATTGACGACGTCCTGAACCCCATGAGGTAGGTCCCTATACTCCATTAGATACGTCCCTATACTCCATTGGATAGGTCCCTAAACCCTATTGACGACGTCCTGAACCCCATGAGGTAGGTTCCTAAACCCCTAATTATACGTCTAGGGACCTCAAAATAGACGTCCTGGGACGTCTATTTGGGGTCCTACAACCTATATCATGGACTTCCACAACCTATATCGTACACTTCCATAACGTATATTAGACACTTTCGCAACCTATACCATGAAGTTCAGGACGTCTATTAAGCAGTAAAGGGACCTATAACGAACAGTTTAGTAAGTGTATTCAATGACTTTGACAACATATAACCTAGAGTTTAGGACGACTAAGAAGGAGTTTTCCCCTTTATCGCCTAGGGACAAGCCCCTAGGCGCAGGAAAGGGCAAACACAAAATTTTAAATAGAGCCCAAAAGGAATAAATAAACTGTATATTGGGGGGGTAGTGACCTATAAACAAAAAATCAAAATAACATGAAAGCATTCGCCACTATCCTTATCTTCTTTATTAGTTTACTTAATCCCAGTAAAATGCAAAGCAAAAAGGAAATTATTGCGGCAAAAAACAGTTACCAACAAGAGCAAGCTCTTTTGAACGAAAGCTATTTGCAGTATAAAAGCCTGAGCGAACTGCTCGCTCAACTCAGCCCTGAAGACCCCGAATATCAATCCTTTAAAGCGGCCCAAATAAAGGCCAAAAAAGTTTTGGGACTGTATAAAAAACAGCTGGCCAAGGAAAAAACAGCCTTAGAGACTATTATTGCCAGTTTTCTAGGCGCTCAGCAAGAGGATATTCCGAAAACTGATTTTTGGGTAAAATTTGCCCAAAACGCTCGAAAAGTTGCTTTAAAAGCACGAAAGCTACAAGCCAATATTCAAAAAGACGAATGGGAGGAAACCTTATACCTCAATGATCTTTACATCAGCTTTTCTGAAGGTAAAAAGCTCAAAGTTTGCCGTCTAATTGCGGCAGATATTAAGGCTTTAGTAGAGCAGGCAGACAACAAGCCGCCCAGTATATTTTTAGAAGAGTTGGCCCAAATTTTTGAGCGTTATGATGCAGTAGAAAAGATTAAGAAGTATAGAGCTAAATCGCGTTTTATTGAGTCTAGCATTGCGCCTTATGTCCTTTCCCCAAACCAACTAGAAAGCATTTTGGACCAAGCCCTAGCCAAGGATGACTTTTTGACGGAGGAGGAGAAGGCCAAAGAGATAGAGGATACCCAAAAAGAAGTAAGGGCCCTTAAGGAAAAATTATTGTTGAAGATTCAAGAGGAAAAAAATAGCATCAATAGATGGAAGAATGAGGAATATTTAACATGGGATGACAGCATTAACCTTGCAGATTGTTTAGCCCCCAGCTATTTTCCTCAAGTAGTGGCCAATGATTATTATACAGACAAATATGTGAAAGTAGCGACCATCAAAAATTCTTTACTTCAGTCTTTGGAACGCTTAGAGCAGGAAGGAAGCCTAGAGGAACATAAGGCATTTATGAATTGTGGCTTTCGCTTCTCCAACTACAGAGTACAGTCCCTTAGAGAAATTTTTGAAGCAGTAGAAACTGAGCGACTAGTTCAGTTAAGGTCACAACTTGCCTATCTTGAAAAAAATCCCAATGTAAAAGTGGACTCCCAACAATTGAAGTCTCTTTTAAATAGAATGAGCGCAGATCCCAATGACTTTATTGGACAAATTATGCTGCTAGATATCTCTAAATTAAAGGCTGTTACCTTAAGCCAAATATACACTGCATTAGGCGATGCCATGACTAATTACAGTGCATTAGAAGGCTTAATAGCTAACGAATTTCCTAAAAGAAGTATCCAAGGTTGGACTTCTTTTGATGGTAAATTTGTCTCCGTTATAGTTTTAGCAACAGTTAAGCCTAGTCCTCTTCAAAAAATCATACAAGCATGGAGCGAGGAGTATAGAGATCTTTTTTCTAATAAGTTAGCCAAATACAAGTATCGCTATTTTTCTAGAAAAACCTTGGAGCGAAACGCCCAAAACAACCTGAAGATATCGGACTTTCCAGAATTGGAGACGCTCTTTCAGCAAACCTTTAAGGAGACTTTAGTAGAAGGGGAAAAACTAAGTTATTCAGAGGTTGCTAGCAGTTGGCAGGCCTTCTTATTAGAACTAGTGATACACAAAGGCATTAACAACTTAGAGCAGCATCAAGCTGCAGTTCAGGCCTTAGAAAAAGCGGGTATTCATGCTTTGGCAGACAGTACTAAGCTAGAGGCTATTTTTCAGCCTATTCCTCTGCCGAAGAAAGAAAAGGATCCCATCCTTCTTCTTGCTGAAAATCAATTTGATGTTAGCTGGCTTATTACTTATCCTAAAGTTGACAGCCAAGTTGCAGAATTGGTCAGTACGATAGAAAAAATGATGACTCAGCCTGAAGAGAAAATTGAAGAGGAGATAAAAAAGGCCGCTAAAGAAAGTTCACTTTGGGAAGATTATGTAAAAAAGTTTATAAAAAAGGGTATAAAAAAGGGTAAAGACTTCGCCGACAATGTAAACCCTTTTTCTCATAAGAAAACATTAAAGCTCATAAAGAAAAATCTTGAAACTTTCTACCAGCAAAAAGCTGGTACTGATACCTTAAGCTTAAAATTCCGCTTTCAGCATGACAGCTTAGATCAAAAACGACTCTTCCCTGTTTTTGTAGGGGATAAAGGGATTGATCAAATTACTAGTTTGAGTAACACGACTAGTCCTTACCATGAGGCAGCTATCACAGGATCAACTTATGAAGGAAAAACTGATGGCTCTTTCATTTTAACAGTTAAATTGAACGTAACTGAAAAACCTACCGATATCACCATTGATGTGGGCGCAAGTCTTGCAACATTTGTGAGTGTTAACCTCAGTTCCAGCCGAGCAACTTCGGGTGATTCGAAGACCTTTGACTTCATTATAAAAGGAAAAATCACTGCTAACAGCTCTGAGCAAAAGACGGAAAGCTACAACATAAAAATAACAGAGCATTTAATCTCACCAAGTATTAAAAATGATCCATTTATTAAGGAGGTAAAAACGAGCTTTAATAAAAAAGAGCTTACACTAAGTCTCCTTCCGAAGGAATAAAAACCAGCTATTCAGAGCCCCAAACTTCCATTTGGGGCTTTGGTCTTTTTGGCCAATCCCTGCAGCTTTTGTTTAATTTTAGTAGCTGTTCAATCCATGAGGGTTTTAACCCTCATTCATATATCATTGCGAAGCAATACCAGCTGTCTGTAGGTTTTAACCTACAGACAAAAGGGCCGAAGGCCCGCAGGCCCAGCGCTGCGCAGCCGTGGCCGCAGGCCAGACCAAGGAGCGAAGCGACGCAGGGCCGAGCAGACCTGCGAGCGGCGCAGCATAGCGGCGGCCGCCTTGGCAAAGCCAAGGCGGCCGCGGGCCCCAAAATAAAAAGAGAAAGAGATTATTCAGCTTCTTTGAGCGGGACAATCTTTCGGCCCAAGAAAATGGCCAAGAACGTCAAGCCCACCGCTAAATAGCCCAAATAATTATAATTGCCGATAGCGACGACATCGGTATTTTTCTGGGCAATTTCGACCACAATATTGCCGCTAATGAGGGCGGCCATGCCGGCGGCCAATTGTTGCATAGCCGTATTTAGGCTCATAAATCCGGCCCGGTACTTTCGTTCTACGCTAGAGACCACCATCGTAGTAGAGGGAATAATTCGGCCACTAATGAGGATAAAAAAGAGGGAGCTCGCCAAAAGGGCGAAAGGGATCCCATAATCGGGTAAATGCGTGATCAGCAGCAGGGGGAGAATGGATAAAATGGCAAAAGTGACAAAGATATTCTTATGTCCTTTTTTATCGGCTAGGCGGCCAATAGCGGGGCCAGTAAAGAGCGTGAGCAGGCCCCCACAGAGATAAATATAGACCAATTGAATCTCGCTAAAGCCGATATTGCCCACCATAAAAGGGCTGATATAGGGAATAATCATAAACTGTCCGAGGACCAGCAAGAGCGTCATGCCCAAAGCACGGAGTTGATTGGGATTGCTAAAGGTACGCTGAATAATGCTGAGCGCAGGCGCCTTGGGTCCCTCCTCCTTACTTTCTAAATTGGGGATAAAATACCAAAGGCCGATCAAAACGGGCAAAGAAGCCAGGGCCAAAATCAGGAAAGGCCAGCGCCAATTGCCCATACTGGCCATATAAATACCAAAAGGCACCCCAAAGGCAGCGGCAGCAGAAAAGGCAGCCATAACCACGCCCATAGCAGAGGCGCGTTTTTCTAGGCTAAAGACATCGCCAATCAGTGAAAGCACCAGGGCATTGAGCAAGCCACCAAAAAGGCCCGTTAGGATACGGGCAAGGACCAGAGTTTCGTAGCTATTGACCAAGCCACAGGCAAGAGTTCCCAGCCAAAAGCCCGCATAGGTCCATAAAAGCGCCTTTTTTCGATCCAATCGATCAATAAAAAAAGCACTAGCCAAAACGGTAGCGCCTGCACTGAAGGTATAAGAAGAAACGAGGACCCCAAACTCCTTAGCCGAGATATCGAGTACTCGCATAAGTTGTGGGCCAAGTGGCATGAGGACCATAAAGTCCATAATGTGCGTAAACTTTGCCCCGGCCAAACTAAAAAGTAAGAGTTTTTCGCTGGAGCTAAATTTTATTTTCATAATGTTGAGATTTGAATGCAGTAGGCAAAACAAAATAAGGCCCTAAAGGTTGCTTACTTTTTTTTGCTTTTGTTTTCGGAATGTCGCAAATATGGCTATTTTTAGGCGCAAACAAAGGCCCTTAACAGACTTTAGTAGGGCTTTAAAAGAAGCCTAAAGTCTGTGGGGCTAGCTCAAAAAAGCTAGCTTTTTTTGGGATAAATATTGAATTATCTATATATTGACTTTTGTGCAAAAGTCAGAGAACAAAGCCATAAAATCATGAAAGGAATTATTCTAGCCGGTGGGCAAGGAACGCGTTTGTATCCATTGACATTAGCGGTAAGTAAGCAGCTCATGCCGGTTTATGATAAGCCTATGATTTACTATCCTTTATCGACCTTAATGTCGGCGGGGATTAGAGAAATTTTGATTATTTCTACGCCTCACGACCTGCCCAACTTCCAGAAACTATTGGGTGATGGCAGTCAGATTGGTTGCCAGTTTAGTTATATCGAGCAGCCTGAGCCGGAGGGCATTGCCCAGGCCTTTATTTTGGCGGAGGACTTTATTGGGGGAGATTCGGTAGCCCTTATTTTGGGCGACAATATTTTTTACGGGGATCGTTTAGACGAGCAGCTTCAGGCGGCCACAAAAGTGGAGGGCGGTTTAGTATTTGCCTATCCAGTTTCTGATCCGGAGCGTTATGGAGTAGTTGAATTTGATAAAGATCGTCAGGCGATTTCTATTGAGGAGAAGCCCCAAACGCCCAAATCTAATTATGCGGTACCGGGCATTTACTTTTATGACAATGACGTAATAGAAATTGCTCGCAACTTGGAGCCTTCTGCTAGAGGGGAGTTAGAGATTACCGATGTCAACTTGCACTATCTCAAGGCGGGTCGTTTGAAGGTCAGCCCGATGGGTAGAGGAATTGCTTGGTTAGATACGGGCACGCATGCCTCCTTGATGCAGGCGGGTCAGTTTATTGAGGTCATTGAGCAACGTCAGGGCCTTAAGATTGGCTGTATTGAAGAAGTAGCCTATCAGATGGGCTTTATTGATGCGGAACAACTAGCCCAATTGGGCGAGAAATATAAAAAGAGTGGGTATGGCGAGTACTTGTTGCACCTACTCAAAATGGGACTGTAAACTTTGGGAGTAAGCCATTGGCCGAACAAACAACCTTTTTAACTTATAGTTGTTGCTACATTGGTTTTATTCCCCATCCATATTATCACCAAAATTATCAAGCTCATTGCTGATAATGACATATTAAATATAAAATTCAAATGGACGCCTTAAAACAAAAATTTGCGGAGAAAGCCGCTGCGCTCTTTCAGGAAAACCGAGCAATGCTCAAAGAACATGGAGATAAGATTATCGACCAAGTTGCTATTCGCCAGTTATATGGTGGTATGCGCGGCATGAAAAGTATGATTTGGGAGACTTCTGAGCTAGATGCCTATGAAGGGATCCGTTTCCGGGGCTACTCGATCCGTGAGCTACGCAAGTTGTTGCCCAAGGCGCCCAACTGCAAGGAGCCTCTACCCGAGGGATTGTTCTGGCTCATGCTAGTCGGTGAAATTCCTAGCCAAGAGGAGGTAAACTGGCTAACAGCAGAATGGAAGAAGAGAGGAGAACTTCCTGCTCGCACCACTGCTATGCTAGACGCTATGCCTGCAGATACTCACCCCATGACTCAATTGAGTATGGGAATTCTATCGCTACAAAACGATAGCGTTTTTGCCAAGCGCTATGAGGAAGGCATGCCTAAGAATGAATATTGGGATGCTTACTATGAAGATAGCATGAACCTCATTGCTAAGCTTCCTCGCTTGGCGGCTTATATCTACCGCCGTACTTTCCACAATAATGAGCATATTGCTGCTGATCCTAGCCTAGACTGGGGAGCTAACTTTGCTCATATGCTTGGTATTTCTGAGCATGACGACTTTAAGTCATTGATGCGTTTGTACCTCACTATTCATGCAGATCATGAAGGTGGAAATGCCTCTGCACACAGCACGCATTTGGTGGGTTCTACGCTTAGCGACCCTTACTACTCACTCTCTGGCGGTATGAACGCCTTGGCTGGTCCCCTTCACGGTTTGGCCAACCAAGAGGTGATCAAATGGATCTTGGAAATGGTAGAAGAACTAGGTACCGATACGCCTACCAACGAGCAAATTACAGAATATATCAACCAAACTTTGGAAGCGGGTAAGGTGATTCCTGGCTACGGTCATGCGGTTCTTCGCCAGCCCGATCCTCGTTATATTGCTCAACGCCACTTTGCCGAGGAGTATATCAAGGATGACGCTATTGTCAGCATCGTTTGGAAGCTCTTCACTATTGTTCCTCCCATCCTTCAGGATTTGGGCAAAGTGAAAAACCCTTGGCCCAATGTAGATGCTCACTCTGGTGCGCTACTCATGCACTACGGCCTCAAAGAGTTTAGCTTCTACACCGTACTTTTTGGTGTGTCTCGCGCCATGGGTGTTTTGGCCGCCGGCGTTTGGTCTCGTGCCCTCGGTATGCCACTAGAGCGTCCTAAGTCAATGACTTCTAAAGCCATCAAAGAGTTTTTGAAGAAAAGCACTGTAGAAGGATAATTTCCTGCCTAACAGCATAAACTAAAGCCCATAGCAACGCAAGTTGTTATGGGCTTTTTTATAATTCGGTCGTCAAAGACAAACTAAGGTTCTTCTTATCTATTTTGGGGCCTCCGCTGCGGCTACGCCTTGCGGCGCTACCTTTACTCCCTTTGGTCGTCGAACGGCGAACTAAAGTTCTTGTTGTCGCAGCTCGATGTTTTTTTGGGGCCTCCCGCCTGCGGCGGGCGCTACGTTTCGCAGCTCGCTATTCGCTCGGCCCTTCGCCGCCTTCAGCGGCTCGGTCTGGCCCTGCGGGCCCCTGCTGCACATCGCTAGGCCTGCGGCCCTTCGGGCCTGCAAAACCGCAAAAGGGCCAAGTATGGGCATAAAAAAAGGGCAGCAGAACAAACTGCTACCCTTTATACATTTCAGACGACAGGAGATTACTGACGCTTGATAGTTACTTTGCGGTTAAGCTCAGCACCAGACTCATCAGTGATCTGGAACATGTAAGTTCCGTCATCGAGAGTTTCTACATTAAGTGCATTGTAGTTGCTACCTTCATTAAGGTCCATCACACGGTGGGCAGCCAACTCATAACCTTCTTCATCGAACATTTTCATGGTTACGTCCTTCTGCTCTTCAGATTTTAGAGAGAAAACGAAAACATCATTTTCAACGGGATCATCAGAAGCGATCATCTCGATGTTCATTACTTTGGCTACTTTTTCAGCGGCCATAAGGCTAGTGTAGATAGTAGCTACAACTTCTTTGTCGTCACCATTGTCCATAAGTAGAACAACAGCTACCATTTTGTCCTCATTTTGAGGTGCAGCAAATGCGAAGCTATTAAAAGCGAGCACAAATGCAAGTACAGCGGTTAGGATTCTCATAATGCATTAGTTTAAGAATGATAAAAATAGAATTCTAGATTAAAAGTAGGGGGCAAAAGTCAGATTTCCAAATATTTAGGTCACCTTAACCCATAATTAATTTCTATTTGTCTATCAATAACGGTATTTGGCCTAATATATTGGCCTTTCTGACGTAATTCTACTTAAAAGAATGCAACTCTAGCTATTTAGCTATATAAAATTTTGAATTTTAACCTTCCGACGAATAGCTAGGTAAATTGCGCAGGGCAAAATTTCGTCCATTTTCGTACATAAATTTGCGTATAATTTCTTCTGGGCTAAGGTCAAACATCAGGGCCTCTACTTCCTCTTTAGTGAACAGATCAAAGATAGCTTCTGGTTCCTGCAAAAAGGCATAAAGGTCTTTGGCCAAAAGAGGCATATCGGCAGAGCTAGCATAGCATTCAAAGGGGGCAATCATGCCGTCAAAGTCAGAGCCCAGCGCCAATATATCCCAGGCAGAGGGTTCGTTTACAGCCTTTACGGTAGCAAAAACATTGGCCATAATGACCTGAACATAGAGTTTTCTTCTTTGAGCTGAGCCTTCTACGGTTTGTTCTACAGCCTTTTTGGCCTTATTGCCCATCAGGCGGTATTTATCCAGCATAATGCCGACAATGCCTTTAGATTGATGTATTTGGCGAATATCCTCATCGGCCAGGCTGATGGTCCAGCGATTGAGGTAAGCATGTTTATTTTTGGCCTTATTGTCTTTGCGCTTAAAGGCCTTGTCATGAATAGAGCAGCCCGCTACTGTAGAATGCGAACTAATGATGCCTACGGTATCTCCTTGGGCGCGGAGTTCTTCTAGATAGCTATAGTACCAAAGGCGAGCATCTAGACTCATATGTTTTACATCGACTAAAATGCGGCGACCATTTTCTTGGTCTAGCATTTTCTTAATCACTTTTTTGCCCAAGGGGGTCAGCCCCTCTCCTACTCCTTTTTTGCCTCCAAACACAAAAGTTTGTAGTCCGCTAAAGGTTCTTGCATGTCCAGAAAGGCCATTCCAGAAAAAGTGGTTGATGTTCATGCTCAAAATGGGCTGCTCCAAATAATCCTCCTTACCTTCGGTCAGGGGCAAAACCCCTTTCATGCGGTCTACGTTCTTTAAGTAGAACTGGGCATACTCTTCTGTTTGAGAAATGTCATTTTCTTCTAAGGAAAGCCCCAAACTATGCCCGCCCTCTATATTTAATACAATGGCCAGTTTATGCTCATCGGCCAAGAGCTCTTGCAGATGCTCTCGACTTTTGGCCACCTCATACTGCTTGGGCATGGCGTTCATATAATAATTTTGGCCCTCTGCCGCCAATACATATTCTATATTGGCCCGCAAATCTTCATAGTAGTTAATCTGGGCCTTACGGCAGGGCATATCCTCAAGCTCTACTCCAGAGACACAGGCCATGGTCCCCTTCCCCTTTTTCTTTTCATTCAATAAACGCACATGCATCATTCCCTTTTCTAAAGGCGTAAGCGATAAAAAGCCTAGGCCCACATTTCCCTGCATTAAGCCCTCAAAATGACATTGCGAATAGCGAGGGACCTCCTTAGAGCTACTCACAAATAATTTAGATAACTTGCCCTCACAATTATGATTGATGGGCTCCCAAATACTATAACTACAAACATCCAAAGAATTGAAAGGCTTGAGCGCAGAATGTAAATGCACATCCGTATAAGGAAAATCTAAAAGGCTAAAAGATGTCGCCTTTTGGGCCGATAAAGAAAGCCCGAGCAGTAAAAAAAAGGGGAGGAAGGAGACTTTTTTCATTTTTTTTGATTGTACGTTTATTTAATTTATAAAATTGTATAAAAAAAAGTAGTGCTTTTGGCCCTACTAGTTGTTTCTAATATAGGCATTTTTATTGGGTAATCAACTAATTGTCAAAATTTTGTTATCGTATACTGACCAATTTTGGCGCTACAAAGGGCCGAAGGCCCGCGGCTGAGGGATGGAAAGGGTGGCCACAGGCCAGACCGAGCTTTTTGAGCGAAGCGAAAAAAGCGATGGGCCGAGCAGACCTGCGAGCCCGGCACAGCCCGACCCGCCCGCAGGGCGGGGCAGCCCCAAATAAAAATAAGGAATAAACAGGCTTTATCGAACCTAGAGCCCCCTGTTTTCGTCTATACTGAAAGACTTTGTATGATCGTTTAATTTACTAAAGAAAACTTAACTTTTGGTAAGATATTTGGTCTAAATAGAGACAGCACTGGCCCCTTATTGGGCCTTATTTTTTAGCTAAAAAGCAGTTTTACGCCCTAATTTTATGTTTAACCTCAACTATCAAGCGCCCAGGCCTATTCATGTTCCGCTAACGGTTAACCGACAGCGGGCGGTTTTGGAGCATTATATTCAACCCGAAACCAAGCTAGAGCAGATTCTCTTGATGGATCCGGCTTGGCTGCGTGGTGCCTTTTGGGGTAAGCCTCGACCTGGCCATCCCGAGGGGCAAATTCTTTTTCATATCCAAGATGTTTTGGCCAATATCAATGCCGTGAATTTTTCGGCCGATGTGCGCCAAGATCTTCGTTTGGTCGCTATTATTCACGATACCTTTAAGTATTTGGAGGAAAGCCAGCGCCTTAGAAGAGATTGGTCTAAGCATCATGCGGCAATTGCTAAGCGCTTTGCCAAAAACTACTTGAGCGATGAGCGGCTTTTGCAACTGATTGCCCTGCATGATGAAGCCTATTATGCTTGGAAATTTTGGCAAAAAGGCCGCAAGGAGGAGGCAGAAAATAAACTGGCCCAAACTTTTAAGCAGCTTGGACCAGAAAATAAACAGCTCTTCTACAACTTCTTTAAATGTGATACTTGGACGGGCAATAAGACCCAACAGCCCATTGCCTGGTTCGAAAATAAAGTGAAGGATATTGATACTTTTCAGTTCTAAAAATCAAAATCTTGACGCAAGGCCTGCAGTAGCGATTTTCCCCGCTCTTGCAGGCTTTCTTTTTGGCTAGCCCCCAATTTCATCCAGCGCAGTTTGGCCAAAAATAAAAGGGCCGCATCTCGCATCCGAACATAAAATAAGCTTAGGCAAAGGACCAATACAGGCAAAAGCAAACCCAAGCCACCAAAGTAGATCAAGCCCAAAACACTCCAAATTAAGCTGTAGGGCAGCCAACAAACTAGGGCAAAGGCCATGGCCATAGGGCCCCAAAAATGCTGACTTTTAGGCGAGCGAATAAAGTGCGCCCTCAAGGCCCGAATAGCCGTAAATAAGGGCCAAGAAAGTAGCCAACCCGCCAAATAAAGCGGCAAAAACAGAATAAATAAAACAGGCGAAATTGGGTTTTGCTGAAAAATGGCCAAGGGCAATTTATGCTCGGCCAAAGCCCCAAAATAATCTCGACAAGCGGCCAAATGCTGCGCTTTTTTCTCTTCCTCCAAGGCATTGAGCTGCTCGGTTAAGCGCTGATCTTCGCCTAAGGCACCCGCATCAGCCTGTAGGAAGCCGCTGGCTTGGCCCTGGCCCTGACGGGCAAAACTGTAGAGGTATTCGGCCAGTTCTTCATCCTCTTCTCGCTCTATCCAAATGACTTCTTTGGCCAAGGCTTCTCGCATGGCGTAGGTCAATAACTTGGCCCCTCTTTGTGGGTCTTTTTCGTAATCTTCTTCAAAATCTCGGACCGAAAAGCGCTCGCCAATGCTAATTTTGACCTCGGCCCGCCAATTTTTATGATGGCTAAAGTTGACCCCAATGGGCAAAACTTGCAAATCTTGGCCCGCTGGCAATTGCTCCAAAGTAGAAAGCGCCAAACGAGCCGTTCCCGTCCGAAAATGCCGCAAACGCTTTTCCATCACGCAATTTCCCTCTGGCGCAATGAGTAACGCCAAGCCCTCTTTTAAATAAGCCTGAGATTGCTGTATGGTCGGGACATTTTGGTCCAGCTTCCGCAGGCCTTCCTCGGCCCGCATGATGGGCAAAATGTGAATTTGCCGATAAAACCAACGGGCCCAAGGATTGCTAAAAACCGACGCCCTGGCCCAATAATAAATAGAGCGGGGCAGAAATGCCCCCAAAATGAGCATTTCCGTAAAAGCAGTCGAATGATTGACAATAATCAATAAAGGCCCATTTTTGGGCAAACTCTGCTTTTGACGCCAATACATACGGCGAAAAAACCCAAAGAGCAATAAGCGAACAAACTGGCGCAATACGGTATAAATCATAAACTAGATATTGGAGGGCAAAACTAGCAGTTTTTAAGCTAAAAGCGGTATTTTCAAGCCAAACTCCAAGCTTCATCTTAGATTTGCCTATGCTACTCTCTGCCAAAAAAATCCGCCTCAATCAACTGCTATCCCTAGCCATTGTGCTTATTATTAGCGCGACCTTTCATCTATTTACTTATGCTAGTGCAGTTAGTACAGAACTATTTTATATCCTAATTGCAACCAATCTGGTCGTCAGCTATAATATATATAGCATTCTGACCAAAAAATACCGAGAGCGGCAAAAGCTAGAAAACACACCTTTCCCCGAAAAATGGCGGGAGATTCTGGAGGAATATGTGGCCTTTTATCGCGCTCTTTCTGAAGTAGATAAAAGACGCTTTGAAACCGAAATCCAAATCTTTTTGCATGAAACCCGAGTCACGGGCGTCAAAACTGAGGTGGATGACCTCACTTTGGTCCTAGCTGCCGCCAGCGCCGAAATTCCCGTTTTTAGCTTTCCCGATTGGGAGTATGAAAACTTAGGCGAAATCCTCATTTATCCCGGCGCTTTTGATAAAAATTTTCGCACCGAAGGCCATGGCCGCTCCGTTTGGGGCATGGTGGGCACGGGCGTGATGCAGGGCATGATGATTCTCTCTAAACCGGCCCTAATTTCTGGCTTCCAAAATTCTGGCGATAAGCTCAATGTGGGCATTCATGAGTTTGCTCATTTGCTAGATGCCGCCGATGGCAACTACGATGGCGTGCCCGAGGTCTTTTTGCAAAACCAATATTTGGAGCCTTGGCTAGAGGTCATGCACAAAGAAATTGAGAACATCAAGGCGGGCAAATCGAATATGAATCCCTATGGGGCCACTAATAAGGTGGAATTTTTTGCCGTGGCCAGCGAATACTTCTTTGAGCGGCCCGAAGTCATGCAAAAAAGAGAGCCCGAGCTTTACGAGCTGATGCAAAAGATTTTCCAACAAGATACCAAACAGCATTTTCGCCTAGCGGCCCAAGCCATGATTGGCTATAATGGGCGCAAACTGGGCCGCAATGCCCCTTGTCCCTGCGGCAGTGGCAAAAAGTATAAGCAATGCTGCCTTAAAAATGCTCGTCAGTATTAAGGAAATTTGGGGCTTTAAGCTTCTGAACGATAAAATTAAAAAAGCTGCCCGCTCTTTTTTACCTTTGCGTTTGGCCCATTGGCTAGGCGTTTATTGGCCTAGCGCTGTGTAGGGGTGGCCGTTAGGCCAGACCCAGCGGGCGCAGCCCGCGCAGGGCCGAGCAGACCTGCGAGCCCCGAAACATAGCGGCGGCCAAGGGCGGCCAAAGGCCGAACTGGCCGCAGGCCCCAAAACCAGCATAAAATAATAATAGAAATGGAACAGCAAACGATAAAACAGCGGCAAGTAGCTGCTATGATTCAAAGAGAATTTTCTGTGGTCCTCCAAAATGAAGGCCGCCTCATTTATGGCGATGCTTTGGTGACCGTTACCCGAGTGCGCATGAGCTCTGATATGGGGATTGCTTATATTTACCTCAGCGTCTATAATAGCGTATACAAGCAGGAAGTGATTAAGGAAATGTGGGAAAATTTGGTGCGTTTGCGGACCGAATTGGGCAAGCGCATTCGCAAACAGGTGCGTCGCATTCCTCGCCTCAAGTTTTTTATTGATGACACCTTGGACCAGGTGGAAGAGATCGATAAGCTCTTTCAGAAAATCAATGGAGAAAAGAATACGATGCGCTCGATGAAAGAGGCGCAGCAGGACCGTGAAGAGGACTAAATTCCCCAACTTATGCGTTTAGCCTTTTGGATTGCCCTGCGCTATATTTTTTCTAAGAAATCGACCAATGCCATTCATTTGATCTCTGCCATCTCGGTTTTCGGGATTGGCCTAGGGAGTATGGCCCTATTGGTCATTATGTCGGTCTTTAATGGCTTTGAGGAATTGCTCCAAAGCCTGATGAATAGCTTCAAACCGGAGCTTTTGGTCTCGCCTATAGAGGGCAAAGTTTTTTCTCCAGAAGAAGAGCAAATTTTGCATTTGCAAGATCATCCCGATATTTTGGCCCTTAGCCAAACCTTAGAAGAAATTGCCCTTTTTGAGTATGAGGGCCGGCAAAATTTGGGCAGTCTAAAAGGGGTAGACCCTAGTTTTTGGGAGGTCTTGAGCTTGGATACCTGCATTGAGCGGGGCAAGCGGCCTTTGCCCAAAGACTTTGCCGATGATAGCCAGCCGGTGGGCTTGCTCGGCGCTACTTTGGAGCATACCTTAGGGCTGCGGGCCCTACGCGATCGTCCGGTAAAGATTTTTATGCCCAAAAGAGAGCTCAAAAAGTATACGGCCACCACGGGAGAGCCTTTTCGCAAGCGGAACTTTTATCCGGGGGCCATTTATGCGGTTCGGCAAATTGACTATGATAATATGGCCATTTTGCCCCTGGCTTTTGTCCAAGATGTATTGGCTTATCGGGCGGGGGAAATCTCGGCTTTGGAGCTGCGCCTGCGGCCTGGCGCCAATGAGCAGAGCGTTCAAGCTGCCGTTCAGGAGATTATGGGCCCAAAATTTAAGGTCCAAAACCGCTACCAACAAGATGAGGCCTTTTATAAAATTACCAATATGGAAAAATGGGTGGGCTTTCTAATCTTTGCCTTCACCCTGCTTTTGGTGGCCTTCAATATGGTGGGCGCGCTCTGGATGCTGGTCCTTGAAAAAAAGGCCGATATTGCCCATTTGCAAGCCATGGGCGCCCAAAAATCGCTTTTGCGCAATATCTTTTTGGCCGAGGGCTTTTTACTCTCTGCCTTTGGCCTCTTTGGCGGCTGCCTGATGGCCGTTTTGCTTTGCCTTTTGCAGCAAGAGTTTGGCTTGGTGGCCCTAGAAGGGGCCGGCAGCAACTTTGTGGTGCAATCTTATCCCGTGAGCATGCGCCTAAGCGACTTTCTGATTGTCATTATTACCGTTTTAACTATAGGAACTGGGGCCGCTTATTTGCCCGCCTTACGAGCAAGTCGCATTAGTTCTGGACCAAATCAAGCCGATTAAGATGCAACGATTAGACTTTATCTATTTTAAGGATAGCCCCAAGGGGGGCCGCGGCGTTTTTACCGCCGATTATATTCCCAAAGACACCCTGATCGAGATCTGCCCCGTCCTGCTCCTCTCTAATGAAGATCGAGAAAAAATTCATCAAACCTTTTTGCACGATTACTATTTTCTCTGGGATGATCAGGGCAAACAGGCCGCTATTGCCCTGGGCTACGGCTCTTTGTACAACCACTCCTATCAGCCCAATGCCTATTATCAGATGAATAAAGATGGCCAATCTATTGATGTTTATGCGGGCGAGGATATTGAACCTGGCCAAGAGATTTGCTTCAATTATAACGGCCAACGCTTTGATGATAGCCCCCTTTGGTTCGAGGCAAAGTAATTTATTAAAGATTTGGGGCCTCAGCAGCTAAAGCTGCTGCGCTATGTTGCGCAGCTCGCAGGTCTGCTCGGCCCTGCAGCCCTTCGGGCTTTGGTCTGCGGCTGCGCCGCACTGCTCCACAGCGCTAGGCCAACAAAAAAGCGAGCTCAGCCAAATGGCTGAGCTCGCTTTGCGTTAATGCGGCTAGGCGTTTAAATTGGACCAGCGGGTAATTCATTGGCTGGGCGCAACTGTAGGCGAATCAAAGTATTCACTTTTTCGTCTAGCTTCATCTCTTCTTGATAAGGCTCAATGAGCGCTTGAGTGCGAATGCGGCCCAAGGGGTAATTTTTTCCATCTTGGCGATAAAAACCCACAATTTGTTGCAGCAAATCACCCATCAACAACGCCTGCTGATGCGACTTTTCGCCGAGTAGCTCGGCCGACTCAATACCTCGGTCCAAAGCCACCGCACTAAGATCGATCCGCAATTCGCCTTGTTGGATTTTATGTTGTATATCTTCGGGCAAGTTCATCCACCATTGCTGCATCGTTTGCAAATTAGCTTGGCGAATGCTGGCCGTAGTCAAATG
The DNA here is from genome assembly GCF_027594745.1 of Saprospira grandis. NCBI lineage: Bacteria > Pseudomonadati > Bacteroidota > Saprospiria > Saprospirales > Saprospiraceae > Saprospira > Saprospira grandis. The sequence goes on along the minus strand of NZ_CP110854.1, from coordinate 2,450,795 downwards.
CACCTCTTGGTCAAAACTCTTCAAATCAGTGGATACCTTTTTCAGGATATGGATAGAAGTAGAGCCCTCTGTACTGGCCAGTTCTGCTGTCTTATTGAGTAAAGTGGTATTCACTCTAAACGTCATTTCTGGGCTACTGCCAATAATTTCTTCTAGGGCCTCACCAGTTTGCTCAATTTGAGGGTCTGTTTGTTCGGGCTGCATTTTGGCCTCATCGGTAGAGCTAAGCTGCGTGACCAGCTCGAGCTCCACCTCTTTTCTTTGGATTTGCTGCTGCACATTTTCGGGCAACTGCTCCCACCAAGCCCGCAAAGCGGCCAAGCGCTCTGCCGATAATTCCTTTTGGCCCAACTCTTCCTCCTTCATGGCAATTTCAATAGAGTGCTCCTTCATTTCTAAACGAAGAGAGATACTATCGGCCATAGGAGCAGGCGATAAAACTGGGCGTTCTGCCAACTCCTTTTCTGTAGGAATTTGGCTAAGTGCTGCTGCATCTTTCATTTCTGGCTGGCAGCTATACAGACAGAACAAGAGGAGGACAAAAGGTCCATATATGTACTTCATAGGTGTAGGGCGTTGAGCAGCTAAGGTATAAAAAATAAAGCCTCTAGTTATAGGTATATTACTAGAACGTAGAATTATTCTTAATTGCTTAGTAGATAGGCAATTTCCTTAACATTTTCTTCAAAAATATTGCCATGGCCTTAAGCTTTCCCTTTACTCAACAGATAATTCCTTTATATTCGACAAAAAGGTGATTTTCTACTATTTAATTGTTTTTTTGGCCAATAATGCCAAGAGGTTGAGCATCGCTTTGGCCCATTTCAGGTCCTCTGCATCTAGCAAAATGGCAGAGGCTTCAAATCGGAGAGTATTGGCCTCCCATTCAAAATGTCCTTTCCATTGCCGCTCTAAGCGCAGGAGTTGGTGGATCAGTTCTTCATTGAGTAGCTGATGGACAAAAGCCTCATTTTCTGAGCGGAGCAAGAAGTTATCATCGAGTTTGGCCTCTCCTATTTGGATATCTATCCAGCCTAATTCTGCTTGAATTTGGCTAAGCAGAGTTTCTTGGCCCAAATAAGTTTTCGGACTATTTTTGGGGAGACTCAGCTCGGCAAAAAACTGATAGCTATCGGCTTTATTGCTGCTGCGGCTATACTGCTCCATATAGAGCGGAAAGCCGGCTAGTTCGCCTTTGGCGGCTAGGCGAAAAAAGGCCTCGTCTTCTTCTGCGCTTAAGCTTTGGAGGGCATATTCGTCGAGCAGAAACTGCCATTGTATTTGCATGGCCTTTTCTTGTCTTTTGTTCCAGTGGGCCAGCAAAAAGTAGCTCCCCAAACCAACCAAAAGCAAACTGGCTAATAAGGCAAATAACAACATTATTGATTCATTTTTTTAGCAGAGCAGGCATACTCCAGCTGATTGTAGCGAATTTTAGCTCGGCCGAGGGTATTGGCATCTCTAAGGTCTGCCGAAATATAGACCAGTTCCTTGCCCGTAAAGGCAGAAAGTCTAATTTGGTCCTTTTGGATCGTGCCTTCTAAGTGGATGGGGCTTTTGCTAATGCCTGATTTGAGCTCGGCATAGACTGTATTTTTATCTGTCCGCAACTTAAGTTGTCCAGGGATCAAGTTTTCTTCTTGGTCCAAAATATCTAAGGCCCAATTTCCATTGATATCATGTGCGGGTTCCATATGCAAATCCTTAAAGCGATGTGGGCGGCTAAACTTAGCATAGAGCTTAATGGGAAGGTCCTCGCCTTTGGCGGCGGCGCCCTTCACCATATAATTGCCTTCCATCAGGTCTACTTCTCGAATGAGGCGGAGGTAGTTTTCGGTTTCTTTGAAGTGCACAAAGAGGGTATCGCCCCAAAAACGGAGGCTATCGGCATAGACGCTATCGTCTCCATTATAGAAAAGCAGGCGGGGTTTATCGACTTCTTGGCTGCTAATGGCCTTAAAGAGGACGGGCACTCGCTCGGCATCTTCTCCTTCTCCAAACATAAAGACCGCCCGCCAGCCGCCGGGGGCAATTTTCTGAAAGCCTTGGCCATTTTCGATAGCAAAGCAGGCCGTTAATAAAAAGCTGAGCGACAGGCTCCCAAAGGCCCATATTTTAGACATATTTTTCATCGGATAGTTTATTTTTTGATTTTAACATCAAACTGCCCGCAAAGTTAAAGAACTAGCGCATAGTTTAGGGAGTTTATGCGGCTATTTTATGCCTTTTTGGTCCAGGAAGGCGGCGAAGCCGCCTGCGAGCGCAGCGAGCCATGGCCCAGCGCTGCGGAGCGGGTGGCCGAAGGCCAGACCCAGCGGGCAAAGCCCGCGCAGGGCCGAGCAGACCTGCGAGCCCCGCAGCATAGCGGCGGCCGCCCGCCCTATTTTGGGCGGCCGCGGGCCCCAAAAAAAAGAGAAGCACTTGTTGAAGCACTTCTCTTTGCGTTATCTATTGATTACAGCTTTTGCAGCATTTTTTGTAGTATTTATTAGAGCTATAAAGGCTCACAATGGGAATATCAACGGCGATGAATGCGCCCCAGCGCCAGCCGCTAGTTTTATCGATATTCAGGCTCGCATTGGTCACCTCTCTGAGGTTGGGACCCAACTGTGCGCCCACCCCAATAGAAAGTGGATATTTGGGCACCCCATAAATGAGGTAAGCGCCGGGAGCAAAGACATTTTCCATTTTTAGCTCGGGCAATTCGCTCACATTATCTTCGCCTTCGCCCTCAAAGCGGAAGGTAGTCAGGGCGCCAAGATCGATAGCCGAGGCCAAAATACTGATAGAACCTGCGCCTTTGAAGCCCCAGTTGAAGGTCACGCCAACGGGAGTGGCCAAAGAATAAAAGCTGCTCGTTCCAACACCATTTAGGTGCTCTTGGCCAGCAGAAAGGCCCACATAGGCATTGATGGCCACACTAAAGCGAGAGTATTTCTTAATGGCAGAGCCGCCAGGAGGCAAGGCAAAGGCCGAAATCGCCTGGCTCACTTCCTTAGAGGATTTGGCTTGTACCGCCGTAGCGATAAAGCTACCGTACTTCATCAAATTCTTGCGCTCACAAGCATATTCGTCTTGGGGCAAGAGCTTTTCGATAATGACCAAAGTATTGATCACTGCAGAAGTATAATGCTTCTTGCGGATATTGAGGCCCAGGGTGTTGAGGTCGCCCACAATGCCCAAATAACGGTCTACAATACTATCTTGCTCGGTCGTAGCGCCCACCAACTGCTTCTTAAAGTTATAGCCTTCGAGCAGCATGTTCGAGACTCCCTGAGTAAAATGGTAGTAGTCGTCAAACTCCAATTCCTTCTCGCTTTCGTCTAGGGTAGCACCTCCTTTGGCTCGGCGGCGGGCATTTTTTCTGGCGCGAATATCCTTGGCAATGCGTTGTACATTTTTGCCCTCATCGGCAAAGCGCTTAAGGTTATTGACCAATGAGCGCATCTTGAGGTTATCGCCACGGAGGTCCAAAAGACTTTCGCCCAAGGTTTTCTCCTCATCAATTTGATAATCTTTTCCTTTTTGGTAGAGTAGGCCAAAGAAAATATCATTAAAAGTGGTGTCGCGAACAAGGTCCACCACCTCATTGGGCGTCACCCAATAGCCAGACTGATCTTTTTGCTCCAAAGCCTTAGAGAACAAGCCCAATAGCTTGAGGTTGCGTTGCATCACGGGCACAAAAGCGGCGCTATCATCCTCGGGCGTAAGCACGTGCAAATAGGCATCTTCAGCCATATAGCTCACAATTTGAGCGGGAGGAGTTTGCTCTTGTAAGAGCTCGCCCACCTTGAAAAAGTCGCTCATCATATGGCGCTGCATGGGGCTCTTGATGCGAGAAGAATTTTGTACAAAATCATCGAGGTGGTAGCCCAAATCATTGAGGTCGGTCAAAAAGCTTTCTCTCAAAACCTCCCAAAAGGCATTAAAGCGGTAAATATCCTTATCAATTTGGAGCAAAACGGCCGAAGTGGTAGGAAAGAGATAGCGCATCTCCTCAGATTCCTCCACTTTTTTCTGAAAATCCTTAAAAAAGGCGATCGTCAATTCCTGTTTGGTCCGATTGACCAGAAAGTCGGTTAGGCCCATAATAAAGGTAGAGCCGGGCATACCCAAACCACTAGCGGCTCCGGCCAAACCACCAAGGGCCCGCTGTCCGTCACCCTCTACGCCTCGGTCTTCTTCGGCCATCACCAGAGCCAAATAGGGCGCAATAAAGGGGTTATCTTCATAGGCTTCTAGGACATCGGCCTGGCTAGCCGACTTGGCTAGGGGGCGGTCCAAGTTATAGGCCAACAACTTAATCAATTCTGATTGTGTCGATTTTGTCGTCATCAGCATCCCATCTTCATCAATCATTTCCCGAATTTTTCGGGCGTCATGAATCATCTGGGCTTCTAGGGAAGGGCTTAGGGTAAACAGCAGCAAAAGGGCTGCAAAATAATGGAGATAGGTTTTCATACAATTGCAATTAAATATGATGAATGTTTGTTTTGGATGTACTTTTGGGGCCTGCGGCCGGCTAGGCTTTGCCTAGCTCGGCCGCCGCTATGCTACGGGGCTCGCAGGTCTGCTCGGCCCTTCAGGCTTCACTTCGTTTCGCCTTTGGTCTGGCCTTCGGCCACCCGCTCCGCAGCGCTAGGCCAGGCGGGGCCGCTTACTCGAGCAGAATAAAGGCCGCCCAATAATAGGGGTTGCGATACTGCGCCCGCATTTCGTCTTGGGCCAAGCGGAAAGCCTTATGATAATTGCCCAAAGATAAGTAGTGGCGATAAAAACGCTGCATCAGCTCAGAGGTCTGGGCATCGGGCACCTTCCAAAGACTAATGATCAGGCGTTGGGCACCGGCCATCTTAAATGCCCTTTGCAAGCCCATAATTCCTTCATTATTATCAATATCGCCTCGGCCTGTTTCACAGGCCGAAAGGACCACCAATTCCGTTTGGAAAAGATTGAGGTTAGACACCTCATAGGCACTAAAGATCCCATCGGCTAGGCCCTCGATGGGGGCTCGGCCTTTCCAGACATAGTTAATATTGGTCAGGGCCAAGCCCGAGCGGAAGAGCGGATTTTCGATTTCGGCCAAGCGCTCTTCAAAGGTTTTTTCTTGCTCCTTTTGGGCCAGGGCCTTGCGCAGGTCCGTTTCTACTTTTGGCGCAGGGAAAAAATAGCCATGTGTGGCTACATGCAAAATATTGGGCTCCTCTCGGTTGATATGCTCTACTACGGTTTCTTCTAGCGCATTGAGGCCCATAATTTTATTTACGCCCCAGCTTTCGGCCTGAAACTGCTGGGCAATTTGGTTGACCTCTTTTTCTGTTCCTTGCAAATAAAGGAAGTCTTCGCCACGGCTAGCGCCAGCTTTGGGGCTGGGTAAATTGGCGGCTAGGGCCTCCTCATTAAAGGTTCCAAAATCAGGAATACCCAGTTCGCCCTCTTTGATTTTCTCAAAGGGGAGTTCTACATTTTGTGCTTGGGCCACAAGTTCTAGTTCTGTTTGGCTAAGGTCAAATTTTACCCCACCAATCAAAGAGATTTTGGCCTTTTGGCTAGCGGTCTGCTCTCGGAGGAGGTCTCGCATGGCGCTATGATAAATAATATCGTGGCGGTCCATCAGACGAAGGCGAGAAAAATCATCTACTCGCAGGGTGGCAAAGGCAATTTTGGCCAATAATCCGGTGGGACAGAGATGGATAGTTTTGGCGCCTTCCAGCTCTTTTTCCATGGGTTCCCAAAGCATAAAATAGAGATTATTGCTCTCTAGGTCATCTGTAATATAGTTGAGTCCAGCAGGAGAAACCTCATTTTGCAGGCTCATCGCCAATTCGCTTTCCAGGCAAAGGGGGATCATTTTGGGTCCTTCCCATTCGGGGCGCATGAGCATTCCATAATACTGGGCGCTAATATTTCCGTAATCATCGCTTCGCTCTAGGCGCAAGAAATCGACAGCGGCCTCATTTTCGCCTAACTTTTCTTTGAGTTGGGCCAAATTGAGCTGTTGATTTTCTTGTTCAAAGACCTCTCTTAGGGGTTTAGAGTCTCGGCTAATTCGTTCTTCTAGGTCCTTAATTTCTTTTTCTAGGACCGTCAGTTGTACGCCTTCGGCCTTTCGTTCTTTGGGGCTAAGGCTAAGCAGGCGGGCCACCTCCTTTTTGAGATTTTGCATTTTCTCAAAGTTATTTTGCAGCACCACATTATCGGAGGCATAAATAACTTGGCGGATATTGCTACTAGTTTCTAGGGCTAGGCCCTTTACTCTAAAGTGAGCGTTTAGGGCTGTTTGGACCAAATTGGGCTGAGGGTTTTGGGCCACAAACAAGAAAAAGGCATTGAGTCGTTTGGCTAAGGGGCGCAAAAACTCTAGGCGTTCCTCTTCGGGCAAATCATTATAGCTATCCTCTAGGCGTTTTAGGTCAATATCCAAAGCCTTTAGATAGTGGACCTCTGCTTTTTCTAGCTGTTCTCTTTTTTGGTAAAAGCTAGCTATTTGCAGCTGAAGGTCGGCCAATTCGGTGGGGTCTTTTAAGCCCTTTAGGGCCATTTCCTGATATTTTTTGGCTTTTTCATCCTCATACATGAGGTCATAGTAAAGGGCCAACAATTGTTGTAGAGAGGCATCATATTTAAAGTCGAGCAAGCTAGACTGCTCCTCATAGGCCATAATTCGCTTAAAGATATCGTAGGCCTGTTCGTACTCTCCTTCTTCGAGCATGGCGCCCCCTTGGTGGCGAAGGATTTTGATATAATTCAGGGCATCCTTAAACTTTGTACTGCGGTTAACCTGGCCTTGGCTTTCGAGTTCTAGGAGCAGGACAAGAGCTTGGTCAAAGTAATCTTTAGCCTCTTGGTATTCGCCTAGGGCTTGTAGTGTTTGGCCAAAATCATCTAGAATTTGGACCAAAAGGCCGCTGGGCTCGGCCACCTTTTGTTGGGCTGTTTGTAGGGCTTCATAGGCGGCAACATAGCGGCCTGTTTTGCGATAAATACGGCCTAGGCGGTAGTAGACTTCCGCCTCATCCACCACTTCACGGTCAAATTCATCGGCATCGGGCAGGCGGAGCAGCATTTTTTTATAGAGTCCCTCGGCCTTTACATAGCGATCGTTCTCATAATGCCAATTGGCAAAATCCTGATAGGCTCGTAAATAGCGGCCCATATAAACCTCTATATCTTGCAGCTCAAACCCCTTGAGGCGGCGCTCAAAAAGTTGTTGGCTACTAGCGGTCTCCCAGCGATCATCCTTAAGGAGCTTAGCGGTAATTTTTTCTAGTAGTTCTACATAAAAGATAGAGATCCCCTCTGTTTTCTCATAAATCATGAGGGCTTGTTCGTAGGTGGCCAGGGCTTCTTGGGCCAGACCATTCTTTTCGCTATCCTCCTGATCATAAAGGTAGCGGGCCTTCATGGCCAAAACATCGGCATACTCATCATTGTAGATGCTGCCCTCTGCTTTGCGGATAAACTCTAGGGTGGCGGCAGTTAATGCTCTATTGCTGGCCAAAGATAAATGGGCCACAGCAGCCTTATAAATATCGTCATAGAACATTAGTGGGCGTTCTTTTAGAATAGGAATAATGGCCTGAACCAGCGCCTCTTCATCCTGGGGGGTTACCTCTCGGATGGCCTCCTTTATATACTTAAAGCCCTTATCATAGACCAGAATCCCGGCTTTAACCAATTGGGCTCCTGCGGCTACCTTATAAAAGGGAAGTTTTTGATCTTCATTATAGTCAGCAATGAGAATTTTGGTCTCTTCTTCCATAATATCCCGCCAAGGTTGTGGAATTTTGGCCAAGTAAATCTCTTCCGTATCGGGGCTATCATCTGGAACATAATCATCGGCCATTATGGCATCAAGGTCGAGGTCGTCTAGATCTTTACTTAGTGCGGCAGATAATAGGTCTTGAAAAGACTGAAAAGCCAGTTCATCATCTAGGTCCTTAACTGCTAGCAGGGCCATTTTGAGGCGGACATCTAGTTCCTCCTCACTAATATCTCCACCATTTTCTTTCTGAATAGCTTCTAGCTCCTCGGCTAGGCTACGGCGTTCTATTTCCTCATCGCTATAGCGCTGGCTATCTTTGATATACTTAAACTGATAATAGAAAGTAGCTTTGCGGCCGCCATGATATTTTTTCAGATCTGCTAATACGGCATTTACTTCCTCTGTAATATTTACATCGGTAAACTCATAGGCATAGCCTTGATCACTATCATCAATAAAGGCCTTAAACTTTTTATAGAAGGTTTCGCTATTGGTTTCATGCTTAGCGAGCAGAGCACGGACCTCCATTTCTTGGGCAAAAAAGCGTTGCATTTCGGCGGGCATTTTTTGCTTAATGCGTCTAGCTTCGGCCTCTAGTCCTTCTGCTTGCAGGCTAAGTATTTGTTCCCTTAGCTGCATATAAGACTGAAACTTACTTCCGTAATAGAGAGAAGACTCACTTTCGACCAAAAGGGCCTTATACAGCAAGAGGCTAATATCTTGTAGGATAAGTCGTTCGGTTTTATTTTGAGCTTCTGTTTCAATCAGGTCTGATAAATCCTGAAAGTTTTCGCCTCTTTGGCGTTCAAAGGAGCGTTGAAGCAGGACCAGCTGATTTAAGTTTTTGGGCAGAAAGGCCATAAAGTCGGCGAGATCCTCTTCGGGATGATTTTCTTCTAATTTTTGGGCGATTAAGACGGCTAGATCATGGCCGGCATAATCTACGGTAATGAGGTAACATTTTACCAGTTCTCGTAGTGCTTTGAGGTGGGCCAGACTATTTTCGCCATCGGCATATTTGGCCTTTTCGATTTGGTAGTTGCTATAGAGGAAGCAAGCTTTTTCATCGTCTAATTTGGCCAATTGGCTTTGAAACTTGTCGGAGGCTTCGCCATATTCTCGGCCCAAGACTCTTAGGGCTTGGGCGACCAAGCTATCGGGTTCCTCGCTTAGCTCTTGGCGATAATAGAGCATGGCCAGATCCATGGCCTTTTCGGCATAATTGGGATGTTCTTTAGAATTGAGCAATTCGACTTCGGCCAGGGCTTTTCTGGCTTGCAGCACAGAGTCGCCCAAATTCTTTTGGCCCAAGAGGCTCAGGCTGAAGAGCAAAAAGGAAGAAAAGAGGAGTATCCGATAAATCATAAGGGGGAAGTTTTATTTAGGGAGATAAATTTGTTGGGGGGCCGAAGAGGGGGGCCCTGAGCTAGGCCGACTGTTGAGCGGCCTAGGGATGGGCAGCAGGGCCGCCGCAGGCGGCAGACCAAAGCGGCGGAGCCGCTGCAGGGCCGAGCGAACAGCGAGCTGCGAGACAGCCCGCAGCAGCTTGCTGCTGAGGCCCCAAAAAATTACATATTATAATAGAAGCCCAAATTGAAGCTACGGCCCCAATTGAACTGCCGATAAGCGTACTCCCTCGCCTTGAAGGTTTGGGTTTGCAAAAATGGGCTATCTAAGAGGTTTTGGACCGAAAAGCGGAGCTCAAAATGTCGGCCTAGAGGTTTATTCAGATGAAAATCTAGGTTGGGGCGAGGCTGCTCTATTATATCGGGGGTATTGCCATAAATGACATAAGCTAGGCGTTCGCCTTGGACCTGAAGGCCCAAGTTAGCCTCAAAATTTAACTTTTTATTTTGATATTGCAAGAGAATGCTCAAATTATAGGGAGATTGGCCAAAAAGCGGGCGAAAACTAGGGGCATCGGCTCGTTCTAGGCGCATAAAATCTAGTTCTTCCTCGGCAATTTTGGCTCGGGCATAGATATAGCTAAAATTGAACTGCATCCACCAAGCATCGCCCCATTCGCCCAGCATGCCTAGCTCTTGCCGCAGCTCGATTTCCATGCCCAGCAGATAGCCCCAAGGAGCGGCTCGAAACTGCATTTGGTCGCTAAAGCCAGGTTCTAGGGTAGCCAGCTCGATAGGGTTTCGGAGGTATTTGGCAAAAAAGCCCCCAGCTAGAAGGCTGCGTTGGCCCTCATAATTCTCCCAGCGAATATCGAGATGCTGTAAATGTGTAGGCTGTTTGGCCAGCTCCAAATTGCCCGTAATTTGGTAGTCGCCCATATAATCAAAAGAGGTAAAGGCCGAAAGTTCTCGCAAAGAAGGGCGGGCAATTGTGGCCGAATAGGCCAGGCGGAAAAGCATATCTTTATCCAGTTCATGCCGAAGCGAAAAGGCGGGTAAAAGGACGGGATACATATTGACCCCATCTACCGAAATGCTATCTTGATCGAAGCCCGTATAGGCATTGATGACGCCTTCTAGGCGGAAGCCTGCCTCTAGCTGCGTTTTTGGCCCGAGGGTCCAGAGACTAGAAGTATAGCCGCCCAAAAGGAGCTCTAGGGCCACATAATTATTGGTAGAATCATAGGCATTTTCGATGAAGATGCCTGGGACAAGGCTGTTTGTACTATCGGACCAATTGATGTAGTTGCTGCTTTGAATATAATTGGCTGCGCCCCCGCCCGTATAGGGCAAATAGCTCGTAGAATAGCGCAATTGGCGTTCATCAAAGTATTGATATTTGGCGGTGCCTCTAAAGCCCCAGCTCAGGCTTTTGAGTCGTTTTTGCTTATACTTTCGCTTAAAATTGAGTTGTCCTTCTCCGCTAAAGGCCTGAATTTGTCGGTAAAAACGGCGAGGTTCTCCTCCTGCCCCCTCAATAATGCGGTGGCTTTGTTCTTCGCCGCTAAAGGTATTCACGCTATAGACCTCATTAAAATAGCGGAGGTCGGGTTGGTTATTATTAGAGAGGCTAGCCGAGAGGGTCCAATCAATTTCTAGGGCTTCATTTTGGCGGAGGTGCCGGCCCAAAAGCTGCAAGGCGGCAATATTCTTCTGCTCAAAATCCCAACTCTTTGTGCGGTAGCGAGTATCTGGCCCTAGGCCCGATACAAACTGATATCTGCCGCCTAGGCCTTCTAGCTCTCGATAGCTTTTTTCGGTCCCTAGATTATCCATAATGACCAAAGAGATGCGGTTGCGACGGCTCTTATAGGATAGGGTAAAAAAGAGATTGACTCGGGTTTGTTCCTGATAAAATTGGTCGCTAAGCTCCAACTGATTTTCAAGCTCATAATTGGCTTCATAGTCGCCAATGAGATGGTGCATAGCCGCATAACCGCCCTCATACATCATAGAAAATCGCTTAAAGAGGGCCACAAAAGCGTAGCTAATCGAGCGGCCTTTTTTAAGGTCTTTTCGGCGGCTGATGGAGAAATTGAGGCCCAGATTGGGGCCAGGCATATTCATTTGCGTGCTAAAGTTGGCTGGAAAAGCCAGACTTCTATTGCGCAAGGCTAGGGTCAGGTCTCTAGAAGAGGGATTATCGGGTAGGTTCAGGGCATCGGAGGGTAGGCTTCGGCTGCCATCATCTAGGCCGATAAGGTCCAGACTCCCCCCCTCATAGCTCATAAAGTTGGGGTTGAAGCTAGCACTTTGGTGCATCCCAATATGCAATTGATGCTGCAACTGCTGTTTTTCTGGAAAGCGGCGGGTTTCTATATTGATAATGCCCGTGCCCGAGCTCGCCAACTGCTCTGCCGAATAGCCTTTTTCCAAAATGATATGGTCGATGATTGTGCTGGGAAAAAGGTCAAGTTGAATCAGGCTATTGTTGAGATCCAAGCTGGGCAGTTCGGCCCCATTGAGCAGGGTTTTTAGATAGCGCCCGCCTAGTCCTCGGATAAATAGTTGGTTGTTGTTTTCTACATTAACTTGGGGCAATTGACGCAAGGCCTTACTCAGGTCCTCATCGCCAGAGTGGAAAACAGATTCGGCAGCTAGGGTTTCTATAATTTGCTGGCTACTTTTTCTGCGCAAGAGCATACTTTGGGCCGAATAGCGGTTGAGGTTTTGGCTCTGGTGATTTTCTTCGGCCTTACCGCCCAAATCTATATCGGGGTTCCCCAAGCGGAAATAGGCCAAGCGAATGCCGCCCTCCCGAATTGTCATGCCCTTTATTTCTTGTTTGGGCGCCTCTGGATGCGTACAAATTAAACTATATACGCCCGCAGCTACCGACAAAATGACAAAGTTGCCATCTAAATCAGTTTGTACTTCTTTGAGTTGTTGCCCATTTTGCTCCAAAAGCAGTAAAGCCCCAACCAAAGGCTTGCCCGCCTCGGCATCACTGACCTTACCCCGAATAGAGCCCGTTTGGGCCAATAAACAAAAACTCAAAAACTGAAAAAGAAAGAGGAGAGGGTATTTCATCGCAGTTGTAGTTTCCACAAAGGTACATAAGCAATTATAGAGTATCCTATTCTAGTTCTATTTTTTTGGGGCCTCCGCTGCGGCTTCGCCTTGCGGCGCTACGTTTCGCAGCTCGCAGGTCTGCTCGGCCCTGCGGCCTGACGGCCTGGGTCTGCGGCTGCGCCGCACTGCTGCACATCGCTAGGCCGTTTGGCCTTTGGCCATAGCTGCAGGTTGAAACCCGCAGCCAATTTCGGAACCACTAAGCTAGATTTTGGCCACCCCTTGGCCTGCAGCTTAAAAGCCGCAGGTCCTGAAAATCGAATACCTTCGCCTTTCTTCAATGAAGCAGGGACTTTTAAGCCGCCATGACTAAAGGCAAAACAGCCCATAAAAACCTTTTTGCCCTATTTGACAGAGATCAAACACCCCATCAAAACCTTTTTGCCCTATTTGACAGAGATCAAACACCTCATCAAAACCTTTACGCCCTATTCGCAATTTGTGAAACGGCATTTGTAAACTGCGCTAAGGGACTGTTCAGGATTTTGTGTGTATTAGAATAAAATTTTGGCCTTTAGCTTAGTGCTCAAAAGCAGGATTCAGCCATTCATCGCCTAGGGACAAGCCCCTAGGCTAATCCAATGAAGTCAGCCCTCTGCGAGGGCCTCAACTGCTGATATATAAGGCCTTGCTAAGTAGTTATTTCAAAGAAGGACCTCATCCAAAGGCCCTCTTTAGAGGGCTCTCAAAAGCTAGCCTAGGGGCTTGTCCCTAGGCAGCAAAAAGGAGAAACACAAAATTTTAAACAGTCTCCCCAAAACGGCCAAGCCGCCGAAGAAGACCGCCAAAAGAAGAAAGACCGATGAGCGGCCCAGCGCTGCGCAGCCGTGGCCCGCAGGGCCAGACCCAAGCCGCCGAAGGCGGCTGCAGGGCCGAGCAGACCTGCGAGCGGCGAAGCATAGCGGCGGCCGAGCTTGCCGGCCGCGGGCCCCAAAAAAATAGCAAGCAGAACTAACATCCACTTGCTATTTATATGATCCCTTAAAAAAGGCGGTTAATACCAAAAGTTCTTTTTGTGCGGGTAGCGCTCTATATAGAGCTCGCCGATATGTTGGGCCAGGCTTTCTCTAAACTCCTCGATGCCCTCCTCTTCGGTAACGGCCATAAAGGTCGCCTTATTTTGGGTTTTCTCCTGCCATTGTTTTCTGAGTTCGCTTTCTAGCTGCTCTCTTTCTTCAGCGGTCAAGAAATCGTCAAAAACCTCCGAGCGGTAGCGGTCCATTTTATTGAAGACATAGAGGCAGGGAATGCTGCCCGCGCCCAGCTCCTTGAGGGTTTGCTCCACCACCTGAATATGGTCGCGATATTGGGGGTGTGAGATATCGACCACATGGATGAGCAGGTCACTTTCTCGGACCTCATCGAGGGTAGACTTAAAGCTTTCGACCAAATGGTGGGGCAGTTTTCGGATAAAGCCGACCGTATCGGAGAGCAAGAAAGGCATATTGCCCACCACCACCTTTCGGACCGTAGTATCGAGGGTGGCAAAGAGTTTATTTTCGACCAAAACCTCTGATTTGCCGAGGCGATTCATCAGGGTAGATTTTCCAACATTGGTGTAGCCCACCAAAGCGGCCCGGATCATGCCCTGACGGCTTTTTCTTTGGGTGCTGGCTTGCAGGTCGATTTTTTCTAGCTTCTTTTTGAGCAAAGAAATGCGGTCGCGGACAATCCGTCTATCCGTTTCAATTTCCTTTTCCCCAGGTCCACGCATACCGATACCCCCTCTTTGGCGTTCGAGGTGGGTCCAGAGCCCTCGCAAACAGGGCAAAAGGTATTGCATTTGGGCCAATTCTACCTGTGCTTTGGCTTGGGCGGTTTGGGCATTAGAGGCAAAAATATCGAGGATCAGGCTAGAGCGATCGACAATTTTGCACTTAATTTCCTCTTCCAGAAAGCTAGTTTGCTTACCCGTCAAATCGTCATCAAAGATGACCAGATTGATCTCTTTATCTTCTACATAATCTCGGATCTCCTCCATTTTCCCTTTGCGCACAAAGGTTCTGCGATCGGGATGATCTAGGCGTTGAGTAAATCGTTTGACCGTTTTTGCCCCGGCGGTTTCGGCCAAAAACTCTAGTTCATCCAAATGCTCATGCACCAATTCTTCGGGCTGATCGGGTAAAATAACGGCCACCAAAACGGCCTTTTCGATGCCCAATTTGGGCTGAAAATTCTTTTCTCCTAAGTTCCACTTCTCTGACATACTATATAACTTCGAGTTCGTTCAAAATCTAAGGGCGCAACCACTGTTGTGGGTTCAGTTTTTTCTTGCCCTCCCATAATTCAAAATGCAGGATATAGGTTCCTGATTGCGGGTCTTTGCTCACTTCGGCCAATTGCTGGCCCGCACTTACTTTTTGTCCAGCTTTTACTTTGGCGTTTTGGATATGGGCGTAAGAGCTATAATAATTGGCATGTTGGACCAATATTGCTTTTCCGCTGCCAGGTATCTCAAAAAGGCTGACCACTCGTCCGTCGGCAATGCTTCGGACGCTGGCCTTGGCCGCTGTTCGATAATCTACTCCATTGTTTTCTAAATATACTTCTTCAAAAAGAGGGTGTCTTCTTCGGCCAAAGGCGGCAATGATGCTACCGCTCACGGGGGCGGGAAGTTTCCCTTTTTTAGATTTAAATTGTTGATTACTACTTGTTTTGTAGCTATTGCTACTACCTCCGTCTTCATAGACTCGGGCTTTCTTTTTTGCGGCGAGCATTTGGGCCTGAATAGCGGCTTCAATGTTTCGGTTGAGCTGCTTTTTCTGCCGTTCTTTGGCTTTTAGGGCCTGCCGCAGGCTGCCTTCTTTGCGCTTAAGCGATTTGAGTAATTGGTCCTTATCGCTCAGTTCTTCTTCTAGTTGTAGCTGCTGTTCTTTGGTGGCTATTAGTAATTGTTCTTGCTCGATGCGCTTTTTTTCTAGTTGGGCCAATTCCTCGGCTTCTTTATCGGCTGTTTTTTGCAAGAGCAGGGCTTGTCGCCGCCGTTTTTCCTCTAGTTCTTTGAGGTAAATGCTTTGGCGGTAAGAGCGGCTCCAGCCACTAAAGCTCAACCAATTGCCCCAATAGGAGCTAGTCTTTTTGGTTTTGTAAAGCTCCACCAACACCTTTTTATAACTGGCCTTAAAAGCGGATAATTGGCCTTGTAGTTCGGCCAGTTTAAGCTCTCTTTCCTTGGTTTCGGCGGCCAATTGGGCCTGTTCTTTTTCCAAAACCTCCAAAAGCTCTTGTCGTTGCTCCAATTGCTTTTGCAAAGAAGCCAATTCCTCTACGGTTTGGCTTTTATTGCTGGCGGTTTGGTCCAGTAAAGAGGCCGTTTGCGCAATTTGCTGGCTCAGGCGCTTGCGTTTGGCCAATAGCTCGGCCCGACTCTGCCCGAGCAAGGGCAGGGTCCACAAACATATCAATAAACAAATGCTACTGCTTATAGCCGTTAATCCATTGCTCATAATGATCGGGCACCTTAAAACGCATGCGCTGCGGCTCGTTTAATTCTATTTTCTTCAAATCAATCTTCAAATATACGGATTTTCCCGCTGCATTTTGGGCCTCCAAGATCTTTGTAAAAGCCAAATATTTCCCATTTACCTCCTGATAATCCTCAAAAGTAACGGTCATATATTCCGCTTCCGTCCGCTGAATACGGCTTTTCCGAATCCGATAATCGGCATCCAACCAAAGCTGCAGTTGCCCCTCCTTTGGCAGGGGGCTCGTCAAATGATAATACTGACTATCCTGCTTTAATTTGAAATCTAAACGCTCCAATAAAATCGGATTCCCCAAGAGCAAATCTTGCAGTTCTCGCAGGCTCAAATTTACGCCCAATTGCTCTTCCAATTTGCCATAAGGCTCTGCCCGATATTCATTGGCCTGCCGATTTAAGGTCTCCAAACGGTCTTTAGAAATCTGCAAGCGCAGGCCCTCCACACTCACTTTTTTAAAGGTCATCCAAATCAGGCTATCTCGCCGCATCCTCATTTTCAGACTAAAAGAAAGGTTTTCTTCTTCGGTTTTCAGTTTACCCTTGCCCTTGGCCTCCAACCACTCAAAGTCCAGATATTGGGCTTTTAAGCGATTGAGCAGCTCTTTTTTCGTCCGCTCTTCGGTCTTTTTGGCCAAGCGCTCGCCAGATTTACAAGCGCCCAAGCTGAACACTAAAAAGAGGAGGATTAGGAATTCTAAGTACTTTTTTTGGGGGCCTCCGCAGCAAGCTGCGGCGCTACGCTGCGGGGCTCGCTGCTCGCTCGGCCCTTCGGCGGCTTGGCCGCCTCGGTCTGCCCCTGCGGGGCACCCGCTCCGCATCGCTAGGCCGCTGCCGCCTAGGGCGGCTAGGGCCGTTTTTCTTCGCACAGATTTACTCATATAAGCTCTTGCTTTCAATTTTCCGCTCTAATATAGTCGAAACGCTCCCCAGTTCTTTGGCTTTTTTCCAAGCCGTAAGGGCGCCTTCCAAATCTCCCATTTTAAACAACAGATCGCCATATTGTTCTTGCAAAAGCGGATTTCGTTCACCCCCATTGTCAAAGGCTTTTCCAAACTCTTTTTTGGCCCCTCTAAAGTCGTTTTTCAAATAGGCCAAACGGGCGGCAATTCCCAAATAAAGGGGATTGTAAGCATCTTCTTTTAGTAGGGTTTTGCTCATTTTTTCTACCTCATCCAAGGACTTATTTTGGGCCAATAAGCTTTGGCAATAGCTGGCCATAGGCGCAGGCGCCTTGGGTAAAATAGCCCGAGCTTGCTCAAATTGCTTTTCGGCTTCTGTATATTTTTTTTGCCCAGCCAAGGCCTGCCCCAAGGCCGCCTGCGCATGCGCCTTGAGCTGCTGCTGGTCAAAGGCCCGCTCAATGGCTCTTTTTAGGCTTTTGCCTGCTGCGGTATAATCTTCTAGCTGGTTTTGGGCCAATCCCTGATAGTAATAGCCTAGGGCTTGGGCAGGAAACAAACTCACACATTCCTGGGCCGTTTTCAGTAAAGCTTGGCTATTCTGTAGGCGGTTGTAGCTCGCCATCAATTGCCCCCAAATGGGCAGTTGGTTTTTGTTTTGGGCCAGGGCTTCCTCATAAGCTTGGGCGGCTAGGCCATATTTTCTATCCTGGCTGAGCAAATCGCCATAGAGCAGGCTCGCCTGCGCATAGCCCGGATGCTGCTGAAGAATATTTTTGGCCAAACGCTGCAAACTTGCTCCATCAATTTGGCTATTGCCCGATAAGTAGGCATTGACCAAGGGTTCTAAGACTTTTATCTTGGCCAAAGGCGGTTGTCCCCCATCGGCAAAGACCTGTTCTAGGGCCTTTAAGTAGCGGGGATAATCCCCTTCGGCCCGAAAAACCTCGGCCATGGCAATGTTCGCATCGGCTTGTTTGGGATCTAGGGCCAATACTTCTTTATAGCTGGCTCTGGCTTCTTTTTCTAAACCCAAGCGTTCTTGGTATTGGGCCAAAAGCAAATAATGCTCTGCAGAGGGGGGCAGCTGCTCTTGTAGCTCTTCCAACTCTTTGAGCGCCTTTTTGTCCTTCCCCATTTGAGCATAAATCTTATGCCGCTTGAGGTAGTAATCTGCTTTAGGGCCCTTCTCTTTTTCTAGGCGGTCATAGACCTTAATGGCCATTTTTTGGTCCTTATCTCGGAGCAAATAGAAAATCCAATCATGAAAGTAGCGTTCTTCTTTATTCTCTTTGACCAGATCCTCATAAAGTTTGGCTGCCTCCTTATGTTTGCCCTGTTTACTTAGCGCTTTGGCATAGGCCGTCAAATAAATGGGTTCTTTTGGGGCAAGCTCATGGCAACGGGCCAAGGCCTTCAGCGCTTCTTCGGGCTGCTTAAGCTCCTCATAGATTTCGGCCATTTGGTAGTAGGACGCAGTCAATTTGGGCGCCTTTTCTACAATTTCCTTATAGCGGGCTAATGCCTCGCTGCTATTGCCCAAAATCTTTTCTCTAGACGCCTCAATAAATTGTTTTTGCAAGAGTATTTCGGCTTCTTCGGGCCGCTGCTCCTCTGCCTTTTGTGCTTGGCCCAATTGGCTAGCCAAAAGTGCAGAAGACAACAACATGTATTTGAGTATAGACATAAGTATAAAGATTTTTAAAGGGAGGACTCCTTAATCCAACTGCTTCAACAAGGCCTTGGCAATGGGAATATCGGCCTGAGAAAGTGCGTAATTTAATAGCTCTTGGGGCAAAACCCAAGCCAGTTGAGCATGCTCCAAAGCCTGGGGTTCGCCCTGAACCGAAGCGAGCCAATAGGCCCGCAAACGAATTATTTTTTGGGGCTTATAGGGGTGTAGACTTTCCATAAAGAAGGGACCAATTTTGGCCCGAACGCCAAACTCCTCCTCCATTTCTCGGGCCAAAGCCTGGGGCTCTGTTTCTTGGGCCTCTAGCTTTCCGCCTGGAAACTCCCATTGGCCAGCAAATGATTGGCCCGCAGCTCGTTGGGCTAAAAAAAAGCGGCCATCTGCTCTTTGCCAGATGGCCGCCACAACTGTGATGATTTTCATAAACTTAGGCTTAATCTCCTAATTTGAGGACGTCGAGGAAGGCCTTTTGTGGAACCTGAACATTCCCCACCTCTCTCATGCGCTTTTTACCCGCCTTCTGCTTTTCGAGGAGTTTACGCTTACGGCTAATATCTCCACCATAACATTTTGCGGTTACATCCTTACGGAGGGCCGAAATAGTTTCTCGAGCGACAATTTTGGCCCCAATAGCTGCCTGAATGGCAATCTGGAACTGCTGTCTGGGCAAAATCTCTTTGAGGCGCTTACAAAGGCGGCGACCAAAAGCAGCAGCCTTATCTCGGTGAATTAAGCTAGAGAAGGCATCTACGGCCTCGCTGTTGAGTTCGATATCGAGTTTGACCAAATCAGAAGCTCGATAATCAATGGGCGTATAATCAAAAGAGGCATATCCTCTAGAAATTGTTTTTAGCTTATCGTAGAAATCAAAAACGATTTCTGCCAAGGGCAATTCAAAGGTGAGTTCTACGCGGTTGGTGGTAAGATAGACCTGATTTTTAACCATACCTCGCTTCTCCATACAAAGGCCCATGATTGGTCCAATATAATCTGGAGAAGTAATAATTTGAGCTTGGATATAAGGCTCTTCTACTCGGTCCAAAATTGTGGGATCAGGTAATTCGGAAGGGTTATTCACGATAATCTCCTCCCCTTTTTTGTTGTAGGCAAAATAACCTACGTTGGGTACGGTGGTAATAACGTTTTGGTCAAACTCTCGCTCCAAGCGCTCTTGGATAATCTCCAAATGCAGCATACCTAAGAAACCACAGCGGAAACCAAAGCCCAATGCGGCTGAAGTTTCGGGAGCAAAGATGAGAGAAGCATCATTGAGCTGTAGTTTTTCGAGGGCATCGCGGAGGTCCTCAAAATCGTCATTATCAATAGGGAAAATACCCGCAAAAACCATAGGTTTTACTTCCTCAAACCCCTTTACAGGAGTGGGGGTGGGATTTTCTCGCAAAGTGAGCGTATCCCCCACTTTGATATCACTAGAATCTTTAGTTCCTGTAATTACATAGCCTACCGCCCCTGCAGATAGCTCTTTTTCGGGCTGTTGGATCATTTTGAGTACGCCGATTTCATTGGCTTGCAAGTTCTTTTTATTGCTAAAGAACTGCACCATATCATTTTTGCGAATCTTGCCATTGAAAATGCGGAAATACGCAATAACGCCTCGGTACTTATCAAAGACAGAATCGAAAATCATGGCTTGTAGTGGAGCTTCGGTATCGCCTTCGGGGGCGGGAATCCGATTGATAATTGCCTCGAAGATTTTGTCTACGCCTTCTCCAGTTTTACCACTGGCGGTCAAAATATCATCGGGATCGCAGCCAAGCAAATCAATGACCTCTTCTGATACTTCTTCGACCATAGCCGAGGGCATATCAATTTTGTTGAGGACCGGAATAATTTCTAGGTCGTGCTCAATGGCCAAATAGAGGTTAGAAATAGTTTGGGCCTGTACGCCCTGGGTAGCATCGACCAAAAGGAGAGCTCCTTCACAGGCGGCAATAGAGCGAGAAACCTCATAAGAGAAATCTACGTGGCCGGGGGTATCGATGAGGTTGAAGATATAGGTTTCTCCCTCATGTTCATGTTGAATTTGGATAGCGTGCGCCTTAATGGTAATCCCTCTTTCTCTTTCGAGGTCCATATCATCTAGGGCTTGGCTTGGCTTTGCATTTCACGTTCAGAGATGGCGTTGGTCATCTCGAGCATACGGTCGGCCAAGGTACTTTTTCCGTGGTCGATATGGGCAATAATGCAGAAATTGCGAATATTTTTCATGTAATCTACTTAGTCTCAAAATGGAAAAAACGGGCAAATAGGGCCGTTTTTTTAATGAAAATCATCAAAAGGTGTTGGTCTACAAAAATAGGGGAAAACTATGGCATTGAAGAATTTTAGTCTTGAAATTGCTAGAATTCGGCTATTCTGGCCCTTCTGCGCTTTGCAGGCCCGAAGGGCCGCAGGCCTAGCGATGCGGCGGGGTGGCCGAAGGCCAGACCGAGCCAGCTTGCTGGCGAAGGGCCGAGCGAATAGCGAGCCCCAAAGCGTAGCGCCGCAAGGCGAAGCCGCAGCGGAGGCCCCAAAAACTACTAAATTTATACCTTTAGAGCTGCTTTTTTTGCTTGCGATTGATCAGATAAAAGGAAAAGCTAGTGAGTAAAACGGCAATCAATAGCAAGACTAAAAGGAGCTCTAGGCTGCCCAAAAACTGCAATTGAAAGGCAATGCCAATAAAAAGCAGGTTGATGAAGGCCAAAATGGCGGTGGCTTGCATATGGCTACAGCCCAGATCGATGAGAATATGATGAATATGCGTGCGATCGGGTTGGAAGGGCGATTTGCCGCGCATGGCTCTAAGGCTAAAGACCCTGAGGGTATCAAAGAGGGGGATAATCAGGATGGCGATAGCTACGGCTGGCACCGATTCTACATAATAATGCTCATGCGGCAACTTATTGCTTTCGATAAAAGAAATGGCCAAAACAGAGAGGGTGAGGCCCAGCAAAAGCGAGCCCGTATCGCCCATAAAAATCTCGGCGGGACTAGCATTATAATAAAGGAAAGCGGCCAATGAGCCCAGCATAGCAAAGGCCAAAATGGCCAAATCGAGTCGGCCAAACTGATAGAACCAAAGGCCCAGGGCTCCGCAGCAAATGATGCCAATCGTGGCGGCCAAACCATTGATGCCATCAATGAGATTGAGGGCATTGATAATGACCAGCATACTGAAGACCGAAAGCGGGGCCGCCAAGGCATAGGGAATATCATTGATCCCAAAAATACCATAAAGACTGCTGAGATAAATGCCTGCCTTGAAAACCAAAATACAGGCGGCCACAATTTGGCCCAAAAACTTTTTGACGGGGCTGAGCGGGATAATATCATCCTTGGCCCCAATCAGGAAAATGATGATATAGGCGCAAAGGACATATTGTACGTAGCGGTGGGCCGGATAAGCGGCACTATCAAAGGGGATCCAGAAAGTAATTGAAAAAATGAGGCCTGCAAAAATGCCCAAGCCCCCAAGGGTAGGAATGCTTCGGCTGTGCGAACGGCGTTCGCCAGGTTCATCGCAAAGATTCTTTTCTATGGCCACTTTAATAATAGAAGGGATGGCAAAAAAGGTAATAATAAAGGCCGTAATGAAGCTCGGGATGAGGTCAAACATAAGTCGTTGGTTGGTCCAAAAAAAAGCAGAAGCGCCCGCAAGGGAGATGCTTCTGCTTTGTTCTTTTATCTATAGAAGGCCATTTTAGTAGGCTCTCTGTACGCGAATTTCTGCGCGGCGGTTTTTAGATTTGCTGCCCTCTACATTGGGGGCAATGGGGTAGCGCTCTCCATAAGCATTGAACTTGAGGCGGCGATCATCTACCCCTGCACCACTAATGTAGCGGAGGATAGATTTTGCCCGGCGTTCAGAAAGCTCTAGGTTATAGACCTCTGAACCATCGGCATCGGCATGGCCAGCCACCTGTAGTTCCAAAATGGCGCAGCGGCGCATGGCTTCTACAATGCGGTTGAGGGCGCGAAGTGAGTTGGCATCGGCTTGGCCAGCATCATAATCAAAATAGATAGCGGCCCGAAGCTCGCTGAGGTCCAATTGCTGGCAGTAGGCCGCTTCTTGAGGGCTTAGTTGCTTGACTGGCGCATAACCCGTAAGGTTGCTATTGGCAAACTTATCAGAAACGGGATTACCCAGGCTGATACCTCCTGTGCGTGCACCAGAAGGGTCGGGATTAGAGCCCCAAGCCCAAAGGTTATTTTCGGTATCTACTTTTTGTCCATTGGCATAAAGGAAGCCATCATCGCCAATGTTCATGACTTCATCATTCTCATTGAGGATTTGGCCTTTTTCTAGGCGGTAGCCGCCTGTAGTGGTCAATTTTTCTTCTGTTTTGGCATTCATGATGTTTCCATCTACATCAATTTCTAGAACATTGCCAAACTTATCTTGGATGGTTTTACCGCCATTGGTGGTGGTATAGCCTTTCTCATTGAAGTCGCTTTGCGTGCGTACTGCATCCACCAAAGCCTTGAGGCTATCCAATTGGTCCTTGGGCATGGGGCAACCTGCATACTCATCGGTGCCATAATAATCGGGGCACATATCTAGGGCATCTTGTACGCCATCGCCATCGGCATCGGGGCAGCCATTGGCTGTAAATGAGCCGGCCTCATTGGGGCAAAGATCATCCGCATCAGCAATGCCATCGGCATCGGCATCCTCGCCGCCGCCCATACCATCGGGGCAACCATTTTCATTTTCAGAATAGATATCTGGGCAATCATCTTCTGGGTCAATAATGCCATCATAATCACTATCTGCACAACCTTCTAGGTTAGCAAAACCTGCTTGTTGTGGACATTTATCATCAATATCCTTGATGCCATCGCCATCGCTATCGGGGCAGCCCATTGTTTTTTGAGAGCCATAAATATCGGGGCAAAGGTCATTTTCATCGGGCACGCCATCATAATCGCGGTCGGGTGCTTTGGGTCCCTCCTGCTTGGCTAGCTCAATAAATTCTGTATTATCCGTTTTCTTTTGGGTTTTGCCCAACTGCACGGTCAAACCAATAGAATGGTGCAAAACACCAATCATTTCTTGGCCATCAGGCAAGAGAAAATGCGGATTGTAATTCGATTGGGCCGTAATCGTTAGGGGTGTTTTGGGCAAATGATAATGAAAGCCCAGACCAACCGGCACGTACAGGCTCCAATTGGCAAAATCACCATAGCTGCTTCCGCCAACACCCACTTTAAAGAAGGGCACAAAAGCCGAGTTTTTATCCATAATGCCTCCGCCATCTAAACGGAAACGCAAGGCCATTTGGCCCGACAAAAAGTTGCTGCGGTTGCCATAATTTCCCTGATCTGCGGCCAAAGCCGAGGCAGAATCTAGCGGATGAGCCAAACGAGCAAAATTAGTCTCTACGCCTAGGTCAAAGTAACTACCAATACGGCGCATCAAAGAGAGCTCTACGCCCGTCCCATACTTTTCGGGGGCAAAAAGATCGGTTCCTTCTAGGGCATAAAAACTATAGGCCCCCGGATAAATACCAAGGCCCCAAGGATTTCGAGCAGACTGTGCTTGCAAGTTGCTGCCATTGTAGACCAACAGGGCCAACAACAACAAATAAGAAAACTGTTTCATAAGAATAGGTATAGCTATACTTTTTAAGGTTTGAAGAGGCGTCCCTCTCCCAAGGTTCGAAGATACAAAGCTTTTTGCGGATTTGCGGACTCGCAGCTCCTTTTTTACATTTTCCAAAGCGCTGAAGGACTCCTTTTCAAGGCCCTAAGTCCTTTGTCTTTTCTTGTTTTTTTGGGGCCCGCGGCCGCCTAGGGCGGCCGCCGCTATGCTGCGGGGCTCACAGGTCTGTTCGGCCCTGCAGCCGCCTGCGGCGGCTTTGGTCTGGCCTTCGGCCACCCCTCCGCAGCGCTGGGCCTGCTCATCTTTTGTTTTTCAGCTTAAGTTCATTCTTCGGCCCTCCTTTTATGCTGTTCTGAAGAGCTAAAATGGCTTTTCCAGTTAGATTATCCTCATGCCGCCAAGCTAATCTGGCCTAGCGATGCGGCGGGGTGGCCGCAGGCCAGACCGAGCTTTTGAGCAAAGCGAAAAAGCGAAGGGCCGAGCAGACCTGCGAGCCCCAAAGCGTAGCGCCCGCCGAAGGTGGGAGGCCCCTTCTCATCCAATAAAATCTATAATTGATCTAATAAAAGAACAAGGACCTAAAGAGCCTTAGAGATATTTGTATCTTTAGCTAGTAGAAAAGTGAATACTATTATTTTACCCATAGAATTAGACTAGCCTATGTCCTCAAAAATTAGCATCTTTAGCTGCCTACTCAGTTTATGTTGTCTGAGTTGGAGTTGTAGTCCATCAGAAAAAAAGACAGAAGAAAAAGAAATGACAAAGTATCAATACGAAACGGTAGAGAATGACCCTTTGGGGACCAAAATCTATACCCTCAAAAATGGCCTGAAGGTCTATATGAGCGTCAATAAAGACGAGCCACGTATCCAAACTTATATTGCCACTCGTGCAGGTTCTAAAAATGACCCTGCCGATGCAACGGGTTTGGCCCACTACCTAGAGCATATGCTCTTTAAGGGCAGCTCTAAAATTGGAGCCTTAAATTGGGAGAAAGAAAAACCCATGTTGGACCAAATTTCGGCCCTTTATGAAGAGCATTTCAAGGCCGATCCAGAAGCCCGCAAAGCCATCTATAAAAAGATTGATAGCATCTCATTTGAGGCCGCCAAATTGGTTGCCGCCAATGAGTATGACAAAATGATTTCGCAGTTGGGCGCCAAAGGGACCAATGCCTACACCTCTTTGGACCAAACCGTTTATGTGAATGATATTCCATCTAACGAACTAGAGCGTTGGATGAAAGTAGAGTCAGAGCGCTTTGGCGAATTGGTTCTTCGTCTATTTCATACCGAGCTAGAAGCCGTTTATGAAGAGTTTAATATTGGGCAGAGCAATGATGGCCGCAAGGTTTTCCAGGCCTTTATGTCGGGCCTACTCCCCAACCACCCTTATGGCACACAAACGACTATTGGGACCAGCGAGCACCTCAAGCGTCCCTCTATGGTTAAGATCCATGAGTTCTTTAACACCTACTATGTGCCTAACAATATGGCCATCGTTTTGGCTGGAGACTTTGATCCCGACCAAACCGTAGAACTGATTGAAAAATACTTTGGGGGCTATGAAAGCAAAGAGGTTCCCCAATTTGAGAAAAAGCCTTTGCCCGAGCGCAAAGAAATGATCGTTAAAGAGGTAGTTGGCCAAGAAGCCGCTGTTCTCGATATGGGTTGGGTGGCTCCTGGCGCAGGTACAGATGAGGCCCTAATCGCAGATATTGCTATGGGCATTTTGTCAAATGGCAAAGCCGGTTTGATTGACCTTAACTTGGTCCAAAAACAAGCCGTAGGAAGCAATAGCATGGCCTTTTGCTGGACCGCCAACGATTATTCTTTCTTGGGTATTTATGCCTACCCCAAACCTGGCCAAAGCCTAGAAGAAGCTAAGGAGTTGGTCTTGGAACAGGTTCGCAAGCTCAAAGCTGGCGAATTTGAAGACTGGATGATTGAAGCGGTAATCAATGATATGGAGTATCGCTACCAAAAGTCATTGGAAAGCAACCGTGGCCGTGCTGGCCAAATGCTCGATGCCTTTATTAGCAATCAGGATTGGGCCAAAGTAAGCAAAAAGTTTGCTCGCATGCGCAAATTTAGCAAGCAGCAAATTACCGACTTTGCCAAAACCTATATGGGCGAAGATAATGGGGTAGTGGTTTTCAAAAGAGAAGGCAAAGACAACAATATTGCTAAGGTAGACAAGCCCAGCATTACCGCCGTAGAGCCCGCTAAAGATACGCTTTCTACTTTCCGCCAAGCTTTTGAGGAAATGCCTAGCCAAAACCTCAGCCCTCAGTTTGTCGATTTCAAAGAAGCGATTCAACAGAGCCAACTCAAAGGCAAGCTTCCTTTTGACTATGTACAGAACAAGACCAACGAGACCTTTAGCCTTTACTACATCCTTGAAATGGGCTCACAAAATGATAAGGTCTTGCCTATTGCCGTTCGTTATCTTCCCTTCTTGGGCACCGATAAGTACAGCCCAGAGCAACTGCAACAAGAGTTCTTCAAGTTGGGCCTCAGCTTCGATGTATACACCAGTGGAGATGTTAGCTATGTGACCCTTCGCGGCCTCGATCGCTCTTTCCAAGAAGGTGTAGCCCTCTTTGAGCACATTTTGGCCCATGCCAACCCCAATGAGGAAGCCCTTAAGAATCTAGTGGCCCAAATTAAAAAGGACCGCCTAGATGCCAAAAAGGACAAGCGTCAGATCCTCAACAATGCCATGTTTAACTATGCTCGCTATGGCGAAAAATCGCCCTTTAGAGACATCTTGAGCTTTGAGGAAATGGATGCCTTGACTGCCGAGCAATTGGTGGACAAAATCAAGAGCTTGACCCAATACGAGCATTCTGTATTTTATTATGGTAGCCAGGAGCAGGCAGATATTGCCAAAGTTTTGGAAATGGAGCATAAAATTGCCGATCAATTGCTTCCTTGTCCCAAACGTCCCGACTTTAAGGAGCTAGCCACCGAAAAAGACCAGGTGGTTTTCGTTCCTTTTGCGGGCATGCCTCAGGCCGAAATCATGATGGTTTCTAAGGGAACCGAAGGCTTCAATCTAGAAGAAAACATCATGTCGCAGCTCTACAATGAGTACTTTGGTGCAGGTTTGTCTTCTATTGTTTTCCAAGAAATCCGTGAAAAGCGCGCTTTGGCCTATTCTGCTTATGCCTTCAACAGCTCGCCCGTTCGTGCCGATGATTCGCATTATTTCCGTGCCTTTGTAGGTACTCAATCAGATAAGATCAAGCAGGCGATTCCGGCCATGAAAGGCATTATCGAGGAAGTGCCTCTGGTAGAGGACCAGCTCAACAATGCGATTGGGGCCATCCTCAAAAAGCTAGAAGCTGACCGCCTCAAGGGTTCTGATGTTTATTGGACCTACCGCAGCAACAAAAAGCGCGGCTACACCCAAGATCTCCGCAAAGACCGCTATGAGTTCTTCTCTGGCCTCAATGTAGAGGGCAAAGGCGGTGTAGAGGCCTTCAATAAATTCCATGAAAACAAGATCAAAGACCGCAAATACACAATTTTGGTCCTTGGCGATAAGAGCCGTATGGATACCGATTACCTCAAATCTTTGGGCGATTATAAAGAGCTCTCTGTAGATCAGGTATTTGGTTATTAAGCTGTTTTGGGGCCTCCGCTGCGGCTTCGCCTTGCGGCGGTTACTCCCTTTGGTCGTCGAACTGCGGACTAAAGTCCTTGTTGTCGCTTTGGGGCTCGCAGGTCTGCTCGGCCCTGCGCCAGCAAGCTGGCTCGGTCTGGCCTGACGGCCAGCCCGCCGCATCGGTTACTCCCTTTGGTCGTCGAACTGCGCCCTAAAGGGCTTGTTGTGGCCGACGGCCCTTCGGGCCTATTCTAGCCTAGGTCTGGCCCCAAAAGCTAGCCCCCAGTTTTGCAAATGCAAAACTGGGGGCTTTTTTTATCCCTTAAAGATATCTCTTCGGTGTATAGCTAAAAAATCAGGATTGGGCAAAAAGCGATTGGGTAAGATTAGACGCTTTTCTTTATAAGGTAGGAAAAATTGTTTGGCCCATAAACTGCCTTGTTCCCGCTCCAGTTCTTCAGATAACAACAAGCAATAATTTTCATCAAAGCTAATCAAGCCACGATCAAAAGCTTTATCATGCAAGCTATTCAAACATAATCCATTTTGTGGATTGAGTCGCTCTTTTTTGGCCCTAGCCCAAGGAACAATATGACTAGCGACCAATAATTCTAATTGAGATAGACCCGTCAAACAACAACGGTAATTATAATTGCTCAGTACCATCTTTCGGAATATCCCCTGTTTTCGCCTTTGCTTTTGTCGCCCCCAAACATCCTCCCCAAACTCAGAAGAAAGGTCTTGCTGAAGTGGCCTAGTTACAACAGTCTGCTGACTTAAAAGCTCATCGGTCTGGGCCATCATCTCCTCCCAGTTTTCCTGAAAGGCATTCCAAATCTCTAGCTCCAATTTAGCCCCATTCTTCAACCCACTAATTCCCTGCGCTTTTAGGGCAGGATCTAAACGACCAAAGTTGCCCAGCTTCATTTTTACCGCAGAAGGTTTACGGCCAATTAAGCTTGCACACTCTTGGACCAAAGGATGCTTATCTACAATCTTAGCAAAAGGAATTTGGCAATAATAATAGAAAGCAATTATAGTTTCTTCTCTACTCCATTTACGTCTTTTCTCTTGCATACTAAAACTCAAATTTAGAGCTCAAGCGCCCCCAACGCAGCCCTACCCGAGCTGGCAAATGGGCCAAATTAGCAGGTAGTTGGTAGGCAAAGACGCTGGGGTCTAAGGCCAAGGTTTTTAAATTGGGGAGCTCGGCTAGCCAAGTGGGTAGTTCTAGGAGATAGGGGTTTTCCGCTAGGTCTAGGGTTTGTAGCGCTGACATATAACGCATGCTCTCTGGTAGCTCCCGCAATTGATTGTTGGGCAACAAAAGCGTTTTTAATCCCTTGAGCTCTCCCATACTTTGGGGCAGCTGCTGCAACTGATTGTTTTTTAGGCCCAAACTGCGCAAGGCCTGAAGCTGGCCCAGACTTTCGGGCAAAGTTTGCAAGCCCAAAGCATGCAACTCCAAAATCCCCAAACGCTGAAAAATGGCAATGACCGCAGGCAATGCTAGCAATTCCTCTTCTTCTATACTCATGGCATATATTTGCCGACAAGCTGGAAGCAGTTGCTCAAAACTAGCTCCCTCCCATTGCTGTAGGTTGGGACGGCTCTCGCCTAGGGCCAATAACTGCTTAATTCCCTGGGCCAAGGGCTCCAAAGAAATCGCATTGGCCTGCGCCAATTGCAGGCCCAAGTCCCAGTTGCTGGGCAAAGGACTACTAAATAACTGTAAGAGTTTATCTATTGCTGACATACTTCTTTTTCTGCGTCCTACAGGGCCGAAGGCCCGCAGGCTGAGGGGCTGTAGCAGGGCCGCCGAAGGCGGCAGACCGAGGCGCTTGCGCCGATGGGCCGAGCAAACCTGCGAGCTGCGCAATGGCCCGACCCGCCCGCAGGGCGGGGCAGCCCCAAATCATTTTTCTAATAGCCACCGTGATAGCGACGCAAGAACCACTCTAAGCTCAAAAGGCCGAGGATCAAGAAAAAGATCCATTTGAGGTGGATGAGGCCCTGCGTTTTTAGGCTATCAAATAGGACGGGTTTGGCGAGGCCCTTTTGGTCAATTTCGGCCGCAAGTTGGTCCAACTGATCGCTAAAATAGAGCTTGCCACCCGTTTGCTCACTCATGGCATAAAGCAAGTCATGCCGGGCCTGGGTCTCGAAGCGCTCTAGCTGCAAGGCCTGCACACTAAATTGCCCCTCGGCTGTGAAGGACTCGCCATTGTAGCTAGTCTTGGCCTTGAAGCGGTAGTTGCCCTCGGGAAAAATACCCGCATCTAGGGCATAGGCCTCCTTCTCATTTTTGGCCAAGGTGAAGTTAAATTCCTTGCCCTCCTCATCATAAATATTTAGAAAGGCATCGGGTTCATTGACCCGCTCATAGCTGCTATTATAGAGCTCGGCGGCAAAGCGGATGCGCTCATTTTCGCCATAAACGCTTTGGGTAGCCATGGCCCGAAAACGACGCTTGTCGGCCTTGACGCTGAGATACTGAATCGTTTGACTAATCAGCTCATCAAAGAGATCAAAGTTTTTGTGCTGCACATAATCAAAGATGCGCCACTTCCAGAGGCCTTCGGCGGCCAAAACGCCCTGCCGCAGATTGCCCTCCTCGCCAACGAGCAAGAGCGGATAATCTGTGCTGACACTACCCACTCGTTGCTTGAACAAAATATCGGCATCGCCACGGGCGGTAAATTCGCCAAAGGGGGCCTGCATAGGCGGCAGTTGCGCCCCAATATCGGCCCATTTCTCATTGAGGGTGAACGCCCTAAAGTTGGGCGCTGCAATAGGCGTTACCTCATTGGCTTGTCCATTGCCCAAAGCGCGGATACTGAGTAGGTTCTGGGCCTGATTATAAGCCGCCAGATCGGTTTGTGCCCCCACGACAAAAGCATGGGGAATCTTGTCTTTTTTTAGGGCATTGAGCTGAGCCGTAATAGGATAAACCGCCGAGGGCAACTGATGCAAAAGGACCAAATCATAATCCTTGAGCTGCCCCTTGAAATCCTTGGGATAAGCCAGCTCTAACTCATAGTTTTTATTGCCCTCTACTACCCGACGAAAAGCCCCCAAATCGGGATGCGGAGAATGAGCCAACAATAAGATCTTTTGACGAGCATCCAAGACCTCGATATAAATTTTCTTGCTGTTGTTACTTTTGCTATACTCCCCTTCTACCGGACTCAAACTCAGCTCATAACTTTGTAGGCCCACTTTGTCGGCAGGCAGCTCAAACTCAATGGTCTGGAAAAAGTCTTTTTCCTTAATGTTAATGCTCTCTTGATACAAGACCCTTTGGCCCTGCCGCAATTCTAAACGGCTTAGTTGGCCCGCACAGTTATTGGCCGCCACATCTAGTTGCACACTAAATTTATCGCCCAAATAAGCAATTTGGTTATTATAGACCTCCTTGATGTAAAGGTCTTTTTTAGGCAAACTATCGCCCAAAGCAATGGTATAGATGGGCGTATTGAGTTGGCCCGCAGCATAAATGGGGTTGTTGCCTTGGTTGTAAATTCCATCCGAAGCGAGAATAACCGTGGCCAAATCCTGATTGCCGTAAAGGGCAGAAAGCTCCTGCATCAGGGCCGATAGGTTACTACTGGGGTCCGTAAATTTAAAATCAATACCCGGCCGCACCTCCTGCCCAAAGGCGTAGGTCTCCAGCTCATAATCGGCGCCCAATTTTTCTTGCAAGGCACGGATTTGGGCGGCATATTTTGCCGAATCTACCTCATCGGCCAAAGAGCTAGACTGATCTTGGGCCAATACCACAATGGGTTTCTTTTGCTCTACAACTCGGTTTCGCATGACGGGTTCTAAGAGCAACAAACAGATAATGAAAACGGCCAAAAACCGCAGTCCCATCAAGAGCGGATTGAGCCAGCGAGTCGCCTCTCCAAATCGACGGTCTTTGAGGTACAAGGCCGCAGCATAAGCCGCAGCCGTGAGCAAACAAAATAGGATAAAGTAGGTCGGATATTGAAAAACAATATTCACAGTGTTCTATATTTTAAGTGAAGCTAGGCAAGTAGATACTTTTGTATCTCTTGGGGCCTCCCGCAGCAAGCTGCGGGCGGTTACTCCCAATGGTCGTCGAACTGCGCCCTAAAGGGCTTGTTGTCGTTTCGGGGCTCGCTATTCGCTCGGCCCTGCGCGGGCTTTGCCCGCTGGGTCTGGCCCTTTGGGCCACCCCTTCACATCGGTTACTCCCGATGGTCGTCGAACTGCACCCTAAAGGGCTTGTTGTGGCCGACGGCCCTTCGGGCCTACTATTTAGCCGCTTGATTATAATCGGCAATGAGGCGCTCAAGGTCTCGCTTTTTGTATTCCTTTTGCTGAATTTTGGCCACAATTTCTGGCTGATCGGCCAAATAGGCGGCCAGTTGTTTGCGAAAACGGCGAAAAACCACTTCTTCCATTTCCCCCTTGCGCTCTAAATAGGTTTGGGTGTAGCCAATAGAGCCCTCAGTATTATAATATTCATAGAGCTTTACTTTGACCTTGCCCGGATTGAGACGACGCATAAAGACGGCATAGCCCATATCCAGCTTATGCCGCCCCTTAGGATGATAGACCTTAGACTCAAAGTAGTAGGGAGCCCCTGCGGCATGCCAAGATTTAATATCTTTGGCCTTATAGACTTTAGTTTCGCCAGTTTCGGCTTCTTTAAATTTGACCATGACCGAGCTTTTGCCTGGGGTGAAGCCCCCCATAACTTTGCCGTAGAGGGTGTCATAGCTAGTCGTAATGATAAAGTCTTGGGGAGCATCTTGGGCCCATAGCCCCAAAAAAGGAAGGACCAGAAAGAGCAAACTCAATAGGGATTTCAACATAAAATAGCAGTTTTAGCGTCTACCTTAAACGGTTTTGCGCCCTTTAAGTTAAGAGGATAGACAGGATTTTACAACCCCCTCTCTTTTTTTAAGGGTTCTATAAAAAATTTAGTGTATGGGAATACAAGATTATATTGTTTGGGCCATTGGCCTTTTGGCCTTAGCCTATTTAGTTTGGCATTTTTGGCCCAAACAGAAGGCGCCTGGCTGTGCCGGCGGCTGTAGCGACTGCTCTCAGGTAGATTGGCAGGCCCTGACCGAAAAGGCCGAAAGAGAAATGAAGGCCTAAGCCTTAGCCAAGGCCCTCGGCCCAGCGCTGCGGAGGGGTGGCGCATAGCGCCAGACCAAGGCGGCAAAGCCGCCGCAGGGCCGAGCAGACCTGCGAGCCCCGCAGCATAGCGGCGGCCAAGCTAGGCAAAGCCTAGCTGGCCGCGGGCCCCAAATCCCTATTAAAATAACAGCCTTTCGAGTAGTTGTTCGTAGAATTGTAGGCCCCGCATGAAGTTGTCTAGGCCCAAACGCTCATCTTCTTGCTTAGACAAGCGCAAACGCTCTGCCGCATCAAAGCGCCAAGGCGAAAAATGATAATATTGCTCGCAAAAAGGCTGTAAGCTAGCCCGGTAGCAGCTTGTTTTGGGCAAAACAGTGGGTAAGACTAAGGTCTTGGGAAAAATTTGGCGGACATGCGTCTGTAGTAGCTCATAGGCAAAACCTTGCGTAAGGCTGAGCGTACTATCGCCCCAACTTTTATGCTTAACTGAATCGACATATTGTTCAAGTTCGCTAAAATCAGCAGCCTGATAATGCGGGGCCAAGGGCTGTTGCAGGCGCAAATAACCCGCTTCTTCCTCCTTAATGGAGACCTCATTCTTCCAGGCCGATAATATGGGGCCTTGCCCCAAACTACTGCTGCTCCAATCGCCCAAATAGAAGCGATTGGCCCAAAGGAAACGCTTGACAAAAGGCAACTCTAGCCCTAAATAGGGATAAATAGCCTGATAGGCGGCCTGCTCCTGGCTCCAGTCGTAAGTTTGCCCCTCTAGGTAATGTAAGGCGGCCTTCAATTGACTTTCATCGGCCTGCCAAATCTTGGTTTCTAGGGTTTGTACTTCTCCAATGGCCAAGGCCGCAATAGGAGCCGCAATGCCCAGTTCGTTTTCTGTATAAATATCAGATTCTGGACCTAAAGCCAGCTCAAAACGAAGCCCTTTGCGCTTGAAGTAGCGGGCCGCTCGCTGGGCAGAAGCCCGATCTTTGGGGCCCATAAGCAAGTAAAAGCTGCGTTCGGGCCAGCTGTTTTCGGCTAGCTTCTGCTGAAAGACCTCTAAATAAGCTATGGCGTTGGCCATGCCTCTTTGACTGCCCAATCCCCAAATAAAAGCATCTTGTTGCTCCCCAGAGTAAGGGCCATGGGTCCAAGCCGGCAAGTTATCTAGCTCGGGCTCTTTAAATTGTATATAACTGATCGCCAAAAAGGGCAATAGCCGCAGGTCTCGGCCCTTCCAATGCAAAATTGTAAGGTTTTCGCCCAAAACAATGAGCTCGGTATTGGGGTGCTTAAGCAAACTAGGATAATAGCGGCGCAGAAAAGCCTCCCAGCTTAGACTGTCCAGTTGCTGCTGCTTGGGCGAAGGCCGCTTGATGGCCAAACTCAACCGCTTGGCCGCCTTTTTTAATGAAAAGGCGGCCTTTTCCGGAACGGGAGGAGCGGGCTGCATAGACCGCCAACTTAGGGTATTAAATAATAGAAGGAGGAAAAAGATACTGGCCATAAAAGCCAACAAAAGCAGCAGTAGTTTTCGCATAGGTCGTCTGTTTTTTGGGCGCTACTTAAAGCGGATGGCCTTGAGAGGGGCAATAGTCGCCACCAACCAAGAGGGAATAATCAAGACCAATAAGGTAAGCAACAAGGTCCCTAAATTGAGCAGAAAAATAGGCCAAAATTCTAATTGGACCGGAGCCACCGATACATAATAAAGGTCTTCGGGCAAGCGAATTAGGCCAAAGCTTTGCTGCAAGTAGCAAAGACCAATGCCCAAGAGGTTGCCCCAAAATAAGCCATAGATAATAATTTGGCCAGCCTTGTACAAGAAGAGTTGCCGAATGCTCCAGTTGCTGGCCCCCATAGCCTTGAGCAAACCAATCATGTTGGTCCGCTCCAAAATAAGGATCATCAAGGAGGTGGTCATATTGATGATAGAAACCAAAATCATGAGCAAAATGATAATGCGCTCGTTCATATCGGTCAAATTGAGCCAATCAAATATATTGGGCTCTACTTCCTTAATGGTATTGGCAAACTGATCTTTGCCCATAAGGGTGTTGTAGTTGATATACTCCCCAAAAGCATCAAGGTCGTCTATGTTTTCAACAAAGACCTCAAAGCCAGAAACCTGCTCGCTCAGCAAATAGTTGGGGCCTTGCAGGGCCTGCCAAGGAACAAAAATCGTTTTCTCCCAACGCAAATTGGCCGGGGCCTGATAAATGGCCCCAATGATAAAGCGATAGACGTATTTCTGCTCGCCAAAGTCAAGGTATTTTAAGCCAATGGTATCGCCTAGGGACCAGCCTCTGGCTCCCGCCAAAACCGAGGAGACAATTACAAGCTGGCTACTGCTGTCTGAAAAGTCTGGAATCTGCCCCGCTTTGAGGTAGTTCTGAATGGCGGTTCGGCTTTCTGCAAAGCTAGCATTGGTCACGCCTTTGAGGTAGAGGTTTTCTTCATGCAGCTCTAGATCTGGCCCATAGTTTCGGTAGGGCCGCCAGTTGTTGAGCTTCTGAATTTGACGCAGATCGACCAAGGCAAAACGGCGGTCGTATTCCTCTAAACCCGTCTTAAATATTCCTTTGATTTTATATTTGCGCGCCTGAGAACTTCCATTTTGTACAAAGTAAATCCGAAAATCATCGCCAACTTTGAGGCTAAGCCGCCTAGCGGTCACCTCCGAAATAAGGATGTGGTTGGCATTTCCCTCGCTTTTGGGGTCTAGCAATTCTCCTTCTAAGAGGTAGTTTTTCAGAAAGCTCCAGTCGTAGTCCTCCCCCACCCCACGCAAGATGATTCCCTCAATTTGCTGCTCGGTTTTAATGATGCCTTCTTTTTGGGCAAAGGCCTGTATATGTCGCAGCCCCCCTTGGGTTTGCCGTTCTTCTTCTTGGATCTCCCCCCGCCAATTGCTAGCCTGCTCTATATAATATATAGGTCCCCGCTGCCCCAAATCGGGGTAATAGATTTGGTCTTTGTTCATCGGTTGGGCCTCAAAGGCATAGCTAGAGGGCGAGCTGCTAGTCGTAATATGAATATGCCCCCAAAAGCCAAAGACTTTTTCTGAAATACTCGTTTTGAAGCCTCGCACGATGGCAGTGGCCAAAATCATGACGGTCACCGAGAGGGCAATGGCCAAAATGGCGATGCGCATAATGGTCTTTGAAAAAGAGGGGCCAGCCCCCAACCCTAATCGACGGGCGATAAATATGGCAATGTTCAAGGAAAAGGATATTTTTTGATGTTTTCTTTTGGGGCTGCCCCGCCCTGCGGGCGGGTCGGGCTGTGTCGCAGCTCGCAGGTCTGCTCGGCCCTGCACAAAAAAGCGCTTTGCGCTTTTTTGTTGGGTCTGGCCCTTCGGGCCACTGCTGTCCATCCCTCAGCCGCGGGCGCTTCGCGCCCTTCTGGACCAAAACGCCCTGCTTAGGGCTGTACTGCCTAAAAATACAACTTTCTACTAAAGTCAGTCTAACTCAAAGGGCCGCTCTTTAAAATTTTGTCTTTCTTATTGATAAATCAATGAATAATAATGAATGAGCAGGCCCTTTTGCTTTGGCTAGAGGGGATTCCCCCTAGCCATCTGGATCGTTACATTTAGCTGTGGGGATTCCCCCTAGCCATCTGGATCGTTACATTTAGCTGTGGGGATTCCCCACAGCCGTCTGGATCCTTACATTTAGCTCCGGGGATTCCCCAGAGCCGTCTGGATCGTTACATTTAACTCCGGGGATTCCCCAGAGCCATCTGGATCCTTACATTTAGCTCCGGGGATTCCCCAGAGCCATCTGGATCGTTACATTTAGCTCCGGGGATTCCCCAGAGCCGTCTGGATCGTTACATTTAGCTCCGGGGATTCCCCAGAGCCATCTGGATCCTTACATTTAGCTCCGGGGATTCCCCAGAGGTGTCTGGATCCTTACATTTGGCTCTGGGGGCATCTAAATGGTCCTATTGCTTTTTTCGGGTACTCCCCTACTAGCGTTGAGCGATAAGCGCTTAGGCGCTAAAATATGAAGCGAAGCCTTTTTTTCTTCTAAAATTGGGGGCCGAAGCAGCAAGCCCAGAGAAAAAAAGGCCGTTGAGCGGCCCAGCGCTGCGGAGGGGTGGCCGCAGGCCAGACCAAAGCCGCCGCAGGCGGCTGAAGGGCCGAACAGCCCTGTGAGCCCCGCAGCATAGCGGCGGCCGAACTAGCCGAAGGCTAGTCGGCCGCGGGCCCCAAAACCCAAACAAAAAGAAAAGCAGAAGGGGGGAAAATAGAAAAAGCCAGTACGCTAAAAAAGCATACTGGCTTTGGGTCCAGAGAGTGGACAATAGGCTACATAAGGCCAAGCACCTTAGCAAACTTCATCATTTCGCTGAGGTTGCTAATCTTGAGTTTGCCAGTAAAGACCGCCATTTGGGGATTCTGCTTACCAGAAAGGATCTTGCTAAAGACCGTATCAGAAGTTTTGATCACGCATTTGGGCTCATCTTCTAGACCTTCGATCACCTCTGCCTTACCATCTTTGATACGGGCAGTAAAATTGCCTCCTTCTTCTCCAGAGATGAGGAAGTGGAACAAACTTTCTTTTCCTTCGATAGCTTCGGGGCTAATCTTAGAGGGGAGATCCATTAGGAATTCACGAACATTCATAGTTATTCTATTTTTATTAGGTGTGGCTATATAATTTGGAGGGGGCGGCAACTACAGTTGGGCCTGCATCCACTGCCAAATATAAGCAAAAAGTTCATCTTGAAAAGCTTCATTGTGCAACTCATGATAGCCCGCCTCCCAAAGTTTGAGTTGGGCGATGGGATTGGCCTCTGCAAATTGGCGGCTTCCGAGGGGCGAGCAGATACGGTCGGCGCTACCATGGACCAGCAAGGCGGGCTTTTTCAGTTGGGGGGCGGTATCTAGGGCCTTTTGCCCCCATTCGATCATGCCAATGGCGGTTTCTGCGGAGATTTTGGTATGCACCAGGGGGTCATTTTGATAAGCTTGGATGACCTTGGGATCTTGGCAGAGGGCCTCTAGTTCTAGGCCATTTCCCTGCGAGAAAGCGGGATAAATCTTGCGCATCAGTTTGCCTAGAAAGAGTTGGATGGCGGGAGGCTCGAAAGCTAGGCGGAGCGCCGAAGAGGTAGCGATTACGCCCTGAATAGGCACCTTTGGGTTTTGGATCATATAATTGAGGACCAGATTGCCGCCCATAGAGTGGCCATAGAGAAAAGTGGGCAAGCTATTAAACTTGCGTTGGCTTTCGGCCAGCAATTGATCGATCTCCTTAAAGAGGTCCTCATATTTAGGCGTGTGCCCGCGTTGGCCTTCAGATTGGCCATGCCCGATGCGGTCGGAAGCCAGCAGGGCCCAGCCTCTTTGGGTAAAAAAGTGAGCGAGATGGGCATATCGGCCAATATGTTCGCCCAGTCCGTGGACCAAAAGAACCAGCCCTTTGGGGGCTTGCGTATTGGGAAGCCAGCCTTGGCCAAAGATCTTTTTGCCTTGGGCATTCTTCCAATGAAAGTTATAGGTTTGCATAGTTCAGTAAGTATAAAAAAGGACCTAAGGTGAAATTACCCTAGGTCCTTGAAAGATAAGAAAAACTAGCAGAAGATTAAGCTAGGCCGTGAGCGGTTAGGCGGGCCTTTACCTTTAAGATTTGGCGAATCTCCTCTAGATCTACTTGATAAGGGCGATAGACCTCATTATCGGAGAGCAATTCGAGGCCCACCACTTGGTTGCTATCGCTGTCTTTAATTCGGCGGATGCGTTTAGTGACGACTGTATCGGTGACTACCACATAGACCCCATTATCTCGGGGCATTTGGTTGCGTTCTAGGGCTTCGCAGATCACGAGATCGCCATTAGTAATATGGGGGAGCATACTATCTCCGCTAATTTCGAAGGCCAGCAGGGGGCCTTCTAGGCCAGGGACCGAAAAGCGTTTGAACTGCTCTAGGTACTCCTTACTATCTACAGCGAGAGCGTAGCCTGCCGAGGCCTTATCGGGCACTAGGGTAATATTATTACGGCCCTGGATAATCTTTTCGGCTAGAGAGTGAGTGGGGATTTCGTCGCTATCGCTATTATAGAGTTGCTCGCTACAGCCGAAGACAAAATTGGCGTTAATATCGAAATGCTCGACCAGCAGATTGATTTGCTTAACGGTTAGGCTGCGATCTCCTTTAAGGACATTATTGATCACATGATTATAGGTCTCCAATTTATCGGCGAGATCTGATTTTCCTTTAATTTTATTACTTTTGGTCAGCTCATCATAGATAAGGCCGAAGCGTTGGTTGACAATATTTTTACTGAAGTCAGTCATATAGCTATAGAATTCGTTTGCGCCCAGCCAACTAGCAACATAAAGTTGCAATTAATAGAACAGTGGCCAAAGGAGCAACAAAAAGTTTTAAATACTTATGTTTCAAACAATTAAGCCTTAAAATTAGTATTTTTGGCAAAAAATAAACGCATATGTTTGGATATTTTTCGATAAAAAACAATTTATATCCAATTACTTTTGGGTTTTGCCTTCTTTTTGTTGCTTGTATATCGGAGCCTGCGCCAAAGATGGATTGGCCCAACGACTTGGGAGAGCAGATTCGATTGGAGCGGCAGCGGCGGGCTTGGAGCCAGGAGGAACTGGCAGAGGGTTTGGGGATATCTTTAGAGAGTTTGCGTTTAATTGAGGCGGGGCGGGCCACGCCTATTTATGAAAAGCTAGACGAGATAGAAGCCTTTCTAGGGATCAAAATAGATAAAAGCCAGTTAGACAGTTTAGCAACTTTTTAGGCTTAAAATTGTCTAATGACTAACAACTTAAAGCAAGATGAAAATAGAGGAAGAGATCAATCAACAGCGTCCATTTAAAGATATGTATCAGAAGGTAGGAGTCAATATTTTGTTTACGGCCTCTTGGCTCAGTAAGCTACAGACCGATGTATTGAAGCCCTATGGTTTATCGGTGCAGCAGTTTAACATTTTGCGGATTTTGCGGGGGATGCGGGGCAAGCCGGCCACGGTCAAGTTATTGACAGAGCGCATGATTGACAAGACCTCTAATGCTTCTCGTTTGGTGGAGAAATTGCAGCGCAAGGGTTTGGTCTTGCGCAAATCCTGCAAGCAGGATCGTCGACGGGTAGATATTTACATTGAGGAGGAGGGCTTAAAGGTCTTGGCGGAGGCTTCGGCCAAACTAGAGGCGCAGATGACGGCCTACATGAGTCATTTGGAGCCAGAAGAAGCTGGGCAACTTAGTGATTTATTGGATCAGTTGAGAGGTTAGGATATTTTTTGGGGCTGCCCCAGCCTGCGGCTGGGTCGGGCTGTGCTGGGCTCACAGGCTTGCTCGGCCCTGCAGCCGCCTGCGGCGGCTTTGGTCTGGCCTTTGGCCACCCTATCCATCCCTCAGCCGCGTCGCTACGCTCCTTTGCGGCGGCTTCGCCGCCTGTTAATCGCAAAAAGGGCAAGAATGCTAAAGCTGGCTTTCTTTTTTTTGGGATAAAAAAATTACATTTGTTCGCAAGATTTTCTTTTTACGCAACCAAAATTTGTAGGACGTGGGATTTGACAAAAA
This sequence comes from Saprospira grandis, assembly GCF_027594745.1. NCBI lineage: Bacteria > Pseudomonadati > Bacteroidota > Saprospiria > Saprospirales > Saprospiraceae > Saprospira > Saprospira grandis. The sequence goes on along the minus strand of NZ_CP110854.1, from coordinate 2,410,597 downwards.
AGACCGGCGCTTCGAGAGTGTTTTCTCGCGCAAAGTAAAAGCGGGCAAACGCCGAACGTACTTCTTTGATGTACGGCAGACCAGAGGGAATGATTATTATGTGACCATTACGGAGAGTACGCGCCGTTTTGAGGACGACAGTTACTCTAGGCACAAGATTTTCTTGTACAAAGAGGACTTCAATCGTTTTGTCGAAAGCTTAAACGAGGTGGTCGATCATGTAAAAACGGAGTTGTTGCCAGACTACGACTACGAAGAATACAGCCGTCGTTATGAAGATGATGGCGAATGGGAATTTGATCAGAACGATAGTTCTGATGGAGAGGGCTGGTAGGCCTTGCTCCCCAAGCAAAAGCCCCCTTTTCCGATTTGGAAAAGGGGGCTTTTGTTTTGCGTTTAGCAGGGCGCGAAGCGCCCGCAGGCTGAGGGATGTATAAGGGTGGCCGAAGGCCAGACCGAGCCGCTGAAAGCGGCGAAGGGCCGAGCGAACAGCGAGCCCTGACACAGCCCGACCCGAGCGAAGCGAGTGGGCAGCCCCAAAACAGCATCTTAGTTTAAGACTTCATTACTTCTTTGAGCTTTGTTCGGAGGAAATCGGCTGTATAAGAGCCTTTGATTTTGAGCATTTCCTCTGGGCTTCCTTGGAAGAGGAGTTGGCCGCCATTTTTGCCGCCTTCTAAGCCAAGGTCAATAATATAATCGGCAGATTTGATGACCTCCATATTATGCTCGATCACAATCACGCTATGGCCAGCCTCCACTAGGGCATTAAAGGCATCTAGTAGTTTTTTGATATCGTGAAAATGCAGGCCCGTGGTGGGTTCATCAAAAATGAAGAGGATATGTGGGGTTCGGCCTTCGTCCTTGCCTAAAAATGCCGCCAGTTTTACCCTTTGGGCCTCTCCGCCAGAGAGCGTACTAGAGGACTGCCCAAGGCGGATATAGCCCAGACCGACATCGGCTAGGGGTTGGAGTTTACGGACAATATCTTTTTGGTCCTCAAAAAAGAACAGCGCCTCCTCTACCGTCATTTCCAAGACATCATAGATCGACTTATCATTATACTTTACGGCTAGCACCTCTTTTTGGAAACGTTGGCCATTGCAATCTTCACAGATCAGGCGCACATCGGCGAGGAACTGCATAGACACGACTGTTTCGCCTTCGCCTTTGCAGCTTTCGCAGCGGCCCGCCTCTACATTAAAGGAGAAATGCTTGGGCTTAAAATTTTGCATTTTGGCCGTATGCTGTTTGGCAAAGAGCTTACGGATGGCATCATAGGCCTTTACATAAGTGACGGGATTGGAGCGAGAAGAGCGGCCAATTGGCGATTGATTGACCATTTCGATTTGGCCAATTTGCTCATAATCTCCTGTTAGGGCCTTAAATGCGCCAGGTTTTTTCTTACTGTCTTCGCCCAGGGCTCGCAAAAGCGCAGGATATAAAATGCCCTTGACCAGGGTTGTTTTTCCGCTACCGCTCACGCCGGTCACCACCGAAAAGCTATGTAGGGGAAAATTGACATCAATATTCTTGAGATTATGTTCAGCGGCCCCTTCTAGGCGGATAAAACTATGCGGTTTTCGGCGATTATCGGGCAGGGGAATGCTCATGCGGCCGCTCATATACTTAGCGGTAAGGCTATCGGCTGCGCTGCTATGAATTTCGGGATAGGGACCAGCAAAAACAATTTCTCCGCCATGTACGCCAGCAAAAGGGCCTACATCAATCAGGTAATCGGCTTGGGCGATAATATCCTCTTCATGTTCGACGACCACCACGGTATTGCCCAAATCGCGCAACTTGCGCAAGACCTTAATTAATCGGTCCGTATCTCTGGGGTGCAGCCCAATACTGGGTTCATCGAGGACATAGAGCGAGCTCGTTAGGTTGCTGCCTAGGGTTCGGGTGAGGTGAATACGTTGAATTTCTCCGCCAGAGAGGCTAGCCGAAAGTCGGTCGAGGCTAAGGTAGCTCAGGCCGACCTCCAGCATAATATTTAGGCGGCTTTTGATTTCTTCCAGCAGGCGATCGGCAATTTCGGCCTCCTGTGGGCTTAGTTCTAGTTCATCCAAAACCTCGACCAACTGATTGATGGGCATTTGGACCAATTGGCCGATATGGTAGCCATTGATTTTTATATAGAGGGCTTCGGGGCGGAGGCGAGTTCCGTTACAGGCGGGGCAAACTGTTTTCCCTCGGTAGCGGGCCAGCATCACTCGGTTTTGAATTTTGTAGGAATGGCTTTCAAGGTCCTCAAAAAAACCATTGATTCCAGCAAAATGCTTATTTCCCTCCCAGAGGTCCTTAAGTTGTTGGGCATTGAGTTCTCGATAGGGGCGGTGAACGGGGAAATCGAACTTATCGGCTACTTTGAGTAATTTTTTGAGCCAGCGGCTGGCCTTATCTCCACGGCATCCTCAAAAATGGATTTTTGTTTATTGGGAATTACTTTTTCCTCATCAATGCCTAGGGCTTTGCCATAGCCTTCGCAGGCGGGGCAGGCGCCCAAAGAGCTATTAAAATTAAAGAGTTGGGGGCTGGGTTCTTCAAAGCTTTGGCCGTCTAGTTCAAAGCGAGTACTAAAGCTATGCAACTGGCCATCTAGGCAGTCAATAAAGCAGCGGCCAAGGCCCTCCTGAAAGGCAGAGTCAACGGAATCCGCAATTCGTTTATTGTTTTCGGCATCGTCTTTGTTTATCACAAATCGATCAATCAGAAGATAAGGAGCGGCCTCAGTTTTGGGCAGTTCTGCTTCTAAAAGTTCTTGTATTTTACGTGTTTTGCCCTCCCATTGCAAGCGAGTATAGCCTTTTTGGAGGAGTAGATCTAGGCTTTGTTCTAGGCTTCGGCCTTGGAGCAAAACAGGAGCGAGTAAAAGGACCTTTTGGCCATTTTCTAGCTGATGTAAAAAATCTACCACATCGGTTACGGATTGCTTCTTAACTTCTTGGCCAGAAATTGGCGAAAAAGTATGCCCTACTCTAGCAAAAAGCACTCGGAGATAATCATAGACTTCGGTTAGGGTGCCTACTGTAGATCTAGCGTTTTTATTGCCCACTCTTTGCTCAATAGCAATAGCTGGACAAAGGCCGCTAATTTGGTCTACTTCGGGCTTTTTCATCCGCATCAAAAACTGTCGAGCATAAGAAGATAAACTCTCGACATAGCGGCGCTGCCCTTCTGCATAGAGGGTGTCCATGGTCAAGGATGATTTTCCCGAACCCGAAACACCAGTCACCACGACTAGCTGATGATAGGGAATCTGAACATCTACGTTTTTAAGGTTGTTGGCATTGGCCCCCTTAATGCGAATTGATTTTTTTTCTCTCATCTTGCAACCTTTCAGGCAATTGTGCGTAATCTTAAGGAAAACTAAAAAATGGGTCCTCGCTGCGGCAAAAAATAATGTCCCACAGCTAATTATTAGGCCCACAAAGATAAAAAACAAACTTGGACATAGGCCAATTCCCTAAATAATGAATTATATTTGCGCCTAGCCCCCAATACTCCAAAAAAAATAACCTTCTCCTCTAATAAGAAAAAACAAGCTTTGCCTATCGTACAAAGATTTACACCTTTAGTTCAAATTTCCTAGTTCTTAAACATGCGCCTTGGGCCACTCCTTAAATCTGTTCACTCCTTACCTTATGGGCATAGTCTGCCCAGAACAGCCTGTTCCAGGACTGCATACTCTTGTTGTACCTAAAAAATACTGCCATGACCTGTAAATCTGCTCACGATCGGGACCTTATCCGTAGCTATATGCAAGGAGACGAAAAGTCTTTTGAAAACCTATTGAACAAGCATAAAGCTAGAATTTATACCTCTATCTATATCTTTGTCAAAGATAAGGATCTAGCCAATGATCTTTTCCAAGAGACTTTCATCAAAATTATCGACACTTTTCGTTCTGGCCGCTACAATGAAGAAGGCAAATTTCTTCAATGGGCTTTGCGCATCTCTTACAATCTTTGTGTCGATCATTTCCGCAAGAATAAGCGCCGGCCTACTGTAGCCGCTAGCGATGATTTTGATATCCTCGACATCCTTAAAGTCAATGAGGATAATCAAGAAACTCGCATCATGAAGCGCCAAACCTACGATAAAGTCCGCCAACTGGTCGATTGCCTACCTAAAGAACAACGTGAGGTCATTATCCTCCGCCATTATGCCGAGCTTTCTTTCAAAGAAATTGCTCAGCTCACCAAAGTAAGCATCAATACGGCTTTGGGCCGCATGCGCTATGCTTTGATCAATATTCGCCGAATGATTGAGGAACGACAGATTTCACTCCAATAAGTCTTATCTTATGTTTTGGTTACAGTTTTTTTTGCCTTTTTTTTCAAAGGCTATAAAAAAAGCGACTTGCTGCTGAGCGAGTCGCTTTTTTGTTGTTTTTGGGGCCTCCGCTGCGGCTGCGCCTTGCGGCGCTACGTTTCAGGGCTCGCAGGTCTGCTCGGCCCTTCGTTTTTTAGCTGCGCTCAAAAACTCGGTCTGGCCTTCGGCCACCCTTTCACATCGCTAGGCCGAGGCGCTGCGCGCCTTTGCGGCGGCTTTGCCGCCTGTAGGAGCGCTATTTTTTTTGGTCCAAAATAGTTTGGTAATCGCAAAGGGCGGCAAATAATTGCTGGCTGGGTAGGCCCACAATATTAAAATAACTGCCTTGGATGCCCTTAATGCCGATTAGGCCAATCCACTCTTGGATAGCATAGCCGCCCGCCTTATCAAAGGGTTGAAAATGGCTGACGTAATACTCAATTTGTTGGTCGGTTAGTTCGGCAAATTCTACTTTAGAGCTGCCTATAATATCGTAACGTTTTTCTTGGCCCCAAAGGCAAACAGCGGTACGGACCTCATGCGTTTTTCCCGACAAAGCCCTTAAAAAGGCCTTGGCCTCTTCTGTAGATTGGGGTTTTTCGTAGCTATTTTTGGCATCAATGACGGTAGTATCTGAACAAAGGAGCAGCTGTTCGGCTTTCTCTAGTAAGTGCAACACCGAGCGGGCCTTTTTTTGGGCTAAAAAGAGGGCAATATCGGCTAGGGGGAGAGTAGGAGGATAATCCTCTTCTACATTTTGGGCAATTTGCTGAAAACGCAAACCCATATCTCGCAACAGTTGTTGTCTTCTGGGCGATTTGGAAGCTAAAAGGATTTCTATTTCTGGAAAAAACAATGGAATAGAAGCAGACATAAATATAGATATGATGGTCCAATAAAAGGTTTTGCAGGGCCGTCAGGCCCGCAGGCCTAGCGATGTGTAGCAGTGGCCCGAAGGGCCAGACCGAAGCGCCTTAGGCGCTGAAGGGCCGAGCGAACAGCGAGCTGCGAAACGTAGCGCCGACGAGCGAAGCGAGGCGGAGGCCCCAAAATAATCAACTCATCAAGCAGAAAAAAAAGAGATGCAAATTTTATTAAAAACGAAGGTAGAGCAGGCCCCCAAAGCGGTCATGGCGGCTTTTGACCGAGAACTATTTATTCAGCTCAAGCCGCCTGGAGTTGGCTTAAAATTGCTGCGTTTTGATGGTAGTGAAACGGGAGATCGGGTAGAAATGCAATTGAATTTTGGATTATTTAAGCAAAACTGGCGGGGGCGGATTACGGATCATGGCGAAGAGCGGGGCGGATATTACTTTGTGGATGAGGCCGAGGGAGAAGAGCTGCCTTTTTTCTTAAAAAAGTGGCGGCATAAGCATTGGGTACTGCCGGCGGACTCGGGGAGTTGGATTGTAGACGAGATTGACTATGAGGCTCCTTCGGGCTTAAATTTATTGCTTTATCCTTCGCTTTGGTTGCAGTTTGCCTATCGGAAGCCGATATATCGGAAATACTTTCGCTTGGCGGGGCCGGAGCGGCAATAAAGTTTAGAATTTGGGTTTCTCAAAGCTAGTTATGCAGAACTTTATTATTTTTGTTGAGATAGCATATCTGGAACAGAAAACAAATACATTTTGAAAAGAGGAATACTAGCGAGTCTGTTATTGATCATTGTCTTAGTGGCGGATCAGTGGCTCAAGATTTGGGTCAAGCTCAACATGCAGATGGGCCAACATTTTAACATTTTTGGCGAGGGGCAAGATTGGGGACAGATTTATTTTACGGAGAACCCGGGCATGGCCTTTGGCTTAGAACTGGGGGGAGAATACGGCAAACTACTACTGACTAGTTTTCGTTTGGTGGCGGTCAGCATCATGTCTGTCTACCTATATCAGATCATCAAGAAAAAGAAAGGGCGGACCTTAATCAGCAGTGTATCCTTTATTTTGGCTGGGGCCTTGGGGAACATTTTGGATAGTGTATTTTATGGGGCATTTTTCACGGAAAGTCCGATACATGGTGGCTTGGCTGAAGTTACTGCATTTGGAGAAGGCTATGCGCCCTTATTGTATGGTCGGGTAGTTGATATGTTTTACTTTCCGCTTTTGGAGGGGGATTATCCGGCTTGGATGCCCTTTGTGGGAGGCAAGCACTTCTTGTTTTTCCAGCCCATTTTCAATTTGGCCGATGCTTCGATTAGCTTAGGAGTATTTTTAATCATCTTCTGTTATCAGGACTTTATGGAAACCGTGGGCAATCCACCCAAAGAAGAAGAGAAAGCGGAAGCTATTTCGCCTGTAGTGGACCAAGAAGAGCCTACTGTTTTGGAGGAAGAAGAAAAGCCCAAGCCCTCTGTAGAGGAGCAAATTGGGTTGGAGATTGATTTGGAGGAAGAAGATGATGACTAAGCAGAAAATCATCTATTAAAATATAGAAGCCAGCTAATTAGCTGGCTTTTTTATTTGGTTACATCCTAATTAGGAGCCTGGAACACAATTTTACTTTATAAATATTCTAAAATATAACTGTACTTCATTTTTTCATGACAAAAATTTGACTTTGTGACAAAAATCATCAAAGAAGTCTAGAGTGGCCTCGACATTTGTAGTTATCCAATAGCTACAAAAAAGAAAATTTATGAAAACGCTAAGCTACTTAGCCCTATTTCTATTAGGGCTAGGCCTAACGGCCTGTTCTTCCAATGAGCAACACATTAACGAGCACCACCCAGAAACTGTAGAAAAAAGCCCCGTAAAACTAGAGGCGGCTCCAGAAGAAGGGCATGAGGGGCATCATCATGAGGACTGGAGTTATCAGGGAGAGACCGGGCCAGAGCATTGGGCTGAATTAGAAAAAACCTCTGATTGTGGGGGGATGCATCAGTCTCCAATTAACATTGTAGAGTACAAAACAGACGAGGCCCTTCCTCCATTAGACATTCAGTATGCAGATCAGACGGTATTGCATGATGTGGTCAACAATGGTCACTCTATTCAGTATGATTTTGAAGAAGGCGACTATATTGTTTTGGAGGGAGAGAAATACTACCTCAAGCAATTTCACTTTCACGAGCCTTCTGAGCACACCATTGAGGGCGTTCGTTATCCTTTAGAGATGCACTTGGTACATGCCAACAAAGATGGCGACATTGCTGTTTTGGCGGTTATGGCCAAAGAAGGTGGGCAGAGTGCTCCCTTTGACTTCTTGGAGGCTTATCTTCCTTTAGAGCCAGGAGCGAAGAAAGAAATTGGGAAGCCATTTGACATGAACCTCAACCTTCCTAAAGACAGAAGTTACTACCATTACACCGGTTCTTTGACCACACCTCCTTGTTCTGAAAATGTGCAGTGGTATATTTTCAAGACACCCATTGACATTTCTTTAAAGCAGGCCAAAGTACTAGAAGAGAACATGCCTGTTCATAATTACCGCAATGAGCAGCCAGTGAATGATCGCATTGTAAAAGCGAGCCCCAATTTCTAATTGAGGCCGTTTTAGGACCAAAGCGCAACAGCTAAAATAGCTGTTGCGCTTTTTCATTTCTTGGACCAATAAAAGGCTAGGCTCAGGCCAGAGACAATATGCCAAATGCCCCAGCAGGCCGCAATAAGGGCCATACCGCCCAGCCCACTAAAATATTGAAAACAGAGTAACAAGCCAAGGCCAGAATTCTGTATTCCCAGCTCAATGCTCAGAGTTTTCTGTTGGGGCCAAGACAGCTTGCTTCCTTTAGCCAGTGCAAAACCCAGCCCTAAGGCCAAGGCATTTTGCAAAATGACCAAGAAAATAACTGCGCCGATATAATTTAGGAAAACCTGAATATTGGAGATAAAGGCCAAGACCAGCAAAAGGCCAAAAAACAGAATAGACAACCATTTGAAAATGGGCGACATCCTACTGGCCAACTTCGGCTTAAAGTGGGCCACAACAAGGCCTAGCAAAAGGGGTAAGGCCAGCATCAGGCTAACATCTAGAAAAAGTGGAAGAAAGTCTAGCGAAAGGCTCTTTACCTCTTCTTGAGCAAAGGGCAAACGGCTCCCCCAAAACATAAAATTGAGGGGCGTAGTCAGGGCAGCCAAAAGGGTAGTACAAGCCGATAAGCTCACCGAAAGGGCCGTATCTCCTTTGGCCAGATGCGTAAAAAAGTTGGACATATTGCCGCCTGGACAAGCGGCCACCAACAGCATGCCCAAAGCAATGCTGGGCAAGGGAGCCATATTGAGAAAATAGGCCAGATACAAAAAAGCAAAAGAGAGGGCGGGTAAAAGCAGCAGCTGCCCCAACAGCCCCAAAACAATAGCTAATGGCTGTTTGAATAGGGCCATAAAATCTTGCCCCCGAAGGTCTAGGGCCACCCCAAAAATAATAAGTCCAAGTACCAGCTTTAAAAGAAGTTGGGTACTTGGACTAAAAGCCAGCTCAAGCTGGTCAATATCTGTAAGCAGCAGCATCTACTATCCTTCTTTTTGCGAGAAGAAAGAATCGACAAAGCTGCGCTTATTAAAGGCTTGGAGGTGCTCTATGCCCTCTCCTACCCCAATATATTTAATAGGAATCTTAAATTGGTCGCTAATTCCAATGACCACCCCGCCCTTGGCGGTACCGTCTAATTTGGTAATAGCGAGCGAACTTACATCTGTTGCCTTGGTAAACTCCTCGGCTTGAATGAAGGCATTTTGGCCTACAGAGCCATCGAGGACCAACATCACCTCATGAGGAGCATCCTCAATTTGTTTAGACAAAGAACGCTTAATCTTAGAGAGCTCGGCCATCAACTGCTTATTGTTGTGCAAGCGTCCAGCCGTATCAATAATAGCAATATCGCAGTTATTTTGGATAGCGTACTGGGTCGTTTCATAGGCCACTGCGGCAGGGTCTGTATTCATGCCCTTGCTATAAAAATCGCAGCCCACTCTTTCGGCCCAAATGCCTAGCTGATCAACAGCGGCAGCACGGAAAGTATCGGCTGCGCCCAAAACCACCTTATGGCCCTGATCTACAAAACGCTTGGCCAATTTGCCAATAGTGGTTGTTTTGCCCGCTCCATTTACGCCTACAATCAAAATGATATAAGGACGCTTGGCCTCCTTGGGAATAGAAAAGAAATTGGTCTCCTCCGTCGTGTTTTCGCCCAATAACTGAACAATCTCATCTCGGAGAATCTCATTGAGCTCAGAAGTAGACATATACTTATCACGAGCTACTCGCTCCTCAATCCGCTCAATAATTTTAATGGTCGTTTTTAGTCCTACATCAGACTGAATCAGTACCGACTCTAATTCATCTAGTACCTCATCATCTACCTTCGTTTTACCGGCAATAGCCCTAGACATTTTATTGAAGAAATTGGTCTTCGTTTTTTCTAGGCCTTTATCCAGGTCTTCTTTTTCTTTCTTCCCAAAAAGTTTGTTAAAAAATCCCATACGAGACTGCTTAATCTAGATGAACAATAAGGAGCGCGCCTAAAGAACGCAAAAAAAGGTCAAATAAAAAAACAGAAAGGGCTCATCCCTCAACAGGAAGAGCCACTTTCATAATTTGCCTTAATTACCTGATTATTTATTCTTGAAGAAGTCTTCCACTTGATCTTTGTGGACGATAACTTCCTTATAAGAATACTTTCCTGTGTTGGGGTCCTTTACGGACTTAACAACTCTCACGTGATCTTTACCACTGCCTGCATTCGCAGCACGTTGGGCTACACGTGCGTTTTTTGATACTTTCTTAGCCATGACGATTTATTTTTTGTCGAGCGGATAGTTCTCGAAAAATTACTTAATCTCTTTATGGATAGTGTAACGCTTCAAGATGGGATTGTATTTCTTCAACTCCATACGAGCAGGTGTGTTCTTACGGTTCTTCACAGTGATGTAACGTGAAGTGCCAGGAAGACCAGAATCTTTGTGCTCTGTGCACTCCAAAATCACCTGTACGCGATTACCTTTGCTTTTCTTAGCCATAATGTGTGATGATTTTTTCTATTTACTTAATAACAGAAGAGAGACGCACTTTGCGATTATTATCTGCAGCTTCAGGCTCAAAAGTAATGCTGTAGCTCTTGTTACCCTGAGCATCAGTGTGCTCTAGGCGACGGTAACCACGCTCATTACTCTTTTCAGCAGCCTTAGGATCTTCTACCCAAATAAAGGGATCGTATCCTTTAGCGATCTGACGCTTCAAGAAGTTATATACCCCCAATTTGTTCATCGTACGTAGAGCACGCATGCTCACCTTTACTTTGATCCAAACATTTGATTCGGGTACAAAAATACGCTTAGTTTTAATATTCGCATTGAAACGACGTCTGGTCTTGCGATTAGAGTGAGAAACATTGTTTCCCACCATAGCTTTCTTTCCGGTCAATTGACAAATTCTCGACATGACTGCTCTTTCTAATTTAAAAAGTTCCACAATTGCTTGTGGAACCTAATCAATTCTTTAAAACAATAAAGATGTGACCCTGAAGGGAGTCGAACCCCTAACCTTCTGATCCGTAGTCAGATGCTCTATCCAATTGAGCTACAGAGCCATTTTGCAAGTAGTGTATTTCCTTCGTTGCGGTTGCAAATATAAGATGGTTTTTTATATTCGCAAAACTTTTTGAAGTTTTTTTCACTATTTCTTTTCTTAAGCCGCTTGTGGGCTTCCCTTTTGGGCTTTGCAAAGGTAGAAAAGCAATTGCTAATAGACAAATTTTTCTGTCTTTATTAACCGATTTTCTTCATAGAGCGAGACAAACAAAAGCTGCCGACCCTCAAAAGGCCCTAATTCCCAAATAGTTAGTTCTTCTTCTTCCAAGGATTTTTCTGTATAAAAAACTTGCCGCCCCCCTATATCTGTTATCTTCAAACGGTAGTTTCCCGCTCTTTTGGCCCGATAACTTAAATATATTTGATCCGAAGCCCGCCGCCACAAAAAAGAATTTTCCTCCTCTTTGGGCCCATATAAGGATTTTAATAAGCGAAAGGCCGCCCCCAAATCTAAACGCCCCCCAGATTTTAATTCTTCCATATCGCCCTTTTTACTCACGCTGGCCAATAGAATATCCCGCAATAAATACATAGCCGCCTGCGGCTCGGCCTTGAGGTAGGCCTGCCAGTCTGCTGCTGGATAACTCGCCAATAGGGCGATGCCCCCCGCCAAATGAGGCGCCGCCCCAGAGGTTCCGCCAAATACATTATATGTATTGTTGGGCCGAAGCGTATAAACCGCCCCAGGCGCCGCCAAATCTAAATGCAAAGGGCCATAGGGCGCATTGCGGTCCAATGCATCATAACGATTACTCAAACTTACGGTCATTAAGGCCTCCGAGGGACAAAGACAGGGCATGTCTCCTACCTCATCTATGTTTTCTTTCCGATTCATACTAGCCGCCACACTCAATATACCCGCCTGCCCCAAGCTGTCATAAACGCCACACCAAAGCGGATGATCCTCGGGCCGCCCAAAGTCTATGCCCGCCGATAAATTGCTGACCAAGATATAGGCCCCCTGCTGCCCCCCACTTTCTTCATAGAGCTGCCGCATTTTCCAGATGTAGTAGTAGCTCGCCAAGATGTTGCTCTCCTCCAAAAGGCTGTTGGCCGACTGCCCCGAAAGCAACATTATTTTGATGTTCCAATTGATGCCCGCCATGCCGACCCCATTGTTCCCCTTGGCCCCAATAATGCCCGCTACCGAACTCGCATGGCTGTCGGGCGCATGCTCATCATCTCCACTATCCGCTCGCCAACCCCGATAATCATCTATGTAGCCGTTTTGGTCATTGTCTACCCCATCATCCGGAACTTCCCCCCAGTTTATATATATGTTTTCCGCCAAATCCTCATGCGCCCAATCGCCTCCCCCATCAATTAGGGCCACAACAAGGGTATCCGAGCCCGCCAAACCACCAGTGGTTTCTTCCCAAATTTCGGGCAAACCCAATAGGTCCATATTCCACTGCCAAAAGTCATATTCGGGGTCGTTGGGCCGAGCCCGATACTGCAGTTGATGCTCCCACTGCCAGTTTTGAGGCCCCAAGCGTTGGTCCAAATACTGCTGCACTTCTGCGCTGTCTGCTGCCGCTATGCTGTAGCGCCAAATGCCCCAATCTTTGGCCAAACAATCTTTTTTTTGCGCCAATAGGTTCAGGGATTGCCCCGACTCTAGCCGTAAAAGCAGCTTTTTTTGCCCCCATAAACTCCCCGATAAACAGATTAGGAACAGCATTATTTTTAGTCGCATATCTTTTCTTTTTTTCACTCACTAAGTTACAAAGTTTTTTGTTTTGGGGCTGCCCCGCCCTGCGGGCGGGTCGGGCTGTGTCAGGGCTCGCAGGTCTGCTCGGCCCTGCGCAAAATTTCGCTACGCTCATTTTGCTGGGTCTGCGGCTTCGCCGCCCCCTTAACCATCCCTCAGCCGGCGGCTTCGCCGCCTCTAGACGCATAAAACGAGACTCTTTCCTACGCCTAGGGATAAGCCCCTAGGCGACTATTGGCCAAATCCTAAGCCAAGCTAAGAAAAAGCTAGCTCGAGCTAATCAAACACTAAGTCGAGCTAGGAATAAGCTAGCTCAAGCTAGGCGAATGCTAAGTCGAGCTAGGAAAAAGCTAGCTCGAGCTAATCAAACGCTAAGTCGAGCTAAGAAAAAGCTAGCTCGAGCTAATCAAACGCTAAGTCGAGCTAGGAAAAAGCTAGCTTGAGCTAATCAAACGCTAAGTCGAGCTAGGAATAAGCTAGCTCGAGCTAGGAAAAAGTTAGCTCATTAGCCTTTGGGAATAAGTTCACTAAGTCAGCATCTTAACTTATTAGTAACAATTGGGCATAAAAAAGGCGCAAAACTTAGGTTTTGCGCCTTTTAGGCGGCCGAAGCAAAATGCCCAGCCCAAAGATGACCGTTGAGCGGCCTAGCGATGCGGCGGGGTGGCCGTCAGGCCAGACCAAGGAGCCGAAGGCGACGCAGGGCCGAGCAGACCTGCGAGCCCCAAAGCGTAGCGCCGACGACCGAAGGGAGGCGGAGGCCCCAAAACATCAGCGAGCCCCAAAGCGACAACAAGAACTTTAGTTCGCAGTTCGACGACCGAAGGGAGTAACCGCCGACGAGCCTAGCGAGGCGGAGGCCCCAAAACCTACCACAACTTATAGCGAACCGCCAACTGCCAGCCCCAGAACAAGCGTTGTTCCCAATCGCCTCGGCTTCTTTCCCAGAGTAGTTGTTGGCCTAGGGCTTGGCTAGCTTCTACATTTTGGTGGATAAAATTGAGCTCGGGCCCCGTGAGCAGCTCCAAACCCGCCCCCAAGGGATGAGCAAAAAGGGCTCGTAACTGAAACAAATGCCCTCGGCCATTGGTCCAATCGGGACCTTCTTGCAAGCTATAAGCAAGCAGCTCGGGATGCAAATAATAGTCTTTTTCCATGGGTAGGCGGCAGCCCAAGCCAAAGCCCAAGAGCCAAATCGGCTGATCTAGGCGCTGGCCCATTTCATATATAGTATAAAAGCGGGGGTGGCCAATTTGCAGACTTTGCTGGGCGTGCAAAGCGGCAGAGCTCCCTAGACTGATGCGGTTGTAGCCTCCTTTTTTATAGATATTGAGTAGGCCAATGCCTAGGCCCGCGGCGGCCGTATCGCAAATATTTAAGAGGCCCAACTGGCAGCCCTTCAAATGGCCCGTATAATTGATACTGCCTAGCTGCAAGCCCTGCAAACTATCCGTATCATTGAGGCCCAAAGAAAGCTGGCAGCCCTGCAATTTGGGCGCCCGATTGTAGTAGCCGCCCAACTGTACATGCGCATTGGACCGACTATAATTGAAGAGGCCCGCCAACTGCAAACTATTGGCCGCATAGCCTTGGCCCAAGGCCAAATTACCCAAAAGCGAAAACTGCGAGCCCGACAAGCTGCTATCGACTCGATTGAGGCCCAAAGAAAGCTGGCTCCCATAAAGCCTAGCCGTCTGATTGTAGAGGCCCGCAAGCTGCAAGCCCATCAGCTCGCCCTTCACCTGATTGGCCAAAAGTGCAAACTGAAAGCCCATAGCCGACTCATCGACTCGGCTAGCGCCCAAACTCAGCTGTAGGCCCAAAAGCTGTCGGCGGCGGCCCCAGCCAATATCTAGGGCTAAAACCTGCGCTTTGACGGCCTCCTCCTCGGGCGTACCAAAAAAAGAGAGCTGAAAAATGGACAACTCCTCTAAAAACTGCCGTTCTAGGGCCTCCTTCCAGAGCGCTCCCCAATCGACCAAAATGCCCTGAGCCTGAGGTTGTGCATCTAGAGAAATCAGCAGGCCCTCGCTATAAAGGGGGGGCAAAACCACCGAACTCAGGCGGACCTCAGGCGGCAGTGGGCGGCTATAAGCCAAAGGCGATTGGGGGGCTAGAGGCTGTTGTTTGGGGGCCAAAAGGGGGGCCGCCAAGCTCCATTGTTCCTTAGGCGTACTATCCTTAAGGGCCCAAAGCTGTCCCATTTTTTGGTAGGCCAAATTATTCTTCCCCAACAAATCGACTAGGGCCGTATCTAGGGGCAAATTATTGGCCCTATGAAAAATAGCTTTGGCCAAAGTCAAGCGACCTTGGCCATAGGCAAAACGCAATCCATAAGATTGCTCCAATTCAACTAAGACTTCCTTTAAAGTTTCTCCCTTAAAATCCCATTGGGCCCGCTGCCCCCAAATCAAAAGCGGCAGGCTGCCTAAGAAAAACAGCAAAAGGAAGCGGGCAAATAAACGCATGACAATAGATTGAAAAGCTTTAATCTAAAGCAGAAGTACAGGGCGCCCCAGATAGCAAATAGGTTTTATCAGTTACTTTTTTCACTGATAAATTGAGGGTAAAGCTAAGCGCTTGTAGGATCTCCTCTACCTTAGGTGACTTAAAGCTGCCATTAAAGAGACATTGTCCCAAAGCTTCATCTTCAAACTCTAGATGCACTCCATATTTTTGTTCTATATCTTGGCGCAAATCGGCTAGGGCAAAATCCTTATAATTGAGGAGACCATCTCGCCAATAAGTGGGATTGACCGGGCTTTTTAATTTGGCCCTTTTGTCTTTATAGTTGTAATAAACGGCCTCTCCTTTTTCCAAAACGTACTCCTCTCCTTCTGGGCTGCGGTAGCGGACCTTTCCTGTGCTTACCGACAGGCACATTTCGCTTTCATTTTCATAGGCTCGAACATTAAAGCTAGTGCCTAGCACCTCTAATTGTCCAGCTTTAGCAATTTGCAAAACGAAGGGATGTTCTAGATCTCGGTTAATCTCAAAAAAGGCCTCTCCGGCCAAAAGCTCCACCTCTCTACGATCTTGGAAGCGATCGGGATAGCGGAGTTTGCTTTTTTTATTGAGGAAAATGATGCTGCCATCGGGCATTTGCAAATTGCGGCTATCTTGGGCCTCTAGTTCTAGCCAGTTGAGCTCGGCCACGGCCTCTGATTTCCAATTAAAGCTACCTGTTCCATAAAGCACAAAAACCACCAGCAGCAGGCTAGCGGCTACGGCCGTCAGATTGGTATAGCGTTGCCAAAAGGTTTTTTGCGGCCTTCTTTGCTGTAGCTTTTTCTGTAGCTCCAGCCAAACCTCTGCCTGGCTGCTCGGGGGCAAATCGGCTTCTGGCAGGCTCCAAATGCGCCCTAGCTCGGCTTGTAGAGCCTGATGTTCTTCTGAAGCGGCCAGCCATTCGGCCAGGGCTTCCTCCTCCTCTTTTGCTAAGCAATTTTGGATGTCCTTGGCCAATAAGGACCATGGAATATCTTCGCCATTGTATAGTGTTGCCATATATTCTTGAATCTAATTTGGGGCTCTGCCTTTGGTTTATTGCTGGATGCCCTAAAAGAGCTTGGCCCCTATGCTAGAACAAATTTTAACAATAAAGAGCGCCAAAGGCAAGTAGGGACTCAGTAATTTGCGCATCACCTTTAGGGCTTTGCCCATTTGGTTTTCTACGGTTTTCACCGAAATATTCATGCTCTCTCCAATTTCTTTATAAGAGAGGCCATCAAATCGGCTAAGGACAAAGACAGAGCGACAGCGAGGCGGCAAACTCTTGATCGCTTTATTTAGGGCCTGCTTCAATTCTTTTTCTGCATAAACCGCTTCTGCATCGGCAGTTGGGGGCGCCGCCAGATCGTGTTGTTCCTCTATATCTTCTATAAAGTACTTTTTATGCTTGCGCAAATGGCCCAAGGCCTCATTTACCGCCATCCGACGCAAATAAGGCCCTATTGGTCCACGTATATTCAGCTTTTCTCGCTTTTCCCAAAGCTTGAGAAAGACCTCCTGAGAGAGGTCTTCGGCCGTAGCTTTATTTTGCAACATCCGATAAATAATGCGGTATATCGACTGATAATGCTGCTCAAAAATGGCCTTGAGGGCCAGTTCTTGGCCCATACTCAATTGCTCTAGTAAAAGTGTTTCGCGATCTGTATTCATGCTCGCTCCCTAAATGGTTTGGCCTAGGATAATTTCTCCATGGCCTTCAAAATCTGCTCTGTGTGTTCTGCAGTTTTGGGGCGCTTAAATACTTTCAAAATGACGCCCTCCCCATCTATGATGAAGGTGGTCCGCAATACCCCTAGTTTGATTTTGCCATACATGTTCTTCTCGCCCCAGGTCCCATAGGCTTCCATAATGACTTTTTCCTCATCGGCAATCAAAGGGAAAGGTAGGCTATATTTTTCAATAAACTTCTGATGCGAGGCTTCGCCATCGGGGCTGACGCCAACTACCGCATAGCCTTGTTCCAACAAAGCCTCATAGTTATCTCGGAGGTTGCAGGCTTCTTTGGTACAGCCGGGGGTATCATCTTTGGGATAAAAATATAAAATCAGGGTTTTACCCGAAAAATCAGCCAAGCTAATGCTTTTCCCATTCTGGTCTTTGCCCTCAAAGTTAGGGGCCTTATCTCCTGCTTTTAATGTAACAGCCATTTTGTTTCTTGTTTTTGTTTTCTAAAATAAACGTAGATTCCTTAGTCCTCTACTGCGGCCAAGCGCACCACCAAGCCCTCTAGTTCGGGCCGCAAATGGATTTGACAGCCCAAACGGCTATTATCCTCCACAAAAAAGGCCTGGTCCAGCATGTCTTCTTCATCATCAGAGGGCTCATTCAATTCATGATCGCTCTCTATATACATATGGCAGCTTGCACAAAGCGCCATCCCCCCACAGGTCCCTTCTACAGGCAATTCATAGGCCTTGCAAAGCTCCATCATGTTCATATTCATGTCGGTGGGGGCATCCAGTTCATGGGCCTGCCCATTTCGGTCAATAACCGTTACTTTGATTGTATCTGACATTTCTTTTTATTTTTTTGGGGCCTCCGCCTCGCTTCGCTCGTCGGCGCTACGCTTTGGGGCTCGCAGGTCTGCTCGGCCCTGCGCCAGCAAGCTGGCTCGGTCTGGCCTTCGGCCACCCCGCCGCATCGCTAGGCCAACAGCCGCAAAGTTAGGCTTTTGTTCGCATTCTAAAAATCTAGCTTCGGCTTTTATGCTTTTGCTAGGAGTTTGCCTTTCGCCATTGGTAGTAAAATAGCAGCCCTAAAGAGAGGATGGCCCAGGCGGCTAGTCCCCAAATATAACTCCCCAAAGGAAAGAGGAAATAAAGGGCCAAGGGAGTAGCAAGCAGCCGTAAATACTCGGAAGGTAGTCCCCATTTCTTAAGGTCCAACAAGCCCCCCAAATTGCCTAGTGCCCAAAGTATGATGACATTTAGAGCCAAAAGTTTAGGCCAATCCAACTGACTTTCAACCATCAGAAAGCCTGTGGCCCCCAAAAGGATAATGACATATTGGAGAAGTACATAAATGGGCAAAAAGGGCGGCAGGGGGGGATTATATTTCTCGGTCTTTTGTCGATCTACTGCGGGTACTTTTTGTTGCCCGCCCATCTCTTCAGGCAGCCAGCCTGGCCGCTCTACCCAAAGCCGCAGACGGTCTTTCCAGCGGGGCATTTGCCCCGCCGCCGCCCATAAGTCGGCATAATAATCTAAATTGGCCCAAATAGGATTATATGTAGCTAAGGGCTTAGTTACGCCATAGACCACCTCCGCTTTTTCGGGCTCAAAGGTACCAAACCAACGGTCAAATAAAATGAGGGTGCCCCCATGGTTTTTATCAATATATTCTGGGTTGCGGCCATGATGCGCCCGATGATGAGAAGGCGTATTAAAGACATACTCAAACCAAGCGGGCATTTTTCTAATGGCCTCCGTATGAATCCAAAATTGGTATAAGGTCTGAAAGGTCCCAATGATGAAAAAGGGAACAGGATCAAAGCCCAAAAAGGCCAAAGGCCAGTAAAAAACAGCCGAAAAAATGCCCTGAAACGCACTTTGGCGCAAAGCCACCGACAAATTATAGTCCTCACTCTGATGATGCACCACATGAGCCCCCCAAAAGCTATTGATCTCATGCGAATAGCGGTGAAACCAATAATAAAAGAAGTCAATCAAAATAAATAGCAGGATATAACTGGCCCAATGATTTGGTACCGATAATAAGCGCCAATGCTCATAAATATAAACATAGCTCCCCAAGCCAATAATTTTGATAAACACCCCCGTGACCTGCTGCCCTACCCCACAGCTAATATTGGCCACCGCATCGCCTAAGCGATACAACTGCTGCTGACTAAAATAGCCAATCAATAACTCTATTCCGATGAGCAGGAAGAAGACCGGAATTGCATAAATCATGATGTCCATAAGGCAATAGTTTAAGGATGAGGATGAAGTTCTGCGTCCTACAGGCGGCGAAGCCGCCGCAGGCCCAGCGCTGCGGAGCGGGTGGCCCAAAGGGCCAGACCCAGCGGGCGAAGCCCGCGCAGGGCCGAGCGAACAGCGAGCCCCGCAGCATAGCGGCGGCCAGCTTGCTGGCCGCGGGCCCCAAATTTTATCTTACTGCATGATAAATACAGCAGCAGAAACCTCAAAAATGAGGTTATAGACCTTTTGTTCCTGGCTCATAATGGCATTTCCGTTTTGGTCCACCGTGCCCGTGCGGTAGCCAGCGGGCACAAAAACCTGCCGACTAATATCGGGGCTAATGCTGGCCTCTAAGCGCAAGCCCAGGCCCGAGTCGGGCAAGCGCAAATCATAGCCGCCCGCTAACTTCACGCCCAAAAGCGCTCGATTAACGCCCTCTACCCCAAAGCCGACCAACTGATAATCTAGGGTATATTCGGCCCGCAAACCGAGGAGAAAATAAAGGCGATCCCGCTCTTCGGGACCAGTTAGATAATTCTTTTTGAAGGCACCTAAAAGGCTCAAATTGTGAAACTCATTGGCGGGAACACTACTGCCGCCCACAAACATATTGCGGAAACTACTGCCCTTTTTATGGTAGCCCAGAGCAAAGAGATAAGAGGTTTGTTGGCCATTTTCTGTAGCCCCCAAACTTTCGACAAAAAGGCCCGCATGATAGGCCAATAAAGCATTTCGCTGAAAGTTATTCCAATTTTGGGTGGCCACTGTTCCGCCCCCATAAAGGCCATAATAAAAGCCGCCGCTCTGCTCATCAGCCGCCTCTTCTTCTTGGGCCAAAAGCGCCGAGGAACTGCCCAAAAGGGCCAACAATAATAATAGGTATTGGGCAAAGGCTAGCCCTATAATTGATCTTCTCATTGGTTAATTTTTTTTACAAAATAAGCCTTTTTTATGGAGCGCCCAAAATAGAAAAGGCCCGAGGATGCTCCTCGGACCTTAAAGAAAACTTATTGCTCGATATGCAAAAAGAGCGTCAACTTATTGGCTAGGGTCCAACTGCTGCCCCCCACCTCAAAATCTCTGCGGTTAATCTCCAGCTCGGTATCAAAAACCGTTTTGCCATTCTTTTCGCTAACCTTCACATCAAAAACGACCTTTTTGCTCACATTCTTGATTTTCAGATTGCCCGCAATCTTTAGGCGGTTCGCCGAAACCTCGCTAACGGCTGTCGACTGAAAGCTCATTTCGGGATAAGTATCCACCTCAAAAAAGTCTTCATTGCGCAAATGCTTATCTCTAGCGTTGTTGTCGGTATCTATAGATTTGACCTGAACGCTGCCATTAAAGTAGCTTTGTCTAGGCACCTTTTTATCATATTTGATCTCGGTCTTGAAATCGGAAAAAGAGCCCGGCACCGTAAAGCCCGCATTCTTAATTTTAAATGTAATGCTCGATTGAGCAGTGAGCGAACTGAGCATCAATAATAGGCTCAAACTTAACCATAGTTGTTTCATAGTCAATTAAATTTGGAAGGGAAAAAATCTTAGAAGGGACGATAATAGAAGGCCAAAAAGCCTAAGATCGCCTTATGCCGAAAGCGGTCGTTGTCTTCAGTTAGTTTTTCATCCGACTGAAATTCGACAAAGGTCATATTGAGGCCGCCACGAACACCCAGTTTTTCAGTGATGTCATAGGCCAGATAAAACTCCGAAACCAATTGCCCAATGTCATTGTCGCCAATGAGCAAGACCGAAGGGGTGGTGGGGCGGCCAGTTTGGTTAATGGCATAGTCCCCATTATTATCACTACTTGTAAAAATGCCTGTTGTTTCTTTGCCAAAACCAAAACCGAGGGCATCAATATTAAAGCCCGCCTTGAGCTTGGGCGTAATCAAATAACCAATATGCAAAGAGGCAGCCAAAGCAGCACTAAAAGGCTGGTCGACCAACATACTATCAATCAAATCATCTTTGGTCAGTTTGTAGGGAGCCGTGGTATAAAGCAATTGATCGCTGGCCCCAAAGGCAGAAAACCGAAGGCCATAGCCCAATAACAATCGACGGTTTTTGAGCAAGGCATGCTCTCGCTGAAAAGAAAGGGCGTTAATATAAAGCGTACTCTCCGAGGCAGAACCCGCTCCTATGGCTAGATCCAAGCTGTTGTAAACCTTGGGCAGCTCTTCGGCCTGAGACCATGCTTTGGGGCCCATAAAGAAGGCCATGAATAGGCCCAGGGCCATCATGCAATTTTTCATAAGTTGTTTGTTTAGCTAAAAAATAAAATCTTTTTATATACGCCCTCCATCGCTATTTGGCTGTTTTGGGGCAAAAAAAAACCTAAGGCCCTTCATAACAAGAGCGTTAGGTCTAACAAAGCTAAAACATTTATTGTTTTTGTCTAGGCAAGCGGCTGCTTTTCCCAATGCAACTCCCCATTCAAAAAGACGGCCTCAATGAGGTCCGAACCAAAGCTATAGGGCAAATAAGCCAAGCTAGGCAGGGCTTCGGTTAGGAAGAAATTGGCCCTAGCGCCTGGACGAATACAGCCCAGCTCCTGCTCTAGGTCCATGGCATAGGCCCCATGCAAAGAAGCGGCATTAATGGCCTCTTCGGGCAACATCCGCAACTGGATACAGGCCAAGGAGCAGACAAAACTCATTCGGCCCGAAGGGGTGGTGCCCGGATTATAATCACTGGCCAAAACTACAGCGGCTCCCGCCTCAATTAATGCCCTAGCTGGCGTCCGATGCTCATCATTTAAAAAGAAGGGGGCCGTTGGCAAGAGGCAAGCCAAGGTATCGGCTTGGCCCAAGGCCTTCATTTCATCTGTATTGAGGACCTCCAGATGGTCCACCGAACGAGCCCCAGCCGCTATCGCCGCCTCAATAGCGCCCATAGAATTAAACTGATTGCAATGTATTTTGGCCGGCAAGCCATAGGCCTTGCCCGCTTCCATAATCCGCTGCGCTTCCTCCAAAGAGAAAAAGCCTTTCTCACAAAATACATCGATATAATCGGCTAGTCCTTCTTCGGCAATTTTGGGCAATAATTGCTCTATTAATAGGTCCATATAGGCGGCTCGGTCTTCTTTGTATTCGGGCGGCAAAGCATGTGCCCCCAAAAAAGTCGCCTTGATGGGAATGGGCGCCCAGGTTTTTAAGGCCTTAATGACCCGCAGCATTTTGAGCTCGGCCTCATAAGTCAATCCATATCCACTTTTGATTTCCAAGGCCCCCGTTCCCAAACGCAAAAGGGCCAGCAAACGCTTTTTGGCCTCGGCCAACAGCTGCTCCTCGGGCATGGCTTGCAAGCGCTTGGCCGAGTTGAGGATGCCGCCCCCCTTGGCCGCTATTTCATGATAGCTCAAGCCCTGAATCCGATAGACGAATTCCTCCTGCCGCGGGGCGGCAAAAACCAAATGGCTATGCGAGTCGCAAAAGCTCGGAAATAGGTCTCTCCCTTGCACATCATAAACGCTACATTCCTCTTTTTCGGGACAGTTATCCATGGGCCCAAATTCTACAATTCGGTCGCCCTCCAATAGCATATAAGCATCTTTCAAATAGGGTAATTGGGCCAATTCGGCGCCTCTGCGCAAAGCGGGTAGCTCCTGCGCCTGCTGCCAAATGCAGCCAATGTTTGTTAGTAATTGCATCTCGTTTTTATTGCTATTTATGTTGTTTCTTTTGGGGCCCGCGGCCGCCCTGTTCAGGGGGGCGGCCGCCGCTAGGCTGCGCCGCTCGCAAGTCTGCTCGGCCCTGCAGCCCTACGGGCTTTGGTCTGGCGCTTCGCGCCACGGCTGCGCAGCGCTGGGCCATTTAGGGCCTGCGGCCCTAGGCTAGGCCCCAGCTAAAAAAAACTCCCCCGCAGCTCATGGCTGCGGGGGAGAAGATATTGAACTCTGAGCGGTATTACTTAAAATATCGCAAATCTTTAATCAATCCTTTGCGGATTTTCTTTTGCTGCAAAACATTCTGAAAGCGTCTGGCGGCTGCCTGGCTCTCAAATTCACCCAACAACAGCTGATAGACCGTTTTGCCCCGCAGCTCATCGACATGCATGAGGATTTTGTGGCCAGGCAGCTGCTTTTGCAGGGCTTCCGCCTCTAGCGTCCAGTAGTTTACTTCTTTATAGACGCCCATCTGCAAAGAAAAGCCTTCTGATTTTTGCCGCTTGAGCTCTACCTCATACAAACCTTTTCCGCTGGCCTGTATGCCCTGCTCAAAAATAGAGAGGTTACCCGATAAACGAGGCGACTCATTGGTTTTGGCTGGCGATTTTGCAGGCGGCAAAATGGGTTCTTCGGCAAGGGGTTGCGGGCTTTGCTTGGGCGTTGTTGTGCTGGGCACCGAAGGGCTGCCCTTGGGGCTGCGCACTTCCTCAAAAGCCTTGAGCAAATCTGCCGAAGACTGATAGCCCACTAATCGCTTGACCAATTTGCCTTCTTCATTAAAGATGAGTAGGGTCGGCAAGGCTTCTATCTCATATTTTTGGGACCACATGACCCCATCAAAATCTTGGACATCCAAGCGCAGGCCCACTACATTTTGGCCCATATAACTGGCCAAGCGACTATCCTGATAGGTCGAGATATCCATATTGCGACAGGCGGCACAATAACTGGCGTCAAAGTCGACAAAATAGAGTTTGTTTTCTGTTTTTGCTTGTTGCTTGGCTGCCGTCCACTCCATTTCAGAAAAGCTCACTTTAAGCGATTCGGGCTTAAAGAAGGCCAACAAAGGCAGTAGGGCAAAAATAGCCAATAGACTTAAGGCAGCAAGGGTGTATCGTTTCATAAAAAAGGGTCTGTGCAGAGAAAAATTGTTCTTCCTTAAAGATACAAGTTCAAGAGAAAAAAACAACTACCGACTCCACAAATAGACATGACTGACCGCCAACTCTTCTACTGTAAACTGCGAAAAGCTCTCATCTATGGCTACTGTTTTTACTTCTTCGGGCCGGCCTGGGCGATGCTCTTCGGCCAAAAGGGCCAAGCCCAACTCTTGATAAAGGCCCAAGTATTGGGGGAGGCGCCAACGGTTCTGTGGCTGCACTTCATTGTCTATGCGGGCCCATTGTTTGGGCGTAAATTGCAAAAAATTATAGATGGTAATATTGGGGTCGGCATGCGCAAAATGGTCTGACATATCGACAAAGTGGGACATCAGGCCCTTGGGGTCCAGCAATTGCTGAAAACGCTGCAATATCTGCCGCAGGGCCGCTGGATGCACATGCTCAAAGGTGTTGTTCGAGTGAATCAGTTGTATAGACTGCTCCTTAAATTCTCTCAATTCTCGAGCATCACCCAAGAGGAAGGACAGCCGCAGTTGGGCCAAAAATGCGGCATCATCTAAATGGCTACTCTCCTTGGCCAAGGCTTGAAGAATGGCCCAGCGCTCTTCCAAAATGGGCAAACGCAGCCGGACCTCCGCTTCTTTCTCCAGAAATACTTGCAGGCAGCGCTCCCAATGCGCTCGATGCGTCAAGGGGTTAAGGTCTAGGCTGCGGACCTGCTCCGCCCCGACCAAAAACAAACTAATGGGCACCACTGGATACCAGCCCGTTCCCAACTCTAAGGTTTGTATGCCCTGCAAACTGCCCGCATACTGCTGATAGGCGGCTATATGTTTTTGCGCATGCTCTAAACGGTCTAGAAAATAGGCATCCGAGAGCTGCACGCCCTTGGTCACATATTTTTGCATGAGGTAATTGACTTTGTGATCAAAGGGGGCGGGTAAAAAGGAGATGCCTTTTTGGACCACAGCTTTTAGCTTCCAGTTCATTTTTATGGTTTTTGTTTTCATACTGAAAACAGAGACGTACAAAAAGCTATAGAAGATGGAAATTTGGTCCAGATTTAAACCTTGTTATGGGCCGAGCGTCTTTAGGCCAGATGAAGCAACTTGAGCTTGCTTTTATCTTCTTTGTTTTGGAAGCAAGGAGTTGGTTGTGGAGGCCAGCTCCTTTTTTTTGCCACTCCTTAAACCTTTCTTAGATAGCCAAGTCTCTAGGGCCGAGAACATTTTAAGGATTGTTTAACGCATTAAAGCACTGGCATGAAAAGAAAAGACTTTTTAAAGCGCATCGGACTAGGCGCTGCAGCGATCCCCTTTTTGGGATTCAAAGATGTTATGGATGAACCGAGCAACCAAGAGGTTTTAGAGAATATGAGCTGTGACCCCTTGCCCGCAGAAACTGCTGGCCCCTACCCTGCCCCCTCTTCTATTACTAGCTCTACTTTAGTGCGTTCTGATATCACCGAGGGAACCCAAACGGGAATCCCCCTTAATTTTAGCATTACGATTCAAAATATTGATAATAACTGCCTAGCAGTAGCTGGCCTAAGAGTAGATGTTTGGCATTGTAATAAAAGGGGCTACTATTCCGCCTATGATGGCCAACCTGGCATTGATGGAACGGTAAATAATGCCGGGACCACCTGGCTCAGAGGTATCCAATATACCGATAGCAATGGTACTGTAAACTTTACAAGCATCTACCCCGGCTGGTACACCCCTCGGGCTACCCATATTCACATCCAAGTTTTTGATAGCTCCAATAACCTGCTATTGACTAGCCAACTGGCCTTTCCCGATAGCATCAATAGCACTGTTGATAGCTATTATGCCACTAGCGGCACCAATAGCTTTACGAATAGTAATGATATGGTTTTTAGCGACTCTTATACGGATGAACTGATGACCATTAGTGGCGATACGACCAACGGCTATACCGCCAGCAAAACCATTGGTATCAGCCTTGGCGTTTTGGGGGTAGAAGAGCATAGCTTAGAAACAGGCGGGCAGTTTAGCCAACTCAAGGCTTTTCCCAATCCCGCCCAAGATGAAGTATTCTTTAGTTTTCAGCTTCTACAAACCGCCAATGTACAGCTCAATATTATGAGTATTTCGGGGCAACAACTGGGACAAATTATTAAGTCCGATCTTTCTGCTGGCTTGCAGCAACTGGCCTACGACTGTAGCCAGCTGCCTGCTGGACAATATGCTTTTGAATTAGTGGTCCAAAATATTAGCGGGACCTTCAGACAGCAAAAGCTATTTATCAAGAGTTAATCTTCTTTGTTTGTTTATTTATTTTTGGAAGCAAGGAGTTGGTTGTGGAGGCCAGCTCCTTTTTTTGGGGGACTGTTTAACGTTTTGCGTTTACTTTTTACTGCTCCTAGAGACAAGCCCCTAGGCGACTATTGGCCAAATCCTAAGAAGCTAAAGACCCAAATTTTATTAGGATACACAAAATCCTGAACAGTCCCTGATGTACGCTTTTACAAATTGCAAATAGCTTCCCCAAGTTTACAACTGCCATTTCACAAATTCAGAATAGCTTGCCGCAACTGTAAGATGCCGTTTGGCATCTGCAGAATAGCTTGCCGCAACTGTAAGATGCCGTTTGGCATCTGCAGAATAGCTTGCCGCAACTGTAAGATGCCATTTGGCATCTGCAGAATAGGACATAAAGGTTTTGATGAGCTGTTCTGCATCTGCAGAATAGGGCATAAAAGTTTTGATGGGCTGTTTGATCTTTGGCCATGGCGGCTTAAAAGCCCCTGCTTCATTGAAGAAAGGCGAAGGTATTCAATTTTCAGGACCTGCAGCTTTTAAGCTGCAGGCCAAGGGGTGGTCAAAATCTAGCTTAGTGGTTCCGAAATTGGCTGCGGGTTTCAACCTGCAGCTATGGCCGAAGGCCAAACGGCCTAGCGATGTGCAGCAGTGCGGCGCAGCCGCAGACCAAGGCCGTCAGGCCGCAGGGCCGAGCGAACAGCGAGCTGCGCAACGTAGCGCCGCAGCTTTGCTGTGGAGGCCCCAAAAAAAAGCCCCTATTCTTAGGCAGAATAGAGGCTATACAATATATGTATCAGGAGGCTAGAAATCGAAATCTAGGCGTAGCGTATAATTGGCGGGAGCGGCTACTAGAGCGGGGCGTAGAGTATACTCTTGGTTGAGCAAGTTTTTGCCTACGACAGAGATCTTAGCGCCCCATTTTTCTTCACCTTCAGCATTTTTGAAAGCGTAGCGGTAGCCGATACGGGCGCTGAGGTTTACATATTCGCCACTATTGACGTGTTGGCGGTAGCGGCCGATACCGAAAGCATCAGCAGGACCAAAAGGGAGGTCAGCATCGGAGAAAACGAGATCTTGGAACACCTTATCGATAGCGAGCATACGGCTACTAGCGTTAACAGAGAGTCCGACCGAGAGGTTATTTTCTTTGAGGAAAAAGGCTTCGGCATCAAACTTAATAGTATGGCGGGCGCGATACTTCAGGATATTGGTAGTATCGTTAGAGCTGAGAAGTTGTTGGCGCTCGTCAAAATCTTGGAAGCGGGGATCGAGGAACGTATAGCCAGCGAGGAGGTTCATATCTACGCCAGCGATTTTTCCGGTACCCATTACGCTAAACTCAGCACCACGGATATTTGTATTTCCGATATTAGCTGATTGGAAGAAAATGGGAGTGGTACCATTTTGCACACCAGCAAGCTCGATAGCATTGATAGCGGCAGTATCTCCGCCACCAAAAGAGAACTCCATCATATTCTGGTATTGGGTCCAGAAGAAAGAGACATCAACAAATCCCTTCCAGTTAGAAGTAATCATGAAACCTTGTTTGATACCGATTTCGGCAGACCAACCAGTTTCTGATTCTAGTTCGGGATTTGCTCGGATTTCGAGGCCAACTCCGGCGGGGTCGCCTACGAAAGTAGTGATATATCGTTCGGCGATTGTGGGATAGCGATAACCTTGGCCCCAAGAGGCGCGAAGGAAAGTAAAGGGTGTCAGCTCATAATTTACTCCGGCGCGGAAAACGGGTTTAGCTTCAACAGAGCGGGGTTCGGGGTTCTCAATTTTGGGTTGAGAGACAGAAACCTGCACAGAATCGGGGCTAATAATGGCGTTACGTTCGATACGGGCGCCGAAAGAGAAATTGAGTTTACTATCGCCAAACTCATCGGTAAGGAAGCCCTTATCGAGTTGGACATAGGCGGCATAATTAGAGATATCGTATTCAGCATCTCCATAGAGTTGAGATTGGGCGGCAGAATACTGGCCTACTAGGCCGGCCACCATTTTGAGGCCTTGCAATTGTTTGAACTCTCTTTGGAGCTGGTACTCGCCATAGTAGAGCGTAGAGCTATTACTTTGGTTATTGCCATTATCGTTGCTAATATAATAGATACGAGTTTGTAGGCGGTGGCGATTCCCTTTTTTATCGAAATAAGTGAGGTAGGGATCGACATTGATCCGAGAAGTCACCGATTGGGTAACAGAGGCGGGATAAGTAAAATGCGTTAGGCTATCGACCGCTTCTCGTGAAAGCGAGACAAAGGCCAAGTTATTCCAGAGGAAGAAAGAAGAAGAATTTCCGAAATTCACATTGATATTTGCACCAACATTGAGGCTGTCGGTAAAGCGGTAGCGGACATTAGCGTTGGCTCTGAGTTTACGTTCGTACTCTCCGCCTAGGTAAGAATCCTTATAGAAACCGTTAGCTCCTAGGGTAAGATCGAGTTTACCGATTTTGCGGCGGTGGGCCAAAGAGGCGCCAAACTCGATGGGTTTGCGATAGCCACGGGGGCCGGCTAGCCATTGGGGAGCAAAAGTACTATCATAATAAGTAGCGCCTTCATCATTGGTGAGGCGGGCAGAGATAGAATCTTGGGCCCACCAAGCTTGTCCAGTTACATTTACTGTACTATCGGGATCGAGGAAATAGGGAATCGTACGATTTCGTGGCTTGGCAAAAGAAGTTTGGAAAAGCGAGAACTTTGTAACGGGTTTAGCTTTGGCGTAGGCTGTGCGGATATTGATAATTCCGTTTAGGGCCGAAGAGCCATAGAGAGCAGAGGCGGCCCCTTTGAGGACCTCGATTTGCTCAATATTTTCTACGGGGATATCTCTCCAGTTGGCAAAGCCGGCATCGGCAGACATGAAGGGGAGATCATCTACAAGGATAAGCACGCGGCTACCGGCTCCATAAGAATAGCCAGAGCCCCCACGGATATTGGCTTGGCCGTCTACTACCGTAACGCCAGGCACCTTATCGACCACCTCATCTACCTTTGTAGCGTTGGTATTATCGACCAAAGTGGGTTTTACCACATCAATAGAGACCGTATTTTTGGCCAGTTGCGTACCGGCCTTAGAGCCCGTTACGGTCACTGTTTTCATGAGGTTATCCTCCTCTTTCATTTCCACATTGATCTCTTTGGTTTCGCCAGCGGCTAATTCCAGATCAAAAGATTGATCGGCTAGGCCGATATAAGAGACCGTCATTTTATAGGTTCCGGCATCTACAGAGATCATATATTCTCCAGAAAGCACATCGGCCCCGGCGCCAGTCACTAACTTGCCCTCCGTATTAAGGATACGGAGGGTAGCGGGAAGGGGTTCTTTAGAGTTAGCGTCGGTCACGACACCCTTTACCGTGGCTTTTTGCCCATAGGCCCAGCTAGTCAGCAAACTGAGTAGCAGGCAAAGGCCCAATACGTTAAAGTTTTTCATTTCATCAAGTTTTAAAGTATATTTTGGATGTTCTGCGTTGGACTCATTGAGCAAAACGCCGACAAATTTAAGGCAAATAAACTAATTTCTAGGTAGATGTATAATTTTCTTCCATTTGGCGCTTCTCTTCTTATTTATTTTGGATAGGCAGAGGCTAGCCAAACAAAAGTAGGGGAAGCAAGCTAAAAGCCTTTGCTTCTAAAATTAGATGGGCAAAAAAGGGGGGAACTTCTACCAAAACGGGCCATTTAGCCTCATTTTCCTTAGCTTGCTCTAGTTGCGGGCTTAAAAAAACTAAGGAAAAAGATTTTGTTTGCCGATAATCTTTAACTTTGTAAGCCTAACAAGCAGCTCACAATAAAATTATGAACCTTTAAATTTATATCTGATGAAAGGACTACGACTAACCCTTTTCTTGGCCCTATCACTTTTTGTTGGCCAACAACTTTTTGCTCAAGCCACTACAGCTTGTAATAACAAAACAGCTCCCGAAGTACAAACTGGCATAAATAGCTATGATGTAGGGGGGACTGTTTGGACGCCTGCACCTCCTATGAGTGTACAGGCTGTTGGTTTTGCCAATGTAGAATACCTCATCGTTAAGAAGGGGACTTGTGCTCTAGATAGCGCTCGTACGGCCTGTGACACCACTAATGGCGGTGGCGATGTGATTATTGGCGCCGATGATGATGGGATCCTTGACCCCGCTACCCTTGGCCGTTATGGCGTAACGGTAATGCCTGGCGATACCTTTGGTATGATTGCCTTGGGCTATGACCTCAATCAGGTGAAAACCTTGTTGGATGCTATTTTGACCAACACGATTCCTATTACCAACCTACCTTGCTGCAACATCTTTGAGCTAGATGCCAACACGGCCGGTTTCTGCGATACCCTTGCTGTTTTGGGTATCTCTAGCTCTAATGATATCAATGGCCTAGCTGATGTATTGACTGTTTTTGATGCCTTTACCGATGCGCAGCTTTCTGCTCCTGCTTTGGTTTCTTATATGGACCTTGTAAACAGCTACACTAGCACGGTTTCTAATGCTAACTGTGGTGATGAGACCGACAACGTACTCATCTGCTATGGCGTTAACCCTTCTCAGGCGCACTACTACCGCACCTCTGCTACTGTAGCCACTACGCATATCGATGGCCTCAATGCCTTTAGCGTATTCCCCAACCCTGCCGCTGGCGATGTACAATTGTTCCTCGATCTTCAGGAGGAGCAGGATCTACAGATCAACATCTATAACAGCTTGGGCCAACGTCTACACAGCCAAAACCTAGGCAAGCAAATGGGCCAACAGCAATTCCAGTTGCCTACTGCTCAGTTTACTGCGGGTATCTACCTCATCGAGATCAACAATGGCAGCGCTTCTAGCACACAGAAAGTTATCTTGCGCTAATTTGCCGCTATTAGGAATATTATCATAAAAGACTATTTGAGAACGCTAGCTAATTAGCTTCTTTAATAGTCTTTTTTTTTGGGGCCTCAGCTGCGGCTGCGCCTTGCTGCGCTATGTTTTGGGGCTCGCAGGTCTGCTCGGCCCTGCGGCGGCTTTGCCGCCTGGGTCTGGCCTACGGCCACCCCGTCACAGCGCTAGGCCGATTAGCGCTCGGCCCATACATTTTAGCTAATCAATTAAACTATTATAATTATGCGTCAATTTTCTTTTTTCGCAGTTTTGCTACTGCTTTGTAGCCAGTACAGCTGGGCCCAATGCCCCAACTGCACCGTCAATCTTCCGCAAATGCCTGCCGATACGATTTATCTCGACAGCATTCCCAACGCTATGCAAAATAGCTACTATGAGGAAGAAATTAGCTTCCGTTTACCTTATACCACTACGCCATTAGTGGCCCTAGATTCTACGATTCCTTCTGGAATTAACCTGTCTGGTTTTCAGATTGTGGGGGTTTCTGGCCTTCCTTTGGGCATGAATTTCTTGTTTGACCGCCCACTTCCGGCCGTTTATGATGAGGATAGCCCCGATACTCGTGATGGTTGTGTTACGCTTTGTGGTACGCCCCTACAAGCCGATACCTTTATTGTGGTCATTTCTGTTTTGGCCGAAACGGGCATTTTGCCTCCTCAGCCTGCAGATATTCCCCTTACTTTTGTGGTATCTCCCGATACTTCTGCAGGCTTTACGCTTACGCCTAATTCGGGTTGTGCCCCTCTAGAGGTCAATTTTACTAATAGTATTCAGGTAGACCCCAACTTTAATCAGGCGGCTACCTATAGCTGGGACTTTGGCAATGGCCAAAGCAGCACAGATGAAAACCCTGCGGCAGTCACTTATGCCGATAGTGGTACTTATGCCATTACTCAAGAGGCTATTATTAGCACAACAGAGTACTTTACCTACCTTAGCGGAATTACAATTACGGCTGCTAGTTGTCAAGATGCAATTGGCGATCCTGAAATCTTCCTAACTGTACAAGGCAGCCAATCGGGTATTGATACCATTACGGGCGGTGGAGCGACCAATGTTCCCACTAGTCAATTGCCTTTGGCTTTTAGCTTTGCGCAAGATATTCCCTTAATTTCTGGAACTCGCTATACCATTGATGTAGATGAGGATGACTCTTTTAGTTCTCAGTTTCCTTCTATTCAGGACTGTGGAGTAGTTGACTTTGCGGCAGATACTGCGGCTAGTGTATTCAGCCTAACGGATGGCGCTCTTGAATTGACCGTTAACTTGAGCTACGACACCTTAGTAACTTATGATACGGTAAGCACCACAGAATACGTAGTGGTTCAGAACTGTACTTCTATAGAGGAGGTAGAGCAAATTTTGGCTAGCTTTAAGGTCTATCCCAACCCCAGCCAAGGTCTACTTCATGTAGCCTTTGAGGTACCTGGCCAAGAGCAGGCGAGCAGCAGCCTTCGTTTGGTTGATCTATTGGGCCGTGAGCTCTTGTTCTTGCCCTTGGGCCAAAGAACTGGCGCACAAACGCAAAGCCTAGACCTTTCTGCTTATCCAGCGGGCATCTATAACCTACAATTGCAAATTGGTGATCGTCAGGTATATCGCAAAATCCAGTTGATGGACTAAGCGATAGCAGGATGTAAAAAGAGAAGGCCCAAACTACTTAGTCTAGTTTGGGCCTTTTTGCGTTGGGCAGGCGGCGAAGCCGCCGCAAAGGAGCGCAGCGACGCGGCTGAGGGGCTGTAGCAGGGCCGCCGAAGGCGGCAGACCGAGGCGCTGAAAGCGCCGAAGGGCCGAGCGAACAGCGAGCTGCGCAATGGCCCGACCCGAGCGAAGCGAGTGGGCAGCCCCAAAACAGTTCTATAAGAAGCATTTTAAAAAAAATGTACCTAAATGTTGGATTTTCTTTGCGGTCCTGAAAACTTATCCTTATAATTGTATAAATAACAGTTATAAAACTACGCATTTTAGCTTAAAACAGGCTAGACTGCATTAAAGTCATCAGCCAATTATGAATCCAAAAGAAAGAAAGCGGCTTATTGCCAAGCTAAAGCAGCTGCTGGATCATTTTAAGGAATATCCATTTTTAGCGCTTATGTATCCTGGCTTAAAGGAGCAAATCAAGGAATTGGAGCAGGAGCTAGTCTATAGCCAAGTAGAGAAAAAGGACAAAGGAGGATTGTTTAACGGCAAAGCCTTGGCTCGTTTTCGGGAGTATGTCTCTGCGATTGAGGGTTTAGTTTTGAGTTTTAAGGAAGTGGGCACGGATTTCAGCTCCGAAGATTTTTTGCCCGCCAGATCTTGGGAAGAGGGAAAAAGCAAGCTAGCGGAACATCTTCCCGCTGATATAGACAGGGCATTTCAGCCTGCGCGGGAGGCCATTCAGCAGACCGTTGATCGTTTATCGGGGCCGGTTAATTTGGCAGATCTTAGCTCATCGATAAAGCAGGCGGTAGAAGCGGCTTATTCGGAGCTAGATTTTTCGAACCTTAAGAATACGACAAGCTTGAAAGCGGTTCGCAAATTGGATATTCCGGTCTTAACTCATTTTCTAGACAACAAGAGTCGTTATAAGGTAGCGCCTAGCTGCGGCTTAAATGCCAAAGCGCTATTTGGTAGCCTTGAAGCTTTGCTTAAGGATAATAATGCCATGACGGTTACGGAACTGCATGCAGACTTGGGTAAAGTAGTTCGAGGCTGGTGGGGAGAGCTAACAAATTTGAAGTCTTCTCAATATGCCAAAGTCCCTGTAGATGGGCCAAAGATCATTACTAACCTATGTACTGCGGTGACCTCCTTGGGGAATCACCCTATAGCAAACAATTTTGCAGAGGACTTGGGCAGCCTACTTCAGGCTGCTAATCAGCAATCGCCTTTAATTTTGGAGGACTTCATTGCTGCGATTCTCTCTTCTTCTACAGATGAGTTGGTGTATCAAATGGCCAGTCCAGAGGAACTGCAAGATATCCAACAAACTACCTTTTTTAGTGACCGATTGGGCAGCCTGCAAGTAGCAGATATTTTTAAGCAGGCCATAGATAAGAGCTCGCCTTATTATACGGCTGCACAGTCTGGTTTTGACTCCGGCTTAAGTACAAAATTAAATCATTGGAAAAGTACTTTACAACTAGCCTTGGGAAGTAGTGCAGATACGGTCTTGCTATTGGATGGGGCTGATTTCAGCGCAAATTTATTCAAAACCTTTATTGCAAACAAGGTCGATAAGCGTTTTGAGGCTATTCGGCAGCAAATCATGGCTATCCCTATTGAGGACATTGTATTGAGTGGGCATAAGGATCTGGGGATTTTTAATGCGCAATGGATAAGCGTTTGGAGCAACAGCATTGGCCAATTGGACCTAAGCAGCATTACTCATTTGGAGGACATCCCCAAGAAAGTGGAGCTTTTTGAAAACTGGCAGCAATTTTTGCCCAATGATCAGGTTGTGGCCACGGCTTTATACTCGGCTATTTCGAACAAGCAAGATCTGGCTTTAGAGGCGGTAGCTAAGGTGAACCAAAAGGTGAACCATCTGCAGCAGAACCAGCAGCAAATGAAGGCCAAGCAAGATGCAATTTTGCAAAAGCAAGAAGACATTGCGGCACAACAGCGGCAAACGGCCGAAGATATTCAGAGCATCAAGAAAGAGATCAAGGAAATCAAGGGGAGCATTAAGGAAATGCAAGCTCAGATTGGCAGCCTACTCGATCAATCGATTGAAGCGGCCAAGGCCGAGAGAGTTGATATTGACAAACTGGTAAATCCGGAAGAGCTATTTAAGAACATAGCGCGGCCAGACTCGGCGATAGAAGCCAAACTCAAGGAGGTGGTCAATGAATACCTTGCGACAAAAACAGCAGATTTAGCCTACAAGCAAAATCTGGGAAAAGTGGGCACGCCTCCTATTAGCTACATGGGGCTTGTTACGGGAAACATCAGCGTTACGGGATGCTTTTCGGCCAAGCTGAAGGCTGCCATGGCCAAAAACAGTCCATTAAACATAACACTTTCGGGCCAGGCTGAATCTGAGCTCAGTCTTAACCTCAATCTGAATGTGGCCCAAATACCACTTACCAAATACAGTCTGGCAAAAGCTACACTCTCTGGCCATTTAAATCTAGCGGGCAAAATCATTGCGGGCTTAACGATCACGGAAATGACCAAAATGGTTGGGCGCGTACAAGCGGGTTTGGTCTTATCGACCAATGCGACCTTGACCTTTTCCATTGCCGACAAGTGGCAGGTTTATGAATATACCAGCAGCAGTTTGAATCTACTGGTAGCTCGTACCCCTGTTTATCAGGCTAGTTTTGACATCAAAAATCTGAAGTTCAGCTGTAGCAGCCCTGAAGGGGGCTACAAGCTTGAGATGCACCCTGATTTAAAAGTCGCACTCAGCACAGCGGCCAATGCCCTTAAGCAAGCATCTACCTATGTCGGACATAGCGCGCTTAATTTTGCCAAAAAGAAAATTAAGGCCTATGGGGATCTCATTGTAAGGGCTTGGAACGAGCTCCCTTCTTTTAGCTAAGCATAAAATTTAATCAAGAGTTAGGG
The DNA here is from genome assembly GCF_027594745.1 of Saprospira grandis. Taxonomy (NCBI): domain Bacteria; kingdom Pseudomonadati; phylum Bacteroidota; class Saprospiria; order Saprospirales; family Saprospiraceae; genus Saprospira; species Saprospira grandis. The sequence goes on along the minus strand of NZ_CP110854.1, from coordinate 2,375,094 downwards.
CTTGGCCCCTTAGTATTAGTTTTCAATCTCCTATTTGGGTTATTGACTAGCGGACTAATGTCGGTGGCCAGGCTACTTCCTCCTTTCTTATCAATATTTAAACCTTACCCATGACAAAAGTAGAATTAGAATTGGCCTTGGCCCAAGCCATGATGAGCCAACCGCCTCAGTTATCTTTGGCGGAAGAGCTGGCCCAACAGGCCCTTAACGACTTCCCCAATGAGCCCTTTGGCTATCAGTATCTTATTGAGCTGGGGCAAAATCGCAAATATCCGCCTTATCAGATGTTGGAAGACTGTCGGATTAAGCTATATCAGTTGGAGCTAGAGCCTTTGGAGCAGCTCTTTCAGTTGGCTGCGCTCAAATGGCAGCAATCGGACTTTGATGCGGCCCTCTTGATTTACCAGCAAATTTTGGAAAAAGACCCTCAGTATGTTGCGGCTCTATTGGGAGCGGGACAATACTTTTTGCAGATTAAGGAAGAGGCTCAAAAGTCCCTACACTTCTTTTATTTGGCCCTAGAAATAGAACTGAGCTACGAGGCTATACGGTCCACGGCTCAGGCTCACTTTGCTTTAGAGGAATATCAACGAGTGATTTTCTTTTTAGAAAAACTCCCACTTCGAGAAGAAGTAGATGCGGAAGTCCTGCGCCTACTCGCAGAGAGTTATGAGGCTTTGTCTCAATTTGATCAGGCCCTAGAACAATGGAAAGCGCTCTGCTTGGCTTTTCCGGAAGATGGACGCTACTATCAGAGTGCTGCTTGTTTATTGATTCAGGAAAAGCGATATGTCTCTGCCCTACAGCATAGTCAGCGGGCGATAGACTTGCTTGGAAAAGACAAGCTAAGCGATACTTTTCTGGAGGCTGCTTATCGACTTTATATGACTACGGGACTGCCTGCCAAGGCCATTGAGGTCATGCAGCAACTTTTGCTGCGTTTTGAGGGGGCCCTGATTTATGAGCTGCAGTTATTGCAAGCCGAGCGAGCCGATAATCATGCTCGTTTTCCTAGCCATTTGGCAAAGCTCAAGCAGCTAGACAACCCTTGGATTTTTAACAACTGCTTGTTAGAAGAGGCACTTTACCTCTTACAGCAGGGCAAAATGGCCGAAGCCGAAGCGCAGCTGTTTGGCATGCTAGAGCAAGAAGGGCAGGGCAGTTTGGCCAGTTATGGATTGGGCATTTTGGAGCAAAAGCGAGAAAACTGGGATGCCGCTTTTTATTATTTGTATCAGGCGCAGGAGCATGAAGAAGAGCGGGCAACAGAGCAGATTGCCTACTACTTTGGCGGCTACTTAAAAGAAAAAGCCCAAAAGATTATGGCCGAAAGAGCAGAAGAGATGAAAGCACTTTTGTCTTTAGATGACTTTGCGGGCGTTCCCCGAAAAGCTTGGCAATTTAGCCGATTGAAGGAGGAGCCCCAAGAAGAGGGACATCCCACAGAAGAGTGGCTTGAACGTTTGAAAAAGCAACACATCTATTTTGGTCCAAAGGCTGGTATCTGGAGAAATGAACAGGGCCATTACATTCGCTTTGCCTATGCTTTGGTGGCGCAGCAAGCGCCCGATGTTTTGGATATTCAGCTTTATCCATTAAATGGCTTGACGCCCCTAAACTGCCGCCTAGCCTTGAGAGAGGGCGAACTACTTTGCTGTATAGAGCGGCAACCCATTATGGTGTATCGGGAAGAAGAGTCTCTAAAACCTGAGCTAATTGATGCTTTGAGCCAAATTGGCTCGGCGAATTAGTTCTTTTTGGAGGTAGAAGGCGCAAAGCGCCTTGGCTGAGGGATGGTAGGGGGTGGCCGCAGGCCAGACCGAGCTTTTTTGAGCAAAGCGAAAAAAAGCGATGGGCCGAGCAGACCTGCGAGCCCCCGCACAGCCCGACCCGGCCAAAGGCCGGGGCAGCCCCAAACTAATAAATTCACCTACAATCAAAATAACTCAAGATGAATAAGATTTTTTTGTTTAGCCTATTGATCAGTTTACTATTTACGCAAGCTGCAGAGGCCCAATTGCTCAATCGGGTAAAGCGGGGCGAAAAGGCGGCTGTTGTTCCTGATGCGCCCACTGTAGCAGAAGCTCGATTGATGAACAAGGAAGAGCGCTCGGATTTATATGCCAAAATATACCCTTTGCGGACAGATAGTGCGGCCTACTTTATCGAAGGGCTGGATTTGGGGGTACATATGGCAGATGGAAGCAAATTAAAGTTAGCAGCGGCTGTGGCTAGCGGCAATCGTTTTGTCCTGCCCTTAGAAGGCTTTCCGATCTTTCATTTGACCGAAATTGGGTCGATAAAAGGCGATGAATATGTAGAAAAGTATAGTCAGGCCAAGGATATTATTCCAGAAGGCAGCCTCCTTTTAGCTGTAGAATGTCCAAAAACCAGTGTGTATAAAAATGGGCAAGAAGCCTACAACTTATATGATGAAAAAGTGGAGCGTCGGATGTTGCAACTGGCCGATGGGCAATATATTTTATTCAGTTTTAAGGAAGATGAGCAGGATTATAGCCAGGCGTTAAATCTGCTGGCGGTATTGGGCAAAGACAAGGCGGCGGCTCGGCAATTTTATGCTGATGGTCGGGCCGAGGCCATTATCAAAGAGATTCTGGAAAAGAGAGACCAAAAAGTAAAGGCCTATCATGATGAAGTGGCGGCTCGGCATGCAGCGGCCAAAAAAGAGCGTTTTGAGCGGGCCAGTTCGGTTCGTTTTCCGGCCAAAGGAAAAAGCCAACTACCAAAATCGATTCGAGAGAAATGCCTGAACGAACTAATTGCTATTAGCAATAATGGTGGCTATGATATTGGTCCCCTACTCTACTTTAATATTACCTCCGACGATTTTAGTGTTCAGCGACATAAAAACGGCTACATTCTCTATCGATATTGGCGGGGGGCTATGGCTACCGATGAAAAAGAGGAAGGTCTGGCTCGAATTATCCAGTTTGAGCTTAGACAGCAGTATTTGGGGGATGGAAATTATAGTGAAGAAGTGGGTATAGCCCTAATTCGTTACTATGAGCGCAACTATATGCTAGAGAAAAACGTCCCCTTTGGGCAGTAATCTGTAGCTAAAAAAGCCCAATTGACCAAATAAGATTCTCCTAAAAAGGAAGCAGCCTCCTGAATTACGTATAGAATTCCCTATCTTTGCAGCCGATTTATAGTCTGAAAGAACGTATAGGCCCTATTGGCCTACAATTGAATAACTTACAATTAAAATAATGGGAAATTCTAGGAGTACAGTCATTGGTTTTGCGCTGCTCTTTCTACTTTGGATGGGTTATGTTTGGGTAAACAGCCCCTCTCAGGCCGAGATAGAAGCGGCTGCACAGGAGAAGAAACGCCTTGATGATAGCACCGCCCTGGCTGACAGTCTACAATTGGTACAGGCACAAGCTATGCAAGCCGCCAAAGCGCAAGCTAGCAGCAAAAAGGATGAAATTCTAGCCGATAGCAGCCTAAGCCAAACGGAAAAGGATAGCTTAATTGCTCAACTACCAACAGCCCCTCAGGCTAGCTCTTTGGAAAAAGAGCTATTTGGTCCTTTTGCCGCTGCAGCCAGCTGCCAAGGCGAATTGCAAACCCTTGAAAATGACAAAATCAAAGTTACTTTCAATACCAAAGGGGGACGCATTGTAGATGTAGAACTAAAAGAGTTTAAGGGCTACGACCATGAAACAGCCGATAGCCGCGATAAAAAAGCCCTACACCTACTCAATAATGCCAAAGATCGCTTTAGCTATTTTATTCCCTTGGCCAATGTAGGCAAAGGCGGTATTGAAACCCAAGACCTCTGCTTTCAGGCAGAAGCAAAAGGGAATGTACTCGTTTTTAGAGCCTATGCCGCCAACGATAAAGAGTTTATTGAACAGCGCTACGAGATTGGCGAATCAGGCTATCTGCTCAATTATGATTTTGCCCTACAGGGACTCGATCGCTATATTCCTAAAACAGCTAATAGCATCCCCTTTAGCTGGCAAAGTAACCTCAATAAAATTGAGAAAAATCCTAGCTATGAGCGCCGTATGTCTTCTATCCATTTTAAGGAGGTAGAAAGCAGCCCAAGCTACTGTACCTGCGGTTCTGATGCCGAAGAAACCCTCGAAAAAGAGGTACAGTGGGTCAGCCATGCTCAGCAGTTCTTTAATAGCTCACTCATTATTGATGGTAGCAACAAACCCAAAAGTGGCCAATTGCAAACCTTCATGATGCCCGATGATTCGGCGCATTTGAAAAGCTTGACCACCCGCCTCAATTTCCCCCTCGCCAATGCCAATAATCTGGTCTATAACATGCGCATCTATCTTGGCCCCAACGATTATGACGGCCTAAGCAGCATTGATGTAGGATTGGAGCGGATTATTCCTTTTGGTTGGAGCATCTTCGGCTTTATTAGCCGACATGTGATCCGCCCCCTATTTAACTTCCTCGCCTCTTTTATTCCTAGCTACGGACTCATTATTATCATCCTGACGCTGCTCATCAGAGGCCTGATGTTCCCTCTTCAATACAAAATGCTCAAGTCGAGCGTGAAAATGAGTATCCTCCGCCCTCAACTGAGCAAGCTCAAAGAGAAGTATAAGGATGATGCCCAAGGCATGCAGATGGAGCAAATGAAAATCTATCAGCAATATGGCGTTAGCCCCTTGGGCGGCTGCCTGCCGATGGTCCTCACTATGCCAATCTGGATTGCCCTCTACCGCTTTTTCCCGGCCTCTATCGAGTTCCGCCAAAAAAGCTTCCTCTGGGCCGATGACCTCGTTAGCTACGACTCGATTTTTGACTTTGGCTATATCCCCGTCATCTATGACTTTTATGGCGATCACGTGAGTTTGTTCACCCTCCTTTGGTGTGTGTCTATGTTTGCTTACCTCACCTACAACGGCCGCCAACAAATGGACATGATGGCAGATAATCCCAATGCCAAAATGATGAAGTATATGCAGTATGCCTTCCCCGTCATCTTCTTCTTTGCCCTCAATAGCTGGGCGGCGGGCCTTACTTGCTACATGCTCTTCTCTAACCTCTTTAACATTGGCCAAACCTTCTTGGTAAAGTCGGTCCTTCTCGATAAGGATAAGCTAGCCGCCGAAATGGAACAGCAACGCCAAGATCGCGAAGCTAACCCCAAAAAGAAATCTGGCTGGCAAGCTCGCTACCAAGATATGATGGAGCAACAACGCCAAATGCTCGAAGAACAAAAGAAGAATAAAAAGAAGAAATAATTTATTTTTGCCCCTGAAGCTTTTTTCAGGGGCTTTTTTTGTCCCTTTCTCTCCTCTTTTTCGTCTAGTTAGATAATGAGCTGCTGTATTTTGGGGCCTCCGCTGCGGCTTCGCCTTGCGGCGCTACGCTACAGGGCTCGCAGGTCTGCTCGGCCCTTCGCAGGCTTCGCCTGCTCGGTCTGGCCTGACGGCCACCCCTCCGCATCGCTAGGCCTGCGGCCCTATCGGGCCTGTAGATCGCAAAAAGAGGATTAGTTTTCGTCTGCCGTTTAACTTTGCTACTGTGAAAAAACTCGATAAACTCTTAGTCATTAGCTTTCTCCCCCCTCTAATCATCTGGTTTTTGGTGGCGGTCTTTATCTTCAATATGCAGTTCCTCTGGAAGTATGTCGATGATATTGTGGGCAAGGGACTAGAAGTACATATTATTCTCGAATTGCTCTTTTATCAAGCCCTGGCTATGGTCCCTCAAGCCCTGGTCTTTGGGGTGGTCATTGCCTCGGTCATGACCCTGGGCAACCTCTCTGAACACTATGAGCTGGCTAGCATGAAATCCGCAGGAATTTCACTTATTCGCATTTTGCGCCCACTCTTTTTCTTTGTGCTGCTGCTCGGAGGCGCCTCCTACTTTTTCTCCAATGTAATTATTCCCGTTACGGCCCTGCAATTTAAAACTCGGCTCTACGATATCCGAAAACAACGACCCGCCCTCGATCTGCAAGTGGGCCAATTCAATAATGATTTTCGGAATATGACGATTTATATTGGCGGAAAAAATGGCAACCAGCTCGAAAATATGCGCATCTACGATCATAGCGAGCAAAGAGGCAATAGCAGCCAAACTAACGCCCACTTTGGCCAACTTAGCCTCTCTAAAGATAAACGCTACCTTCTGCTAGAACTAGAAGACGGCAAACGCTTTGAAGAAATGCAACAGGGTCTCGATAAAAAGACCAGCTTCTATCCCTTTATGCGGATGAATTTTAAAAGCTATCGCTCTGTTTTTGACCTCTCCGAATTTGATTTTTCTGAAACCGATAAGGACCTTTTTAAAAATCATTATTCTCTGCTCAATAGTAAGCAGCTCCTCAATGGAATTGACTCTATTTTGAGTAAAAGAGCCCGACGCCTACAAGAATTACAACGCAATACCGATAACTTCTTTTACTTCCGAAAAATGGGCGGCTCAACAGTGGATAGCCTGGGCAAACGGCCCGATAAACAATATATTCCCTTTGCTCATTTGGCCCAAGCGCAGCCCTTGGCGGGCTCCAAAAACTGGAAAAGCATTGTGGAGCAAATTCCCAAAATGGACCGACACGCCATTTACCAAAGAGCTCAAAGTTTTGCCCGAAATATTAAAACACAGGCCCAAAATGTTAATCGTGGCCTCCCCCACTATGAAGAAGATGTAGCCGAGCATGAAAATGAACTGCATAAAAAAATCATTTTTGCCCTAGCCTGTGTACTTTTTCTCTTTGTAGGCGCTCCAATGGGGGCTATTATCAAAAAAGGAGGCTTTGGTTGGCCCATTTTTGTGGCCTTTGTCTTTTTCATGACCTTTTTTGTCCTCCATCTTACCGGAGAACGCTTGGCCAAAAAACTCGTTTGGCCCTGTTGGGCAGGCTCTTGGCTCCCTATTTTAGTTTTACTTCCCATGGCCATTCTGCTTTCTAGAGCAGCCCTAAAAGATGCTCAACTGATTAGCTTCTCTAGCATTTGGAGCAAGATTAAAAGTATTTTACCACAAAAGAAAAAGGCCTAAGATGCAAGGATTTTGGACCTTTTGGCAAAAGCATCAGCTCTATTTTCATCTGATGCTTTGGCCCATTTTATTGGGCTGGATTCCGGCCCTACTCTTTGATAAAGGGGATGGCGTTCACTTTTTTTTAGACTTTAGAGGGCCAAAACTCAACCTCTTTTTTAGGCTGTTCACACAGGCCACTGAAGGCTTTGCTCTGCTCTTTTGTTTTGGCGCTCTACTGTTTATTCGTCTGCGCTACAGCCTACTTTTTGTATTCGGGACGGGCCTAAGTTTGGTCCTGAGTCAGGGACTTAAACTCTTTTTTCAGTTTCCTCGACCGCAGCCCTATTTTCTACATTTTAGAGGAGAAGTTTTAGCCGCTATAGAACATCTACCACAAAAAACGAGTTGGGTATCGAGCTTTCCCTCTGGCCACAGCATGGTTTCGGCCTGCTTGTTTGGCTTATTGGCCCTTTGGAGCCCTCGGCCTAGTTTGCAGGTATTTTTTGCCCTAATTGCCTTAGGGGTAGCCTTTTCTAGAGTATATTTGGGCCAGCATTTTTTGCAAGATATATTAAGCGGTTGTGCTTGGGGGAGTTTACTAGCGGGCCTGATTCACTACTTTAGCCAAGATTGGGCAAAAACAGGAGGCCCAATGATCCAAGTCCGACTTCCTTTTGGAAAAAGCTAGGCGACAACCTTTGGTAAAAATATGATTCATGGACCTTTTAACAGAAATTAAAGCGCTAGAGCAAAAAGCTCGGCAGCTAGAACCCGACACCCAAGAGCGGCAGAAATACTGGACCGCCGTACAAGATTATGCAGAAGATTTCTTGGGGCAAATCGAGGAGATTCCAGCCTATGTAGAAAGCGAAAAAAAGGGCCGAGAGCTGCTTGACGCAGAGATTGGTCCAGCCCGTTCGTTAAATGAACTCTTGGCCCTTATGGGGCAAGCCCTAGATAAGCCAGGACTAAATCCAGCTTCTGGTGGGCACCTAGGCTATATTCCTGGAGGCGGGCTCTACCCTTCGGCCCTAGGCGACTTTCTGGCTGCGGTTTTCAACCGTTATGCGGGGGTGTTCTATGGCTCGCCGGGGGCGGTACGCATGGAAAACCAGCTGCTAAAATGGTTAGCTAAAAGCCTTAACTTTCCCGATACCGCCGCTGGAAACCTCTGTTCGGGAGGGTCTATTGCCAACCAAATTGCCATTGGTTGTGCTCGGGATGCGGCCCAACTAAAAGCGAGAGACTTTGAGCGGGCCGTTATTTACAGCAGCAAGCAGGTGCATCATTGCGTGCATAAATCTATCAATATGGTGGGTTTGCGAGAGGCGCAAATCCGTTATATTCCGATGGATGAGCGTTTTCGGATGCGGGCCGATATTTTGGTCCAACAAATTGCGAAAGATAGAGCGGAGGGTCTCCTTCCCTTTATGGTGATTTGTTCGGCGGGGACCACCGACAGCGGAGCAATAGACCCATTGGAGCAAATTGCCGACTGCTGTGCGGCCGAAAACATCTGGATGCATGTAGATGCCGCCTATGGTGGTTTTTTCTACTTAGTCGATGAGCTTCGCCCTAGTTTTAAGGGCTTGGAGCGGGCCGATTCTTTAGCTATTGATCCACATAAAGGACTATTTTTGCCTTATGGCACGGGGGCCGTCTTGGTTCGGGATGGGCAACAACTCTTCGAGTCGCAGCATTTAGAGGCCAGTTATTTACAGGATGCCTATTTAGACACCGAAGAAGTATCGCCTGCGGATTTATCGCCAGAGCTAACCAAACACTTTAGGGGCTTGCGGATGTGGTTGCCCTTACAACTTTTTGGCCTTGAACCTTTTGTTGCGGCCTTGACAGAAAAGCGGCGATTGACCCAATATTTTTATCAAAAAATACAAGAACTGGGCTTTGAGGTGGGTCCTCCGCCCCAGCTCAGCGTTATGTTATACCGTTATTGCCCCAAAAGCGGAGGGCAGAACAGCTTTAATTTAGCTTTGGTCAAAAAAGTGCGGCAAGATGGTCGAGTTTTCTTATCTTCCACAACAATAGAGGGGCAAGTATACCTTCGTTTGGCGGTCCTTTCCTTTAGGACCCATTTGCAGACCATAGACAACTGCCTGCAAGTACTAGCAGAGGCCAAGGCGGCCTTATTGGCTAGTGGCGAATGGTCCGATTAGGCGGCGAAGCCGCCCTGGCCCGAAGGGGCAGAACGGCCTAGCGATGTGCAGGGGTGGCCGCAGGCCAGACCGAGCTGGCAAAGCCAGCGAAGGGCCGAGCGAAGAGCGAGCCCCGAAACGTAGCGCCCGCCGAAGGCGGAGGCCCCAAAAAAACAACAGCATAAAACAACAGCTATGATAGAAAGAGATTTTTGGCTCCTGATAGATGCCGTCAAGCAGGCAGCGGGAGATGATCAGCAGAAGTATGTCGCTTTATTGGAAAAGCGTTTGGAGGCGATGACCTCGGATAGTATTCGGCGGCATGCCGTTTATTTGATGCAGCTTTTGCAACAGAGCAGCACCGAAGAAGTTTGGGCTGCGCATTATTTAATCAATGGAGGATATGAAGAGTGGGGATTTGAGGACTTTCGGTATTGGTTAGTGGCCCAAGGCAAGCAATTTTTTTATGATTGTTTGGCCAATCCTGCGGAATTTCTTTGCGAGCAGGTCAATATTGAGGAAGGCGACAACCCCGAGCTCAGTTTTTATGAATTTTGGTCGGCCTTTAAGACCGCCTATGAGCGGAAGAGTCAGCGCAACCTCTGCCATACCTATGACTGGCTTAGCGAGTATGAAAAAGTGCAGCAAGCTGAATTTAGCTTAGAAGAGAAGATGCGTCCATTGGCGCAAGAATATAAACTACGGAAGCGTTACCCCGCTTTATTTCAGAAGTTTTTTCAGAACTTCTACTATCGTTTACAGAAATACCAAGAGCAGCAATCTCCATCTACAGAACCCGCTTAATTGTTCCATTTATGCTTAGTCGATACGAACTTCAGTTGGCCGAACTCCTGGCCCAAAAGAGCCTTAAGAAACTAGATGCCAGCCGAAAAGGCTTGCAAGAGCTCCCCCAAGAAATTGGGCGTTCTAAGGGCATGAAACAGCTCAATATAGAAGACAACCGCTTGAGCGACCTTCCTGACAGCCTGGCTAATTTGGGGCAATTGGAGTGGTTAGACATTTCGGACAATCGTCTATCGCCCTTACCCAAAGTGCTATTTCAGCTTCGGAAACTGCGTTGGCTGGACCTATCGAACAATGGCTTGAGCGAATTGGGAGAAGAATTGGCGGCTTGGGAAGAGCTCATGCGTTTGGATTTAAAGAACAACCAATTGCAAGCACTGCCTAATCACTTTGGGCAACTCAAGGCCCTGCGCAAACTGCTATTGGAGCGCAACCAACTATCGGCCCTGCCAGCTAGTTTTGGGCAATTGCAGCAACTACAGCAGCTTGATTTATCGGAAAATGCCTTCACTCAACTGCCAGAAGAAATTGGGCAGCTCAAAGCCTTAAAACAGCTCAGCCTTAGTGCCAACCCCATGCCTCAGTTGACTAAGGTACTGGGCCAGCTCTCCAATTTGGAGGAACTACAGGCCGAAGGCTTGGGACTGGAAGAAGTTCCGAAAGAAATTGGCCAACTCAAGAATTTGCAGAGCCTATTTTTGGGCTACAATCGCTTAAAAAGCTTAGCCGCCGAACTAGGCAATTGTTCGGCTTTGGAGCAGCTTGATTTGGGGAACAATCGCTTAGAAAGGCTACCCCTAAACTTGGCCCGTTGTCAGCAGCTCAAGGTCTTGAACTTAGAAGACAACCCCTTGGGAGAGCTGCCCTTATTGTTGCAAGAAATTCAGGTCCTAGAGGAATTGGACATGAGCAACTGTAATCTAGTAGATTTAGGGGCAGGTTTAAGCTTGCCCGCCCTACATTGGTTAGATCTATCGGCTAATCAGCTGCGGGATTTGCCTAGCAACTTTGGGCAACTGACGGCCTTGAGTTGGTTAGACCTTAGAGACAACCAACTGCAAAAATGGCCCAAGGCCTTAGAAGGGCTCAGTCAGATTCGACAGCTTCTTTTGGCGGGGAACTTCCTTCGTCAGATTAACCTCAGCGACTTAGACTGGCCAGAACTGGAGGAATTGGACCTCAGTAAAAATGAATTGACGGAATTATCTGGGCAATGGGATAAACTGCCTCAACTGCGTCAGCTCAATCTAGAAAAGAACCAACTGGCCCAACTGCCAGAAGACTGGCGGCCCTTGAGTAATTTGGAAGAATTGGATCTATCGGACAACCAGCTAGACAGCTTGCCCCAGAGCTTGGGCGAATTGGACCAGATTCAGTGGCTCGACCTGAGAAACAACCAGTTTACTGAATTTCCTCAGGCCCTGCTGCCTTTAGTGGGCCAACTGCAGGCCCTTTACTTGAGCGAAAACAACTGGAGTGAGTCGGCCTTGGCCCTTTGGAAAACTCATTTTGAGGAAGTCATTGTGGACCTAGAGCTATAGGCCTTTTACCTAATTTAGCCCTTTAGGCCTTTCACTAGTAAAAAAGGATGCCCTTGCCCTATCTTTGTCATGCAATCGGGAGGGAACACCTCCTTAAATTGCACTTCAATTAAGTTTGGGGTAAATCATGGGGATTACAGAGCAGCAGCCTTGGGGAAGGTTGCTGCTCATTTTTTATGCCTATACCAAAACAATCCCTAGGCGTTTGGCCAATTCTTGTTCCTTGATGCCAAATTCGGCAGCTAGTGTCTGAAGCTCGACCAAAATGCGGTCCTGCTCCTCACTTTCTATTCCTTGTGGGCGTTTTTGGGCCGCCAACATCAGGTTTTTGGCGGTATGCTGGCCCGAAATAAACTCAAAGGCCTTGGCCTGATAGCCCTGATGTTCTAATAATAAGGCCCGTATGCTATCGGTTAATAGCTCGGCTTGTCGCTCTTGAAAAATGCCCTGTTTGAGCGGAAAGCGCCATTGTGGAGCCACCGCTTGAATCTGTTGGCGAACTTCTTTATGGCAGCAGGGCGCTACCACTAATAGCTCGGCCCCTTGCAAAAGGCCCTTATGCAGCGCATAATCTGTAGCGAGATTACAAGCATGCAAGGCAATTAAAACATCTATTTTTAGCTCCTTGGGAAAGTCGGCAATATCCATAGCCATAAAGCGGATATTTTGCTGCCAGCCTAGTGTATGACTCAACTGCTGGCAAAACTCCACCAGTTCGGGCCGAAGCTCTACCCCCAAAAGCTCCACTTCTTGGCCTTGCTGCATAAGAAAATCCACCAAGGCGAAACTAAGGTAGCCCTTACCACTGCCCATATCGACAATGCGCAAGCTTTCTTTTTGGCCCAGCAAGTTGGTTTGTTCCAATTGGGCCTGCATAATTTCTACATACTTATTGATCTGCCGAAACTTATCCTGCTGCTTGTCCTTGACCCTTCCCTTGGCATCTGTAATGCCCAAGGCCTGCAAAAAGGGCCGATCGGCAGTAATGAGATATTGCTTTTTGCGGTTATGGCTAAGCGGAGCGGGAGCGGCCTTTTGGGCCATTTTTTTCCGTTGCAAACGAGCCTTTCCTCTGCGGTTAAAGAGCAGTTGAATCTCCTCTGTGGTCGTTTTCATATAAGCGGCTTTATACTCTTTTAGCCAAGCTTGCAGCTGCTGCTCTAATTCTGCCAGCAGATAGTTTTTGACCTTATCCTGTGTAGGATAGCGATAGGTAGCTTGTAGGGCCAAGCCTTTTTTCAGGGCAATAGGACGGCCCAAAATCTTCTGGGCGCAGCCTTCTGCCCCCTTACTTAAGCTTAGTTTGATTAGATTTTTTTGGGCCAAAGCCGCTGAAAGCAATTGTATAAATTGCTGGATTGCAGTATCTTTTTCAGACATAAATCTTCCTCTGATGCAAAAACTAAAGAATAACAGACTACCCGATTTGAGCAGCGGCCTCAAAATACTAATTTTATTAGTTCTTTGTTTCCAAACCACTAGTCTTTGGGCAGAATGGCAGCAGGAGCCCCCGGCGGCCCAGTCTTTCCGCTGGCGCTTAGCCATAGCTTGGGGGCTAGCGCTTTTGGGGGCGGGGCTTTATGTAGTTCTGCCCGCAGTTAGCTTTTTGCTTTTGTTTATTGCTGGCGGCTGGGCGGTTTCTGCCATAGCGCTTTTCTTTAATCGGAACAAAAAGATTAGGCAGGGTTTGCGCCTTTGGGCCTATAGTCTGTGTAGTTTATTATTCTATATCGGGGCCAGTTTTGGGAGCTATTGGCTTATCCTGACGGCCCCAGGCTATAGCATTTACTTTGCGCTAATGAGCTTGTCCCTACATCTTTTTCTCAGTCTTATTTTCTTGGGCATTTTGGTCTATGCCCTTTGGCTTTGGCCCTATTTGGAAACTAGAGACTAATTATTTGGGGCTGCCCACTCGCTTCGCTCGGGTCGGGCTGTTTCGCAGCTCGCTCTTCGCTCGGCCCTGCGCCGCTTTCAGCGGCTTGGTCTGGCCTGACGGCCACTGCTGTCCATCCCTCAGCCAGATTTAATTGCGCTGCTTTGGCCATCTTTGTTATGAATTTTTGGCTAGGCTAGCTATTTTTTAAGGGCATAGCCTTCGCTATGGTCGAGAAAAATAGGGCCGACTAGCCGAAAATTGCTACAAACTATAAAAGTGAGTGTGATTAAATCTGGCTATTACCTGCGGCCCTAACGGGCCTGTAGAACGCAGAAAAAACTAATGTGAAAACCAAAGCAGACCAATAGACGCCCTAAAATGGCCACGAACAACTAATTGTTTTAGGCCCAGACTTGGGCCAGCCAATCCTCGGCAATCCTAAGGTGCTTGGCCTGTTTTTCTGGGCTCATTTTATCCCAAAGGCGGACCATCATCGCCATGCGATAATTTTTTAAGAAGACCGCTCTATACTTTTGAATGAAGCGCCAGTACAGGCCGTCCCAAATGGCCATCCAATCCCCTTTGGGGAAGTCGCTCATTTTGCGAATATAATTGGAGCCCGAAATATAGGGTTTGCTGCAAATGAGGCCTCCATCGGCAAACTGACTCATGCCGTAAATATTCGGGACCATCACCCAATCGTAGGCATCTATATAGTGCTCCATAAACCAGCGATAGACTTCATCGGGATGAATTTCGCAGAGGAGGAAGCAGTTGCCCAAGAGCATAAGGCGTTCTATATGGTGGTTGTAGGCCCTAGCTTTCAGCTTTTGAATGGCATGGTCCAAAGGCAGCAGGCCTGTTTTTCCATTATAAAAAACAGCGGGCATAGGGCGTTTGGTAAAGCCCCAAAAGTTGGAACTTCGCTCTTTGCGGCCTTCTCGCTCATAGATGCCTCGCATATATTCTCTCCAGCCCATTATTTGCCGAATGAAGCCCTCTAAGGAGTTGAGGGGGAAATTTTCTTCTTCATGAGCGGAGAGTGCCGCCGAAACTACCTCTTGGGGCGAGAGCAAGCCCAAGTTAATATAAGGGCTCAGCATAGAATGAAAGAGTTGGCTACCTCTTCGGCTCATAGCATCTTCATAGGGACCAAAAAGGGCCATGCGATCTTTTAGGAAAAGGGCCAGAGCTCGTCTGGCCTCGGTCCTTGTTGTGGCATAGCAAAAGGGCTCGGCCTTGCCTAGGTTTTTGCCAAAATATTGCCTCACATAAGCTTTGGCATCGGCCAGATAGTCGTCTTCTAGGGGTTGGTACTCTGGGGGAATAGCTTGTTTGACGGGCAGTTTTTTTCTATTCTCTGCATCTAGGTTCCATTTTTCGCCCCAGGGCTGGCCCTCTGCATCTAACATGATTTTCCATTCTTTGCGCAAATTGATATAGAAATCATTCATAAAATAGCGCTTTCCGAAGGCAGTATCTAGGGCCTTGAGCGAGAGCATAAAATTGGGATTCTCGAATATCTTGAGCTGAAAACCTGCAGTTTTGGCCCCTTCTTTTAGCCTTTGCAGCAGCCAGTCGTCGCTAGGGTGGCTAAGTTGGAGCTGGCTGCCTTTGGGCCAATTTTGCTCGGCCAGCCAATCGCCAATATGGTCCAACTCGAAGGCTTGGATATAGTGGAGCTGATGCCCCTGCGCCCGCAGCTCATCGGCATAGGCGCGCATACTGGCCCGATGCAAAATGAGCTTTTGCTTATGAAAATTATACTGTTTGAAAAAGAGCGGCAGCTCTATTAGATAGACCTGCTCTACCCCAGCTAGGGCGGCGGGCTGCTCATATAGTTGGTGCGGAAAAACGAGGGCTATTTTCATCTTTTTGTTTGCCTTAACAGTTTCTCTGGGCTTTTGTTTGCCTAGTTCGGCGGCCGAAGCGGGCCGCTATGCCTTAGTAGCATTGATGAGCGGCCCAGCGCTGCGCAGCCGTGGCCCGCAGGGCCAGACCCAAGCCGCCGCAGGCGGCTGCAGGGCCGAGCAGACCTGCGAGCGGCGCAGCATAGCGGCGGCCAGCTTGCTGGCCGCGGGCCCCAAAAAAACATCGCCTGTCTTCTGATGAAAACAGGCGATGAATAAGCATTAAGCCGACTGGATTAGCGATGAATAATCAATTTGCGGCTCTGTTGTTTTTGGTCCAATTGCAGACGCAAATAGTAGACGCCAGCGGGCAGATCGCGGAGATCAATTTGCTGCTGCCAGTTTTGCGTTACGGTATATTGGCGCAACTGCTGGCCCAAAGTATTGACCAAAGAAAGCTGGGCCTGTTCTGCCTGCTGCTCCAACTGCAACTGCACAAAGCAAGTTTGGCTGGCGGGATTGGGGAATACCTCAAACAAAGCAAGGCCGTCAATCGCCTCCACCGCCGTGGGTTGGATACAGAAAGCGCGGCTGGTAGAATCGGTGAAATTCGCTCCCATTTCGGCCAAGACCGTACCTGAAGTATCGCTTAGCAGAAAGTTTCCAGTATTCTGTCCATCATTCAAACCATCTCCATAGCTATCATAGATAATGAAGGTATAGCAACCCTCGGGCAGACAATTGGCCAAGCTAAAGGTTTGGTTGGCCGTACCATCTTGATAAGGGCCACCGCTAGCGATCGGGAAGTTCTGTGCATTGAGGATTTCCCAAGTTGTTTCGCTACCAAAGTTATCGGTAGTAATGGCTACAGTTACATCTTGGCCCGGACTCACATAGGTAAAGCTAGTGGCTGCTGTATTATTGCTCAAATCGCCATCGGTTTGTCCGTTGGGTGCTGTTAGCTCGACACTATAGCTGTGTGTTCCTGCGGCTACGCTAATCTGCGGCAGGCTCACTGTAGCCGTGGCGTTGGTGGCTAGGTTGCCGCTCCAGTTGAAGCTTTGCGGGCTGCCGCCATCTAGGGTATAGTTGATCGTTAGGCTAGTTAGAGCGCTAGCGCCAAAGTTGGCAATTTCGATTTCGGGAACAAAATCGCCTTGATTACAATAGCGGCCCGAAAGGTTAGTAATGTCCAAAATAGCGGCATCATTTGCATTGCTAGGCGCAGCTACACAAACCTGTAGGCCCCAGCTATCTAGGCTTCCGCCGTCTTGGTTGGCCCCATCCGAAACGCTGAGGGTCCAGGTTCCTGCAGGGTTTTGGCCATTGAAAACAGACAAAAGGTCCTCGGCCTGATATGTTCCTCCTCCAACAGGTGGACAAGGCAATTGGCTGCTAGCCGCAGCATCATCAAAGTTAAGATCAAAATCATCATCGCTTCCGCAAATTTGGGCAAAAAGCGTAGCGCTGCTATTGCTAGGGCTGCTCAACACAAAGGTCAAATCAGAAACCCAAGAGTGCGTGCCCGTCAAGTTCACCACATTCAAATCAATAATGCTTCCCGCATTGGGGATATTGATATTGGAGCTAATAGTGGGCGCTCCTGAAGCTGGAATAGCAATGGGTAGATCGGCGGCGGCATAAATATTACAGTCGGCTGTAGTAAACTCAAAGACAGCAGAGTTGGGCGAATTGCTACAGGCATTACTTGCCGACACTCGCCAGTAGTAAGTCGTATTAGAGCTCAGGTTGCCAGAAGTATAGCTAGGGCTGCTGAGGTTGCTGGCCGACTCTACAATGTTTGTAAAGTTAGCATCTGTAGCGATCTCAATGCCGAAGCTTTGGCCTGCGCTACTGCTGGCGGTCCAGCTAAAGTTAGCGGGACTAATCACGCCTTGGGCTTGGTTAGCGGGCAGTTGAGGGCTAGGCGCGGCCAAACTACCATCCAAAACCGAAAGCATCAAGTTGAGGCTTTGCGTATCCGAAGCATTCTGAGCGATGAGATTAAGGCTATAGTCTCCAGCTGCCGCATTGCCCAAAGCAATCGATAAAGTCGTGGTATCTGTGGGCGTAATATTGGCATTGCCAAAGCTGGCCGTAGCGCCTGTTGGCAGGCCTGTTAGACTAAGTTGAACGGGGTCGGTATAGCCCAAAAGTCCAGTTACCGTCACAAAATAGCTGCCGTTGCTATTGGGGCAGCCCGCTAGGCTATCCATAGCTACAGAGAGGTTGTAGCCAAAGCTAGCGCCTGTGATTTCAAAATCATTATCTG
Source organism: Saprospira grandis (assembly GCF_027594745.1). Lineage (NCBI taxonomy): Bacteria > Pseudomonadati > Bacteroidota > Saprospiria > Saprospirales > Saprospiraceae > Saprospira > Saprospira grandis. The sequence continues at coordinate 2,357,617 of NZ_CP110854.1, read as the reverse complement.
AAATGTCAAAGAAGTTACCTCCGCTAGCTCTAACCATAATGCGGCAAGTGCTAGAGGGGGTGTTGGGGACCGTAATCACTTCGGAGCCATCATTGGCAGTAGCTGTAGCGAGTACAGTGGGATAGGTCAAACCACCATCGGTAGACAATAAAATATCCACTAGGGTACAGTTTACGGGCGCATTATTCGTATTGGCCACATCCCATTGCACGGTTTCTTGGGTGGTGCCGATCCAGCTAATGCCTGTAGCTGAGGGGTAGTTAATAATAAAAGGACCAGAGTTAGCATCTACATTGACCGAGAGGTCCACATGATCGGTACAGCCGCCCCCGCTTGCATTATCGCGCACCGTTAGGCGGAAATTATAGCTTCTAGATACAGAAGAAAGGACCTCCCAAGTTGGGCTGATGCCTGCGCTTAGGTCGGCCAAATTGGGAAAATAGCGAGTAGGATTACTGCTTGGCGAAATCGAACGGAAGCTAGGCCCTACCGTAGCAGTAGGTAGAGGGGGCATAGTGGCCGTTTGGTTATCCATTTGCTCCCAGCAATAGGTCAATACATCGGCGGTGTCTTGGTCCTGTGCATCTCCTGTGAGGAAGAAAGGCGTATTGGCTGGAATCACTAGGGTGTTTGTACTATTATTGACCACTGGCGAATTGTTAGCCAAGGGGGTTGTTGTGGGGCAGCTATGTCCGCTGCTCGTAATAAAGGCCCCCATTTCTTCTAAGGATACCCCATGAAAATGGTCGTCGCTATTATTTTGCACATTGGGTGCACAAATGCCCGCATAGCCCATGATAGTCGAGGCGCTGCCCGGCTCCATCGCCGTGGCGCCATTGCGGTTACAAGCATTGTTTTGGGTATGGTTGGCCCCAAACTGATGCCCCATTTCATGGGCCACATAGTCAATATCAAAGGGGTCGCCAACAGGGTTAGCGCTACCGGTTACCCCACCCGCCTTATTGTTATTACAGACCGATTGTAGGTAGGCCACTCCCCCACCGCCGGTAGAAAACACATGGCCAATATCGTAGTTGGCGGTACCAATAGAATCATCGCAGATCGTCTGGTTTTCGCCCAACATGGCCCCACCGCTCGCATTGCTATAGGGGTCGGTGCTTCCATTGGTATAAATAATTTTATAGTTATCGGCCACAATGACCATCCGAACGGCCAAATCTCTTTCATAGACGGCATTCACACGGTTCATAGACACCACCTGAGCGGCCAAGGCATCGGCTACGGTTCCCCCATGAAACTGGGTATATTCGCCAGTGGCGGCTAGGGCCAGACGGTAGGTACGTAGCTCACAGCTACCAAAAGACTTAGGCAAAAGTGGGCGCTTATTCGTTTGGCCTTTGCTCATAGGCGTTTCGGTTTGGCAGCTAAAATTCTTGGCTACCGTAGAGCGGAAATCGCTGCGGTAATAGACCTGATAATAGCGCTTGTCTCCCTTAAAATAGACAGGATCAATAAAGATTGTGGGCCCATCGGCCTGCAAAATCATGGCATGAAAGCCAGCAGGCGTGAGGTCAAAGCGAAGCGATTTACTAGGGTCCGTAACCCCTCGCCCATTAAAGGTTTGGATATCGGGAAAACGCTCCGATAGGGCCGCTTCCATAATCGGAGACTCCTGTATATCAAAGCTCTGCATACTGCCATCGGGCATCGGCAGGCTGATGAGGGTCTGGCTCATTTGCGCAATAGGCGTAAACTCCATAGGAGCCGCATCTAGTAGCTGCTGCAATTGGTCCAAATCTAATTGATAATAAGCTGCGGCCTGCGGCTGAATATAACGAACGCCCAAAACGGGAATGCTCGCCTCTGTTTGGCTTTGCCAAAGCTCTTGCCCCTGAGCCCATAAGCCCGTCAGCATCAAACAGCTAAGAAAAATAGTGGATAAAATGCGCATAAGCATTGTTTTTTGGTTGATGATAGCGCAATTTACAAACAATAATTTTGCAGCAACAAGCTTACGGATATTTTATTTTGATTATAGGTCTAGTCTATTTAGGGTTTGGGGCGTTACTCCTTTCAGTCGTCGAAGACGCCCTAAAGGGCTTGTTGTCGCAGCTCGCTGTTGTTTTGGGGCCTCCGCTGCGGCTTCGCCTTGCGGCGCTACGTTTCGCAGCTCGCAGGTCTGCTCGGCCCTGCGGCCTGACGGCCTGGGTCTGCGGCTGCGCCGCACTGCTGCACATCGCTAGGCCGTTTGGCCTTCGGCCATAGCTGCAGGTTGAAACCCGCAGCCAGATTAGGACCCAATCAGCTAGCTCTTTATCGCCTCTTGGCCTGCAGCTTAAAAGCCGCAGGTCCTGAAAAACCCAAGCCCCTGCCTTCTATCACCAAAGCAGGGGCTTTTAAGCTCTTGCGGCGAGAAAGATGATGGCCCAACAAGATTGGCTGCGGCCTTTAGGCTGCAGATATCGGCGAAGCCGCCATGGCCAAAGGCCAAATACCCCATCAAAACCTTTATGCCCTATTTGACAGAGATCAAATACCCCATCAAAACTTTTATGCCCTATTTGACAGAGATCAAACAGCCCATCAAAACCTTTATGCCCTATTTGACAGAGATCAAATACCCCATCAAAACCTTTATGCCCTATTTGACAGAGATCAAACAGCCCATCAAAACTTTTACGCCCTATTTGACAGAGATCAAATACCCCATCAAAACTTTTATGCCCTATTTGACAGAGATCAAACAGCCCATCAAAACCTTTTTGCCCTATTCGCAATTTGTGAAATGGCAATTGTAAAGCAGGGGTATGCTATTCGCAACTGCAAAACGGCATTTGTAAAGCGGGGGATGCTATTCGCAATTTGTGAACCCGTAGATCAAGACTTTAATGGACCATTCCAAAAACTCGTCCTACAGGCCCAAAGGGCCGCAGGCCTAGGGGCCTGAAAGGGTGGCCGAAGGCCAGACCGAGCCGCTGAAAGCGGCGAAGGGCCGAGCAGACCTGCGAGCCCTGCAAGGGCCCGGCCGCCAAAGGCGGCAGGCCCCAAAACAATCTCCTAAAGGCATAAAAAAAGGCCCAAACCCTAAGATTTGGACCTCTAACTATTATACTTTGCGAAATAGGCTACTGCTTTCTAAACTTTTGATAAAAAACCTCTTGCTGTTCGTTTTCTAATTGTAGGATATAGAGTCCTGCAGGCAAATTGGGGACGGCAATCTGGTAGTTTTCTTGGCTGTTGTTTAGGCTTCCTTGCTGGACCAACTGCCCATTGAGTTGATAAATGGCGTAGCGCAAAAGGGGCTGCTGGCTCTGTAGATAAAACTGCGCTTGAGTGGGGTTGGGAAATAGTTTAACCTGCGGAGCATTTTGGGCCATAGAAGGGTCGGCCAATTGGGCTACGGTAGTAATGAGGCTCTGGCAGCCCCATTCCTCTTGCACCTCATCAATGAGTACACCCCGTTCATCATCTTGGTAGCAGACTAGCTCCGTAGTTTGGCCCTGAATGTAAACATTAGGGTCACAAAGGCGTAGATTGGGATAAGGGAAAAAAGTAGTTTCGCCGCCGATATTGTGAATGATTTTGCCCTTAAAATACTGATTAGTACTATCCTCTAGGATGCTAGAAGAAATATTGTAATAAGAGCGTTTAAAGGCCCATTGGCCCAGAGTTAAGGTATCTTGCTCCAAAATGGCTAAAGTATCTTGCAGCGGGTAATTACTATTGTTTCCGCAGGCATTTCGGTGCTGCTGAATAGCTAAACTATCGCCCACTAAGGCCGAAAAATCATGCAAGAGATAAAACTGCTGGCTGTCGGCCAGATAGAAATAAATGCTATCATTTTGCTCATAGAGAAACTCATCATTCTGCCAGCTAATCGTATGTCCAGCAATATAGGGCTGCTGGTTTTGGTATTGATAGTCATAGGCCACTCGATCGTGGCGAATCTTTTTGACCGCCTGCCCATTGAGCAGCGTATCTTTTTCATAGCTAAACATGCTATAATGCGGGAAATACATCTGCACCGCATGCTTATAGACCCAGATACTGCCAGTAGGGCAAAAGCCGCTGGTATCTTGTTGTTGGGCCAGTAGGCCTTGAGAAATAAGAAAGAGGAGGATAAATAAAATCTGTTTCATATTCTTTGCGATTTAATTTGGGATAAAGTTATGTTTTTTTTTTACAACAGTAATTTTAAGGCATAAAAAAACAGCCAACACCCTAAGCTATTGACTGTTTTACTGCCATGCGGCTATGCTAACTAGGCCTTGAGTTGAGCAATCAGCTCTTCTAAGCTAGCGCTAGACTGTTCTCCCGTTTCCATATTCTTCAGTTGGAGCTGGCCGCTTGTTCTTTCGCTCTCGCCAATAATGACCACTTTTTGCAGCCCTCTTTTGTTGGCATACTTCATCTGCTTTTTAAACTTGGCCGCTTCTGGATAAATATCGGCCTTGATGCCAGCGGCTCGGCAAGCTTGTAGGCAGCTAAAGCCATACTTGAGCGAGTCTTCATCCATACAGAGGAAAAACAGCTCGACCTCATCGGCGGGGATCTGCTCAAAGCGGCCCAATTCCTCCATCACATCAAAGATGCGGGCGGCCCCAAAAGAGCAACCTACGCCCGAGTTTCCTTCCCAGCCAAAGACTGCGGTCAGGTTATCATAGCGTCCTCCGCCGCCAATGCTGCCCATCTTGACCTTTTCTTGGCCGGGGGCAGTTGTATCGACCACCACCTCAAAGATGCAGCCGGTGTAGTAGCTCAGGCCACGGGCCAGGCTAAAGTCAAGGACCAAATTATTGCTAAAGCTATAGCCCTCTAGGAAAGCCAGCACCTCTTGCAGCTCGGCAATGCCCTTTTGGCCCACTTCATTAGTTGGCCCAAAAAGCTCGGCTAGTTCCTCTAGGCTTTTGGCCTGAATAGCGGCTTGGATTTGCTGTTGTTGCTGCTCGTCTAGGCCTAGTTTTTCTAGTTCTTGGGCCACGCCTTTCCACTCAATTTTGTCCAGCTTATCGATAGCTACGGTAATGGGCATAAAGAGCTCAGGCTGGCCAATCATTTGGGCCAAGGCCTCTAGGAGTTTGCGGTTATTGAGGCGAATATCGACCTTCACATCAAATTCGGCAAAAGCCTGATCGTAAACCTGGAGGAGTTCGGCCTCATAGAGCAGAGAGTCCGAGCCAATCACATCCACATCACACTGATAAAACTCTCTGTATCGGCCTTTTTGGGGGCGGTCGCCTCGCCAAACGGGCTGAATTTGATAGCGCTTAAAGGGAAAGGCAATATCGTTGCGGTTGAGGACCACAAAGCGGGCAAAGGGAACGGTCAGGTCGTAGCGCAAGCCACGGCTAGCGATCAGCGGGCTAAGGGCGGCACTATCTTTCTCGGCCAAAATCTTTTCGAGTTCCTCGGGGCTGCTTTGTTTGCGCACCTCTTTCCCATTGAGGTAATCGCCATTATTGAGGATCTTAAAGAGCAGTTGGTCGCCTTCATCCCCATATTTGCCCTGTAGGGTACTGAGCATTTCTAGGGCCGGCGTTTCAATTTCCTGAAAGCCAAAGCGGCTAAAAATATCGCGGAGCGTATTAAAAATATATTTGCGTTGACGGAGCTGCAAAGGACCAAAGTCGCGGCTACCTTGTACTAATTTCGGTTTCATGATATATAATAGGTATAACAGTCAAAAATAAGATGGAAAAATCGATCGCCTAATGATGCGTCCAACCTTGGGCCACCAAATCCATCAACTTGCCGCCCTTGGTTTGTAGGCGGATGCCATCTGCGGCGGGCACCATTTCCCCAATGATGGAAATATCCATATTGTACTTAATTTTATCGGCATCTTTGGGGTTGATGCAAAACAGCAGCTCATAATCTTCGCCGCCATGCATAGCACAAACCAAGGGGTCCAGATTAAAATCTAGGGCTTTGCGGTAGACCTTTTCCTTAATCGGCACATGCACTTCTTCGAGCAAGAGCCCTAGGCCCGATTGCTTACAAAGGTGTAGCGCCTCCGAAGAGAGTCCGTCCGAAATATCAATCATAGCGGTGGGGACCAGCTTTTGCTCCTCAAAAAAGGCAATAATATCTTGGCGAGCTTCGGGCTTGAGTAGGCGGCCCACCAGCTCCTCTTCGCCATCAAAATCGGGTTCCATATCGGGCTGCTCCATAAAGATTTGCTTTTCTCTTTCTAGCAGCTGAAGGCCCAAATAAGCGCCGCCCAAATGCCCAGTTACACAAAGCAAATCGCCAGCTTTGGCCCCACGGCGGTAGACCACCTTATCGGCGGCTTGTTCGCCCATAATCGTCAGGCTAAGCACCAATCCTTTGAGTGAAGAAGTGGTATCTCCGCCCACCAGATCAACGCCATAAATATCGCAAGCAAGCTGAATGCCCGCATACAATTCCTCCATAGCTTCTACCGAAAAACGATTAGATAGGGCCATGTTGACCAACAACTGCTTGGGGCGAGCATTCATGGCATAGATATCTGAAAAATTGACCACAGCCGCCTTATAGCCCAAATGTTTTAGGGGCGTATAGGCCAAATCAAAATGGATTCCCTCTACCAGCATATCGCTAGAGACTAGGGTTAGTGGACCTTCCGAAGCATAGCGAATGGCGGCGGCATCATCGCCCACCCCCTTAATCGTAGAAGCATGCTTATGCGCAAAGGCCTTTGTTAGATGGTCAATCAAACCAAATTCTCCCAATTCTTTCAGTTCTGTTCGCTTCATAGCTATTCAATCGTCTTAATAATTTTTAATTTTTTTTGGGGCTGCCCCTCCCGCTGGGTTGAAACCCAGCGCAAAGCGGTATCGCTTTGCGAAGCTATACAAAATGAGGGTTAAAACCCTCATGAGTTATCGGTCGGGTCGGGCTGTTTCGCAGCTCGCAAGTCTGCTCGGCCCTGCGCCGCCTTTGGCGGCTGGGTCTGGCCTACGGCCACTGCTGTCCATCCCTCAGCCAGTCGCTGCGCTCCTTTGCGGCTCGCTTCGCTCGCCTTATTTGGACCAACCAAAAAGGGGCTTAGCGCATCTCTTTAATGAAAGGGTTCATTTTGCGTTCTCGGCCCACGGTCGTTTTGGGTCCATGTCCCGAATAGACTACGGTTTCATCGGGCAAAGGTAAAATCTCCTCCTTAATAGATTGCATAAGGATCTCATAATTTCCGCCAGGCAAATCGGTTCGGCCAATGCTACCAAAAAAGAGCACATCTCCCGCGAGGAGCAGATGGTCCTTTTCCGAATAAAAGCAAAGGCTAGCGGGCGAGTGGCCGGGGCAATAGAGCAGCTTAAAGCTCGTTTGGCCAAAGCTAAAGGTCTCGCCTCCTTTGAGCAGTTTATTCGGTTTTGGAGAAGGCGTAACATTGGGCACCCCATATTGTTGGGCCACTCTAGGAAAAGCCTCGAGCATAGCGGCCTCGCCTTCGGGTACATAGAGGGGAATATCCCAAGTTTTGCAGGCAAAGGCATTTCCAAAGACATGGTCCAAATGGCAATGCGTATTCACTACAGCCTCGGGCTTAAGGCCCCTTTCCTCAATATACAGCTTCAGGCGATTTTGTTCTTGGGCGGTGTAGCAGCCAGGGTCTACAATGATACATGCCTTGCTTTGGTCATATACTATATATGTATTTTCCTGAAACATATTAAAAGTGAAAGCTTGAACCACAGCCATAATTCCTTATTTTAAGATAGTTTTAAACGCTAGCTTTTGGCCCAAAAACAGCCAAAAGCGACCTTTTGCCGCAAAAATACGTTTATTTAAGCAGAGAACCGATTTTATTGAGGCCCTAAAATTGTGGGCAATGGGCCTAGGGCCCTACTTTTGGGTCCTACAGGCGAGCGCAGCGAGCCGCAGAGGAGCGAAGCGACTGGCCTACTGGCCTGTAGCCGTGCCGCCGCAGGCGGCAGACCAAAGCGCTGAAAGCGCTGCAGGGCCGAGCAGACCTGCGAGCGGCGCAAGGGCAGGGCCGCCGAAGGCGGCAGGCCCCAAAAAAACAACCTCATTGGCCTCATTTAGAAATACCATAGCAGCACCAACTTATGCGACAACATCCCTACCTCTACCTTTTCTTTATTTTTCTATGGGCGGCCCCTCAGTTTGTGGCGGCTCAATTGGTCAGTTCTGACTTTGGGCAAAACCGTTTGCAGCGGGAGCAGTACCAATGGAAGCGTTATGAGACCTTAAATTTCACCTTCTATTATCATAGCCAGCAAGAGGGCTTGATGAAGACGCTTTTGCCCATGGCCGAGCAAGATTATCGGCAGCTCAAGAGTTTATTTGAGTATCAGATTCGGCAGCCTATCGAGGTCATTGTTTATGATGACTACAGTGATTTGCTACAATCTAATGTGGGTTTATCGGCTCCGGCCTTGCTCAATTCGGGCCAGCAGGTCTATTTAGACAAAAAGCTATTGGTTCATTTTGATGGCAACCACCAAAAGCTGCACAAAAACCTGCGGGAGGGCATTGCTCGGGCGGTACTCAACCGCATGCTATTTGGGTCTAATTTGCAAGAAATCGTGCAGAACTCGGTCCTTTTAGAACTGCCCGATTGGTTTACGGAGGGCCTAATTGCCCATGCTGTAGAAGAATGGAGCACAGAAAAAGACGATCAGCTTCGGGAGGCCCTTTTATCGGCTCGTTATGCCAACTTTTTAGAATTGGCCGAGGAGCATCCGCAGTTGGCGGGCCAATCCTTATTTCATTATATCGCCCGCAATCATGGCAAGGCCACCGTATCGAACTTGTTGTATCTCAGCCGCATCAATCATAGCATTGAGGCGGGCTTTCGCTATGCCTTTGGCAGTAGTTTTTATACGGTAGCGGGCAGCAGTTGGTACAAATACTTCATGCAGCGCTATGAGAGTGACAATTTGGGCAAATTATTTCCGAATGCGGGAGAGCTCAAAGTGAATGTGGGCAAAAAGGCCATTAGTCAGTTGGTTTTGGCCCCCAATGCCAAGCAGCTGGCCTATGTAAAGCAGAAATTGGGCAAACAGCAAGTTGTTTTGCAGCAGACCGAAAGCCAGAAAGCCAAAATCGTTTGGCGACAAGGGGCCAAGGACTACAGCAACCGCAGCGATCAGCATTATCCGCTTTTGGCTTGGCGCAACGACCAAGAGCTCGCCATTGTATTTGAGCGGGCCGAGAAGGTCTATTTGCAATTTTTGAATACCGCCACGGGCAAGCTAGGCAAGGCCCAAGAAATAAAAGACATTGAGCGGGTGGGCCATATTAGTCATTATCAGGGCAGTCAGTTTTTGCTATCGGCTCAGGCCGAGGGACAAAGTGATTTGTTTTTGTATAGTAATGGGCAGGCCAAAAACCTGAGCCAAGATGCCTGGGATGATTTGAGTCCAACCGTAATGAGTTTTCAAGGTAAAAAGGGAGTTTTATTTAGCTCTAACCGCCCAGAGGCCAAGATGAAACTCCCCTTGGGCCAGCAACTGCCCTTGCTTCAGTTTGATCTCTTTTTCTTGCCATTGGAGGAAAAAGGAGCGCCCATTCGCCTGACCAACAGCTTTTTGGTCAATGAGAAAAACCCTCAGGCCTTGGGCGATGGGCAGTTTAGCTTCCTCAGCGATCAATCGGGAATTTACAACCGCTATATTGGCCAGATAGATAGTGTATTATTGGGCCAGCAAGTAGTGGGCTACCCCAAATCGGGAGAAGCGCCTATTGTCTTGCCCTTAGATAGCAGCTTTAGCGCAGCCGATAGCAGCCAGATGGATAGTTTTGGACAGCAGCCCCTTTATGGCTGGCAAACAAAGCTCATGGCCAACACCAATTACAGCCGTAGTATTTTGGCCCAAAGCATTACGCCCAATGGTAAAAAAGTAGCCGACCTGCTTTTCCGCGGCGGCGAGTACAAGCTCTTTTTGAGAGATTTGCGTAGCGATAGAGAAATGCAAATGGCGCCTAGTCGCTACCGCCTTATTCTAGAGCGGCAACATGGCCTCCTAAAGCAAAAAGCCAAGAAGCAAAAAGAGAAAACGACAAGCAAAAAGCCCCAAAAAGAAGTACCTCAAACCGATAAGAGTTTGGAGGAAGAGCTCAAGGCTGTAGAAAAAGAAATCAAGGCCGATAGCCTGCCCCCCAACCAAAGCGATACGGCCAAAGTAGATATTGATAACTACTTGTTTCAGACCGAATTTGAGGAGGTGGAAACGCCAAAACTCAACAAAAAGGATAGTACACCCCCAAAAGCCATTGAGCTGGTAGAAGGACAAGATGGCCAAATTGTAGAAAAGGAAACGCCAGAGGAAAAAACCATTAAGGCGCCTCAGCACAAGTTGCTCGTTTTTGATCCCCAAAAAGGCGAAAAGCAGGAAAATAACTTCTTCTTTGAAGGCGTAGCGTTTAACCTAGACAATAGCGTACTCTACAATGGGCTAGACCTCTATTTGGGCGGCCCCTTCCGCCTGCCGCCTCTTAGCCTCTTGGGCCAAATCAACTTTACCGATGCCCTAGAAAACTACCGCCTAGAGCTCGGCATGCGCATCCCCGTTACCTTTGATGGCATGGAGTATTTTCTCAACTTTGAAAACCGCAAGTATCGTCTGGACCAAAAATACAGCCTCTACCGCAGAGGCTTTAGCGAAGACTATGTTTTGGAGGATAGCACGGGGACCATTCAGGAGCAGGTAGAGGGCCGCACCCTCAAGCATTTGGCCATGGCCGAATTTAGCTACCCCCTTGGCCGCTTCCGCTCTATCCGATCTACCCTGAGTTTTCAGGCCGATAGAGTGGCCATCCGCCCCGAGGATTTGGGCAGCCTGAGCGTTCCTATTTATGATGAAAATCGCCTAGGTATTCGCCTAGAATATGTCTATGACAATAGCGTTATTTTGGGCCTCAATGCCCGCAAAGGCTCTAGAATGCGCATTTATGGCGATTATTTTCAGGGGGTTCCCTTTAGCACTGGCGACCGCCTAGGGCAAGTAGCCAATACGCCCACCTTTGCCCTGGGCCTAGATGCCCGCCAATATATTTCATTGGACGATAAAAGCATTTTGGCCTTCCGCTTTGTGGGCGCTAGCTCTTTTGGCCAACAAAAGATTTTGTACAATTTGGGCGGTATGGAAAACTGGCTCTTTAGCAGCCAAACCGAAACCATTCCTCTGCCCGATGGACAAGATTATGCCTACCAAACGGTGGCCGCCAATATGCGCGGCTTCGATGCCAATATCAGAAATGGAAGCTCTTTTGCCCTCATCAATGCCGAATTGCGCATCCCGCTTGCAGAATATTTGGGCAACTCGAACAGCAATTCTAGCATTTTGCGCAACCTACAGCTCACGGGCTTCTATGATGTGGGGACCGCCTGGCAGGGCAGCTCGCCTTTCTCCAAAGACAACCCCCTCAATAGCACCACCATCGACCCCGCCTCTGGGGTAAATGTGGTCTCGCCCATCCGCCTGCGGGTCAATTATTACCGCCGCCCCATTGTGCAGGGCTTTGGTTTTGGCCTGCGTTCGGTGGTTTTGGGCTATTTTGTCAAAGTAGATTGTGGCTGGGGCGTAGAAACTGGCGAGGTCCAACAAGCCAAAATCTACTTATCTTTGGGCAAGGATTTTTAGGGGCCTCCGCTGCGGCTTCGCCTTGCGGCGCTATGTTGCGGGGCTCGCTATTCGCTCGGCCCTGCAGCCGCCGCAGGCGGCTTGGGTCTGGCCTGCGGCCACCCCTCCACAGCGCTAGGCCAATCACAGCCCGCCCCTAGCCCCCCCAGAAGATCAGATTAAAACAAGTTCTAAACAAGAACTTCTTTAATAATACTTAACTTAGCAGCGACTAATAAAAATGAGCAATTTATGAGGACTTACTTACTTCTCTTTCTGCTCTTTGCCTTTAGTGGGGCCAGCTTTGGGCAAGAGCGCATTAACAAACTTAGAAAAGCCAATAACCTCTTTGATGAAGAGAGTTATGTAGAAGCTCAAGAAATATATGAGCTTTTAATGGGCACGACTTCGGGCCAAGGCGTTATGGGCGTAGATGCCCGCATCAATTTGGCCAAAAGCTATAATGAAACAGGCCATGTAGACAAGGCCGTTCCTCTTTTTGAGGACCTGCTTCCAAATGCCGATGAACGGCCCGATATTCTATTGGCCTATGGGCAATCTTTACTCTCTTTGGGCAAATTTGATGAGGCCCGTTCGCAGTTTTTGCAGTATGCCGACCAACGGCCCGAAGATCCCGCCCCAGCAGAATTACTCAAACGCCTAGATGCCATTGAGTCCATTATTCCCGTTTATCCCGATGTGCAAATTAACTATCAAGCGGCAGTCAATGATAGCCTAAATGACGAATTTGGCCCCGCCTTTTATGGTACCGGCCTCGTCTTTAGCTCGGACCGTATCCAAGCCGCTGATATTAGCGCCAATTGGGGGGAGCAAGAGCGCTCTTTCCTCAATCTTTACTTTTCAGAACTAAGTGCTGATGGACAATTGGCCGCACCAGCTCCTTTTGCCCGCAAACTCAATGGTAGTCGCCGACATGATGGTCCAGCTAGCTTTAGCCGAGACGGAAAGCTCTGCTTTTATAACCGCTCGGTAAAAGAAACCCCTGATGCCGAAGCCTATACCCTACAAATTTTTGCCAGCGAATTGGTCGATGGCGATTGGAGCAAACCCTTGGTCCTAGAATTTGTTACCCAAGGCTATCAGTTTATGCACCCTAGCCTCTCTGCCGATGGCCGAGTCCTCTTCTTTGTCTCTGATATGCCTGGTGGACTTGGCGGAACGGATATTTGGATGAGCCGCAAAATGGGCGATAAATGGTCTAAACCCCTAAACTTGGGCGAGGGCGTGAATAGCCGAGGCAATGAGGCCTTTCCCTTTGCCCACCCCAATGGTACGCTCTACTATGCCTCTAAAGGTAAGGCGGGCTATGGTGGCTACGACTTGTTCCGCTCTAGACCTACGGGTAACGGAATTGACTGGACCGAGGCCGAGAACTTGGGCCAACCGCTCAACTCTGCCTTTGATGATACTTACTTCCTCTTAGATGATGACCAAACTAAGGGCTTTTTCTCTTCTTCTAGAAATGGAAGCGATGACCTCTATCAATTTATTTTGACCGGAGAAGAACCTCAGGAGCTACCGCCTGGCATCGCCCCTAGAGGAAAGCTAAATTTTACCGACAGCCTCGCCGATTCTGGCATCGACGACGAAAAACTCATCGACAGCCTCATCAATGCTGGTTTCGTCGTAGAAGAGCCCACCGCTAAAGAAAAGGTGGATTCTATGGACCTAGCCATGCTAGAAGATGGTGGAGAGCTAGACGGAAATGAAGGAACAGGAGGCCAGCCTACGCCCAACCCTAATAGCTCCGATAACTTTGACCCCGAAGCGGTGGTTGATAATGGCCAAATTGATGGGGGCTGGAGCGACCCCAATGAGCCCAAAGATCCTGTAGATCCAGATGATCCTGACTACAACCCCTGGGCCCTTCCAGATGAACCTAGCACTGATCCTAATGCAGAAAATACCACAAGCAATGAGGATCCTTACAACTATGAAAATACCGAAGGGGATCCGCCCATGTTGGAGACCAGAGAGGACGTTAAGGTAAAGCTGAGCGTAGACCTTCAGGTGGTGCAGAAAAGCAACCAAAAAGGGATTGGGCAAGCTACCGTTGTTTTGACCAACCTACTAGATGGTCGTGAAGAGCGCTTTACAAGCGATGCCAATGGTAAAATTAGTTTACCCTTGCGGCCCGACCAAAAATATATTATTCGAGCAGAGGCAGCAGGCTTTTATGGTGGAAACCTTCCGGTGGCGACCATGCAAGCCTATGAAGACCAAAGCATTCCGGCCATTTTGCCCTTGATTGCAAAATAGAAAAAGGCCCTAAGCGCCCCAAACAGCAGTTTGGGGCGCTTTTTTGGTCCAGATAGGCGGCGAAGCCGCCGCCAAGGCGCGCAGCGCCTCGGCTGAGGGATGGGCAGCAGTGGCCGAAGGCCAGACCCAGGCAGCTTTGCTGCCGCAGGGCCGAGCGAACAGCGAGCTGCGATACAGCCCGACCCGGCCTTTGGCCGGGGCAGCCCCAAAAAAAAGAAGAAAAAAAGAAAAGGAACCCCACCCTTTTGAAAAAGCCAGCGTTTGTAAAAGTGTAGTTGAAGTAAGGAGCAACTGCAAAACAACAAGAATGAACTAGATATTTTTAGAATAGGGCAATGCTGTAAGGGGCATTGTCCTATTTTTTTTTGAACTTGCTAGCTGTAAACTTAAAATTATGCGAACGACCTTCCTTTTTTTTCTTGGGCTAATGCTAAGTTTTTCATTTCTGCAGGCGCAATCTTTGGCCCCAAAAGTGGGGATTGGGCAATGGGAATCTTTTCTGCCCTATGGGCAAACCAAAGCCTTGATAGAAACCCCAGACCATATTTATGCGGCCACGGACTACGGGCTTTTTTCGGTATTTAAGGCTAGTGGAGAATTTGTGCTTTACAATAAAATTACGGGGCTTTCTGATGTGGGGATTAGCACCTTAGCCTATAGTGCGGACTACCAGCGCATTTTTATTGGTTATGAAAATGGCAACCTAGATATTTTGGGTAGTGATGGCCGCATTATGAACCGTCCCGCTATTAAGCAAAATGCCAATATTACTAGTGGGCGCAGCATTCGCCATATATTTTGCGATAGCAATCAGGTCTATTTATCTACAGAATTTGGCTTGGTTTGCTATGAGCAAGAAAGCGGAGAATTTGCGCAGACCACCTTTACGAGCATGCAGGTTTATGCGAGTGAGCGCCTGGGTCAAGAGCTATTTATGGCCACCGCTATGGGCTTATACAAAGTGCCTGTAGAAGGCGTCAATTTGCAAGACTTTAATAATTGGAGCAAGCTAGGCACTGCCGATGGCTTGGCCCTAGACTTTTATGAGAGCTTTGCCTTGGGGAAAATGAACGGCCGTTTGTATGCCGATATCAATGACACCCTCATGCGCTATGATGGCCAAAACTTTAGCCATCTGCCTCATAATGGCGAGAACTATATGTATACGGGCCGCTCTAAGCTGCGCATGCAAGTTAATGCCTTTGGTACTCGTTTGACCATGGCCACAGGGACCAACTATGTAGAGGTCCTTTTTGAGGATGAGCGTTTAGAAGGCTACTTCTTTGATGGCGATATCTCGGGAAATATTTTTGATGCCCTTTCGGACCGCAGCTCGGCCATTTGGATGGCGGGGGGCAAGGGGCTATACCGCAACAATGCCGACGGCAGTCTGAGCCCCTATCTTCCTGAAGGGCCCTATAATGCCAATGTTTCGAGTTTGGGCGTAGATGAATATGGCGTACTTTGGGCCACAGGCGGACTGATTGATTACGTTAGCGTTTTCTTTGATGGGTTTGGAGCCTACCGCTATGAAGACTTTGATTGGCAGAGCTACCGCCCGGCCAACCGTGCCGAGCTCAATGGGGTAGACAACCTCTCTTGCTTGGCCATTAGCCCCAAAGACCGCAGCGTTTATATGGGCTCCTTTTTGGCTGGATTGGTCCAGATCACCAAAGAAGATAGCATCTATGTTTGGGATAAAGACAGCCCCAACACGGCCCTACAAGAAGCCCAAGGCGATGCCAACCGAACTCGCATCACGGGCCTCGCCTTTGATGAAGATAACAACTTATGGATGAGCAACCATAAAGCCGTGCAGCCCATTGTGGTAAAAACTGAAGAGGGCGATTGGAAGAGTTTTGCCAACCCCTACACTTCTGAAATTGGCCCGATTGCGATAGATCGCTACGGCTATAAATGGATTGTTCAGCTGAGAGGAAACAACTTGCTCGTTTTTGATAGTGGCGAACTAGAAGTAGATGGAGACGAGCGCTATAAGGTCCTTACCCCAAGCAATAGCGAGCTGGCCTCTAGTAAGGTCAATTGTGTAGTGAGTGACCGCAGCGGAAGCATTTGGGTGGGTACAGATAATGGCGTGACCATTTTTAGCTGCTCTGTTTTTGATAATAACTGCCCTGGTCTTCGGCCCATCATCAATCCCGATGACTTTAATGGTCGTTTGTTGGAGAATGAAAACATTCGCAGCATTGCCGTAGATGGGGCTAACCGCAAATGGATCGCTAGTGATAATGGCGTCTTCTTATTAGATGGAGAAGACTATAGCCAAATTTATTATTTTACCGAGGAAAATAGTCCACTCTTTAATAATCGGGTGGGCGCTATTGCCGTAGACCCCGAGTCTGGACAAGTATATATGGCCACAGAAAGCGGCCTACAAGGCTTTAGAGCCGAGGCCACCCAAGGCAGTAGCTTTGCCAATAAATCGGCAGTGCGGGTTTTTCCCAATCCCGTTCGCCCAAATTATGAGGGACAGATTGCGATTAGTGGCTTGGTCGAGGATGTCAATGTCAAGATTACCGATGCAAGGGGCCGCTTGGTCTTTGAGCAAAAAGCCTATGGTGGTCAGGCGGTTTGGAACGGCTACGATTATCAGGGGCAAAAGGCTAGCCCTGGCGTTTATTTGGTCTTTACGGTCAATAGTGATGGCACAGAACGCCTCAATACTAAATTTCTTATTGTAAACTAATATATCTCATGCGATTCGCTAGATTTTTTTTCTGCTGCTTTTTGATGCTATCCCTTTTTTCTTGCCAAGATACTAGCCAAGAGGCCCAAGCACTTAAGGAGAAACTGGCCCAAGACAGTAGTGGGCAGCAAGAGCTCCCTCTTCGATTGGCGGGCGAACGAACGGCCAAAAATGCGGGTATTGATACCCTGATTGGGCGCAATCGCTATCAGTTGGCCATAAAAGGGGATAGCCTGCTGGTCCAGAAAAATAACATGAGCCTGCAGTTGCCCCTAAAGGACAAAAAAAATAAGCTGGCCGCCCTACTTTTTGAGGCTCCGCAGCCCGATTTTCGAGCTATACACCAATTTAGCGACTCTCTTTTTGTTTGTGGTAGTTTTGACGGCAAACAGCAAGAGCTGCATATCTTTAAAGAAAGAGAGGGCCAACTCTTGGCCCTCAAAGAAGATGCGGCCCAAAATCCACTAGAGACTTTGGGCCAATATCTTATTTTTTTACCCTCCGAGTCGATTCTGGCAATTCCTTCGCTCCCCATTATGGGAGCCAAACCGATGGTGGTCATCCGCCGCTATAAGGTCAATGAGCTCGATATGCTCCTCCCCCTTCGCAGCGATACAATTTACCAAAATTAGGCTTCTTCTTGCAAGAGCGCATAGAGGCGTTCGGCCAATTTTGTATGAGTAGAGGCCGATAGTTGGACCCGCTTCACGGGGCTGTTCCAGCTTTCGGCTACTGCCGCATAAGCGTGATAACTGCCATTTTCTTTGTAGCAGTAGGCCCCCAAAGGCATCTGACAGCCGCCATCAAAGAGCTGCAACAAGCGACGCTCTACATTGGTACAGGCGACTACCTCTTTTTTATGCAATTTGGCTACAATCCGCTGCGTCTGTAGGTCCTCCGAGCGACATTGCCAAACCAAAACGCCCTGGGCGGGAGCAGGCACAAATTCTCTAGGATCAAACTCAAAAACCTCAAACTCATCTAAGGGAATTTCTAGGCGATTAACGCCAGCCGCAGCCAACAAAATCGCATCAAACTGCCCTTCTTTGAGCTTATTGAGGCGAGTGGGCACATTTCCCCGAATATCCTTGATCTCCAAATCGGGCCGAAAATCTAAAATCTGGGCCTTTCTACGGGCAGAAGAGGTCCCCACAATGGCATTGGGCGGCAAGCCCAAAGGCTCCCGCTCGGCAACTACCTCCTTGCGAATCAAGAGCAAATCAGCCACCTTGTCCCGATAAGATACAGCCGATAATTTTAGGCCTTTGGGCTGTGTGGTGGGCATATCTTTCATCGAATGCACGGCCAAATCAATCTCGCCCTCCAACAAAGCAGCCTCAATTTCTTTAGTAAAAAAGCCCTTGCCTTCCATCTTATCAAAGCTGAGATGCTGAATGCGGTCCCCCTGCGTTTTGATAATCTTCAATTCAGACTCAAAACCCAATGCCTTGAGCTGTTCTTGCGTATAATAGGCCTGCCAAAGCGCCAATTTGCTGCCTCTGGTCCCAATAATCAATTTTCTCATATTCTTTTTATTCTGTTCGCCGCCAAGATACTGAAGTTTTTCTATTTCTTTTTTTGGGGCTGCCCCGGCCAATGGCCGGGTCGGGCTGTGTCGCAGCTCGCAGGCTTGCTCGGCCCTGCGTTTTTTTCGCTGCGCTCAAAAAACTGGGTCTGGCGCTTTGCGCCACTGCTATCCATCCCTCAGCCGCGTCGCTACGCTCCTTTGCGGGGCCTTCGGCCCCGCTCTAGACCAGAATGGCTAGTCTTCTTTCAACATATTTTGTTTGGCCACTTGCAAGGGAATCGCAATGCAGCGCTTTTCCATATAGGCCATCATACGGTCCAAAAGGGCCAATGACTCCTCATCCAAATCGGCTAGTTCTTTCTTAAATACATTATTCAGGGCATGCTGCCGAATGGCCTTCACCTGAATCGGCACCTCTCGGAGGGCTAGCTCAATCAAACGCTCCTTAAAGGCCTGATAAAAGATATCTACCTGCTCTTCTACGACTTCCTTGGCCCGCTCTAGTTCCTGCTCTCTAAAGGCCAAATTCTTTTGGGCCAATTCTCTCAAACTCTCAATGGGAATATACTGCGCCTTGGGGTACTGCTCCGCAATAGCGGGCTCAATATTATTCGGGATGCTCAAGTCAATGAGTAATTTACTGCTGCTTGCTGCTTCTTCGCCCAAAAGCTGCCCATAAAGCTCAGTCGTCAATAGGGCCGATTTGGCGCCTGTGGCAGCCACCACAACATCAAATCCCTTTCTATATTCTCCCAACTGACTGAGTAAAAGCCCCTCCCCATCAAAATCTTGGGCCAATTCCTGCGCTTTTTTCAGGCTGCGGTTAAAGACCGTGACCTTATGGTAGCCATACTTTTTTAGAAACTTGGCAAAAAGAGCGTTGGTTTGTCCGGCCCCCAACAACAAAAAGCGAGAGCTAGGTGGCAATTGGGCCTGCATGAGTTTAGAAACCGCCAAAGACACCACCGAAACGGGCTTTTCGCCAATGCGAGTAGAAGAGTATACTCTTTTGGCCGTTTCTACCGTAAAGCGCATCAGTAAGCGGATGGCATCTCCCGTAAGGCCTTGCTCCAGATTATCTTGATAAGCTTCTCGGAGTTGGCGAAGAATCTCGCGCTCGCCCACCACCAAAGAATCCATAGAAGCCGAAACCCGAAAAAAGTGGTCAATCGCCTCTAGGCCCTCATACAAAAAAGCCTCCTTAAGGGCCTTAGCTTGTAGGGCCTCGCTCAAGTCTGCATATAGGGTTTGCATAAACTTTTGCTTAAAGGCCTTGCCTTTATCCTCTTTTTGGGCCAACACTAAAAACAGAATGCGGTTACAAGTAGAAAGATAATAGATCTCTTTGGCGCCAATCTGCTGCTTAAAGGCATGCAATTGTTCCAAAACAGATTCCTCCTCTGTTTTCGGTCGGAGTACAAATTGGCCAATCCCGTTTAAATCAGTACGGCGATGGGTAAATGTGATGATTTTGTATTGTTCTATGGCCTTCATGGCGATATCTTTAGCAGCTGTTAAGAAAGGGAGACGCCAACAAATTGTAGCGCTTTGGGGCCAGGGAGCATGGCAATCCGGTTTTACTGAAGTACGGTAGATTCTGCAAAACAGTTTTTGCTTGGTGGTTATAGGGCCAAGCAAATGGGCTAGCTTATACAGAAAAGACCTACATTTATAGTAAACAGCAAAGCACTACAAAAGTACGGGCAGAGCGTCATTTTACTGTCATATTTATGTAAGTTTAGCCCTTCAAGAACTTATTTATATTCAATCTTAAGACATTTTAGCGTTAGGTCTATTTTACGGTGGACAGGCCCGAAGGGCCGCAGGCTGAGGGGCTGTAGCAGGGCCGCCGAAGGCGGCAGACCAAAGGCTTTTGTAGCGAAGCGAAAAAGCCTGCAGGGCCGAGCGAGCAGCGAGCTGCGGAATGGCCCGACCCGACCAAAGGGAGGGGCAGCCCCAAATCCTTTTTCAAATGCATTATATTTGCCTAAACTTTATTGAACAAGACGACTTATGCAGGATTCACTTTTAATAGAATTACAGCTTTTTCCCTCTTTGCAGTACCTCTCTAAATGGCTGGGTTTTTCGGTTATTTTGGAAGGCGAGGAGCATTATCGGAAGGGGTCTTTTCGCAATCGTTATCATTTGGCGACGGCCCAGGGGAAATTGGCCTTATCGGTGCCTTTAGAGAAGGGCAAGCATCAGCAATTGCCGGTTCGGGAGGTAAAAATTGACTACAAAAAGGACTGGCCCAAGCAGCATTGGCGCAGCATAGAAACGGCCTATGGCAAGGCTCCTTTTTTTGATTATTATGGGGAGGAAGTTCGGGCCATTTTGGAGAGTCGGCCCAGTCATTTATTTGCTCTAAATTGGGCGGCTTTGCAGTTTTTATTGGAGCATTTTCAGTTGGAAACGCCTTCTTTTAGCGCGCAGTTTTCGCATCAATTTGAGGCAGGCATTGATTTTCGGAATCAGATTCGGCCGCAGCAAGCCAAAGCGCCAGATCCCTATTTTGCGCCCCTGCCCTACCCTCAGCTTTTTGAGGACCGTTTAGGTTTTTTGCCTCATTTATCGGCTTTGGACCTCCTGTTTTGCATGGGGCCCGAGGCACCTTATTATTTGGCCCAACAATTTAAAACCCCTTAATTTTATGCGTTTTCTTCTTTTTCCTTTGCTTGGCCTCCTTTTGCTGAGCAGCTGCCAACAGCCGCCCCAAAAAGAGGGACATCATGCTCTTTGCGACTATGAAATTTTATCGCTAGAAGCAGCCCAAGCCGCTATTGTGCAAGACCGTAAGGAGGGTTATTTTGAAAAGGTACAAGCCCTAGAAATGGCCATTCAGATGCAGCTAGAAAAGGCCACAAACAAAAGGCTAGACCTCTTACCCCACTACAAAGAAATGTTGCAAAAGGATGTTCAAGAATTTAGTGCGAGCGAGCAAATTTTGCTGCATAAGACCTTTCAGTCGGCCCTAGACCGCATTGCTGCTTTTGCGCCTAATATTAAGCTGCCCAAAATGCGGCTAATAAAGACTTTGGGCAGCTATTATGGGGCCTCGGTTTATTATACTCGAGAAAACTGCATTGTTATTCCAGCCGATCAGTTGGTCAATAGCAGCAAGCTAGAACAAACCCTAATTCATGAGATTTTTCATGTTTATTCTCGCTATTCGCCAAAAAAAAGGAAGGCACTTTATGCGGCCATTGGTTATCAGCAAATAGACAGCCTGATCTTGTCTGATTTTGTCCAAAAGCGCATTTTCTATAATCCCGATGGCCTGGATTTAAATTATGCCATTCGGCTAAAAGATGAGAACGAACAAGAATTTTTGGCCACTCCCATTATTTTTTCTCGTTTTGGGGCCTATAAGGGCATTCCGATGCTACAAGCTATGCTTTTCCAGTTTTTTGAGCTAGAGGAGCTGCCCCAAGCAGGCCAATATCGCATAAAAAGTCCCGATTTGGGCCTAGAGGAAAAAGAGCTCCATAATTACTGGGAGCAAATTGGTCGCAATACCAATTATACGATTCATCCCGATGAGGTTTTGGCCGATAATTTTACCTTTTTGGCCTATGCGGCTAGTGGTAAACCTATAAAATCATTGGGGCCCAAGGGCAAGGCTATTGCCGAGAAAATCAAGGCGATTATTCAGGAATAGCGACCAATCAAAAAGTAGCGGCCAACTCTTTAAGAAGAGTTGGCCGCTTATTTATTATTTGCTAAGCAAAGGCTTAAAACAGCTGAATGAGTTGTCGGCCCCAAGCTTGGCCTTCCTTATAAAGGACCAAATAGTAGCTTCCTTTGGGCAGTTGATTTAGGCTTAGCTGCGCCTGCTGTCCTTGAATTTGGCCGCTTAGAATGCTTTGGCCCAAGCTATTGAGCAGCTGATAATCTAATACTTGCTCTTGATCCAACTCAATTTGAATTTGGCCTTGGCTAGGATTGGGATATAGCTTGAAGCTCTCTAGTTCTGTTTGCCAAACCGAAACAGCAGGATCATATTGGCAGCTGCTGCTTCCTTCATTGGCACAATAGCGAGCAGAAAACTCTTGCAGGTACCAGTTGGCAATTTCGGCATCATGGATAATGAGGGTGTTTTCATCATTCTCATCCTCGGCCCCTTGCGACCAGTTATGTGAGCCCGTAACCACCTGAGGGTCAGAATTGGGGGTATTGGCATCAATGATTGCATATTTATGGTGGATATCATGAGGCTGATTATCGGCATAAACATCTACGCCAGCGGCATTGAGGTCATTATAATCACTGCCCAAATCGCCAATATTTTCAATGATTCCAGCTACTTGCTCTCCAGACTGTTGACGGTCCAAAACGGCATCTCTCAACTCATTGTTCGTAAAGGTGAGTAGGGCAAAAGAAACATCTCCACCCGCAGAAAGTACAGCATTTTTAATGGCCGTGGTGGTATTATCGCTAGGCGAGAAATACTGCTCGACCAACTTGCCGCCAATCATGAACAAATGCGGCGTATTATCGGCTTTTTGACCGCCTACACGGCTAGCCACCACATCAAAGGTAGTTGTCGTGCTACCCCACATCTCATTAAATTCAATGGTGTAAGCTTTGGCCAAAGTTTGGTCTTGGACCAAAACGACATTATTAAAATCGTCATAGATATTTCCAGAAGTCAAGTTCATAGAGCCTGTCCAAACGTAGCTATCATAGACAGAGCCCGCATCAAAAACGAGAAATTTATTGTGCATCAGGCCAGTATTATTCACTTCCTCATAAGGAAAGTTGGCATTGCTCAACGCACTGTTCGAGGTCCCATCATTGGCAATATAGCGCACAACAACCCCTCTGTTTTGGGCATTGTTTAGGGCCGTTACAATATTGCTTTGGTTGATATTATAGGCAGCCACATCAATGCTCGTTTGGGCACTATCAATTCGCTTAATGAGCTCGGCAACAATAGCCGCCGAAGAGTTGTTGATATGCGGATAGGTTCCATTAGAGACATTCACATCAATGCTCTTATTAAAGAAGATTTTGATCTGCCCAGTCGAGTTAGAAGCCGTGGCCATAATGGCCGTTTTGGTTGAGGGAATGGTGTCGCCGTTCCGAATCAGGTTGGGGCGAACATAATAGACCTCAGCAGCCTGTAGGCCCGAAAGGGCTACTTGGTGGCTGCTCGCATTGGGACCAGCAGCAGAAAAACCCATTTCTAGGCTAGGCGTTAGGCCATACTCCAAAAGACCCTCGCCCGGCTGAGAAGTATTGTAGCTAACGGTAAATCCAGAATTGCTGATATTGGATTGTAGGGCCTCGCCAAAAATGACAAACTGAGCCGAAGCCCAAGGCGCAAAAGCCAGTACAAAAAGAATAGGTAATAATGTTTTCATAAGTAGTGTTGGTTTTAAAATCAATTGGAAAGCTACAGCTATTTGTAGGGCCAAACAAAAGCCGCTCTTGTTTTTTTGTATTTTTTTGGGGCCTCAGCTACGCTGCGCTTGCTGCGCTACGTTCCGGGGCTCGCAAGCCTGCTCGGCCCTGCAGCCGCTTTCAGCGGCTTGGGTCTGCGGCTAGGCCGCCCCCCTCCACATCGCTAGGCCAAGTGCTCGACAAAGGCTGCCCAAGGGCAGCAAAAGCTAAATAATGACGCTCCGCCTAGCTAAAAGGCTTGATTTTGCCAGAAGTTTACTAACTTTCAATTGTTCTTCCGTAATTTTGATGCGGATAACTTCATTAAGGACCTAAAGATAGAAAATATGCCAACGCCTGTAGATGTTTATCGTAGAGCTTTAGATTTTGCCGCTCGCGCTCATGCTGGGCAAAAAATGTCGGGTAGTGAATTGCCGTATTTACTACACCTTGCTCATGTTGGAGCCGAAATTAACTTTGCCCTAGAAAATGAGGCAGAAGGTTTTGACGAAAACCTCTGCTTGCAGGTAGGCATCCTTCATGATGTTTTAGAAGATACCGATATCCTGCCCGAGGAGCTCGCCCGTGAGTTTAGTGAGGAAATTTGCTTGGCGGTGCAGGCCCTAAGCAAAAATAAAAAGCTGCCCAAAGCACAACAAATGGCAGACTCTCTAAACCGCATCAAAGCCACCTCTAAAGAAGCTTGCTTGGTCAAATTGGCCGACCGCCTGGTCAATATGAGCCCTCCCCCTCATTATTGGAGCGCCGCAAGAAGAAAGGCCTATCAAGAAGATGCCCGAATGATTTTAGCAGTTTTGGGTGGCACTCATGCTTATCTGGAGGCCCGCTTGGCCCAAAAAATTGAAGATTACTCTAGCTATATCGAGGAGGAAGATGGCGGGCAATAGTTTTGGACGAATTTTTAGAATTAGTACCTATGGGGAATCTCATGGGGCTGGAATTGGAGTCATCATTGACGGCTGCCCAGCTGGCCTCTCTCTAGATCTGGACCTCATTCGCCGCGATTTGGCCCGCAGACGACCCGGCCAATCGGCTATTGTTACTCAACGCCAAGAAACCGAAGAATTTCAGATTTTATCGGGCCTTTTTGAGGGCCAAACAACGGGCACGCCCCTGCATATTTTTATCCCCAATCAAAATGCTAAGTCTAAGGATTATAGCGGCTGGGCCGAGCTTTATCGCCCCTCTCATGCCGACTATAGCTATGCCGCAAAATATGGCATCCGAGATTACCGCGGTGGAGGCCGCTCTTCAGCCAGAGAAACTGCCGCAAGGGTAGCCGCTGGAGCCGTCGCTCGGCAGATTTTGGCCCAATATGACATAAAGATTTGGGCCTATGTAAAAGCAGTGGGCGAACTAGAATGTACTCGCCCCTACTGGGAGCTAGACCCCTCAGAAGTAGAACGAAATCCCGTTCGAGCAGCAGAACCAAAAACAGCCCAAGCCATGGAAGCCCTCATCCGAGCCGTCCGAAAAGCCGGCGATAGTATCGGGGGCCAAATTACACTGGTCATAGAAGGTGTCCCCCCCGGCCTAGGCGAACCCGTCTTCGACCGCCTCCAAGCCGATTTGGCCAAGGCCATGCTCAGCATTAACGCCTGTAAGGGCTTTGAATATGGCTCTGGCTTTGCCGGAACAAAAATGCGCGGTAGCCAACATAACGACCCCTTTGTCATGGAAGATGGACAGGTCAAAACCACCACTAATTATTCTGGTGGAATACAGGGCGGAATTTCTAATGGAATGGATATTTATTGCAATTTGGCCTTTAAACCCGTGGCTACCCTTATGCAAGCTCAACAAACCATTAACCAAAAGGGCGAGCCAGTTACTTTAGCTGGAAAGGGACGCCATGACCCCTGCGTACTCCCTCGGGCCGTCCCCATTGTAGAGGCCATGGCGGCTTTGGTTATTTTGGACCACTATTTTATTCATCAGTCTCGCCTTTAGCTATGCTTTTACTTATCCTCCTCCCCATTAGCCTAAATATTTATGCCCTAATACAAATGTACTGGGATAAACGACAGGCCAAAAAAGACGCTTGGCGAGTTCCCGAAAAACAGCTGTTGCGCCTAGGTTTTTTGGGCGGTAGCTTGGGCCTTTTAACGGGCATTTATTGGTTTCGGCACAAAACCAAAAAACGCTCCTTTCTCTGGCGAGCTTGGGCCGCTTTTCTCTTGCATCTGCTTTTGTTGGGCTTCTTTTTATACTACTTCTATGGCTTAGAATTTTAGGGCTAGGGAAGTTATCTGATCTTTGAGGTTGTATTTTTTTGGGGCTTTCCCGCCCTTCAGGCGGGCCGGGCTGTGTCGGGGCTCGCAGGTCTGCTCGGCCCTGCGTCGCTTCGCTCCTTGGTCTGCGGCTTCGCAGCCCCCCTATCCATCCCTAAGCCTGCGGGCCTTCGGCCCTCTAGGATGCAAGATAGCAAATATGGGCTTCAGCCCATGGGCCCAAAACTCCCCAACTGCCGAAGAAGAAGACCAAAAGAAAAAAGACAGATGAGCGGCCCAGCGCTGCGGAGGGGGGGCCGTAGGCCAGACCCAAGCCGCCGCAGGCGGCTGCAGGGCCGAGCGAACAGCGAGCCCCGCAGCATAGCGGCGGCCAGCAAGCTGGCCGCGGGCCCCAAAAAAACGAAAACAAAAAGCAGGAAGATTTTATGCCCTAGCATTTTAAAAAAGGAGAAAAGCCAGCCCTAGAAGCATAGTAAAACAGGGCTTTGCGCTTGTATATCTGATATTTTATCTTAAATTTGTATAGGCTCAAAAAGCTTTTTAGCAAGCAATTTGAGTCTATTCACGAATCATTTTATCAAAAGTACAAGATCATGAAAAAACTAATTGTAGGCGCTTTGAGCCTAGGCCTTATGGCCTTTTCTGTCGTTAGCTGCGGCGGCGGAGCTTCTAGCGAGGCGGATATTGCCAAAAAAGCGGAAGAAAAACTAAAAACAGAAGAAGCTACCCTAATGGAAGAAGCCACTAAAAAGTGCGACGAATTGGTAGCGGCTAAAAAGGACTCTATTGCTCAGGCTATGGCAGAGCAAGCAGAAGGAGAAGGAGAAGCTGAGCAGTAATTTTATTTTGACTTTTATAAAACCGATATAGTTATGAAAAAGCAACTATTGTTTGCGGGTGCCTTTTGCCTAGGGTTGGGTGCCTTTGGTTTGCTATCTTCTTTTGATGATGGTGAGCAGGCGAAAATTGACGCCAAATATGAAGAGCTAAAGACCAAATTCATGGAAGAGCAGATGCAGAAATGCCAAGAAACTGCTGATGAAGAGGCTATGCGCTTGTACAAAGAAGAGAATGGCGAGGCTACTCCTGAGGAGCCTACAAAGAGCGGTGCTACTGCTGGTGGCAGCACTCGTCCTGTTGCGCCTAGCTCTGGATCTGCTACCTCTGGTAGCGAGAGCTCATCTACAACTCCTGCTGAAGAAGCTACTTCTGGTGGAGCCACTAAAGATCCTCAGAAGGGTCGTGGTGGAGCAACTACCAAAGGAGATGCTGATGCACAGAAGAAGCGTGGTGGAGCAACGACTACCGATGATGCCTCTTCACAGAAGCGTCGTCCTGGTGCAAACTAGAACCAAGCTAGTGAAATAAAAAAGGAAGCCGATTGGCTTCCTTTTTTTGTTTGTATATCTCTCTTTTGGCCTATTGGCTTTCGAGAGCGGCGGCACCGCCCACAATTTCTCCCAACTCGGTAGTAATTGCTTCTTGGCGAGCTTTGTTATAGTTAATTTTGAGTTCACGCAAGAGCTCATCGGCATTTTCAGAAGCTTTATCCATAGCCGTCATACGGGCACCATGCTCAGAGGCATTAGAGTCTAGGATAGTTTTGTGAAACTGCGTTTTGAGGATAGTAGGCGTGAGATATTCGAGCAGGTCCTCTTTGGGTGGCTCAAAGATAAAGTCTACAGAAAAGTCTTCTTGACCTTCTGGAGCTTCTGCTTTGGCGATAGGGAGGAACTGTTCTACTTCAAACTCTTGCATAGCGGCATTGCGGAACTTAGCGTAGACGATATCAATAGCGTCATAGTCTGCGTCCAGATACTGCTGCATAAGCATTTCGGCGATAGGCATAGAATGTTGAGAAGAGAAATCTTTACCTACGATTTCGAGATAATCCGTAATCAAGGTAGCCTTAGTGTAGGTCTTTTTGAGGATATCGTATGCTTTTTTACCGATAAAGAGCATAGAAACGTTGCCGGCTTCATATTGCTTGTGGTATTTTCCTCCTTCTTCTAGCAGGCCGACCACCTGTTTGATTACATTAGAGTTATAGGCACCACAAAGGCCACGGTTAGAGCTAATCACCACTAGGCAGACCTTATTGATTTGGCGTTCATTAGAGTAGCCAGACTCATCTGCTCCTTCTTCAATAGTGAGCATAATGTTAGACAAAATGCTATTGAGTTTTTCTGAGTAAGGGCGCAATTGCGTGATAGCTTGTTGGGCACGACGCAACTTAGAGGCCGCTACCAGCTTCATCGCTTTGGTAATTTGCTGCGTAGAGTTTACCGACTGAATGCGGTCACGTACTTCTTTAAGGTTGGCCATTTCGAGACATCTAGATGGTGAAAATAAGAAAAGAAGGGTTTGGGCTAGCGGGGCTAGCCCAAACCCTCAGAGTATATGATTAAGCGAACTGCTGCGTCATTTCGGCGGCAAGTGCTTCGATCTTAGCGAGATCTTCTTTGTTGTACTTTTTGTTGCGGAAAGCAGTAAGTACATCAGGTAGGCGGCGATCGAGTTCGATCAAGAACAGGCGTTCAAATTCTTTAACGCGATCGACGGGAACGTTACGCAAAAGGCCTTTAGTACCACAGTAGATAATGGCTACCTGCTTCTCTACAGAAACGGGAGAGTACTGAGGTTGCTTTAGGATTTCTACGTTACGGGCACCTTTATCGAGAACGAGCTTAGTGGCTGCATCGAGGTCAGAGCCAAACTTGGCAAAAGCCTCCAATTCGCGGTACTGAGCTTGGTCCAACTTAAGGGTACCAGATACCTTTTTCATGGGTTTGATCTGAGCAGAACCCCCTACGCGAGATACAGACACCCCTACGTTAATAGCGGGGCGCACACCGGCGTTGAAAAGGTTAGACTCTAAGAAGATCTGACCATCGGTAATAGAAATTACGTTAGTTGGGATATAAGCAGAAACATCGGCTGCTTGTGTCTCGATGATAGGAAGAGCCGTAAGAGATCCACCACCTTTCACGATAGGATTACCTTGAGCATCCTTAGCGTTTTTGAGTGAATCGGGCAAATCGTTCATTTCGCGAGCGATCTCATCATTGTTGATTACTTTGGCGGCGCGTTCTAGCAAACGAGAGTGAAGGTAGAAAACGTCACCGGGATAAGCCTCACGTCCGGGAGGACGGCGTAGCAGTAGAGATACCTCACGGTAGGCTACCGCCTGCTTAGACAAATCATCATAAACGATAAGAGCGGGGCGTCCTGTATCGCGGAAGAACTCACCTACAGCGGCACCAGCAAAGGGAGCGTAGAACTGAAGGGGAGCAGGATCAGAAGCTGCTGCAGAAACGATTACGGTATAAGGAAGAGCGCCATTTTCTTCTAGTGTTTTAGCTACCATAGCTACAGTAGAAGCTTTTTGACCTACGGCGACGTAGATACAATATACGGGCTCATTGCGATCGTAAAATTCTTTTTGGTTGAGGATAGTATCGATAGCGATAGCGGTTTTACCCGTTTGGCGGTCACCGATAATCAACTCACGTTGTCCACGTCCGATTGGAATCATGGCATCGATAGCTTTGATTCCTGTTTGGAGTGGCTCATTTACAGGCTGACGGTAAATTACACCAGGAGCTTTACGCTCTAGGGGCATAGCGTAGCGTTCTCCTTTGATAGCGCCACGTCCGTCTAGGGGTTGGCCCAAAGGATTGATTACGCGGCCAAGCATACCTTCTCCTACATCGATAGAAGCGATACGGCCAGTACGTTTTACTTTGTCTCCCTCTTTAATCTTTTCAGAAGGACCCATAAGTACAACCCCTACGTTATCTTCTTCCAAGTTAAGGGCGATAGCTTGAACCCCTTTATCTTTGAATTCGACCAATTCACCGGCCGCTACATTTGTTAAACCATAGATACGGGCGATACCATCACCCACTTCCAATACGGTACCTTCTTCTTCGAGCGTTGCACCGGCGCCAAAACCAGTAATTTGCTCTTTCAATATTGCGGAGATTTCGTCCGGTCTTACGTCAACCATATCTTTAAATATTTTTAGTATAGAGGTTTTGACTAAATTTGGTTCTCAGCTCAGAGAGCTTTTGCGCCACAGAGGCATTATATACTTTATCATTAAACTCGAGCACAAATCCAGCAATAAGGCTAGGATCTACAGCCACCTCTAGTTCAATATCTTTTTTGATTAGGCCTTTTTCTTGAAAGCCAGCCAAAATATTGTCAATAGCGGCTTGGCTAACGGCAGTGGCCGTGGTCAGTTTAACGATAGAAACCTCTTTATACTCAGTGTAGAGGTTGTGGAAGAAGTGGCAGAAAGCGCTAAGGTAGCGTTCTCTTTTGTGTTCAGCCATGACCATCAGAGTATTGAGGGCCAGAGGGTGAATTTTCCCTTTGAACACGGCTTCGAAGATGTTTTCTTTTTTCTCGGTAGAGATCAGTGGGTTTCTCATGACTGCCTCAAAATCGGGCAATTCTACCACCTGCTCAATACTTTTTACATCCTCATGAATTTGATCGAGTGCTTGCTCTTGTTGGGCCAAATCAAAGAGTGATTGGGCGTAGCGAGCGGCAATACGGCTAATAGACATAATAGCTAAAAGTTAGAGGAAGAAAAAATTAGTTGAGCTGAGCGAGGTCTGTATTTTTCAACTCAGTCACTTTAGACTGAATGAAATCCTCATGCTTGTTTTCTAGTTCGCGGCCAATGAGTTGTTCTGCAAGATGTACAGAAAGTTGACCGAGTTCGTTAAAGAGCTCCACCTCCAATTCTTTGCGGCGGTTCTCAATTTCTACTTTAGCGGCCTCAATCATCTGGCGGCTGCTTTGGTCTGCTTTAGCTTTGGCTTCTTCTACAATTTGCTCGCGAGCGGCCTCAGCATCAGCAATAATTTTCAAGCGCTCTTCACGAGCTTTTTTCAACAATACGTCATGCTCAGATTTTAGTTGAGCCATTTCTTCACGAGCCAATTTGGCCTGATCTAGAGCCGACTGGATGTCGGTTTCACGATCTTTAAGCGCATTTTTGATACTCTTGAAAAAGCGGCCGATTACCAACCATACCAAGATAAAGATGATGCTGGTCCAGAACAACAAGCCGAAGCTTGGATTCATCACAGAGAAGTCTGCTAGATAAAGCATAAGGCAGAGTATATATGTGTATTATAGTAAATAGTATAAATTCTAAAAGAAAAGAAGCTGCTCGACAACCAATCGTTGCCGAGTCAGCTTGAAGAGTTAAAATTACTCTTTGATCAAAGCTACTACGATAGCAAAGAGGGCAGCACCCTCAACAAGAGCAGCAGCGATAATCATACTTGTACGGATGTCACCAGCCGCCTTAGGTTGACGTGAAATACCTTCCATGGCTTTACCGCCAATTTGTCCAATTCCAAGGCCTGCGCCGATAACAGCTAGTCCAGCTCCAAGAGGTCCCATAATAAGTAATGATTAAAGAATGAAAAAAATATAAATAATAATCGTTAGTCGAAATCTAGTGCGCTTCTTCATGATGGTGCTCTTCTACAGCTGCACCGATATAAATAGAAGAAAGCAAAGTAAAGATGAAGGCTTGCAAGAAAGCTACAAAGAGCTCCAAGAAGTTCATGGCAAATACAAAAGGAACAGCAATCGCTCCACCTCCTACGGCACCGCCTGTGTTTTCGCCTCCATTAGAGAAGATGAAAATCAAGCTAACCAATGAAAGGATGATAATGTGACCGGCTGTAATGTTTGCAAACAAACGAATCAAGAGCGTAATAGGCTTAATAAACAAACCCACCACCTCAATAGGCGTCAACAAAATCAAAATGGGAAGAGGTACACCAGGCATAGCAAAAACGTGGCGCCAGTAGTGGCCATTTCCGCTGATGTTGGTCACCAAGAAGGTAAATACGGCCAAGACCAAAGTTACCCCCAAGTTTCCGGTAATGTTGGCACTTCCAGGGAAGAAAGGAATGAGGCCCAACAAGTTAGAGAACAAGATAAAGAAAAATAGCGACATCAAGAAGGGGAAGAATTTCTCCCATTTGTGGCCAATTGCAGGCTCAATCACTTCGTCGCGCATAAATACAAAGATAGGCTCTAGCAAAGACTGAAGGCCTTTGGGCGCTTTTCCTTGATTCTTTTTATAAGCTTTGGCTACCGAGCTAAAGATGAGCACCAATAGCAAGAAGGCCAAAAACATAGAAAATACATTCTTCGTTACCGAGAAATCATACCAGCTAGTCATGGTTTGTAGCTTGCTAGCCGACTCTAGCTCATAGGTTTTTCCATCATGCGTAATCTGGTGCATCACATGCACTTCATCACGATCATGGCCACCCTCTGTATGCACGCCATGCTCATCGACCACCTGCTTGTCGCCATGAGCATCGCTATGGCCAGGCATGGGCTGATCTGAATGTGCATCGGCATGTCCATCTGTTTTTAGTTCTACAACACCAGCAGGGAAATCTCCCTTGATGCGCATCAACTCATCATGATACAAGACATAACCATCAATGGCTTTGCTGCTCATATGATTGGCATGGCTATACTCGAAAGCAGAAGATAGGCTAAAGAAAAAACCCGCATCGCTATACGCAATACAAGGCAAAGGCAAATACATATCGCCTACAATGTGAAATTGATGTGCGTCGCCAATGTGGTGCATGACCGCCTCAATGGGGTCATCGCCCCCAGAAGCATAAGCCTGATTCTGACCTACAAAAAGGCCCAAAATCGCAATTACTAGAAGGCTATAAATTTTCTTAAGCATGCTGTTTAGCTTATGATGGTTTTCTTAAATTCGCTGCAAAGATATGCAGTTTCGCCACCTATGCAAAGGAATTTTATTTTTTTTGCCCCCTAGTTTCTAGGCCGCAGTTGCTTCAATTAGAAGCTTTTAGCAGTAAAATGATAGCTTTACTCTCTTTTATATAAGAAAAGGCCCCTTTGCCCAAAATTTAATTTCTTTTGATCGGTTTTAACTATCGTTAAATTTTGTTTAGAGGAATTCTTTTTTAGTTCCCTTTTATGGTCTTTTTGTCCCGCTTTTTTCTGCGGTGGACAGGGCGCGAAGCGCCCGCAGGCTGAGCTGCCGAAGCAGGGCCGCCGCAGGCGGCAGACCCAAGCCCGAAGGGCTGCAGGGCCGAGCAAGCCTGCGAGCTGCAAAGTGGAGCGACCCGACCAAAGGGACAACCAGCCCCAAAGGGGCGCCAGTTCGACAACCGAAGGGCGTAGCGGCAGCCCCAAAAAAATATGCGTCCCTAAATGTTCCAACAACTTCTTAACTTAGCCCTACATTAAATCCAGTTTTATGCATTTTAAGATTTTTGGGCCTAGCCTCTTGGCCTGCCTGCTGCTTTTTGCCTGCCATAAAGGCCCCAATTGGGACCGCCTAGAATATTATAATGGCAACCCTAGTCTCCCTCCCCCCTATCAGCAGTCGGTGCGGATGAAGTTAGATAGCCAGGGCCTGCAAATTGTCCGTAAATCGGCCAACCAACAGGAAGAACTCTTGGCCCAAGGCCCCAATAAATTGGGCCCCAAAGCCCCTAGGCCCCAAACAAAAGAACTGCCGCCCCCTATGCCAGGAGCGCCAGTTTCTTCTATGGCCTTTTATCAAGGCGATTCTCTTGTTTTTTCTGCCCATTGGCAGGCCCATCAGCTAAATAATAAGGCCCTAAAACGCTGGGAAAAACGCTTGTGGCGCTGGGCCAAAAAAGAATATCCCGGCATCGATAGCCTTTGGCAAAAACCCTAGCCTACAGCGGCTACACCTGGGTCATTGACGATGATATAGGCAAAGTATCCAATGATTGCAACCAATAAAAGGGCCGCCTCCCAGCGGTCTAGGGTATAGAGGCTTTCTTTGCGCAAAGTGCCCACAAAAAAGAAGGCAAATAAGACAAAACTGACCGCCATTAGGAAGTATAAATCAAAGTTGATGGCTAGCTCGTAATTGGTGGGCATAATAGCCGCACTAGTCCCCAAAACCAAGAGTACATTAAAGATATTCGAGCCCACCACATTACCAATCGCAATATCAGAATTGCGTTTCATGGCGGCTACCACAGAGGTCGCTAGTTCGGGCAAGGAGGTCCCTACCGCCACAACGGTAAGCCCCACCAAACGCTCCGTCATACCAAAGGTCGTGGCTATTTCTTTGGCCGAACTGACCACCCAGTCTCCTCCAACAATAAGGCCCGCAATACCGCCCACAATAAAGATAGCCGATTTCCATGCGGGTAAGGGATCAATCTGCTCTACCTCATCGGGATTGTTTTTGGCAGAACGGAAAACATAGTACAAAAAGCCCGCAAATAGGCCCAATAAAATAAAGCCATCGATGCGGCTGAGCGTGCTTGTTTCGGCCCCCCAAAGCATGGCATCATTAGACAAAATAAAGAGCAGGGGAATAATCAAAATAGATAAAGGCAACTCATATTTTACGGTGGTCGATTGCACCACTAAGGGCACAATTAGCCCGGCCACACCCAAAATCAAACAGGTATTAGAGATATTACTCCCTATCACATTGGCAAAGACCAAACCCGTAGACCCCTTCATAGCAGAGCCCACACTAACCACCAACTCGGGCGCAGAGGTCCCCATAGACACCACCGTCAAACCAATAATAATATCCGGAATCCCGAAGCGCTTGGCCACCGCCGAAGCCCCATCTACCAGATAATCGGCTCCCTTGATGAGCAACACAAAGCCAATAATGAGAAAGAAAATTGTCATGAAATCCATACAGAATAGCAGTATCAATGAGTAATTGGCCCAACAGGACCTAATGATGAAAATTTAGTTTTTTATTTTTTGGGGGCCTCCGCCTCGCTGCGCTCGTCGGCGCTACGCTTCGGGGCTCGCAGGTCTGCTCGGCCCTTCGCCGCCTGCGGCGGCTCGGTCTGGCCTAACGGCCACCCCTACACATCGCTAGGCCGAATGGAAGTCCTGGCGCTTCGGCCATTCTTTGATAAGAATTTCAGGCTAGTCAAGGCATTTTTTAAAGGCATAGCCTTAGCTATGGGGGAGAAAAATAACGCAGAATAGCAGGAAATTAAATCAAAGGATAGAAGTAACAGGGCTTCTATTTGGCCTTTAGCCTGCAGACGGCTTCGCCGCCTGCTCGCTCCAAAGCAAGATGCTACAAAAATAACTTTTTATCTAGGCCCTTAAAGGAATGCCCCTTTTTTTTTAACTCAACAATGCAGTTTGGCCCAAAACAAAAAGCTGCTTCCCTAAAATAGAGAAGCAGCTTTGCTCTACTAAAAACTGACTATACTTACTTAGACAGTTCTTTGTTAGTCCTGCGTACAGGCAGCAACCAATTAAAAGTATCTTCTACGGCGTCTACCTTATAATCTTGAATTAACTTTTTGGCCATAGGTCCTACTTTACGGCCCTCGATGGGAGACAACTCAAAGTTTTCGCCCTTATAGCTAAAGTCTGAGATATGAGAGATGACCGCCGCTGTTCCAGAACCAAACATTTCGTCTAGTTTACCTGCTTGATGGGCTTCCACCACCTCTTGGATAGAAATATTGCGTTCCTCTACCTCAAAGCCTTTGTCTTTGAGCAAGTGAATCAAGCTATCGCGAGTAATGCCCGCCAAAATAGCATCTGTGGTAGGAGGCGTAATCACTTTGCCATCAATGACCACAAAGATATTCATGGTCCCACACTCTTGCAAATACTTAAACTCTTTACCGTCCAACCATAAAATCTGGTCAAAGCCCTGCTCCTTAGCTTCTAGAGCTGGAGCCAAAGTAGCGGCATAATTGCCAGCAGCCTTGGCAAAGCCTACTCCACCAGGAAAAGCACGGACATATTTCTCAGCTACCTTAATTTTAACCGGCTTGGGGTAATAAGGCCCTACAGGGCAGCTCATAATCACAAAACGGTAAGTATCGCTAGCTCGAACACCCAAATAAGCATCTGTAGCAAACATATGCGGACGAAGATAAAGGGCCGATCCTTCTGATTGAGGAATAAAGTCACGATCCAAATCGACCAAACGATGTACCCCTTCTAAGAAAATTTCGGCGGGGATTTCTGGCATGGCCAAACGCTTAGCAGAACGATTGAGGCGCTCCACATGCAATTCGGGACGGAACAAAATAGGCTCTCCCGTTTTGGTTGATTTATTCGCCTTCATCCCCTCAAAAATAGCCTGCCCATAATGCAAAGCCATAATAGCAGGGCTCATAGGCATTGGGCCATAAGGGAGAATTCTGCAATCGGTCCACTCGCCATCAATGTAGTCAGCCACAAACATATGATCTGACATCACACGACCAAAAATCAAATTATCAAAATCTACCTCGGCCAGACGAGATTGCTTCGTCAGCTCCACTGAAATTGGATATTTCATACTATATATATATTAGATGAGGTTAAAGATGATTGCCGCAGCCTTGCAAATAGTCCAAACTCTTCGGCTTTTTCCGTACTTTTGAACCCTAACAGAAAAAGAAATCTCCACGGAATAGCTTCCCACTAAAATGCTTTACTTCCTCAGGACTAGCCTATGGCTTTCGGATCGTGAAGATACAAAAAATTCTGTTAACAGAAAACTATTAACATTTGTTTAGAATAAAAAACAAATAATAAGCTATATATAGGAATAATATTTTGTACAACCTTTTTATTGCTCCTGCATTATTTTGAGCTCCTTAGAATTGACTGATAATATTTTAGGCCAGTCAGGCAGTTTATTATCTTTAGTTTCTTGGGCAAAGAGGAAGACAAACAGCAATTAAAGGCCTATTCGCTTTCATAAAAGCCAATAAAATGAAGTTTAATTTAAATTTCTTTGAAACTGAACTCTATCAGATTCCTCAGCGGCCGCTTTCGCTAGCCGCCAATCAAAAAGCTTATGTTTTTTTGGCCCAAGAACATACGGCCGAGGAGCTCGATTTTTTGGCTAAGGTCATGCAGGCGGTGGGCTTATCTTTAGAGAAAGAGGTACAAGTTGTTCCCTGCCCCCCAAAGCAAAGTTTTCAGTTGCAGGAAAAGCCCCTAGCGCCCTGTTTTTTCTTTGGCCTCAGCACAGCGGTTTTGGGCTTGCGGCTCGAGCTGCCCCTCTATCAATTGGTCCATTATCAGGGCCTACAATTATTGCAGGGCATTAGCCTACAACAGATTGCCCTACAAAAGCAGCACAAGCTGGCCCTTTGGCGGGCCTTACAAGATATTTTCCCTTCAGAAAAATAACGACAGAAGCAATGCAAAAGAAAAAGTTGGTCATGGCGACCGCCAATGCGGGCAAAATCCGTGAAATAAAGGCCCAGTTGGGCGAGCAATACGATTTTCTCTCTCTGCCCGATATTGGTTGTTTAGAAGATATTCCCGAAGAGCAAGATAGCCTGCAAGGCAATGCCCTACAAAAGGCCCAATACGTCTGGGACCACTATGGCTACCCCTGCTTTTCTGAAGATACTGGCCTAGAAGTAGCCGCCCTAAATGGCGCACCAGGGGTATATACCGCCCGCTATGCCGGGCCACAAAAAAATCCCGATGATAATATGGATTTGCTACTAAAAGAATTGGCCCAGGCCCAAGATCGTAGCGCCCAATTTAGAACGGTCATCTGCCTCTATCTCGGTCCAGATGACATCCATTATTTTGAAGGCATCGCCCCCGGCCAAATTGCCCCCCAACGCCTAGGCGAAAAGGGCTTTGGCTATGATCCCATTTTTGTTCCCCAAGGACATGAGCGCAGCTTTGCCCAAATGACCCTAGCAGAAAAACAAGAGCTTAGCCATAGAGGGCAGGCAGTTCGCCAATTGAGCCAGTTTTTGGCCCAACTATAAGATACTGCTGGATCTAGCAGGGCGCGAAGCGCCCGCAGGCTGAGGGATGGTAGGGGGTGGCCGAAGGCCAGACCGAGCTTTTTTGAGCAAAGCGAAAAAAAGCGATGGGCCGAGCAAACCTGCGAGCCCCCGCACAGCCCGACCCGCCCGCAGGGCGGGGCAGCCCCA
The DNA here is from genome assembly GCF_027594745.1 of Saprospira grandis. Classification (NCBI taxonomy): domain Bacteria; kingdom Pseudomonadati; phylum Bacteroidota; class Saprospiria; order Saprospirales; family Saprospiraceae; genus Saprospira; species Saprospira grandis. Next base: position 2,319,986 of record NZ_CP110854.1, on the reverse strand, counting down.
AAACAAAACAATTACCCGCTCATTCATAATTATATTCGTATGAAACTACTGATTTCTTGGAGCCTAGCGCTCTTTATGCTCTTTAGTGCCGGCCAAAGCTGGGCGCAGGGCATTAAATTCTCTGAAGGCCAATGGGCCGATATTTTGGCCAAGGCCAAAAAGGAAAAGAAAATGATCTTTGTCGATGCCTATGCCGTTTGGTGCGGCCCCTGCAAATGGATGGCTAAAAATAGCTTTCCCGATGAGGCCGTGGGCGAGCTCTTCAATGCCAAGTTTATCAACTATAAATTTGATATGGAAAAAGGCGAAGGCCCCGAATTTGCCAAAACCCATAAGGTACGCGCCTACCCTACTCTGCTGTTTTTCTCTGCCGAAGGAGAGCTCGTTCATAAGGTAATGGGCGCCAAAGATGCCGAGGCCCTGCTAGAAGATGGCCAAGCCGCTATTGATCCCAAAAAACAACTCTATACTCTGCAAAAGCAGTATCTGTCGAAAAAGGGATTGGGCAAAGGCGAAATGAAAAATTATTTGGATGCCCTGATGAATGGCGGCGATTATGCCGGCGCACAGGAAGTGGCCCAAAAACAACTAGAAGAAGCAGAGGAAGTGAACTGGCCTCAAAAGGAATACTTTAGCCTCATTGAAGAGCTTTTTGCCGACCAAAGCAGCCCCATCTACGATAAGGTATTGGCGAAAAAGGCCGACTTTGTAAAAGCCTTGGGCGAAGAGAAAGTGAATAATTACCTCAAGGCTGGACTAGAGGCGGGTATGCGCAAAATTGCCCAAGAACAGCAAGAAAAGCCCTATCTCCTCTATAAGGAGCGGATCAAAAGCGTTTTAGACGAGAAACAAGCCGCTTCGACTATCGCACTTTTGGACCTACAGTATTATTTCCGTACGCCCAAACGCGATAAGTACCTACATGCCTACCTCAATGAGCATTGCGAAAATGCCCAAATGCTAAATAGCTACGCTTGGAGCTATTTTGAGCAAAAAGAAGAAGAAAAACTCTTGAGCATGGCCTATAGCTGGGCCAAAAAGTCGGTGGCCCTAGCCCCTGGCTTTGCCAATGCCGATACAGAGGCAAATTTGGCCTTTAAACTCAAGCGCTACGGAGAGGCCAAAAAGGCGGCCGAGAAATCTATTGCCCTAGGCAAAGAAAATGGCGATGATGTCAGCGAAACCGAGGCCCTACTCAAAAAGATTGAGGAAAAAATGCCCAAGTCTGCCAATGGCATCAACTTCACGGAAGGGAGCTGGGAAGAAATCAAGGCCCTTGCCCTCAAAGAAAACAAAATGATCTTTGTGGATGCCTATGCCGTTTGGTGCGGCCCCTGCAAATGGTTGAGCAAAAAGATATTTACCCAACCGCAGGTCGGCCAACACTTCGATGCCAACTATATTAGCTATAAGTTTGATATGGAAAAAGGCGAGGGCCCTGCCTTCGCCGAAAAACATGGGGTGCAAGCCTACCCCACCCTCCTATTCTTCTCTGCCGATGGCGAGCTGCTTCATAAAACAGTGGGCGCCCCCGATGCCCCACAACTTATTGCCGAAAGCCAGAAGGCCCTGGACCCCAACAAACAGCTCTTTAGCCTGAAAAAACGCTATGAAAAAGGCGACCGCCAGCCCGAATTTCTACGCAATTATATTAAGGCCCTAGACGCTGCCTATGAAAGCAATGTAGAGGAGACTCGTCTTTATCTCGGTCTTATTCCAGAAGCCGAATGGAAGCAAAGCGAGCATTTTGAGATCATGATGCTTACTGAAGTGGGCTTTGAGCAAAAGTACTTTGACTATATTTTGGCCCACAAAGAAGAGTTTGTAGCAGAAAATGGCGAGGAAGCCGTTGAAGAATACATGAAGGGCGCGCTCATGAGCCAAGTACATTTGGTTGGAGAGGCCCAAAACGGCAAAGGCACTAAAAGCCAAGAGTATAAGCAGCTGGTCAAAAACCTTAATGAGGGTCTTTCTAAGGATTTGGCCGCTTATTATACCGCTATGCTCAATACCATCATTTACAATGGGACCAAAAAAGAGTTTAAGTACCTAAATATCATGTTGCTCGAGCATTCTGACAGCTGGCAGGAGCTTAATGAGGTGGCTTGGGGCTATTTCCAAGCAGAAGACAGCAAAAAGAAACTCAAAGCGGCCCTCAAGTGGATCGATAAGTCTATTGAACTAGAGGAAAACTACTATAATGTAGATACCAAAGCCAATTTGCTCTATAAGTTGGGCAAGAAGAAAGAGGCCCTTGCCACTGCCGAAAAGGCCGTGGAATTGGCCAAGGCGCAAGGCATGGAAGCCGAGGAAACCAAGGCCTTGATTGAAAAAATTAAGGGCTAGATCATCTGCCTTTTTAGTTACTGAGCAGCTTCTCCATTTTGGGGGAGCTGCTTTTTTTATGTTTTTTTCTGATGATTTGGGGCTGCCCCGCCCTTTGGGCGGGTCGGGCTGTGTCGGGGCTCGCTATTCGCTCGGCCCTGCGCTTTTTCGCTGCGCTCAAAAGCTGGGTCTGCGGCTTCGCCGCCCCCCTATCCATCCCTCAGCCGCGGGCCTTCGGCCCTTTTCTGCTCTGGAAAAGGCCTTTTGTAAAATCCTTGAGCCCTTTAGGGGCAAACTCCTGCTTGATGCGGCTAGGAAATCGTTTTAGGCCCTTCTTGGTCCAAGGCAACAGCTAAACGCTAGTTTAGCCCCCTGCGGATGATGCAAATACAGTCCAAACAGCCGCATCTTGTTTATTTGCAGTTGCAGAATGAGGAGAAACAGTTGTTCAGCCTTAATCTGCAGTTGCAAAACAGCTCTAAACGATGCCCGGAGCTAATTTGCAGTTGCAAAACGTCTCTGGCGTGGCGCCGGAGCTAATCTGCAGTTGCAAAACGCCTCTGGCGTGACGCCGGAGCTAATCTGCAGTTGCAAAACGCCTCTGGCGTGACGCCAGAGCTAATCTGCAGTTGCAAAACGTCTCTGGCGTGACGCCAGAGCTAATCTGCAGTTTACAATTAGCTGGGGGAGTATCTATAATGCCCTATCTTTTTTTTCTGGACCGACCCTACTACAGTTTAACAATAGGCGCTTAGGAGCGAAGTATGGAAGGCAGCTGTATTTTTGGGCTAAATATCCTGCAGTCTAAAGGCCTGCCGGGCCGAGCTGTAGGTTGAAACCTACAGCCAATTAACGAATGCAATTTAATATAGTATGGCAGGTTAAAACCTTCCATAAACAAACATCTTCTAGGCTGTCTAAATCATAAATGCAGCAGTTCTGGGGGCCGTTAAAAGCGGTAGAGGATTTTAATCCTCTCCGCACTATAGATGTAGCATATAATTGTTGTATGGCTGCGGGTTTCAACCCGCAGGTCTATATATCCATCCTACAGGCCCGAAGGGCCGCAGGCCTAGCGATGTGCAGCAGTGGCCGTCAGGCCAGACCGAGCAGGCTTTGCCTGCGAAGGGCCGAGCGACCCGACCAACGGGAGCCGACGCAGCGAAGCAAGTAACAGCGAGCTGCGACAACCAGCCCCTATAGGGGCGCCAGTTCGACGACCAAAGGGAGTAAACGTAGCGCCCGCCGAAGGCGGGAGGCCCCAAAAAAACACTAAACTCCCTGCTCTTCTAATTTGGGTTTCCTCTTCTTATAAGAGATCAGGAAGAGGCCAGAGAAAATGAAGGCGGCAGAGATAAAAAGGGCGGGCCGCAGCTCGTCGGCAGCGAGGAGAATAGCGACCAAAGCGGCCAGAAGGGGTTGCAAATAGATATAGCTACTGACCACCGAGGCGGGCAGGCGTTGCAGGGCCCAAGCATTGAGCAGATAAGCCAGAAAGGTTACGCCGATGAGGACAAAAGCCAGCACCGCCCATATTTCTGCAGACAACTGACTGTAGGGAATGGCCAGAGCGCCGGGGCCGCCAAAGGGCAAAACATAAAGACAGCCAAACAGAAAGACCCATTTGAGCAGCGTAATAGCTTGATACTTTTGGGTCAGGGGTTTAATCATAATCAGGTAAATCGAGTAGGCTACCGCATTGCCCCCGATCAACAAATTGCCCAGCAGGGGGTTTCTAGCCTTAAAAGCGGCAGAGCTGCCCGTATTGAGAATCAGGTAAGCAGCACCGATAACCCCTAGAACAATTCCGATAATCTTCAGGCTATTGAGGCGCTCGCCGAGGAAGAACACCGAAAACAAAAGGACCACAATGGGGGCCGTCAGCATAATGAGCGATGCGCTAATCGGGCTAGTCATTTCTAGTCCCTTAAAAAAGAGTAATTGATTACAGGCCACCCCAAAAGCGGAGGCAATAGCTAGGCGGAGGATATCGGCCTTAGCGACCTTTTCCTTAAGCCAAAAACTAGTGATCCAAAACAGCAGGCTAGCGGCCAGGACCCTAAGCATAATAAAGGCGGCGGGGGGAATTGGATCGGGCATAGCGATCTTGGCGATAGAATAGTTTGCGCCATACAAAAGGGCTACGGTAAAGAGAGCCAAATGGGCTGTGAGAAGGCGAGAAGGCATAAACAAAGGTTTTGGATGCGGCAAAAAATTGCGCAAAGCTAGATGTTTTTTCTACTATCTTTGTCCTTCCTATTCTTATCAAAATGTTAGTTTATGTGGAGCAAAATCAAGCAACAAATACCCAATTCGGTCACTTTATTGAATGCCTGGGCGGGAGCGGCGGCCATTATCAGTCTATTTTCTGGGCAATGGGAGGTCTTGCCCTACTGTCTCTTGCTCTCCCTAATCGCTGACTTTGGAGATGGCTTATTGGCTCGTTTACTCAAGGCACAATCGCCATTAGGCAAAGAGCTCGACTCTTTAGCGGACCTTATTTCCTTTGGTTTTTTTCCAGCTGCCATGTTATATCAGCTCTTCATGCAAGCCTTGGGGCTACCGGAGGGATTGCAATGGGGGCAGCGGGAGAGCTACCTGCTCTTGTTGCCTTTTTTGTTGCTCTTGTTTTCGGCCCTGCGTTTGGCCAAATTCAATACGGATAGTCGGCAATCGGAAAGCTTTATTGGTTTGAACACCCCGGCCACCACCCTTTTTGTCTTTGGTTACTTTTGGACCATACAGCAGCAGCTCTATGGATTGGAGCAATACCTACTTTGGCCCCCCCTGCTCTATGGCTTACTGGCCTTGCTTTGCTACCTCCTCATTGCGGAGATTCCCTTGCTTAGCTTCAAGTTTAAGTCTTTGGCTTGGCGGCCCAACCGTTGGCGTTTTCTGCTCATCTTGGGCATCTTGCCCTTGCTCATCTTTTTGCCTTTGGGTTTGGCCCTGCCTGCGGGGATTCTGCTTTATTTGTTGTTGTCGGTGGGGGCTATTGTGGTAGGGGACTTGCGTTTGGGGGAGTAGGGGTGTGGGAAGGTAGGTTTTTAAAACATAAATGCTCCGCAAGTTTAGTTGTCGGAGCATTCCTATTTGGTTATCTTGAAAGCCTAAATAAAAGACCAAAATGACACCCCCCTTATAGAAACAAAGAAGCCCAAAAAGAGAAACGATAATAGAACATTCAATAATCTCTATCAATGCTGGCTTAGAAACAGAAAGTACCTTTTTTACCCTAGCCTTACTGGCTTGAGCATTATCTTCTCTGAACCTATTAGTCAGATAATTATAGCATTGCATTTAGAGTTAATCATAGATCCTATAGAGATTAACTGGCCATTATCTATTGCTTTAGGAGCTGTATTTTTAATCTCCTATCTTGTTTACGCTATAAAAATATCTGCAGAGCACAGGACAAAGTCTCCTATGAAGCTTTTGTTCTGGCTTTCTTTAACAGTTAGTCTGAGTTATTATCAGCTAGCAATAGATGAGCTTATATTTTTCCCTAAAAAAGGCAATAGTTCTTACATCGTAATTGTATATATACTGGCTGCGCTCTACAGCTTATACTATATAGTTTCGAGCTTCAATTTTCCGAGGCCAAAAAATAGCAAACTAATAGCTGAAGACAGCATTGTGCTTCAAAAAGGTATTAAAGGAAGTCTAAGAAAAGGCTATGCAGAACAACTAGCCGAAGAGTTACTCAATATAAATAGTAAGCAAGCCTTTGCTATTGCCATAACTGGAGGCTGGGGAACAGGAAAGTCTACTTTTATAAGTTTTATCACAGAAAAAATAAAAGCTGATACTGCTGCAATTATCGTTGAGTTTCATCCTTGGAAAAACAAAGGGGAAGAGGCCGTCATTAAAGACTTTTTCTATACGCTTCGAAAGCAGCTCTCGCCTTATGATGATCGTCTTGGACCACAGATTAACAATTATCTGAATAGTCTTTTTAATATTTCAGCAGTAGCAACAAATACAAGTCTTTCAACTTTTAGTAAGCTAGCACTAAAAAGCATCAATCTCCTTGAAGAGCCTCAAGGCACAGAGGAAGAATACAATAAACTTCGGAAAATCATTAAGGAAATTCCTCTTCCTATTTTAATTATTATAGATGATTTAGATCGGCTGGATAGTCCCGAAATTATTGCGGTCCTAAAACTCATACGAAATGTCGCTAACTTTGAGGGACTTAGCTTTATTACAGCCTATGATAAAGACTATGTTCATCAGGCTATTAAAAGCAATTTAAACGAGTACGGGAGCCACTACTTTTTGGAGAAAATTGTTCAGATGGAAGTCAGCTTGCCTGTAATAAGGAAAAAAGAACTTTTTGAGACTCTTTTATCCCTATTCGAACATAAAAACAGTCCTTATCAGCTTAAAGCACTTATTAAAGAAGAGTGGTTTAAGGCCGATAATCAATACTTTTGGAGTTTTTTAAATACGCATAGAGACATTGTCCGATTCTACAATACTATTGTTCTTACATTTCCATCTGTAGCACATGCAGTTGATAGTGAGGATTTCTTTTTAATTCACCTCATAAAACTCAAACACCCTGTTTTTTATGAAGAGCTTTGGTACAAAAAAAATGATTATGTACAAATGCTAGACAACTCTAGTTTCTTACGACTAAATGGAAACAGTGCTAAATCTAACAGTGCTAAATCTGACAAATGCAATGAGGAGATATTCGAAGTGTTAAAGTACTTATTTCCCAAAAGTCCTCGCAAGACTAAAAACATTTGTTACAACCCTATATATCCTCTTTACTTTACTAATTATCTGGCTGGTTCAACTAGTGTAGCTCTTTTGAATGATATCATTAAAGAGAATAAAACACTAGAGGAACAATTAGCTGAAATAGATAAATCCTCCTCTAGAGATGAGATGTCTGGATTGATCGTTCTTTCGATAAAAGAAGTTGAAAAATCCATTACTAAGAAAAATATCAGGGCTTACCTTGACCTATTTCATGAACTTAAAACCCCTAGAATATCTCTTCTTGAACTTTATGACTTAATATTAAAAAGGAATGATGCCTCCTTAGAGGTCCCCAACAAAATAGAAGATTTTATTTTTAATCCAGAGGAAGATCAATTACTGCAAAAAACAACTGACTTAGTTGATTTTTTATCAAACAACAAACATGCACATGAGAAGCTAACAAACAAGTACATCAGCCTTATGAATCAAATTTCGATAGATAAAAACATCACTAGTAAGTATATATCAAGTCATCTAGAAGATTTTAATAAAGTACTCGATAAGTATAGGCTCCTAACAGGGCTCTTTGAAATCCCTGATACCCTAATAGACTTTATTGCAAAAAACTTTGCAGCCTTTGCCCCTCTTCTTTTTGAGTTCAAAGATCGAAAAATTAACTTAAGTCTCCTCTCAGCTGACCTTATTGGTAGCTTTTCTATTCTTCAAGAAATAGCTAACAACTCTAACATCTTAAAAGAGCAAAGCATAGCCTTAAAAGAATTTATTGAAGCTCAAAGAGCTCTAGCTCCTGAAAAGGATTTCATAGAATTTAGTCAACCAGTAATTCATAAAAACTTAGGACGGTATTTTTCGGAAAAGCTAAATTATGCTCCTATCCTTTATATGGAAGCAAAAGATATTATAGATTTCATAGACAGGCAAAAGGATGCAAATCGTCTATACCTTCTAACAGATGATAAAAACTTTATCATACCTCATAAGCGATATAACGACATCTATATTAAGCCTATGAAACTAACAAATAATACTATGTTCATTGCTATTCCTGAATGGGTGCAATCAATAGCACTAACAGCCCCAGGAGGTTCTTCAGATTTTCACGAAGAAAGTAATGATGTATTCTATACGAGGCATATAGACATTGATAATATCAAACTAGTTGACCTTAAAGAGAAGCATAAATATAGACTCATCCCTTTTCCTCACAAGGAAATAAACACCCCATTATCACTCACTCTCACTACCTATCTATCATAACCCCCTGGGAAGAAGCCCCCCGCTTCTTCCCTTTCTCTTTCCCTCACCAGCCAAAAGCAGTAGTTTAGCGTTATCTTAAAGAACACCAAAACTCCATACTTTTGCGCTTACTGCTTTTATTTTGCGGTCTTTTCTTTTTTGGGCAGCTTGGGGCCCAGACATTGCCCCAGCTAGACAGTTTGCAACAGCAGCAGTTGCGGCAGTCGGATTGTTATGTCTTGGCGGATAGTATACTGCTTGATAGTTTATGGGTCTTGCCGGGCAGTTTGCATTGGCGGGGGCAGCCTTTGGCGGATAGTTTATATCGGCTGCAGGGCAGTTATTTTTTCCCCAAGGGAGCCTTATTGCAGCAAGACAGTCTCTGTTTGAGCTATAAGCGCTTGCCCTTGCCCATTCACCGCAGGCGGGAGCGAAAAGATCGGCGATTGTTGCAGCCTAAAATGCAGTTGGGAGAAGATATCGTTTTGGGCCAATCCTATGGTTATCAGGTACAGCGGCAGGGCGGCAAAGAAGGCGATTTGAAGGGCTTGGATTATAATGGCAGCTTTGCCAGAGGGATTTCCTTGGGGAATCAGCAAGACCTCATCCTTAATTCTAGCTTCAATCTACAATTGGCGGGAGAAGTTGGGGGCGTAGAGATTACGGGTGCTTTATCGGATAACAACATTCCGGTCCAAGCTGAGGGCAATAGCCAAGAGCTGCAAGATTTTGATCGGGTATTCATTAAGTTCAAGGTAGATGAGCATTACCTTTTGGCTGGGGATTATGATTTGGAACGGCCAAAAAACAGCTACTTCCTCAATCATTTCAAGCGCTTGCAGGGGGGCCAAATTGGGAGTTCGGGCCAACTGAAATCGGGGGCAAAATGGGGGGGACAAGGCAGCTTTGCCATTTCTAGAGGAACCTTTGCCCGCAATAGTTTTATGGGCCAAGAGGGCAACCAAGGGCCCTATCGTTTAGAGGGCAATGATGGCGAGCAATTACTGATTATTCTGGCAGGTAGTGAGCGCGTATTTATTGATGGGCAGCAACTAGAAAGGGGCTCTGATAGAGATTATACGATTGATTATAATTTGGGCGAGATCCAATTTACCAATAAAGTCCTCATCACAAAAGACAAGCGCATACAGGTCGAGTTTAGCTATTCGGACCTAGAGTATCTCCGCAGTATTGCCGCCATTAATGGCCATTATGAAGACAAAAAGTGGGGGTTGCGCTTTTTTCACTATCAAGAACAAGATGCCAAAAACCAACCGACCAATCCCCTAAGTGATTCGGCCCAAGCCAGCCTAAGTCGAGCGGGGGATCAAACGGCCCAAATATGGGGCGGTCAAAGCATTAATGAAGCAGATGGATTATCGGGCTTGGTGGCTTACCAGCTCATAGATACAGTTGTCCATGGGATCAGCTATGATTCGGTTTTGGTTTATGCTAGCAGCAACGCTAGTGATAGCAATTTCTATTCGGTTAGTTTTCGGGCAGTAAGCCAGGGCGGCGATTATATTCGGGAAGAGGGGCAAATTAATGGCAGCGTATATATTTGGACTGCTCCTGATCCCATCACGGGACAGAGCCGCGGGCAATATGCGCCCCTAAGGCTACTCAAGGCGCCAGAGAAAAAGCAGCTATCGGAAATTAGTAGCTATTATAATATTGGAGAAACGGGGCAATTAATGGCCAATCTAGCGATTAGCCAAGAGGACCTCAACCGCTTTTCTAATATAGACAATGAAGATAATCAGGGTTTGGCTTTGCGGATAAGCTATCAGCAAGAATTGAGTTTGGGTTATCGGTTAAAGGTGGATAGTCAGCGAGTGGACACTCTCCGCAGGAGCTTAGGCATCAACGCCCATTATGAACAGCTCAGCACTAACTTTAAAACGATAGAGCCCTATCGGAATCGGGAATTTAGTCGAGATTGGGGACTAGATAGCAGCAGTAGCCAAGAACAACTCTTTTGGCTGGGCCTAAATGCCCAACAGCAGGGACTAGGAAATATTAGCTATAAACTAAGTGGCCTGCTTAGAGATAGCAGCCAAAACTGGCAACAAAGCGCCAATCTGCAGCTTCAGCATAAGGGCTGGGAGCTAACTGGCCAAGGCAGTTACCTTTCTCAATCCAATAGCCAGTTTTGGCGGCCTCGCCTGCAGTTGGCCTACCGCTTCCAAAAAGGCCTGCGCATTTCGGCTTACTATGAAGAAGAAAACAAACAACAACGGGTTAATGGCGATAGCCTAGCGACCAATAGCTTTCAGTATCAGCTCTATCGATTTAGTGCGGAGCTGCCTACTACAGAGCAGTTTTCGCTGAAGCTCTCGGCTAGTCAGCGGCTAGACCGCCTGCCTTTGGGGGAAACCCTAGTCGATGTGACCTTGGCCAAGGAGGCCCAACTACAGGGACATTGGCAGATAGGGCCCAAGCAAAACCTCAGCTTCAACCTCAATTATCGACAGTTGATGGTCTTAGACAGCAGCCTGAGCAGCCAAGACCCTAAAAATACCTACTTGGGCCGCATTGCCTATGATGCCCAATGGAAAAAAGGCCTGATTAAATGGCAAACGATTTATGAATTAGGGGCTGGCCAAGAGCAAAAATATGCCTACAATTATTTGGAGGTGGACCAAGGACAAGGCACCCATATCTGGATTGATCGCAATGAAAACAGCATCCAAGAACAAGATGAATTTGAACAAGCCCCCTTTCAAGATCAGGCTAATTTTATTCAGCTAAGGGTACTCACTGGCGAGTTTGTCCGCGCCAACCAATTGGCCTTTAACCAAAGTATAGATATTGACCCCGCCCGCCTTTGGCGGGCGGCCAAAACAGGCCCAAAAAGCTGGCTCAAAAAAATCTCTAGCCGATCTATTTATAAGATGGAACGCAAAACCCTGGCCCAAGAAGAACTGGCCGCCTTCAATCCCTTTGAACTCGATATTGCCGATAGTAGCCTGCTTTCTATCTCTTCCAATATGAGTAATGCCCTCTATTGGGACCGAAGAGGACGCAAGTTTCGCCTCATTTTACAACAAAGCGATAGCCGAAGCAAACGCTTCCTAAACCTTGGCTTCGATAGCCAACGAAAAACCAGCTATAGCTTTTCGAGCTGGTGGCAAATCAAGCCTTTTATCCGCCTAGAAACAGCCGCCCAGCTGGCCCAAAATGAAAACCGCTCCGATTTTTATAGCCAACGCAATTATTTACTCGACTCCTGGGAAGTTAGCCCCAAACTAAGCTACCTAAGAGGCAGCGACCTCCGCCTGAGCCTCTATTATCGCCAAAAAGATAGCGAGAACCGCCTAGGCATAGAAAAGGCCCAGCTCCAAGAGCTGGGCCTAGAAGGCAAATGGTTTAGCAGCAAAGGAAAACGCAGAAACATCCGCCTGAAACTCAGTTGGGTCGAGCTCCAATATGAGGGCCAAGAAAATAGCCCTAGCCAATTTGCCCTGACGGAAGGCCTGCAAACGGGAAGTAATTTTTTATGGACCCTAGAACTCCAACAAGCCCTAAGCAAGTTTTTACAACTCTCTATTAGCTATGAAGGCCGAAAAACTGGCGAAGCCAAAATGGTCCACCTCGGTAGAATGCAACTCCGAGCTATTTTCTAAAGTATCCGCCGATTGACCCGACGCATAGCCGCCGCCATCTCCCGACGCAAACGCTCCTTGGCCGCATCTCTGGCCGTTTTGCGTAGCTTGCGCCCCAACCGCCGCTTTTGTCGCCTCGATTTGGCCCAGTTTAATAAAACCCGCTTGGGCGGAATAAGCAAACGCCGCCCCACCGGCAACTCATACAAACTACTCAAACCATTATACTGCGCCAACAATAAATAAAGCGCCAAACTCCCAAAATAACGCATCGAAATCTTCCCCAAATTATCCCCCTGCTGAATGTCGTGGTACTCATATTTAACCAATTCTTGCCGCACCGCCGACTGCTGCCAGTTTTGCTGCTGCCGAAATGGCGAACGCCCCAAAAATGATAAACTCAACTCCGCCCGAATGGGCAAGCCCTCAAAGGAAAATAAAGAGTAGTTGATGTCCATCGAGGAAATAATGCAGTTAAAGGTGTGCGCACTGGCATCCTTCCGAGAATCATTGCTGGGCAAAATCTCCCCCCACTCCAATTTTAAGTAGGCCGGCCCATTGGCCCAGTCATGATAATCATAAATCAACGCTTTTAAGGCCTTAATATAAGGCGCCACCGATGGCTTGTTGTCCTTGTTCTGCAAAAGCGCCTTGTCCTGCTGACTCCCCTGATGATAGGCGCCCGTAGCATCTACCAAAATATTCGAAAACTTAATCTCCGGAATCATATACTCCGGACTATTCCCTAGAACTTCCTTGGCCGCCTGCGCCTTCCCATCTGCCGAAGAAGCAGCCGTAGAAAGCTCTTCCGTGCTCTTTACCTTATAAGAAATATCAAAACTAGATGGGTTGATCGACAAATAAATTTGCCCAATATAACTGCTCTCATCATAATCGGCCAAAGCGTAGGCCTTTATGCAAAGCTTGCTCATGGCGGTCCCCGCCGGAAATGGTCGCTGCATATAGCTGGTCTTTAAATATAAAATTGTTTATACTAAAGATATAACTACACATCCACAAAAGCAACTTTGTACGTATGTTTTTTTCTTTTCTTATTTTGGGGCCTCCGCTGCGGCTTCGCCTTGCTGCGCTACGTTTCGCAGCTCGCTCTTCGCTCGGCCCTGCGCAAAAAAACAAGTTTTTTGCTGGGTCTGGCCTGCGGCCACTGCTGCACATCGCTAGGCCAGGCGGGCTGCGCCCGCCTTGGTCTGCCGCTTTACGGCACTGCTCCACATCGGTTACTCCCTTCGGTCGTCGAACTGCGCCCTAAAGGGCTTGTTGTGGCCAGGCGGGCTGCGCCCGCCTTCTGGACCTAAAATTGCGTTTTTTTGCCAAAACCTTTATCTATGAATCATTATGCTTTTTTTCTTCTCGCCTTCTTTTCTTTAGGCCTTTTTAGTTGCTCGGACCAATTGGCCAAAAGCTATACGGTAGCCGAATTACTAGATAATCAGCAGAATCATTTGCAGTTGCCCCTAGAGCAAAACCCCGATCTGCTTTTGCTTTGCCAAGAACTAGACGAAACGGATATTCCAGGCATTAAAAACCGTTTAGAGCGGCCGGGCATTCAGGAGCTAGAGGCCAGTTTTGCCCTTTATTTTTTGGGCCAAAAATATTTTCAGCAAGATTCTTTTGAGCAAGGACTTGCTATTATGGAAAAAGTGGCCGAAAATTACCTCAATCCCTTGGCTTTCACTCGTCTTATGCTGCTGCATAAAACAGACCCTAGCCGTTTTGCCCAATTGCCTGCCGGCCAGGGCCAGGGATTCCAGCCCGATATGGCCAAGGCCCATTATTATTTACATGCCGCCCTCAATTCGGCCATCTTCATGATGGAGCGCTTTAATGACCGTGGGCCAGTAGATGATGTCAATCGCTACGCCCAGGGCTTTATCCAAATTTTGGAAGAAGGCGATAGCAGCCAGCTCCGTGGCCTAGACCTAGAAGCAGCGGAGGCCAAAATGAAAGCCGAACTCCCTCAATTAGAAGCTAAATTTGAGGTCCTCTACCCTGCTCCCCCCGCCAGCTAACTGCGGCCTTGGCCGCAGCTTTGTCGAGCCGGCCTAGCGATGTGGCGGGGTGGCCCAAAGGGCCAGACCGAGGAGCAAAGCGACGAAGGGCCGAGCGAATAGCGAGCCCCAGAACGTAGCGCCTGCCGAAGGCAGGAGGCCCCTAAAAAAAATCATTAGAAAAACAGAATCGTGAAATACAACAAAACCACCTTAAAAAAATTGGAAGAGCTGCTCAAGGCGGCGGATTATCGGATTCGCTATGAAAAGGGCCAGTTTCAGTCGGGCTATTGCCTGGTTAAGCAGCAGCGGCAAATTGTGATGAATAAATTTTACACCACCGAGGCCCGCATTCAGTCTTTGCTTGATATTTTGGCCCAAGTTGGCTTGTCTGAAGAGATAGATCTTTCGGAAAATTTGCAAAAATTTTGGACCGAGTTGCTGCCCATTTTAGCGCAGCAAAGAGAACAAATAGAGGCCACAGAAAAGCAGGAGGAAGCCCCCAGCGAAGTAGGCTAAATAGCGCATTTTGAGGCTGGGCGCCTCTGTTTTTGGCAGGCTGAAAGCAAGGCGGCTATTGGCCCAGGCAAAAAATGGGGTACTGAGAAAAGAAAGGGCCGTGGCAATAAAAATGAGCTGGCCCATAGCCTGCAAAAAGGCAAAAATGATGAGCAAAGCGCCTCCAATCAAAATGCCTATCCAGAGCCCCTGCCGATGCCAAAAAGGCTGCTTTGGGAAGGCCAAATTCATCGCTTGGGCCATGGTTCGGCTCAGGGCATCTAGGCAGGTAATTAGGGTGCTAAACATGCAAATAAAGGCGGCCCAGCTGACCCAAAGGGCGGCCCAAGGGCCCAGCGCGGCCTCATAAACCTTGAGCAATTGTTGGGCAAAGGCGACCGCCTTTTGGGGAAAATCGCTACCGCCCAGCAAAATGGCGCCCAAAGCCATAAAACAGATGGCTAAAAACACACTCACTCCATAGCCTAATTGGAAATCAAACTGGGCCTCTTTCCAGCCAAAATCGGCTTGATTTTTCTTCTTTTCTAGGGTCCAGATAGACTGCCAGACCGACAGATCTAGGGGGGCGGGCATCCAGCCCACAAAAGCAATAATAAAGGCCAAATGGCCTGCTTCTAGAGAGAAAAACGGGGTATAATCTATCTCGGGCAAAGGTCGAAAAAGCAGGCGAATCAGGGCCAAAAGCGTTAGCATAGAGAGCGAAAAGACCATATACTTCATCAATTGGTCTAGCAGTTTATATCGGCCCAACAAAAGAACGGCTGCGGCAAAAAGCAAGAGGCCCGCCGACATATAAAGCGGTTGATTGAGGCCAAAAATGGGGCCTGCCAAGGCGGCAGAGACAAAACTGACCGCTGCTTGCACGCTAAACATGGTCCCTAGGGTTAGGCCAATAAAAAGCAAAAGCACCCATTGGCCCAGCTCTTGGTAGCCTTGCAAAAGGGTTTTTCCTGTTTTTTGGGCATAGCGCAGGGCAAATTCAAAGAAGGGATACTTGGCCAAATTGGCCAGAAAGAGCAGCCAAAGCAGCCCAAAGCCATATTGCCCCCCAGCTTGAGTAGAAAGGACCAAATGCGAAACGCCGATGGCTGCAGCGGCAAAGAGTAAACCGGGGCCCAGCCGCCCCCAAGCTTTGGATAGATTTTGCATAAAATAGCGCGGAATATCAAAATAAAAGGGGAAGATACTTATTTTTGACTGATTCGGGCAAGCCTTTTACTCGCTAGACCAATGCAAGACCTCAAAGAATTTCGCCGCTACTACAACAATCATCTGCATGCTGATTTGCAAGCATTTGAGCGGCAGCGTTGGGCCCTTATCATTAGCATTGGGCTGGCTATATTGATCGCTTTGGGCTTAGTCCTGGCGGTTTTGGCCTTTGAGCTCTTCCCCATTATTTTCCTGCTCATTTTGCCCTATTGGTTTATTTACAACTTTTTTCTGCGTTGGATAGAGCGTTTCAAGGCCCGTTTTAAGCCCTTGGTGGTGCAATCTATTTTGCAATTTATAGACCCTCGTTTGCGCTACTATCATAAGGATTTTATACCCAAGGATAGTTTTAATCGGGCGCATATCTTCCCCTTCAATCCTCATATTTATAGCGGCGAGGATTATATTATGGGCAAAATTGGGGAAGTTTATTTTGAGATGTGCGAGCTCAAGGTCATGCATACTTCAGATGTGACGGACCGTTTAGAGACCTGGCTCAATGGGGTCTTTTTTCACACCAAATTCAACTTTCGGGCAGAGGGGCAGATGGTCATTATTCCGAGAGTGCAGGCCCAAAAATTCATTCGGACCTTCAAGCGGCTCACCCGTTATGGCGGCTATGAGCTCAAGGATACGGGCAACCCTCGTTTTGATGAGGATTTCCTGGTCTATATTGATCGAAAAATGAAGTATGAGGATATTTTGACGCCCGAGTTGCTCAACACCCTCAATAGCTATCATGAGCGTTCTGGCCAAGAGATTTATGCCTCTTTTATGGGCAGTCATTTTTATTTGGCCGTGGCCGAGCCCTATGAACTACTCGATGCGCATCTGTTTAGCACCAATGTCGATTTTGAGCTAATTTCGGCCTATTATGAAGAGCTATTTGTCTTCACCCAATTGGTAGAAGATTTTGATTTGCGGCACTAATTTTAGTTTGGGGCTGCCCACTCGCTGCGCTCGGGTCGGGCTCTGTCGTGGCTCGCAGGTCTGCTCGGCCCTGCGGGGCTTTCGCTTCGCTTCAGCCCCTTGGTCTGCGGCTTCGCCGCCCCACTTTCCATCCCTCAGCCGATGCAGGCTAAAGCCTGCAAAGCGGTAGGCTTCGCCTCTTTTCATTTGGCGGCTTTGCCGCCTAGATGGAGCAAAAAAGCGCCTTTCTTAAAGAAGAAAGGCGCTTTTTTTTTTGAGTTATTGGGCCAATTATTTTTTGGCACCTCCCCCACCGAAGAGGTCTACATTAGGTTGGTTTTCGCCAACTTGGTAAGGATTAGCTCCACGGAGAGCGGGTTTATTATCGCAGGTTTCATTAAGGAAAATAAACTCATTCACGGCGGGTTCTTCTCCTTCTTCTAGGCGGTTTCGCTTATACAATTTAGACAACTTAATGCCATAAAGCTGAGAAATGGTATACATACTTTCGCCCTCATTTACTTTATGAGGTCCTTTCTCATCTTCTACCATATTGCCCTTTGCTTCTAGATAAATATAGCAATTGGGGGGCAAGTTATCTTCCTCTCCCATAGAGAGGTCATTATAGCGGCGCAGGCTCTTGAGCTCTAATTGATGTTCTTGAGCAATATCCTCTAGGGTCATGCCTTCGCGCAAGGTAGTTGCTCGGCGGCTATTTTTGTAGAAAATTCCTTTTTGGTTATGATGTTGGGTCGGGAAAATCACCAACTGTTTTTTCAGACCTGTTTCGGGATCAAAATAATCGCGGAAGGGGTCTAGGGTAAGCATTTGGCGTTGGATACTGCTCACCGTATTCAGTTCGATTTGCAATTCCTCAATCACCTCTTTTTGCTCCTCTAGGGCGGCACCTACATAGTTAATTTTACCATTTAGGCGGTCGTCGCGCTTAGCCATTTGGCCAATTTGGCGATTCATTTCTTTTAGTTGGACCTGTAGTTCTATTTGATGAGCCAAAGCTTGTTGCAAGCTATTTTCTAGGCGTTCTACACGATTTCGGACCGTAGAGAGGTCTTCCCCCATATCGAGGTTAGGATCCGCACGATAAGCGTTTAGATCTGTATTAGAGGGCAATTGGTACTGTGTAGAAACTCTATCATATTTAGCTAAATCAAATTTCTCAATCACATCAATTAGCTTATTGGCATAATTGACATCTGTGGCATAATTGGCTTCTTTTAGGCCCTTGGCCCAAAAGCGGTAATCCATATTTCTGGCGGCAAAAAGCGTTCGATATGGTTTGCGAGAATAGAGAAAGTTAGTGTGGTCCTTATAAGAGTCCTCAACAGATTCGTAGGCACGGAAACAGGCCATTTCGGTTCTTTGGGTACCGTAGGCTGTTTGTTCTTGCGTATTTTTATAATAAGTAATGCCCGACCAATCTTTACCGCATTTGATTCCAAAGTGGTTATTGGCTTGGCGAGCGAGTTCGCTGCGGCCATAATTTGATTCCAGCATCCCTTGGGCCAAAGTAATACTAGCAGGAATACCACTGCGGTTCATTTCCTCAATGGCAATAGCTAAATAGCTGCGGATATAGGCTTGGGCTTTCAAGTTTTCCTCCTCTTGTTGCTCTAGGCAAAAAGGAGGGTCACTACTCTCTGCGGCAGAGAGTTGTGGGGCAGCACAAAGCAAGCCTAAACCAAGTAATAAGGGTCTGAAAATCATATGCAAAACTTTGAGAAAGGGCCTAATTTATAAACGATTAGGCTACTTTCTAGCGTTAGAGAGTAGGTCAATCACTAAAGAGTGAGTGCGATCTTGCGGTTTGAGGTAGTTGATTTTTCTGTCTGGACCTCGTAAAAGTAGCATTTTTTTGCTGCTTCTTAAAAATATAGTTAGTTTAATTTTAGTCACTTAGCTTTGGTAAAGGGGATTTTCCGCTTCAAATTTTTTTGTTAAATTTGGTATAAGCTTTGCCCAATGGGGGGCACACTATAAAACTTTTCGATTATGCAGTACATCCAAATTATCTTTTTCTTTTTTGTAGTCCAGCTGGCACTACAAGCCCAAACTGCAGAACAACTTGAATTTAAGATCAATCCGACTCAAAAAACCATTGAGGCGGTAGACAAAGGGAGTAAGCAAGCCTTAAATGATCAATTGGAGCTTGTTTCTGCCCAGATTGATATTTTTGATGCTAGTGGGGAGTATGCGGGTTCTATTGAGGTCAAGAGCTGGAATATTCCAGTAGATGAATTTGCACCCAATGAGCAGCTCAAGATTAGCCAGGCCAAAATAAAAGTAAAAGCTTCTGGCGAAACTCTAGCGATTAGTAATGCACCTTTAAGTAGATAAGGCATTTAGTATAAATAAGTAACAACAAAAATGCGCTATATGGTATGTATAGCGCATTTTTTTGTCTATTTGGGGGGCTCCTCCTCTTGGCCCGCAGGGCCAAAACGGCCCAGCGCTGCGCAGCCGTGGCGCGAAGCGCCAGACCCAGGAGCGAAGCGACGCAGGGCCGAGCAGACCTGCGAGCGGCGCAGCATAGCGGCGGCCGACCTAGGCGGAGCCTAGCCGGCCGCGGGCCCCAAAATCAATACATAAAGGCATAAAAAAAGCCCCTATCAGAGATAGCGGCTTTCTTCATTATATATTCGGCTAGTGACTAGCGGTTGAACATATTTTCTTTGCTCTTGGGAGTGGGAGCAGCTTGTTGCTTCACTTCACCATAAATTTTTAGGCGAGTCGTGCTTTCATTTTTGGCGTTGGTCGTCAAGGTTACATATTTGGTAAAGGCACCTTGGCGGTTCGTGTCATACTTGACCTTAATCTCTGCGCTTTCGCCGGGCATGATGGGCTCTTTGGGATAGGTAGGCACCGTACAGCCGCAGCTTCCTTTGGCTTTGCTAATAATCAAGGGCGCATCGCCAGAGTTAGTAAATTTGAATAGGCGGACACCATTAGCCCCTTTCTCGATGCTGCCATAATTAACTTCTTTGGTCTCGAAATCAATGTTTTGTGCAAAAGAGCTACTGGCAAATAGAGCAACAAAGGCGAGACAAGCGAATAAGGTTTTCATATAATTCTCGATTTTAATTTAAGATGAGCAGAATGTTCAATACAATAGTAGGCTTTTTTTGGCAATTCTAGAAATCTGACTAACTAAAAGTTTAGTTAATGATTTAGAAAAGTAGAATAGCCATTGATTTCTAGGGGTTCCAACTGCCGTGCCAAAGCCTTTTTTTTTGTAAACTCATTATTAAACTTCTTGTTTGTATAAGCGAAAAACTGGGGGGAATAGCTGCCTGCCTCCTTTTTTTTGTATTTTAAGGCCCAAACAACATCTTAACACAGCGGTCCTATTGCCTAGCTATTCAAGGCTTTAGGATGTCACAAAACGAGCAAAAAAATGCGGCAAAACTGCTGGCTTTAGCTGCTTGATTTTAGCATATTAAATAGACAACTATATATGAGTGAAGTTCATTTGAAAACACCCCCTAGTAAGGAGTTTCTGCAAGAGGCCTTGCAAGATTTCCGACTGGCTTGCATGAGCCGCGAAGCCAGCCTTAACGGCCGCCGCGAAGTGCTGTCTGGTAAGGCTAAATTTGGTATTTTTGGTGCGGGCAAGGAGCTGGCCCAGTTGGCCATGGCCCGAGTTTTCCAGCAGGGAGACTTTCGTTCGGGTTATTACCGAGACCAAACCTTTGTATTAGCGACGGGTTTAGCAACGGTAGAGCAGCTTTATGCGCAGCTCTATGCTGATCCGGAGAATGATCCTTTTTCTGCTGGTCGACAAATGAACTCGCATTTTGCTTCTCCATTAATTAATGCGCAGGGCGAATGGCTCAATCATACCACACTCAAAAATATTAGTGCTGATATTTCGCCTACTGGCGGCCAAATGGCTAGAGCCTTGGGCTTGGCCTTGGCCTCTAAGAAATATCGGGAATGCGCCGATCAGATTGGCGATTTGGCCAATAATTTCTCGGTCAATGGAAATGAGGTCAGCTTTTGTACTATTGGCGATGCCTCTACCTCTGAAGGTGTTTTTTGGGAAACCCTAAATGCGGCTGGCGTGCAGCAGCTTCCCTTAGCTGTTTTTGTTTGGGATGATGGCTATGGTATTTCGGTGCCTAGAGAGTACCAAACGACCAAAGGCAGCATTTCTGAGGCGCTCAAGGGCTTCCATCCCACAGAAGAGGGCCAAAATGGCGTTCGCATTGTAAAAGTAAAGGGCTGGGATTATTTAGGTATGCGCCAAGCTTTTGCCGAAGCAATTGCCCTTTGCCGTGAGGCCCATAGTCCCTGCCTGATCCATGTAGAGGAATGTACGCAGCCCCAAGGGCACTCGACTTCGGGCTCTCATGAGCGCTATAAGGATGAAAATCGCCTCAATTGGGAAAAAGAGCAGGATGGTATCGAGAAACTACAGGCTTGGTTGATCGAGATGGGTGTAGCCACAGAAGAAGAACTCAAAGCAATTCGCAAGGAGATCAAAAAGGAAGTGAAAGCCGCTATTCGAAAGGCTTGGAGCAACTTTAATGATCCTATTCAGCAAGAACTTAAGCAGACCCAAGAACTGCTGCGCCAAGCCGCCGCTTCTTCTGGCCAAAAAGCCCAAATAGAGGCCCTAGCGACTGCTTTGGGCTCGGCCTATAATCCCGTTCGCAAAGATATGTTGCAGGCTATGCGCAAGGCGCTCCGCCTCATGCGTGGCGAGCAATCTGCTGCAAAAAATAGCTTAGCTCAGGCTTTGGAGGAAAAAATGGCCCTGCAAAACGAACGCTATGCCTCTAAGCTCTATAGTGAAGGTCCAAAATCAGCCCTCAAGCAAGCTGGCGTTCCCGCTCAATATGCCGAGGATGCCGAGCTCAAAAGTGGCTATGAAATCCTCAATGCCTGCTTTGATTTGCATCTCCAAAATAATCCTCAATTCTTTGCTTTTGGCGAGGATGTGGGCCAAATTGGCGATGTGAACCAAGGTTTCATGAATATGCAGGAGAAGTATGGAGAAGCCCGTGTTTTTGATACGGGAATCCGTGAATGGACCATTATCGGCCAAGCTATCGGTATGGCCATGCGCGGCCTTCGCCCCTTAGCCGAAATCCAATATCTCGATTACCTCATTTATGCTATTTCGGCCCTTTCCGATGATTTGGCCACCCTGCAATATCGCTCCAATGGCCAGCAAAAAGCCCCCGCTATTATCCGTACTCGTGGCCACCGCCTAGAGGGAATCTGGCACTCGGGCTCTCCCATTGGTCTTTTGCTCAATAGCCTCAGAGGAATCTATATTCTTACGCCCCGCAATATGACGCAGGCCGCAGGTTTCTACAATACAATGCTCGATAGCGATGATCCCTGCCTAATGATCGAATGCCTTAATGGCTACCGCCTCAAGGAGAAAATGCCGAGCAATTTGGCCGAATTTAAACTGCCTTTGGGCGTTCCTGAGGTCCTTGAAGAAGGCCAAGATGTTACGCTGCTTACCTATGGTTCATCGGTCCGCATTGCCCAAGAAGCTATAGAGGAGCTCAAAGAAATGGGCATTTCTGTAGAGTTAATCGATGCCCAAACCTTACTGCCTTTCGATATCAACCATATGGTTGCCGAATCGGTAAAGAAAACGAACCGCCTGGTCATTCTAGACGAAGACCTTCCCGGCGGCGCTTCTGCTTATTTGTTGCAGCAACTTATGGTGGAGCAAAAAGCATATTATCATCTCGACTCAGAGCCCCTGACCATTAGTGCCAAGGCGGTCCGTCCAGGCTATGGCTCCGATGCCGATTATAGCATTAAACCCTCTGCAGATGATGTGGTAGAGCAAATTTATGCCCTCATGCGCGAGGCTCGTCCCACAGACTTCCCACCTATTTACTAGGATAAAATACTTTAGGGCAAACAAATTCAGGAAGAGCGATAATAGGTCGTTCTTCCTGTTTTTATTTTGGGGCTGCCCCGCCCTGCGGGCGGGTCGGGCTGTGCCGCAGCTCGCAGGTCTGCTCGGCCCTGCAGGCTTTTTCGCTTCGCTTCAAAAGCCTTGGGTCTGGCCTTCGGCCACTGCTATCCATCCCTCAGCCGAGGCGCTGCGCGCCTTTGCGGCGGCTTCGCCGCCTGTCAAGCGCATAAAAAAAGGTCCACTCCTAAAAGAAGTGGACCCTTATATGGCGTCAAGTAGTCAGGATATTGCCTACTTTTCTTTTACGATCATATCGTCATAAATACGGAGACCCGTACCTGCAGGAATGCGTTTACCGACAATTACGTTCTCTTTCAAGCCCATGAGGTTATCGCTAGAAGCCGAAATAGCCGCCGTGCTCAACACCTTAGTGGTTTCTTGGAAAGATGCAGCTGAAATCCAGCTGTCGGTACCCAAAGAAGATTTAGTAATCCCCTGCAATACAGGCTTAGAAGTCGCTGCAATAGAAGGACGAGCCGACATGATTTTCTTGTCGTCACGACGCAGGGCCGAGTTTTCTTCTCGCAATTGGCGCTCAGTAATGAACTGCCCAGCGAAATACTTGCTAGACTCTCCAGCATCTTCAATCAACAACTTATCATAGATACGGTCATTCTCTTCGAGGAAGTCAAATTTATTGACCGCCTCTTTTTCCAAGAACTTAGTATCTCCAGCATCCATAATTTGGACCTTACGCATCATTTGGCGAACGATTACCTCAATATGCTTATCGTTAATCGTAATACCCTGCGCACGATATACCTCTTGGATACCATTGAGCACGTACTGTTGTACCGCTCCAGTTCCCATAATAGAGAGAATATCTTGTGGAGATGTAGCTCCGTTAGAGAGTTGCGTACCTGCACGAACAAAGTCACCTTCTTGTACAAGGATATGCTTAGATAGACCAATGAGGTAGCGACGTTTCTGACCATCCTTGGCCTCTACAATCACCTCACGGTTACCCCGCTTGATTCGTCCGTAGCTGACAATACCATCAATCTCGGCAACAACAGCAGGATTAGAAGGACGACGAGCCTCGAAAAGCTCTGTTACACGAGGGAGACCCCCGGTAATATCCTGAATCTTATCCATTGTACGAGGAATCTTCACTAGGGTGGTACCCTTGGTCACTTCCTGCTCGTCATTTACACTAATGTAAGCGCCCACAGGAATAGAGTAAGCACGAAGCACCTCGCCTTTGTTGTCTACTACCTTGATAGTAGGTACTTGTTTTTTATTCTTAGACTCTACAACTACCTTTTGCTCGAAACCAGTTTGTTCGTCACGCTCAATGCGGTAAGTAAAGCCTTCCTCAATGTTTTCAAATTCTAGTGTACCGTCAAATTCGGTAATAATTGAGGCGTTATAGGCATCCCATTCAGAGATTTTATCTCCTTTCTTGATTTCTTGGCCATCCTTCACAAAGAGAGAAGAACCATACATCAAGTGGGCGGTAGAAAGTACGCGGTTCGTCTTATCGTCAATGATACGAAGTTCACCAGTACGAGAAATTACGATATCGCGTTTTTCATCCTTCTCCTTATCGTAAAGTTCAACGGTGGTTACAGAGTCAAACTCTAGGCGACCGTCAAATTTAGAGCGGAGTTCAGATTCTTCTGCAGTATATGAAGCCACACCCCCTACGTGGAAGGTACGCAGTGTGAGCTGAGTACCAGGTTCACCAATAGACTGGGCGGCAATAATACCCACGGCATCTCCTTGCTCAGAAGCGCGGCCTGTGGCGGTATTTTTACCGTAGCACATAGCGCAACAACCTCGGCGAGCTTCGCAGGTGAGTACCGAGCGAACTTCTACAGTTTCTACTTCTGCTTCTTCAATTTCCAGAGCCAATTCAGGAGTAATTACCTCTTCAGCCGAAGCGATCAACTCTTCTGTTTCGGGGTGGAAAATATCATAAAGTGGGAAGCGGCCTTCAATGCGCTCAGAGAGTGGTTGAACGATTTTATCGTTTTCTACCAAAGCGCTCACTTCAACACCGCGGAGTGTTCCACAGTCATAGATATTAACGACAACATCTTGGGCCACATCAACCAAACGACGAGTCAAGTAACCCGCATCCGCTGTTTTAAGGGCCGTATCCGCCAAACCTTTACGGGCACCGTGGGTAGAGATAAAGTACTCTAGTACCGATAGTCCCGCTACGAAGTTTGAAAGAATGGGGTTTTCGATAATCGCTCCTCCAGTATCACCAGATTTACGAGGCTTGGCCATTAGACCACGAAGACCACAAAGCTGCTTAATCTGTTGTTTAGAACCACGAGCTCCAGAATCAAGCATCATGTATACTGAGTTAAACCCTTGCTTGTGTTCTGCCATCTCCTTCATCAAAGTGTTGGTGATGTAGTTATCCGCCTGGGTCCATTCATCAATGATCTGGTTATAGCGCTCGTTGTTGGTGATCAATCCCATGTTGTAGTTATCCCAAATGCCATCTACTACTTCATGAGCAGCTTGTAGGCGTTCGGCACGAACAGTAGGCGTGATCAAATCGGGGAGGTTAAAAGACAAACCACCACGATAAGCCCAATAGAATCCCATATCCTTAATATCATCCAAGAACTTGGCGGCCGTAGGCACATCCGTTCTTTTCAAAATACCTGCAATTACGCGCTTAAGGTTCTTCTTAGAGAGGAGCTCATCCATATAAGGCAAGCTCTTGGGACGCACTTGGTTAAAGAGAACACGACCTGTTGTGGTTTCTGTAAGACGGATAACCAAGTTACCGTTTTCATCCTCTACAGGAACACGAACTTTAATGATCGCATGTAGGTCCAAACGACCTTCATTGTAAGCAATAATCACCTCTTCTGGAGAATAGAACCGGCGGCCCTCCCCTTTTACGGGGTTTTCGGGAATATGCTTACGTTCTTTAGTAATATAATAGAGGCCCAAAACCATATCCTGAGAAGGTAGCGTAATCGGCGTACCGTTCTGAGGGTTGAGCATATTGTGTGCAGAAAGCATCAAAATTTGGGCTTCCAAAATGGCTTGATTGCTCAAAGGTACGTGTACCGCCATTTGGTCACCATCAAAATCCGCGTTAAATGCCGAACAAACGAGGGGGTGAAGCTGAATCGCTTTACCTTCAATAAGGGTAGGCTGGAACGACTGGATAGACAAACGGTGAAGTGTAGGAGCCCGGTTGAGGAGAACAGGATGCCCTTTGAGCACATTCTCCAAAATATCCCAAATGATAGGATCTTTACGATCAACCAGTTTCTTAGCTGATTTTACCGTTTTGACGATACCTCGCTCAATCAATTTGCGAATGACAAAAGGCTTGAAGAGCTCGGCGGCCATGTTTTTAGGCAAACCACACTCATGCAATTTGAGGGTAGGTCCTACTACAATAACCGAACGACCCGAGTAGTCAACACGCTTACCCAAAAGGTTCTGACGGAAACGTCCTTGCTTACCTTTGAGTACATCACTCAAAGACTTGAGGGCGCGACCACCTTCTGCCTTAACAGCATTAGACTTACGAGAGTTATCGAATAGTGAATCCACGGCCTCTTGCAACATCCGCTTTTCGTTGCGGAGAATTACCTCAGGCGCCTTGATTTCAAGTAGACGCTTTAGGCGGTTGTTACGAATGATCACACGACGATAAAGGTCATTGAGATCTGAAGAGGCAAAACGGCCACCATCTAGGGGAACTAGGGGGCGGAGTTCTGGTGGAATAACAGGCAGATAGTCAATGACCATCCACTCTGGTTTGTTTTCAATATTTTTTTGGCCCTCACGGAAAGCCTCTACCACGCGAAGACGCTTAAGCGCTTCTGATTTACGTTGCTGAGAGTTTTCTGTGGCGGCTTTATGGCGAAGATCATAAGACAATTTCTCTAGATCTACACGAGAAAGAAGGTGGCGAACCCCTTCTGCACCCATTTTAGCGATGAACTTATTGGGATCATCATCGGGCAACATTTGGTTTTCGCGAGGAAGTGATTCGAGAATATCTAGATACTCTTCTTCAGTAAGAAGATCTCTTTGTTCACTACCTGTAATTCCTCTTTCGGCTACGGCACCGGGCTGGATCACCACATAGCGCTCATAGTAAATAATAGACTCTAGTTTCTTAGAAGAGAAACCGAGTAGGTAACCAATTTTATTGGGCAAAGACTTAAAGTACCAGATGTGTACCACAGGAACCACTAGGCGGATATGGCCCATGCGTTCGCGGCGCACCTTCTTTTCGGTCACTTCAACTCCACAGCGGTCACAAACGATCCCCTTATAGCGGATGCGTTTATATTTTCCACAAAAACATTCATAATCCTTGACTGGGCCAAAGATACGTTCGCAGAAAAGGCCATCGCGCTCGGGTTTATACGAGCGGTAGTTGATGGTTTCTGGCTTGAGGACTTCCCCGTAAGAGCGCTCCAAGATCAAATCTGGAGAGGCCAAACTGAGCGTGATGCTATCGAAGTCGTTTTTAATTTTGTTGGTACTATTTTTCTTAAATGGCATAAGAAGACAAATTTAGGCTGGCTGGGGGCCAGCAAGAGGCATTTAATAGGATAGGCTTTTATATTCTTTTGGGGCCTCCGCAGCGGCTACGCCTTGCGGCGCTATGTTGCGGGGCTCGCAGGTCTGCTCGGCCCTGCGCCGCCTTTGGCGGCTGGGTCTGGCCTTCGGCCACCCCTTCACAGCGCTAGGCCAAGGGGCGTTTGGCCCATTAGCTAGCTCTTGGCGAGAACAGTTGCAATTAAAAGAAGACAAAAGCAAGGCTCTGCTTTTTATGAGGAGGCCGAGCGAGGCGCAGCCGAGCTGGGCCGTTGTTTGGCCCTGGCCTAGCGATGCGCAGCAGTGCCGCGAAGCGGCAGACCGAGGCCGCAGGCCGAAGGGCCGAGCGAACAGCGAGCTGCAGAGCGTAGCGCCTGCCCGTCTTGGCCAGAGGCCAAGTTGGGCAGGAGGCCCCAAATAAAAAGCAGAGTGAACAAAAAGGAAGGCTTAGTCAAACTTGACTTCTAGGGCCAAACCTCTAAGTTCGTGTACCAGTACATTGAATGATTCCGGAATACCGGGAGTAGGTAAGTTATCGCCTTTAACGATCGTTTCGTAAGCTTTGGCGCGTCCGATAATATCGTCAGATTTGATGGTCAAGATTTCTTGTAGGATATGCGAGGCGCCGAATGCTTCTAGGGCCCAAACCTCCATTTCACCAAAACGCTGACCACCAAACTGGGCTTTACCACCGAGGGGCTGCTGCGTAATGAGTGAGTAAGGACCGATAGAACGGGCGTGCATCTTATCGTCTACCATGTGAGAGAGTTTCAACATGTAGATCACCCCGACAGTTGCTTTTTGGTGGAAGCGGTCGCCAGTTTCTCCGTCATAGAGATAAGTTTCGCCATAGCTAGGCAAGCCAGCTTTTTGTACGTATTCCTCAATTTGGTGCACCTTGGCCTCATCGAATACGGGAGTAGCGAAAGTCATATTGAGTTTTTCGCCCGCCCAACCCAGAACAGTTTCAAAGATCTGTCCGAGGTTCATACGAGAGGGTACCCCTAGAGGGTTAAGGACGATGTCCATGGGTGTTCCATCTTCGAGGAAAGGCATATCTTCATCGCGAACGATACGGGCCACAATACCTTTATTACCGTGACGACCGGCCAACTTATCCCCTACTTTCAGCTTACGCTTTTTGGCCATATATACTTTGGCCAATTTGAGGACACCGGCGGGTAGTTCGTCACCGATATTGATCGCAAACTTCTTACGCTTATACACACTAATCTTCTTATTGAGCTTAATGGTATAATTGTGCAAGAGGGTGCGGACCTGTTTGTTTACGGTATCGTCTTCTGTCCAGTTCGAGTAATCTACGGCGCTATAATCGATATCCTTAAGCGCTCTTTGTGTAAAGGGTGCACCTTGGGGGATAAGCAATTCGGCATAGATACTACGAACGCCGGCAGAATTTTGGCCTTCGAGGACCTGCATCAACTTCTCGACGAGAACTTGAGTATGCTCTTTAATCTCTTGGCTATGCTCCTGCTCTAATTTATCGAGCATTTGCTTGTCTTTAGCCTTTTGGACCTTATCCTTTTTGGCGCGGACAAAAAGGCGAGAGCCAATGATCACCCCTTTAGCAGAGGGAGACATTTTGAGAGAAGCATCTTTTACATCTCCGGCCTTGTCGCCAAAAATTGCGCGGAGCAACTTTTCTTCTGGGGTGGGGTCAGATTCGCCTTTGGGCGTAATTTTACCGATAATAATATCGCCATCGCGGACCCATGCGCCGGTGCGCACGATACCGTTTTCATCCAAGTCTTTAGTGGCCTCTTCAGAAACGTTGGGAATATCATTGGTAAACTCTTCTTCACCTAATTTAGTATCGCGGACATCTAGTTCGAACTCCTCGATATGAAGAGAAGTAAAGATATCTTCACGGACTACACGTTGAGAAAGCACGATTGCATCCTCAAAGTTGTATCCTTTCCAGGGCATAAAGGCCACCTTAAGGTTTTGACCGAGGGCGAGTTCGCCATTATCGGTAGCATAACCTTCGCAGAGGATTTTGCCTTTATGGACCTTTTCGCCTTTGCGGACGATAGGTTTGATATTGATACAAGTACTTTGGTTAGTTCTGCGGAACTTCACCAAGTTATAGGTTGTCAAATCGTCATCGAAAGAAGTGAGGCGTTGCTCATCGGTTCTATCGTATCGGATAACGATTTTGCGAGCATCTACATATTCGACCACACCAGATCCTTCTGCATTGATCAGCATACGAGAATCTTGGGCTACTTTAGCTTCTAGGCCGGTACCCACGGTAGGGGCAGAAGGGCGAAGAAGGGGTACAGCTTGGCGCTGCATGTTAGAGCCCATGAGTGCACGGTTTGCATCATCATGAGAGAGGAAAGGAATCATAGAGGCAGAGACCCCTACAATTTGGTTAGGAGCGATATCGATGAATTCGATTTCGTCGTCAGAAGGATCGAGAACGGGGAAGTCGCCATGGTTACGGCACTTCACGCGATCGGTATCGAAAACGCCTTTTTTGCTGAGGGTGGTATTAGCCTGAGCGATCGTTTTAAAATCCTCTTCTTCTGCGGAGAGATAGACGGGATCATTTTTGAGATCGACCTTACCTCCTTTAGTTACGCTACGGTAGGGGGTTTCGATAAAGCCCATTTTATTAATCTTAGCGTGCACACAGAGTGTAGAGATAAGACCAATATTGGGACCTTCAGGAGTTTCGATAGTACAAAGGCGGCCATAGTGAGAATAGTGAACGTCACGAACCTCAAAGCCTGCTCTTTCTCTAGAGAGACCACCTGGACCGAGAGCAGAAATTCTACGTTTGTGTGTAATTTCTGAGAGCGGGTTAGTTTGGTCGAGGAACTGAGAAAGTTGGCTAGTACCAAAGAAAGAGTTGATCACAGAAGAGAGTGTTCTTGTGTTGATGAGGTCTACGGGAGTAAACACTTCATTATCGCGAACATTCATTCTTTCGCGGATCGTGCGGGCCATACGGGCTAGGCCTACGCCAAACTGGGCATAGAGTTGTTCGCCAACGGTACGGACACGGCGGTTGCTGAGGTGGTCGATATCATCGATCTCAGCTTTTTGGTTAATCAATTTGACTAGATACTTAACGATAGCGATAATATCCTCTTTAGTAAGGACAGAAGTATCGTTACTTTCGTCGAGATCTAGTTTGCGGTTAATTTTATATCGGCCAACTTCACCGAGGCTATAGCGCTTATCGGAGAAGAAGAGTTTATCGATAATACCGCGAGCGGTTTCGTCATCGGGTGGATCAGATCCACGCAATTGGCGATAGATATGTTGAACGGCTTCGATTTCAGAGTTAGAAGTATCCTTTTGGAGGGTATTGTAGATGATGCTATAATCATCTTCTACATTTTCTCTTTGGAGGATCACCTTATCTACTCCGATATCGATCACCTCTTGAATATTATCTTCATCAAGGATTACGTCACGTTCGAGGATCACCTCATTACGTTCGATAGACACCACCTCACCGGTATCCTCATCGACAAAGTCCTCTACCCAAGAGCGGAGAACGCGGGCGGCGAGTTTACGGCCTAGGTGTTGTTCAAGGGCTTCCTGCGTAGCTTCCACTTCATCGGCGAGGCCAAATAGGCCAAGGATATCGCGGTATCCGATGGCACGGAGGAGCGTAGTAACGGGAAACTTCTTTTTGCGGTCGATGTAGGCATACATCACCGAGTTAATATCGGTAGCAAACTCCATCCAAGCTCCTTTGAAAGGGATAACACGGGCAGAGTAGATTTTTGTACCGTTGGGGTGGCGGCTTTGGCCAAAAAATACACCGGGAGAGCGGTGCAGTTGAGAAACGATTACACGTTCGGCGCCATTGATTACGAATGTACCTTTAGGCGTCATATAAGGGATATTGCCTAAGAATACATCTTGTACAGTTTGCTCAAAGTCGACATGTTCTTCATCATTACAAGACAGGCGAAGTTTTGCTTTGAGTGGGACGCTATAGGTAAGCCCTCTCTCCATACATTCATCGATAGTATAGCGAGGAGGGTCGATAAAATAGTTAAGGAATTCCAGGACAAAGATGTTGCGGGCATCAGTGATTGGAAAATTTTCTTGGAACACCTGATAGAGTCCCTCGTTGAAGCGACTTTCAAGGGTGGTCTCTAACTGAAAAAACTCCTCAAAAGACTTAACTTGAATTTCGAGAAAATCCGGATAGTGGTTATCGTGTTGGATTTTACCGAAACTAAAGCGTTCTGGTCTTTTGGGAGTAAGAGTTGTACTTTTTGCCATTTAGCCTTTTAAATTTAGGTCGACTACTTATTGTCTGATTGTGAGCAAAGTAGCAAGATTTATAGAAGGTAGTATAATAGCTGAATAGGCTTAGTTACAGCAAGCTGTAACTAAGCCTTAGATATAGATACGAGCGCATGCTAATTATGCGAACGCAGTATGTACTTACTTCACTTCTACTTCAGCACCGGCGCCTTCTAGTTCAGCCTTAATTTGCTCAGCTTCTTCTTTAGAAACTTTTTCTTTGACAGGAGCGGGAGCGCTGTCAACCATAGCTTTAGCTTCTTTTAGGCCTACACCGAGAAGAGTTTTAACAGCCTTAACTACTTGTAGTTTAGCTGCACCAGCAGACTTAAGGATTACGTCAAATTCAGTTTGCTCAGCAGCAGCAGCGTCGCCACCAGCAGCGGGGCCAGCAACAGCAACAGCGGCAGCAGCGGGTTCGATACCATACTCATCCTTAAGGATGTCAGCCAAGTCTTTTACTTCTTTAACGGTTAGGTTAACTAGTTGTTCTGCTAGTTGATTTAGATCAGCCATTTTATTAGCTTTTAGAGATTGTTGTTAAAAGGAATGTTGGATATATGGGTGATGTTGGTGGAAGCCAAAATCTTTAGGCAGACTCACGCTCTTCGAGCGCTTTGAGGAGTCCTGTGATGGTATTGCCTCCAGATTGGAGGGCGCCCATAACATTTTTGATAGGAGATTCGAGTAGACCGATGATCTCGCCAAGAAGTTCTTCCTTAGATTTGATCTGAGTGAGAGCTTCTACTTGATCGTCTCCGATATATACTGAAGAGTCGATAAAAGCGGCTTTAAGTAGCGGCTTATTATTCTCTTTGCGGAACTCTTTGATGAGTTTAGCGGGAACGTTTCCAGTCTCAGTAAACATCACAGCAGAGAAGCCTTTTAGGGCTGAATAGATCTCTGTGTAGTTTTCTTCATTGGCGTCGGCGGCACGTTCGAGGGCTTTACGAATGAGGGTATTTTTGACTACCTTCATTTGGATGCCGCTTTCGAAGCACTTACGACGGAGCTGATTTGTTTTTTCAACAGTTAGCTCTGAAGTATCTGTGATATAGAAATACTTAGAATCTTGGAATTGGCTAGCTAGCTCTTCGATCACCGCAGTTTTCTGTTCGCGTGTCATTATATTGCTATTTTAAAGACCTTACCAATAGTTGAATTTAAATTATCGAGCCGACTTGGGGTCGATTTTGATACCGGGGCTCATAGTAGAGGCCACAGTAATGCTTTTGAAGTAAGTTCCTTTCGCAGAAGAGGGCTTCATACGAGAAAGAGTTTCGATTACTTCCTGAGCATTTTCTACAAGTTGATTGGGTTGGAACTGTACGCGTCCTACAGAAGTATGAACGATACCGTACTTATCTACCCGGAAGGAGGTCTTTCCTTTTTTAATTTCGCGAACAGCATCACCAACATTGGGTGTTACAGTTCCTGTTTTAGGGTTAGGCATGAGGCCACGGGGACCTAGAACACGACCTAAACGACCTACTTGAGCCATTACACTAGGCATTGCCACTACTACATCAACATCGGTCCAACCTTCTTGGATCTTAGTGATGTATTCCTGTAAACCAGCGTAGTCTGCGCCCGCCTCTTTAGCCTCCTGTTCTTTATCAGGTGTACAGAAAACAAGAACCTTCTTTTCTTTACCTGTACCGTTAGGGAGAGAGATGGTACCTCGTAGATTCTGATCAGCTTTACGGGGGTCTACCCCTAGTCTGATGTGCAAATCTACAGAAGCATTAAACTTCGCATAGTTCACTTCTTGGAGAAGTGTCATTGCTTCCTCTAGTGTGTACAATTTCTCGGCATCAACTTTTTTAAGCGCTTCGGCTTTTTTCTTACTCAATCGAGCCATTTGATAAATTGTGTTTGAATAGTTATCTCTATTTAGAGGTTCAAATAGAGACTTAAATAATTTTGTTTACTGCTTACGCCTGAGCCTCTTCCCAGGGTGCGGTGCCTTCTACTGTAAGACCCATAGAGCGAGCAGTACCTGCGACCATGCGCATGCCTGATTCTACTGTGAAGCAGTTAAGGTCAGCCATTTTGTCTTCTGCGATTGCGCGGACTTGGTCCCATGTTACAGATCCAACTTTCACCAAGTTGGGCTGTGAAGAACCGGGCTTACCCTTAAGGCCAGCGGCCTCTTTTAGCTGAACAGCAGCAGGGGCTGTTTTAATTACAAATGTAAAGGACTTGTCTTTGAAGACTGTGATAATCACAGGACAAACTTGGCCCATTTTATCTTGGGTTTCTGCATTAAAACGTTTGCAGAATTCCATGATGTTCACCCCTTTGGCACCTAGAGCGGGACCTACGGGAGGAGCTGGGTTGGCTTGTCCGCCTTTCACCTGCAATTTAATGAGGGTTTCGACTTCTTTCGCCATTATTAAGATTGTTTTTCAACTTGCATAAAATTCAATTCGACTTCTGTTCCTCGGCCAAAGACTTTGATAATTAGCTTTAGCTTTTTCTTCTCTTCATTTACCTCTTGGATAGTTCCGATAAAGTTTTGGAAGGGGCCTTCAATCACCTTGACATCCTCTCCAACAATAAATGGATCGGCTAGTGATTCGCCTTCTTCCTCTGAAGAGTCAACCTGAGAAAGCATTCGTTTTACTTCATGCTCTTTCATGGGCTCTGGATTATCGCGGCCCAAAAAATGAATAACATCCTTGCTATTAGCAATAGCTTGGATGATTTCAATAGTAAAACGATGTGGATCCGCTTCTACCATAATGTAACCTGGCGTAAGCGTACGCTCTTGGATTACCTTTTTTCCGTTGCGGATCTTATAAATTTTTTCAGTGGGAACAATGATGTGGGGAACGATCTCCCTCCAGTTAGAACGTTCAATATGCGCATCTAGGCGCTCTTTGATTTTTCGTTCTTTATTTGAAATTACTCTAAGGCAATACCAATTTGTAGACATGACAGCTTTAATTCTCTTGATTTGTAGTCGTAGCGTTTCCTAAGGAGAAATCTAAGCTTAGCCACCGAGGCTATAGAAGACTTCCAGAACAAAAACTACAAGTTTGTCCATACCATATAATAGCAATGCCAAAAGAATGGAGGCAACAATTACTACCACAGTGGTTTGCTCTAACTCGTTCCATGCGGGCCAAGTCACCTTATGCTTCAGCTCATTGTAACTGTCGCGGAAATATTGTACGATATCATTCATTTTGCCTCCTGTTTAAGGATTTTGCACGGGCGGAGGGACTCGAACCCCCAACCTGCGGTTTTGGAGACCGCTGCTCTACCAATTGAGCCACACCCGTGTATAAAAGTTGGGTGCTAAGAAAGCACCCAACTCTGTATATTCAAAGTAAGAATTTCTTACTCGATGATTTCAGTTACCTGACCAGCTCCTACGGTACGTCCACCTTCGCGGATAGCGAAACGAAGACCTTTTTCCATAGCGATGGGGGCAATCAACTCAACAGTTAGTGTCAAGTTATCACCAGGCATTACCATTTCTACGTTCTCGGGAAGAGAGATAGATCCAGTAACATCAGTGGTACGGAAGTAGAACTGAGGGCGGTATCCATTGAAGAAAGGCTTGTGACGTCCACCTTCGTCCTTAGATAGTACGTATACTTCGCACTTGAACTTAGTGTGAGGAGTTACAGAACCAGGCTTACAGATAACCATACCACGCTTAAGCGCTTTCTTATCTACACCACGGAGAAGGATACCAGCGTTGTCACCAGCTTCACCACGATCTAGAATTTTACGGAACATCTCTACTCCAGTTACAGTAGAAGTCAATTTCTCTTCTTGTAGACCGATGATCTCTACAGCTTCACCAACGTTTACTACACCGCGCTCAATACGACCAGTAGCAACAGTACCGCGACCTGTGATAGAGAATACATCCTCGATAGGCATCAAGAAAGGCTTATCTACAGCACGCTCGGGCTCAGGAATCTCAGCATCAACAGCAGCCATCAAAGATTCGATAGCAGCAACGCCTTCAGCATCACCTTCTAGAGCTTTCAAAGCAGAACCTTGAATAACAGAAATGTTGTCGCCATCAAACTCATAAGAGCTCAACAATTCGCGAACTTCCATCTCTACCAATTCTAGCATTTCTTCATCGTCAACAAGGTCAACCTTGTTCATGAAAACTACAATCTGAGGTACACCTACCTGACGAGCCAACAAGATGTGCTCGCGAGTTTGAGGCATAGGACCATCAGTAGCAGCTACTACTAGAATAGCACCGTCCATCTGGGCAGCACCAGTAACCATGTTTTTCACATAGTCGGCGTGACCGGGACAGTCTACGTGAGCGTAGTGACGGTTGTCTGTTTCATACTCTACGTGAGCAGTGTTAATAGTAATACCACGCTCTTTTTCCTCAGGAGCTGAGTCAATAGAAGAGTAGTCTTTCTTTTCTGCAGTACCTTTGTCAGACAAAACAGTGGTAATTGCAGCAGTAAGAGTAGTTTTACCGTGATCCACGTGCCCGATAGTACCAATATTCACGTGGGGCTTGGTGCGCTGAAACGTATCCTTAGCCATTGTTTAAATAGGTGTTAAATGATTTTATAAATATATAACTTACTCGTAAACTCGGCTATGCTAAACTAATTGCAACTAACCGCGTTACTTACACAAGACTGGAGCCAACGATGAGATTTGAACTCACGACCTCTTCCTTACCAAGGAAGTGCTCTACCCCTGAGCTACGTTGGCTTGTCATAAAAAAGACAAAAAGGGAACTAACTCCCTTTTCGTCTGTAGAGCGGGAGACGAGACTCGAACCCGCGACCGTTAGCTTGGAAGGCTAATGCTCTACCAACTGAGCTACTCCCGCTTGATACTGTGTAATCATTAAAATCTGTGGGGATGGAGGGACTCGAACCCCCTCAGCTATAAGCAACAGATTTACAGTCTGCCCCGACTCTCCAACTTCGGCGCATCCCCAAACATCTTGAAAAGAAAGTGGAGCCGGCAGAGGGATTCGAACCCACGACCCCGAGATTACAAATCACGTGCTCTGGCCAACTGAGCTATGCCGGCTTCTTTTCGAGATGCAAATATAAGTTAAAAAAACTTAAGTATCAAAATTTATCAAGAAACTTTTTTTCTTGTCGCTTTTTTAAAGCAGCACTTCCTCAGAAGCGCATGCAAATATAGCAGCTATTTTTGTAATTCAAAACTTTTTATAAAAAAAAGTCAAGTTTTTTTAGTGGCGGTCCAAAACCTTGCCTTTATACTTCAATAACTGACGCCTTAGCGATTCGGCGCACAAATCTACAGCTTCTTCAAAACTTTTGCAAGTTTCTTTAGCTAAAAGTACATTTCCAGGGACATTTAATTTAATCTCTACAACTTTATCCTGGATTTGCCCCGTTTTCTCGAGCTTCATGATTACATCTGCACTAACAATACGGTCCAAAAACGTACTCAACTTGCCTACCTTCTTGTCAATAAAGTCTAACAACTTGACGTCTGCATCAAAGTGAATTGATTGCGTTCTGATATCCATAGGCGTTTCTATTTTCAAAGTTTATAATGAAAAAGCTAGCTCCCTTGTGAAACCAACTTCTTTTGCTTCCTTTTACGGCCTTTCGGCTATTGAAAGTTGCAAATTCAATCAGGATTTTCCAAATTTTACTCTCTTTATTTTAACAATAAATTTCCCTTTAGTTTACTTAATCGCTTTAGTCGCTTATTATCAAGCCATTGTAATTTTAGCTGCGGCTACTGGCTTTCTTTGCGTTTTGCAGGGGGCAAGGCCCCCGTAGGCCTAGCGATGTGCAGCAGTGCCGCGCAGCGGCAGACCAAGGCCGTCAGGCCGCAGGGCCGAGCAGACCTGCGAGCTGCGGAACGTAGCGCCGACGAGCGTAGCGAGGCGGAGACCCCAAAACAGCAGCGAGCTGCGGAACGACAACAAGGCCTTTAGGCCGCAGTTCGACGACCAACGGGAGTAACCGCCGACGAGCGTAGCGAGGCGGAGGCCCCAAAGTAAAAAAGAGGAGCATTTGCCCCTCTCCTACCCCATTATATATATTAGAACGTCTGTACCAACTGATGCAAAGCCAAAAGTTGCTGCAAAAGGGTTTCTAGCTCGGCCAGCGGGACCATATTGGGCCCATCAGAGAGGGCTTGGCTAGGATTGGGATGGGTTTCGATGAAAAAAGCGCCAACCCCAATAGCGGCAGCCGCCTTGGCCATATAAGGTGCATAAGCGCCATTTCCGCCACTTTTGCCATTGGCTGCGCCGGGTTTTTGGACCGAATGGGTGGCATCCATGACCACAGGATAGCCCAACTCTTGCATTTCTAAAATGCCCGTATAATCGACCACCAAATTATTATAGCCAAAAGAGGTTCCTCGCTCCGTTAGCAACAACTGTTTGTTGCCAGCCGCCTCTAGTTTGCCGAGTACATGTTTCATATCGGGGCCAGAAAGAAATTGGGCCTTTTTGACATTGACAATTTTATTGGTTTTGGCAGCGGCCACCAACAAATCGGTTTGGCGGCAAAGAAAAGCGGGAATCTGCAAAATGTCGAGCACCTCAGCAGCGGGAGCCGCCTGGCTAGGCAAATGAATATCGCTCAAAATGGGCAAGCCAAACTCTTCTTTGATTTCGGCCAGCATTTGCAAGCCTTTTTCTAGACCTGGGCCCCGAAAAGAGCCGATAGAGCTGCGGTTGGCCTTATCAAAAGAAGCCTTAAAGACAATTTGCACCGGATATTTCTCTTGCAAGCGAACCAACTCTTGGGCCACTTCCTGCAATAATTCTTTAGATTCGATCACGCAAGGGCCTGCAATCAAGAGCAAGCGCTCGCTAATTTTATGATAATCAATCATTGTAATAATAATTTAGAACCAGCGCTTGTACCACTGCCGAAGCACATACAAGAACCAAATGAAATGAGGGTTGATATAAGCTTTGCTGTCTAAAAACTGCCGCAACATATTTTCTAAGACCGTTTGTTGCAGCCCAAAGCAATCGGCAAAGGCTTTATCTTGGGCTAAGGCTTCGAGATCGGGGCGGAGCAAACCACGCAGCCATTGCTCAATGGGGATTGAAAATCCCTGCTTGGGGCGTTCAATTAAGTCTTTGGGGACATAATCATACAGCAGCTGCCGCAACAAATATTTGCCTTGGCCCGAGCGAATTTTGAGCTCATCGGGCAAAGAAAGCGCAAAATCGAGCAGTTGATGGTCCAATAAGGGCTCTCGGCCCTCCAAAGCGACGGCCATCGTGGCCCGATCCACCTTAACCATAATATCGCCTTCTAGATAAGTAAGCAAATCTAAACTGCCCAAATAGCCAATATAGCGACCCGCTTGAGGCTTGAGCTCGCCTTGATAGCGAGGCGTGGGCGATCCAAATAAAGCCTGATGCTTTTCGGGCGAAATATAAGAAGAAGACTGATGGAAAAAAGCCTCCTGATCCTTGGCGCCCAAAGCAGCCACCAACTTCGGCCATTTGTTGCTAATGTTTTTATAGCCTTTGAGAATGGGCAATTTACTGGCATTCCGCTCTAACCAAAAGGGATTAATTTGGCCCATTAATGCAGCCGCCAAGGGGCGAAGGGGCCCCAATTTCTTTATTTTCGGATAAAAACGTTGACAGACCTCATATTTAGTGTAGCCGCCAAAAAGTTCATCACCTCCATCGGCCGAAAGGCTCACTTTGACCGATTGTTTGGCCATTTGAGCCACCAAATAAGTGGGAATGCCAGAGCTATCGCCAAAAGGCTCGTCATATAGTTCGGCCCAATTGGGAATCAGCTGCTCAAAATCTTCTGGTCCACAATAGAGCTCTTCATGCTGGCTGCCAATATGCTCCGCCACGGCCTTGGCCTGATTGGCCTCATTATATTCTTTATCCTTAAACCCAATGGTAAAAGTGCGCAGCTGTTGGGCCGATTGATCTTGCAGCAAAGCCGCCACAATGGAAGAATCTACTCCCCCCGACAAAAATACGCCCACGGGCACATCTGCCACCATCCGCAAGGCAAAAGATTGCCGCAACTCTTTCTCCAAAGCCGATTTGAGTTCCGCTTCTGAAGCAGCTGGAATTTCTGCGGCCGCATAGCGCTCCGCCAAAGACCAATAGGGATAAGTTTGCAGCTCGCCCTTTTGGTTGAGTTTGAGAAAATGTCCTCCTTTTAGCTTTTGGCAGCCCTTAAAAATGCAATAGGGCGCAGGAATATAGCCCTGCTGCAAATAGAGCGAAACCGCCTGAGGCGAAATTTCTTTGCGAAAACGAGGATGCTGATGAAAGGCCTTGAGCTCCGAGGCAAACAAAAAGAGCCCATCCTGATAATAATAGTAGAGCGGCTTTACCCCCAAACGATCCCGACAAATTAATAGCTCCTTATTGGCCTTATCCCAAACCGCAAAAGCAAACATACCATGAAAGCGATTGACGGCAGCCTCTCCCCATTCTTCTAGGGCCTGAAAAAGCACCTCCGTATCCGATTCTGTTTGAAAAGCACGGCCCAACAGCTCCAGCTCCTTGCGGATCTCCTGATAATTATAAATTTCCCCATTAAAAATCAGGGCCTTCTCTTTATAATAAAGCGGTTGGTTGCCGGCGGGGCTCAAATCAATAATGGACAAGCGGCGATGGCCTAGGGCCAGGCCCGTTTCCGCATCTAAAAAAGCGCCGCCATAATCGGGTCCACCATGCTGCAGACTATCTCGCATTTTTTGCAAAACCGCCTGAGGGTCATAAGTAGGGCTAGAAAAATCCCAAAATCCGCTAAGTCTACACATATATATAAGGGGCTATTTTTTGGGGCTTCCCCTTCGGCCCTTTGGGCCTTCGGGTCGGGCTGTGTCGGGGCTCGCTATTCGCTCGGCCCTGCAGTTTTTTTCGCTTTGCTCAAAAAACTTGGGTCTGCGGCTTCGCCGCCCCCCTATCCATCCCTAAGCCTGCGGCGGCTTCGCCGCCTGTCTGACCTAAAATTGGTCCAAAACATGCTAAAATTTGGCGTAAAACAGCTGCTTTTAGCAAAGGAAAAGGCCGGGCGGCTGTTGGCCTAGCGCTGCGCAGCCGTGGCCCGCAGGGCCAGACCCAAGCCGCCGAAGGCGGCTGCAGGGCCGAGCAGAGAGCGAGCGGCGCAGCATAGCGGCGGCCAAGCCAGGCATTGCCTGGCTTGGCCGCAGGCCCCAAATTCATCTTAAAAAGAGGCTAAAAAATCTAGAGGTCGATGCCTTCTAGAAGGAACTGACCATCTTCACGGAGATGAACTTCAAACTCTCGGCCATCTTTGGCAGAAGTGAGTTCAAACTCGAAGCTGAGGTCGCCATTGCTATAGTGCACCCAAGTGCAGGCATCTACGCTATGGTCGGGATAAAGTTCTGCTAGCACATCACGTACTGATTTTGGTGCTTCTGGACCTTCAATTTCGGTAAGAAGGTGGTGGCCCGTAACGGTAATTTCCACCTCATACTCATGGCCATTCAGTTCAAAATCGGCTTCATAGATTTTGCCGGGCACTTCCCAGCTCCATTCTACTTGGCAGAGGTCTACATTAGGGTAAAGGCCTCTAAAAACGCGAAGGATATCATTTGGAACAAAAAAATCTTGCATAATCGATTAATTTTAGGCCATTTCTTTTTGGCCATAATGCGTGAGATAATCTTTTTGGCCGGCGGTAATCACCTCGAAAGCTTCTTCTTGGCCATATTCCTGAGTAATTTCCACCTTAGGGGCTTGTTTGCCGAGGGTATCGGGATGCTCCTTATAGGTAAGGAAATAATGTTTGATGCGTTTGATAAGTTTTTCGGGTAGATCGCTCATTTCCTGAATATCGCCATAAGTAGAGTCGCCTTTCAGGACCGCAACAATTTTGTCATCGGCTTCGCCGCCATCGATCATGCGGAAACCGCCAACGGGAATCGCTTCTAAGAGGAGGTCGCCATGCGGGACTTTGCGGTCGGTGAGAACCACAATATCGATAGGATCGCCATCGCCTTCAATATTGCTTAGGCCAGATTGCTTCATGCAATAATTGGCGCAAGCCTCGGCAGAATAAGTTTGAGGAATAAAGCCGTATAGGGCGGGCAGAATATTAGAAAACTTATTGGGGCGGTCGATCATGAGATAGCCGCTTTCCTTATCTACTTCATACTTCATTTCGTCTCCGGGTACTACCTCGATAAAGCAGGTCACCAATTCGGGAGCTTTCTTACCGGCAGAGATGCCGTGCCATGGGTGGGCTTTGTATTTCATTTTCTCTATAAGTTATAATAATTGCTTTGTGGCGGGGCCACACATTAAATTTTCTTTAGAATCTGGTTATCGAGCAAGCGCACACCATCGATACGGACCGTAGCGCAGGCGACCGCAAAGTTAGTATTTTCTAGGGACTTTAGCGGCTGCAAATTATAGCCATCTACAATTTCGAAGTAGTCAATTTCTTGGATGCCTGCTGCTTGCAAGCTTTTTTGGGCTTGTTCGACTAGGTTTTTGGCCTGAGTTTCCTTTTCGCTAGCGGATTGCATAGCTTGTAGCGATTGGTAGAGAGCGGGGGCCAGGGCACGGCCTTGAGGGCTGAGGCGCACATTTCGGGAGCTCATAGCCAGGCCATCTTTTTCGCGGACGATTGGAGCGCAGTGCAGCTCTACGGGCAGCTCTAATTCTCTAATCATCTTGCCCACGATAGCATACTGTTGAAAATCCTTTTGGCCCATATAAAGGGCTTTGGGTTGGCAGAGTTCTAGGAGGCGGTAGACCACCTCTACCACCCCTTTGAAGTGGCCGGGGCGATGGGCCCCTTCCATAGGAAGGTCTAGGCCATCTAGGGGCACCACTGGGGCGCTCCAATTGCTGGGATAGACCTCTTTTACGGGGGGTAAAAAAAGCAGGTCGCAACCTATGGCTTCTAGGGCGGCAATATCTTTTTCTATGGGGCGGGGATAGGCGTCTAGGTCTTTGGGGTCATTAAATTG
Source organism: Saprospira grandis (assembly GCF_027594745.1). Classification (NCBI taxonomy): domain Bacteria; kingdom Pseudomonadati; phylum Bacteroidota; class Saprospiria; order Saprospirales; family Saprospiraceae; genus Saprospira; species Saprospira grandis. Next base: position 2,277,723 of record NZ_CP110854.1, on the reverse strand, counting down.
GGTGGGATTAACAAAGATAGAGCAGAGGGCTAGGCCCTGTTCTTCTTTGGCCTGTTGGAGGAGGCTAAGGTGGCCCTGATGCAGGGCGCCCATAGTGGGCACAAAGCCCCAGCTTTTGTTGGCGGCCTTCCAATTGTTTAGAGCTGCTTGCAAGGCAGATCGACTTTTACAAACCAGCATAATTTTCTTGCTTAAAAAACCTACAAACTCCTATGTACAAAGCGCTTGACCGATAGGAATCTGCCAATAAATTCGGAAAAGTCGGTTTTTTTTTGTAATTTTGCAAACGCTTTGAAGTTCGATTTCAAAGAAAATTTTCTTTTAACTATATACATATAAGGTCTATGGCTGATAAAAAAAGAATCTTGGTTGTGAGCCAGGCGTTCAAGCCCTACACAACTGCGTCGGAGATTGCGGAGATTGCTCGTCAGTACACTCAATACATTCAGGAGCAGGGTGCGGAATTGCGCATTTTGATGCCTCGATATGGATTGATCAACGAGCGTCGCCACCGTTTGCATGAGGTGGTCCGTCTCTCTGGTATGAACATTAACGTCAGTGATGAAGACTACCCTCTACTTATTAAAGTTGCCTCTTTGCCTGGTACACGTATGCAGGTATATTTTTTGGACAATGACGACTTTTTCAAGCGCAAGCAATTGTTCTTGGACAAGGACGAGCAGCCTTTTGAGGATAACATGAGCCGCATGACCTTCTTTTGCAAGGGGGTAATTGAAACGGTTAAGAAATTTGGTTGGGCGCCTGACCTAATTCATTGCCATGGCTGGATGAGCAGTTTATTGCCTGCTTACCTCAAGAATCATTATAAGAACGAGCCTATTTTTCAAGATAGCCAGTTGGTTTACTCTGCTTATCCTGTAGAGGAGAAAGTACAGACGGCTTTGGCTGAGCAGTTTGCTCAGGTAGCTACTGAAAACCAATTGAGTGAAGAAGAGCAGGCTGCTTATATGCCTGAGGGCCAATTGGACCTCAATGCTGGGGCGATTGCCTATGCCGATGCCTTTACGGCGCCGGAGGAGATGATGCAAAAGAGTGATAAATCGAGCTTTTGCTGTGGGGTAGAAAAAGATGCAGAGGCATGGGGCAAGCAATGGGATTTTTTCCAGGAATTGCTTAATCCTGTAGAAGAAAACGCCTAGTCGTTTGCCAAGACTCTAATTTATTTGGAGCAATAAAAAGCGCTTATCAATTTATTGATGAGCGCTTTTTTTGTTTTTGGCCCCACACTTTTGGCCTAAGGGGCGTTGCTAAGGGAGAGCTCCCCTTTTGGCGGCCTACAGGCGGCGAAGCCGCCGCAGGCTTAGGGATGGATAGCAGTGGCCCGCAGGGCCAGACCGAGGCGCTTTGCGCCGAAGGGCCGAGCAGACCTGCGAGCTGCGACACAGCCCGGCCCGACCGCAGGGAGGGAAAGCCCCTAAAAATCAAGCTATTGATCTCAATAAGCCGCTCAGTTATATAAAAGCTAGAGAAAGCTAAATACTATTTTGTACCTTTGTGACCGCTTAGCGGCCTTGGCCTCTCTAGCATTGAATCACCGCCCGATATGGGCCTTGTAGTCTAAACGTTTATGCAAATTAGAACCCTCTTTTTTTGGAGCAGCCTTTTTTTTCTAGCTGCTTGTAGCAAACCTAGCGAATTAGGTCTTTCTTTAGTAGAGCAAGACCCTGCCAATATTATTTATACCGACAGTTTGAGTCTGGACCTACAAACGGTATTGACCGATCCGCTCACGAGCTCGGCTCGGACGCGTTGGATTTGCGGCAGTTATCTGGACCCTATTTTTGGTAAAACGGAGGCTGGGGTTTATGCCAACTTTCGCTTGACCAGTAGCAATGCCAGTTTTCCCAATGCTAGTTTTGATTCTTTGGTGCTCAGTTTGGCCTATGATTCGGTAGGGCATTATGGTGGAAACATTAGCCAATTGGGGGTTCAGGAGTGGCAGGTTTATCGTTTGACAGAAGACATTGACCCCGATGAAGACTATAGCGCTGATGCTGAATTTTTGACAGGCGATTTGTTGGCTGACTTTAGCTTTATTCCTAAGGTGAATGAGCCTGTGAGTGTAGATGATGCGGCCCTTGACCCTCAGTTGCGCATTCGCTTGGCCGATTCTTTGGGCCAATACCTCATGCAGCCCGACTCTGCTATTTATAGTAGTAATAGTGCTTTTAAAGAAGCCTTTAAGGGCGTATATATTCGCCCAAAAACCAATGGACAGCAATCGGCTATTCTGCGTTTCTTATCAGAGAGTGCCTATTCTAAGCTGACGCTTTATTATACAGATTCTGCGGGGGTGGCCCAAAGCTACGACTACCTGATGGATGATGATGCCGAATCTGTTTTGAACATTAGCCATGATTATAGCAATACGACTGTACTTCAAAATAATAGCAGCGATAGCATCGTTTACCTTCAGGGAATGAACGGTCTAGGCGTTCGCCTAGCCTTTCCGCATCTGGCTAACTTAGGCGCTATTATTGTAAATAAAGCGGAACTAGTCATTCAACTAGCCGAAGAGCAGGATCGAAATTTTCCCGCCCCAGATCAACTTTTTTGTTTAGAGAAAACGAGTACTGATGGTTACCTATTGATTGATGATGTGACCAGTTCTGTCAATCGTAACCCAAGCGACCCTTTCCGCCTCTTTGGTGGATTGTTGAGCTATGAGGGAGATCAAGCCTATTTTGCCATGAATTTATCTGAATACCTGCAACGCCTAGTTGATCAGGAAACAGAGGAGGCAGCACTTTATATTCAAACGGCTGCTATTACGGATACCGAGCGTATGCGTATTGGAAATGGGCAGGCGAGTAGCCTTCAGGCCAAACTCTTCTTAACCTACACCAAAATCGATTAAATTATGTGTGGAATTGTTGCCTACATTGGAGAGCGTCAGGCTTTCCCTATCCTTATTAAAGGGCTTCAGCGCCTAGAGTACCGTGGCTATGATAGTGCCGGCGTGGCACTTTTTAATCCTGCCGAAGGGGAAACAGAGATTAAGGTTTATAAACGACAGGGAAAGGTCAAGGAATTGCTTGATTTTTCTACCGGAAAAAGCACCCAAGCCAATATTGGTATTGGACATACTCGCTGGGCAACGCATGGCGCACCCAACCACATCAATGCGCACCCCCATATTTCGGGCAACAAGCAGCTGGCTATTATTCATAATGGAATTATTGAAAACTACGATAGCCTTCGGATGGCCCTAGAAAAAGAAGGGCATGAGTTTGAGTCGGAAACCGATACAGAGGTTTTGATTCATCTCATTGAAGAGATTCAGAAAAAAGAGGCCGTTTCTATTGAAGATGCGGTAAGAATGTCGCTTAGCCGAGTCATTGGCGCTTATGCGATTGTGATTATTGATAAAACAGCTCCCGACCGCATTATTGCCGCCCGAAAAGGTAGCCCGATGGTGCTTGGCTTGGGCGAATCTGGCGAGTTTTTTATCGCCTCTGATGCGTCTCCAATTGTAGAGTATACCAAGAATGTGGTTTATCTCAATGATGAGGAAATTCTAATTGCTCGCGATAATGGCGAGTTTGTGATTAAAACTATTGGCAATGAGGTCCAAACGCCTTTTATCCAATATCTCGAAATGGAAATTGACACCATCGAGAAGGGCGGTTTTGACCACTATATGCTCAAAGAGATTTATCAGCAACCCAAAACTATTGCCGATGCTATGCGTGGGCGCATCAATGCCAAGCAAGGCATTATTACTTTGGGGGGAATCAATGAGTTTGAAAACCGCTTTTTGAATGCCGACCGCATTATTATTGCCGCCTGTGGTACTTCTTGGATTGCTGGCCTGATTGGCGAACACCTTTTTGAAGACCTGGCCCGCATTCCAACCGAAGTAGAATACGCTTCGGAGTTCCGCTACCGCAACCCGATTATCAAAAATAATGATATCGTTTTGGCCATCTCTCAATCTGGAGAAACGGCCGATACCATTGCCGCTCTAGAATTGGCCCGCGACCGCGATGCCCTGCTCTACGGTATTTGTAATGTGGTGGGCTCTTCTATTGCCCGAATGACGGATGCTGGCTCTTATATTCATGCTGGTCCAGAAATTGGCGTGGCTTCTACCAAGGCCTTTACTGGCCAACTGGTGCTGCTTACTTTGATGGCCCTACAGCTAGCCCGCAAGAAGGGCACGATCTCTAGCTCTTACTTTTTCCAACTCCTCAATGAGCTAGAAAATATTCCTAGTAAGGTGGAAAGCCTGCTGCAAAATGATGCTAAAATCAAGTATGTGGCGCAGGAAATTAAGGATGCCAATAATGCCCTCTACCTAGGCCGTGGCTATAATTTCCCCGTGGCCCTAGAAGGTGCACTCAAACTCAAAGAAATTTCTTATATTCACGCAGAGGGCTATCCCGCAGCCGAAATGAAGCACGGTCCTATCGCCCTTATCGATGAAAATATGCCCGTAATCGTGGTGGCCTCCAATGATAGCACCCGCGAAAAGGTCATTAGCAATATTCAGGAAGTCAAGGCCCGCAAAGGGAAGGTCATCGCCATTATCAAGGAAGGCGATCAGGCCATTGAGAAATTGGTCGATTATGCCATCGAAATTCCAGATACCGAGGAGCCACTCTCTCCCCTACTTTCTGTTATCCCCCTGCAGTTGCTGGCTTATCATATTGCTATTTTGCGCAACTGTAATGTAGACCAGCCCCGTAATCTTGCCAAATCTGTTACTGTAGAATAGTCTCCTTTTTTGGGGCCTCCCGCAGCCCTTTTTTTGGGGCTGCGGGCGCTACCTTTCGCAGCTCGCAAGTCTGCTCGGCCCTGCGGCGCCTTTGGCGCCTAGGTCTGCCGCCTGCGGCGGCCCTGCTACAGATCGCTAGTCCGTTCGGCCTAACGGCCGTGGCGGCTTCGCCGCCCCATACTACCGCAAAGGACCAATTTGGCCCCTTGCATTCCTTTGTACACAGAACACTATTTATGCAACATCCACCTACTTATCATACTGAAAAAGAGCCCATTCTCGTGCGTGAGTTTGGCCGAAATATGCAAGCCATGATTCTTCATGCCAAAGCCATTGAAGATGCAGAAGAACGACAGGCCGCTATAGAACATATTGTCAAGTTGATTATCAATATGTATCCCGACCCACAAAGAAGCACCGAAGATTACCGCATCAAAATTTGGTCGCATATTTTGCAAATTTGCAATTATGAGCTAGAGGTTGATATTCCCGAGGAGGTCCCTCGCAAAAAGGAAAAGATCAAGCCCGATGCTATCCCCTACCCCGAAAACAATCTCCGCTATCGCCAATACGGCCGTGGCATTCCGCAGATGATTGAGAAAGCGATTGCTATGGAGGATGAGGATAAGAAAGCAGACTTTACCCGTATTATTGCTGCCTTTATGAAGCAGGCCTATAATAAATTTAATCAGGGGCATGCCACCAATGAGCTCATTGCCGATGAGCTGCATCGTTTGAGCAAAGGAGAGCTAAGCATTTCGCCCAAGGTCTACTTAGACTTTCTCAAGCCTAAATATCGACGCAACAATTATTATAAGAAGAACAATAAATACCAAAACAAGCGGCAGTATAACAACCGCCGCTAGGGCAAAGCAAAAGGGCCTCGCTAGATGTAGCGAGGCCCTTTTTTAGGTCCTACAGGCGGCGAAGCCGCCGCAGGCTGAGGGATGGACAGCAGGGCCGCCGAAGGCGGCAGACCAAAGCGGCGCAGCCGCTGCAGGGCCGAGCAGACCTGCGAGCTGCGACACAGCCCGACCCGCCTAAAAGGCGGGGCAGCCCCAAAAAAGCTTAAAGATCTTCTCCGCCCATAGTTTTCCAGAGGACCTCTGTTTCTAGATCGTCTAGGCCGTACATTTTGGCGGTGAGTACATGTAGTTCCCAGCGGCCTTCATGGCCTTCCACCTGCCAATCGTGCAGATTTTCTAGGGCTGGGCTATACTCCTTAAAGGCTTGCGGGATTGGAAAATGCTCAATTTGGCGACGCAAAACCTTAATTGAATTAAAGAGTCGTTGATAGAGAAAGCTAGCCACAGGCGAGTTGAGAAAGGCGCAAAGGGCCTTAATAGACAGCCGGCGGTCGGGCACAATAAAATTGATACTATTGAGCAGCAAACTGCCTTTAAAATCGGCCACCACCTTTAATTCTTTAGAGATAAAGCGGTAGCAAATTTTGGGTTGGCGATAGAGCTGCAGAGGGGCTACCTGCTGTAGTTTTGCGGGTTCAAATCGGATGAACTTGCGGGGGGCATCAAAGGCGAAGGGTTGTAACTCTTTGCCTGTATAAATAGGTTCTAGGCCTGGGGCCGGTTCATTTTTGAGGTGGGCCTTATTATTTCCGGTAACAATACCGAGGCCAAAAGTGCTATCGCCTTGGGCCAGGGTAAAAGAAGGGCGGTCCAGAATCTTTTGAAGAATTTGGAGTTCGGCCTTAGTTTCTAGGGCTGGGGGGCGGAAATAATTTTGGGCCAATAGCTCAAAGGGGATTTCCATAGACTGGCCCTCTCTTTCGAGTTGGAGTTGGCGTTTTCCTCTTTGGAGTTCTAGGCGAATCACGCTAGACATCACCCCTTTAAAGGCTTTTCCAAAAAAGCGGATAGCAATTTTGTATTGGCGTTCAAAGAGAATTTCTCGAATACCTTTGTGGGCATCTACATAGAGTAGAGACTCGGGCAGGATAAAAATCAGGCGGCTATTTTGGCGGCTACCGGCTTGGCTGCCTCTTTTGAGTTTGCCTAAGGCATTGAAAACTGCGATACTAAACGACTCTGGGCTTTTGAGTTCGGGATAAGTTTTGCGTAACTCCTTCTTGCGTTTTTTGTCCAATTTGGCGCCCCAGGGAGGATTAGTAATAATATAATCGAATCGTTCTTGGGGTTGTTCCTCTAGCACATCCATTACTTCGGTATGGACCAGCTCGTCGATACGTTGAAAAAAGAGGGCAAAATTGACCTTAGCGATGCGGAGAGCGAGGCTATCTACATCTCGGAGGTGGATAAGAGAGGGGGCGTGTGCACGGTCCAAGACATGGAGTAGAATAGTTCCGGTTCCGCTACAGGGGTCGAGCACAGAAGCGGTAGCGGGCAGCACAATATCCTCGACCAATTCGGCGGGGGTAAAGAAAGCGCCCAGCTTAGCTTTTTCGCTCAGGCTGCGCATAGATTCGTAGATTACCCCCATAAAGTCGGGTTCTTTTTCGGGCACAGTTAGGCCGAGCAGATCTCTTTGGAGGGGGTCTAAATCTTGGGGTAGGTGTTGTTCATCTAGCCAAGTTTGCAGGAAGAGCGTAAACTCATCTGAGTTAGAGCTGAGTTGACTATTGGCCCAATCCATTTTGATGAGTTGAGCATCATCAAGGGCCTTAATAGAGAGGCAACACATGAGTGCATCTACCGAAAGCTGGTGGCGTTCGGAGAGTTGGAGTAGCCATTCGACCAAAAGCTTACTTTCGGCATAGCTTAGGGTTCCGGTTACGATTTGCAATTCATGTTTATGGCTGCGGTTCACTCTACTTTTCAGTTTGTTTGTGGCTTGTATCTGGCTCATGATATCCTCTATCGTTCTGGGGCTATATCCTTCTTGGCCTTTTTGGTAATCGGGTAGCAAGCCGGTTCTAATCCAGTTGCTAATGGTTGAGTTACAGACGCCAAGGGAAGAACTCAACTCTTGTTTGCTAATCAACATAGGTGCTTTTGGCTAAGGCGAGTAAATGTAGACAAGTTTTATAGTTGCGGCTACTACAGGGCATTTTTAGTTGTCGTTCCCAATAGTTGTTGGCTCGTTTTGAGCGGCCGTAGCCATTGGGATAATAGAGAAATAACATTCCTTTTCGCCACTCCCATTTTTCTACTTCATCGCTGGGCTTTTGCTGGCCTTGATAATCAGCAGATTTGAGAAGACAAAGATAAGATTTTTCTAAGGCCTGCTCTTGAAATGGCCGATTTTCTATGGCAGAAATATAATCTTCTACAGTTCGGGCCAAGACAGTGGGAGCATCTTGCATTTTGCTTTGGAGCAATTTTTCTAGTTGGTCTTCTAATGCTTTGGGGGAGGTTGCTGTTGTTTTGAGCAAAACATTACCGGTTTGCAGGTAGCTTTTTACGGCTTGATAGTCTCCGCTTTCGGCTAGCCAGCTTTGGAGCGACTTCATGGGCAATTTGCGTTTGCCGCCGACATTGATTCCTCTTAGAAAAACGATATAGCTCTTCAATTTATGCTAATTTATTAATTCTCAATCGATTAGGCAATTTACGTAACTTTTTTATTTTCAGTTAGTTAACTGCGGTTGGCAATATATTAATTGTTTTTTGATTCTACCTAATTTTTTTCTCCCTTTGCTCAAGTTTTCTATTTCGGCCGGGCGTTATTTGGCCCAGCGCTGCGGAGTGGGTGGCCGCAGGCCAGACCCAGCGGGCGAAGCCCGCGCAGGGCCGAGCAGGCTTGCGAGCCCCGCAGCATAGCGGCGGCCGACCTAGGCGAAGCCTAGCTGGCCGCGGGCCCCAAAAACAGCAAAAAATCAATCGACTAAACGCAGGAGGATGCCTCCGAAGCGGCCTTCATGGATGAGGCAAAGTTGTTTATTGATATAGCAATAATATTGGCTACGGCCTTGGTCTTTTTTGAGGACTTCGCCTTTTGGGCCGAGGGTTTCGAGGACCAAGCCTTTATTTAGGCCTTGATTGTAGAAGCGGAGGCTTTGGCCGGCTTCATTTTGGGCTTTGGCTTGGCAGTTTTTGCAGATCCTTTTGGGGTAGCGGGGATTATAGGGCAGGGCTTGTTGGCAAATTGGGCAAAACTGCTTGAAGCAGCTGCTTGAAAGGCTGGGGTCGAAGCAAAGATTTTCCCATTGTTGGAGCAGGAAATAGTCGCTACTATTTAGGTTTTGGCTTTGGCGCAATTGGTTACCTAATTGGACAATCCATTGGCAGAGGAAGAGTGGTCGTTCGATATGGTCTAGGCAATGATGGCAGGGGCGATAATAGAGAAAAAAGAGGCCGGCGGCATTCCAGAACCACCAAAAATCCTCTAGGCTGTCAAATTTTTGGCAGAGTTGGCCATCTTCATCTTCTAACTCTAGGGCGGTATATTTTGACCAAAGTCGGAAGATTTTATTTTCCTCATCGACATAGCTAAGTAAGAGCAAGCATGGACTTTCTTTCATTTTTTGGGCCTGCAGCTGGCTCAGTTCGGTCAAACTAAGGCTTTGGGATTTATTTTTTAGGCTTCGTTCTTTTCGGAGTTGTTTGAGCAAGAGGCTTTCGGCTTCTTTTTCTTCAAAAGCGAGGCGTTGGCGTTGCATGAGCAACTGCATATTTTCGGTTTTAAAGAGTTTTTCCTCATAATAGTCGCCGGTTTCGGACCAGATTCTTTCTACTTGCAAAAGGAAAATGCCTTTAGGGTCTTGCCATTCTTTGCGTTTATACTCAAAGCGGGGGCGCCAATCCTTGGGTGCTAATAAGCGAGTAGACTTTTGGTCTAGCAAAAAGACCTTATTGGGTAGGCTATAGCCCTCTCCTTTTTCATTGAGGCGGTATCGCCTTCGAGCCTGCAACAGAAGTACAGTCAGTCCAGAGGATGCATCTACAAACTCCTGACTGAGTTGCCAATTTTTGTCATCGGTTAAGCAATAGGCCCAGGCGTGTAATTTGGACTTAATTGCCTTAGGGGGGGAAGGCGATTGCTCGATTAATTTTATCATTGAAAAGGGTTTAGCTAGCCTTTGGGGATGGCCGCAATGAGTTCTTGGGTATAAGCTTCTTGGGGGTTTTCATAAATTTGTCGACTACTGCCTGATTCTACAATTTTTCCGTTTTGCATAACGAGCAGGCGGTCGGCCATAAACTTGACCACAGAGAGGTCATGAGAGATAAAGATATAGCTCAATTGGTACTGTTCTTTTAGGTCCAGCAATAAATTGAGGACCTGTGCCTGCACCGAGACATCTAGGGCAGACACCGACTCATCGCAAACAATCAGGCGGGGTTGCAGGGCCAAAGCCCGAGCGATACAGATTCGTTGGCGTTGTCCACCAGAAAACTCATGGGGGTAGCGATTATATTGATCGGCAGAAAGTCCGACTTGTTCCAGCAGTTCCTCCACGCGTTTTCGACGTTCTCGTTTAGAGGACAAAATGCCGTGCATACGCATAGGTTCTTCAATAGCTACTCCAATTTTTTGTCTGGGATTGAGTGCGGCTAGGGGATCTTGAAAAATGATTTGCATTTGTGGGCGCAGCTGACGCAACTTTTTAGGCGATAGTGTTCGGAGATCTTGCCCATCAAAGCAAAGCTTATCGGCTTGACAATCTTGTAGGCGCAGCAAACTGCGGCCCAGGGTAGTTTTTCCAGAGCCCGACTCCCCGACCAAGCCCAGGACCTCGCCGGGATATAAAGAAAAGGACACCCCATCAACGGCTTTAAGGTAGCTTTTGGTACGGCCAAAGAAAGTTCGTTGCTTAGGGAAATAGGTCCTTAGGTTTTCCACCTCTAAAAGCGGCTGAACGCTAGGTACTTGATAAGTAGGGGCTGGCTTAGCGAGCGCTTTTCGGGCGGCTTTGGCTGAGCTATATTTGGGGGGGGCTCCCATAAAATCGGCCACAGTAGGTAGGCGGCTGAGCCAACTATCTAGGGGGGGGTGGCAGGCCAGCAGGCTTCTTGTATAAGGTGATTTGGGAGATTCATAAATCTCTGAGATAGGTCCTTCCTCCATTCGTTTAGCCTGATACATCACCAGAACTCGGTCGGCAATTTCGGCTAGAACGGCCAAATCGTGCGTAACAAAAATAACGGCCATATCTAGCTCCTTTTGCAACTGCTTAATCAGGGCCAAGATAGACTTTTGGACCGAGACATCTAGGGCTGTTGTGGGTTCATCGGCAATTAGAATTTTAGGGCGGCCGGCCAAGGCCATAGCAATCATTAGGCGTTGTTTTTGGCCCCCAGATAATTGATGTGGATAAGCTGCAAAAATGCGTTCACTATCATCCAAACGTACTTTTTCCAATAGGGCCAAGGCTCGAGCTTTGGCGGCCTTGGCCTCCTTTTTTTCTTCTTTGGGAATAGCTTCTATCAATTGTTCGCCACAAGAAATAACGGGATTTAAAGAGCTCATGGGCTCCTGAAAAATCATGGCGATTTCCTTGCCTCGGATCTTCCGCATTTCGGCATCTTTCAGTTGTAGAAGGTCTAGCTCTTCCTCTCCTTTTCGATAAATAATTTGTCCGGCTACATACTGTGCTGCTGGCCTGGCCAGCAGCCTTAGTGCGGCCAAACAGCTCACTGATTTGCCAGAGCCTGATTCTCCGACAATGCCCAACAACTCTCCAGAACGCAGCTGAAAGCTCAGCTGGTCCACGGCTCGAACAGCAGGCATATCGCCCTGTTTAAAGTCTATTGTCAAGCCCTTATACGCTAACAAAACGGCCATAATATGATACGGATTTAGTCCATCAACTTACGGCAGTTTGCCAAGTTAAACAAACTTATGCTTTATATTTTTGGGGCATCGAGGCCCTTTCTATAATCTCCAGCGCTTTGCATTCTGCAAACAAAAAGGCCAGCCCTAAGGTAGGACTGGCCAGTAGAATTCTATCTTAACTATCACTAATTATTGAGGTAAGGCAAGGCCTTTTTCCTCATAGAAGGCTTGTACTTCCGCATAGCACTCATGTCGAGGCTGTTTTAAGATTTGCGCAGCAAGCGCCTGCATGCGCTCTTCCTTTCCTAATTGATAACTAATCAAAAGGAGCTGAAAGTCCTTGAGCTGCATTAGGCGCATTTTATCCTCTTCTTGAGGAAAAGCCAAGAGCATAGCCTCAGCCTTCTCCAGTTCTTTACCTGTTTTGATACTACTAAACCCAAAGGCCAACTGCATTTTAAGATCCTTAGCTTGTAGTTCAGCCAAAGACAACTGAGCCATTAGCTCTACAATAGCCGCATAATCTTTATCTCGGTATTTCTGGGCAATCAATGCTTGGCTAGCCTCTAGAGCTTCTCCTCGGGTAAAGCTATACAAAGGAGCGGCTGGCAAGCTAGCAAAATAGCGATCTTCTTGGGGCAGCAGCTGATAAAGGCTATAGCTCAGGCCAAACAACAAAAGTACAGAAGCGGCCAGTTGCCAAAACTTAAAGTTAGGCAAGAAAAAGACCTTGGCGGCCGGTTTTTCTTCTGCCAACTCCTCTTCAGCATCCCAGCTTTTCATATCGGCCAATAAGCTGTCTGCAGCCAAACCATCCAAGCCCTTAAAGAGCATCTCATAATCTTCATACTCCTCCTTGGGCATGGTCTCCGCTAACTGCTCAGCGGTTTGGCGATCTTCTGTCGTCATCTCATAGTTGAGGACCAGCTTTTCAATCAGCTCTAGTTTTTTCTCTTCTGTGATCATTATTAGGGGCGTTTTACTACTAGCAAATATAGGGGGGCTAGCAGTTAGTGAAGCTTATCTTTAAAAGACTGCGCAATCTCCCGGAGCTTCTTCATGCAAATCGATTTTCGCTTGCGTACAACTCGATCGTCAGAGTATTGCATTTGCTCGACAATCTCAGCTAAGCTATAATTTTTATAAAAAATAAGATTGAGCAACTTTTGGCAAGAAGGACTAATGCGACTTAGTAAACTCCTTACTATCTTTTTACGATGCTCATCTTCGTAATGTTCCAAAATAGAGGTATCAACAGAACTAGACTCCCCATCTACATTTAACCAAAATTCGGTATCCTGAGTAGACAACTTGTCTCTTTGCTGATTCCTGAAAGATTCCTTGCGCAAACGCTTAGATATAGCCAGTAAATAAGTATGTAGCTGACAAGTCAGCTTCGTTAATTTACCTTTCTGCACATTATCTACAAAAACAAGAAAACATTCATGATAGTACTCACTGACCTCCGCTTCTTTTTGCATAAAAATTTTACAAGCTGCAGGTACAAACTTTTTCTTGTTCTCCAGATATATCTGCTTTATTACTTTATCGTCTCTCAACCGAATCGCTTCAAGCAATGGAGCGTTCTCTTTACTTTTATCTTTAGACATTTATGCCAAAATTTTGGTTTTTGTTACCTCAAAAATCGAAAAATTACCCCCCAATAGCAAAAAAACAACTTAAACCACTCATTTACAAACTATTATACTCAATGTTTATTTTGCCAAAAATTGATAAAATAATGAGTGAGCTAGCCAATAACTCGGATATAAGCCTCTATTGGCTAGACTGCTTTTAGGCTTTTTTTGACGGGCTGCCCAAAATAATTACCCAAAATAATAGGCAAACAGAAAGGGGGGCCTAGTTCACTAAGCTAGTTCGTTTTTTCAATACATTCTATAGGTTAACTCGCTTGCTCTTCTTTTTCTCCGCCCTCAAAATGGAGAAAACACTATATAGCCCTGTTAAGAGGTTGTACTGCAATATAACAAAAGTTAAATTTAACTGTTTTTATGGCCTATAAAGGCATTTCAGTCGAAAAAAATTCAGTTTCTATTTTCAAATTTTATTTTTGCTTAACTAAAAAGCAAAACACAACACTAACATACATGTATTTTACACACCTTATTTCTTAATTGACATATCTCATGATGAAGCTAAAACAATGGGGCTTTGCCCTAGGGTTGCTCCTAATGGGAGTAGCCGCCTGCAAAACCTCTACTAAAGTAAAAGGTGGGCTCTCCTCTAATGACGAGCAACAAAATAGCCCCGCCAAAGATACTAGCTCGCCCTTGAGCGGATTAGGCGGTATCTCGGCCAATACCAACACCGTAGAAGAAAAGGCTAGCGGTATGGAAGCCGCTCTCCCTTTTGACGAAAGTATCCGCACAGGCCAACTAGAAAACGGTATGCGCTACTATCTGCGCAAAAATGCCAAACCCGAAAACCGCATCGAATTACGCCTAGCTATCGATGCCGGCTCTATGCAAGAGGAAGATAGCCAAAGAGGCCTGGCCCACTTTGTAGAGCATATGTGCTTTAATGGTACCGCCAACTTCAAAAAGAATGAGTTGGTTGACTTCCTAGAAAAAACAGGGGTCCGCTTTGGTGCCGACCTTAACGCCTATACTTCTTTCGATGAAACGGTCTATATGCTCCAACTCCCTACCGATAAGGAAGGCTTGGTCGATAAAGGACTTGTCGTTATGCAAGATTGGGCCTCAGCAGTCTCTTTTGAAGAAGAAGAAATTGATAAGGAAAGAGGCGTTATTCTCTCAGAATGGAGAACCCGCCTCGGCGCCGACGAACGTATGCGCCAGGTCTACTGGCCCAAACTTTTCTATAATTCTCGCTATGCTAATCGCCTACCTATCGGGACTACAGAGGTGATCCAAAATGCCCCCTACGAACGCCTCACGACCTTCTACAAGGATTGGTACCGCCCCAATCTTATGGCCCTTATCGTGGTCGGCGATATCGACCTCGATGAGATCGAAGCCAAAATCAAAACGAATTTTTCTAAAATGGAAAATCCCGAAAACCCCAAAGAGAAAAAACTTTTTGAGGTCCCCGGCCATAAGGAAACTTTCGTCTCTGTAGCTACCGATAAAGAAGCCACGAATGTGAGCTTCCAAATGATCCATAAACATGCTCCCAAAAGCATCAAGACCCTAGACGATTTTAGAACCTCTATTACGCACCAACTCTATAATATCATGCTTAATGCTCGCTACAAGGAGCTAAGCCAAGACCCCAAAGCCCCTTTCCTCTACGCAGGTTCTGGCTATGGCAATTATGTGCGTAATTCCGATGCCTATTTTATCCAAGCTGCCGCCAAAGAAAATAGTATCGAAGAGGCTATCGCCCTAGTCCTACGCGAACAAAAACGTGTACTAGAACACGGCTTTACCGATACCGAACTAGAACGGGCCAAAGCCGAATATCTCAATTATGTAGAACAAGCCTACCGCAAACGCGATAAGGTGACTTCAGCCTCTATCGCCAGCGAATGTGTGAGCCACTTCCTCCAAGATGCCCCCCTATTCGGTATCGAAAAGGAACTACAGTTGGTCAAGGAGTTTCTCCCTAGCATTAAGCTTAAGGAAATGAATGCCCTGCCCAAGGCTTGGATCACTAAGGAAAACCGCACGGCTATCCTTACCGCCCCAGCCAAAGAGGGCCTCAAAATCCCAACTGAAGACCGCATCCGCGAACTTCTAGCCGAAAACGAAAAGATTGAAGTGGAAGCCTATAAGGATAAGTTCCTCGATATGCCACTGCTCGAAAAAGCCCCAAAAGCAGGTAAGGTAACGGCCCAAAAAGAAGTGAAGGAGAAAGAACTCAATATTACCGAATGGACGCTCTCTAACGGCGCTAAAGTAATCTTGAAACCCACCGACTTTGAAGGCGACCAAATTATGCTGCAAGCCTATAACCCCGGTGGCCACTCTATCTATGATGTCAAGGATTTCCTTACGGCTTCTAGCGCCGCCGAATTGATCGACCGCTCTGGCGTTGGCCAGTTTGACCTTATCGCCCTAGAAAAAAAATTGACCGCCAAAACAGTCAGCATTAGCCCCTATATCAGCGAACTGAGCGAGGGCTTCTCTGGCCGCTCTTCTACCGCCGATTTCGAAACGATGCTCAAATTGCTTTATCTCTATGCTACCCAAAGCCGCCTAGACAAAAACGCCTATGAAGCTTATCTGGAAGAGGCCATAGAACAAAGCCGTAACGCCCTGTCTAACCCCCAACAGTATTTCTTCAACGAGTACCAAAAGGCCCTTAGCCAAAATCACCCCCGCCGCCCTGGCCTCCTCTCTGAGGAGCAAATCCGTAGCATCGATATGAAACGTGCTCACGAGATTTATAAGGAACGCTTCGCCGATTTTAGCGACTTTACTTTTGTCCTCGTCGGTAACTTTAAACCCGAAGAGATTAAAGGACAGGTGGAGCAGTATATCGCTAGCCTCCCTAGCACCAACCGCAAGGAGAATTATAAAGACCCTGAGGTGAAGTTCCCCACTAAGGGAATGACCAAAAACCTGAAGAAAGGGCTCGCTCCTCAGTCTAATGTGATTCTATCTTTTGCCCAAGAGGTCAATTGGTCGGCTCAAGAGGCCTTTAAGCTAGATGCCGCAATTAGCGTCCTGAGCATCATGGTCCGAGAAAACCTCCGCGAAGATAAAGGGGGGGTCTATAGCCCATTTGTAGGCGGTGGCATGAGCCGCGAACCCAAGGGAACTAGCCAGATTATTGTCTTCTTCCAATGCGCTCCCGATGATGTGGAGGTCCTCGTAGAAGCCGTTAAAGAAGAAGTGGCCAAGCTCCAAAAAAATGGCCCCTCTGAGGAAAATCTCGAAAAGGTCCGCGAAACTAAACGCCGTGGCCTAGAAACTTCGCTCAAAGAGAACCGCTTCTGGATCGGCCAATTGCTCAATAAATATCGCTTCAATGAAAATCCCTTGAGCATTTTCGACAAAGAAAAAATGATCGAAGATCTCAAAGCAGATGATATCAAAAAGGCCATGAACCAATATGCCGATATCGAAAAAGCATTGATCCTAACTATCAAACCCGAAAAAGAGGTGGATAACGAACGCCCCTAATCTTTTTTTGACGCTTGTCTAAAGGTCTAGTCCATTAAGGGCTAGGCCTTTTTTGTTTTTTTGGGGCCTCCCGCCTTCGGCGGGCGCTACGCTTCAGGGCTCGCAGGTCTGCTCGGCCCTGCGGCCTGACGGCCTTGGTCTGCGGCTTCGCCGCCCCCTTTCGCATCGCTAGGCCAGTCGCTTCGCTCCTTCTAAACGCAGAAATTTAATCTTGCTCCTTATGTGTCTGTTTAAAATGTTGTGTCTGCCCCTTTCCTGCGCCTAAGGACAAGCCCCTAGGCTAGCTTTTTTAGACAGCCCTCTAAAGAGGGCCTTTGGATAAGGTTTTTCTC
Source organism: Saprospira grandis (assembly GCF_027594745.1). Lineage (NCBI taxonomy): Bacteria > Pseudomonadati > Bacteroidota > Saprospiria > Saprospirales > Saprospiraceae > Saprospira > Saprospira grandis. The sequence goes on along the minus strand of NZ_CP110854.1, from coordinate 2,260,852 downwards.
TGCGATAACAACTGAACAAGGCCTTATATATCAGCAGTTGAGGCCCTTGTCAGGGCTGACTCCATTGGATTAGCCTAAGGGCTCGTCCCTAGGCGATGATTGGCAAAACCCTAGCTCAAGCTAAACCAGCAGTAGCTCCAGCTAGCAAAATCCTAGCTCGAGCTAAACCAGCAGCAGCTCCAGCTAGCAAAACCCTAGCTCAAGCTAAACCAGCAGTAGCTCCAGCTAACAAAACCCTAGCTCGAGCTAAACCAGCAGTAGCTCCAGCTAGCAAAACCCTAGCTCAAGCTAAACCAGCAGTAGCTCCAGCTAACAAAACCCTAGCTCGAGCTAAACCAGCAGTAGCTCCAGCTAACAAAACCCTAGCTCGAGCTAAACCAGCAGTAGCTCCAGCTAGCAAAACCCTAGCTCGAGCTAAACCAGCAGTAGCTCCAGCTAACAAAACCCTAGCTCGAGCTAAACCAGCAGTAGCTCCAGCTAACAAAATCCTAGCTCGAGCTAGCAAAAAGTTAGCTCATTCCTATGCTAGAGTCCGTTCACTTAATTCCAGATTTAATTTTTATTTAAGAACTCTAAATAAAAAAGGAGCAAACCCCTAGGGGTTTGCTCCTTTTTGCGGGCCGAAGAAGAGGGCCAAAAGAAAGCCGAAAAGATGAGCGGCCCAGCGCTGCGCAGCCGTGGCCCGCAGGGCCAGACCCAAGCCGCCAAAGGCGGCTGCAGGGCCGAGCAGACCTGCGAGCGGCGCAGCATAGCGGCGGCCGCCTTGGCTTTGCCAAGGCGGCCGCGGGCCCCAAATTATTAGGAAAGAAAACGGTCTTGCCAATCCGCTTTAGGCAGCATACAGTGCTCTTTTTGGCCAAACCAGCGATAGCGATTTTTGGAAATCCAATAGTAGACGGGATCTCGCAAAAAGCGGGGCAGCCACAAAAAAACGCCAAAAATGGGCCAGGGAAAAGGCAGCAAACAAAGCAGGCGCAAAGCTGCCGTAGAGCCCAAATAGGCCTGGCCATCTTCTACTAAAACCAGCGATTTAAAATCGCTTTGGGCCAGTTGCTGTTGGGCCAAAATCCGCTGCCCCGCCTCCGATTGCAAGGCGGCAAAATGAACCTTAGCCTGCTGATCTCTTTGCAGCACAAACTGCACGCTTTTCTCGCAAAGATGGCAAACCCCATCAAAAAGTAAAATGGCTTTAGTATCCTTTGGCATCTAAAAATTGTTTCCAGTCGGCAAATTGCTTGGCGGTCAGTACCCTTGGAAATTTGGACTGTCCGTCAATGCGTTTTTGCTGCCCCCACCATTCCCAAAACAGGGCATTGGGCAAGAGGCGCAGCTTCACCTTCTTCAACAAATTATCTTCTCTTTCGGTTTTGTAGTCATCGTTTAGGGCGCCCAGATATTGGTCCAGTTGCTGCGCCAGTAGCTCTTCGGACAAGCCTGCTAGGGGGGCCGTTTGCCCCAGAAACCAATGATGTTCAAAATGGTTACCCACCTTAACTGCTTGCAGATGAAACTCGCCAAATTGCAGGCCCAGTTCTGCTTCGCAGCGGGCCAGGGCCTCATTCATATTGTCTACAGAAAGGTGCTCGCCGCAGATGCTCACAAAATGCTTAATGCGGCCCGTAAGGCGAATCTCGGCCCTTTGTTTATTGAGAATGCGGACCGTATCGCCCAGCAAATAGCGCCAAGCGCCCGAGCAAGTGCTGAGGAGCAGAGCATACTCCTTGCCTTCCCGAACCTCCCCAATATGCAGGGCTTTGGCTTGGGGAAGCAACTGGCCTGTTGGGCTAAAATTATCGGCATTGAAGGGAATAAACTCAAAGAAAATCCCATTATTCAGTATCAACTCTAGGGGCATGACCTCATCGTCAATTCGGGTTTGGCAGGCCAAACTCCCCTCCGAGGTATTATAGGTATCTAGGGTGTGTACATTGCCGCCAATCAGCTCCTTAAAGCGTTGTCGGTAAGGCGAAAAGGCGATCCCGCCAGAAACATAAATCTTGAGATTGGGCCAGATATCAATAATTTGATCCGCTTTTTGGACCTGCAGCACCCGTTCGAGCATCATCTGCACCCAAGAAGGGATGCCCGCAATCACGCTAAGGTCCCATTTGTGGGCCTGTTCGGCAATAGCCGCAACACGTTCCTCCCAATTGGGGAGTTTAATAATTTTGGCCCCTGGTTTATAAAAGCCCCGAAACCAGCTCGGCATTTGCGTGGCATTAATGCCCGAAATATCGCCTAGCCAATGCTGGCCCTGCTTGCGCAAAGTGGTACTACTGCCCATAATGAGGAAATCTCGGCCATAAAAATTGGGGCCAAGCTCCCATTGGGTAGAATGGGCAAACATAAACTTAGTGCTGCGTTTCATGGCGCCTAGCATCGCCTTGCTCACGGGAATCTGCTTGCTAGGGCTGCCAGAAGTGCCCGAACTTTGGGCAAAATAACGGATCTGTCCGGGCCAAACCACATTGGCCTCATCCTCTAGCAAACGATGCCACCAATGGGCATACATCTGTTCATAATCTACAATAGGAATCTGCTCCTGATAGGCCCGAATGGGGTCTAGAGCCGCCCGAATTTGAGCAAACTTATAGTGCCGACCAAATGCTGTTTGCTCAGCCATCTGCAAAAGAAACTGCAAGCTCTGCTGCTGCAAGCGCAGCGGAGTTTGTTGCCGTTGAGAGGCTGATCGCAAATGCCACATCAGCCCCCGCTTGAATAGTTGTCCTTTTATTTTTGACATAAATCCGGGGGAGTTTATTTACCTTAAAGTGGAGTGTATAAATAAAGCCTGTCTGTAAGTTGCAAGAGGGCCGAAATTAGCTCATATCCCGCTTAAAAACTAAACAGTTGTACAAAATAAAAAAGCAAATTGTATAATGAAAATTTTAATGCTTTGCCTAGGCAATATATGCCGCTCTCCGCTAGCGGAGGGCATTCTGCGTAAAAAAGTAACTGATTTAAATTTAGACTGGACTATAGATTCGGCGGGGACCTCTGCCTATCATGCTGGCGAAGCCCCCGATCCTCGTTCTCAGGCGGTGGCCTTCGCCCATGGGATCGACATCAGCCAACAGCGATCTCGAGCCCTAAAACCCAAAGATTTTGCTATCTTTGACCTTATTCTGGCTATGGATAGCCAAAATTATCAAGATGCCCGAAAAATGGCCCAAGGAGAAGAGCAAAAAGCAAAAGTACAGCTCATTATGAACTTCGAACGGCCCCATTTCAACCAAGCCGTTCCCGATCCTTATTGGGATGACAATGGCTTTGAGTTGGTCTATGCCATGTTGGACCGTGCCTGCGAGGCGCTGATTCAACAACTGAGCTAGGGCTTTTTTTTATGCGCTCATTTTAAGCAATCATGGAAAAGATTAAAATAGGAATTTCTATTGGAGACATTAACGGTATTGGTCCAGAAGTTCTCCTCAAGACATTAGGCGATAGCCGCATTACCGAACTTTGTACGCCCGTTATTTTTGGTTCGGCCAAGATCTTGGCCTACCATAAAAATATTGTCAAGCTGCGCAGTTTTCAGTTTCATACCATAGAAGAAGGAGAACAGCCAGAAGAAGGACAAATCAATGTGGTCAACTGTTGGAGCGATAATGTTCGTATCAATTTGGGCAATATCTCTGAAGAAGCAGGCAAATATGCTTATATCGCCCTCGAAAAAGCCGTACAGGCCCTAAAAGATGGCTATGTAGATGCCCTAGTCACTGCCCCCATCAATAAGGAGGCTATGCAGCTAGCCAACTTTCCGCATACAGGACATACCGAATATCTGGCCGAGCAATTGGGTAGCAAAGAAAACCTAATGATGCTGGTGCATGAAAACCTCCGTGTGGGGCTGGTGACCAATCATCTCCCCATTCGCCAAGTGGCCGATGCCATCAATAGCCAAACCGTTTTGCGCAAGCTACAACTGATGCACCATAGTTTGCGGGCCGACTTTGGGCTGGACCGCCCAAAAATTGCCGTTCTGGGCCTTAATCCCCACGCTAGCGATGGCGGAAATATTGGTAAGGAAGAGCAAGAAGTGATTCTCCCCGCTATCGAAAAAGCCAAAAAAGAAGGCATTATGGCTATTGGCCCCTACCCTGCCGATGGATTCTTTGGTAGCCAAAATTATAAAAATTTTGACGCCATTTTGGCCATGTACCACGACCAAGGACTCGTGGCTTTTAAGGCCCTCTCTTTTGGTCAAGGGGTCAACTTTACCGCTGGTATGCCCTTTGTCCGCACTTCTCCAGACCATGGGACCGCCTTCAATTTGGCCGGAAAAAATGTAGCCGAAGCCGACTCTTTCCGCCGCGCGCTCTATCTGGCTATCGATGCCTACAGAAATAGAGCTAATTATGAGGATATGCACGCTAATGAAATGCCTATCATCAGCCTAGAACAATACGAAAAGGAAGAGGAACAGGAAAGACGGAAATACCGCAAGCAACGCCAACAAGAACGAAAAGATGCTCCTAAACAAGAGGAGACTAATGAGGAAGACCCCAAAGGAAAAGGCAAGCGCAGCAGTAAACGCCCCCCTCGTGGACCAAAACGCAAGGGTCCCCGCCCTACAGATGCTGTAGAAAATAAAGAAGCCGAAGCTCCCAAAAACGAGCAGAAGCAGGAACCCCAAAAACAGGAACCTAAAGCCGAAGCTCCTAAAAATGAGCAAAAGCAGGAACCTAAAAAACAGGAACCTAAGGCCGAAGCTCCCAAAAACGAGCAGAAGCAGGAACCCAAAAAACAGGAACCTAAGGCCGAAGCTCCCAAAAATGAGCAGAAGCAGGAACCCAAAAAACAGGAACCTAAGGCCGAAGCTCCTAAAAATGAGCAGAAGCAGGAACCCCAAAAACAGGAACCTAAAGCCGAAGCTCCCAAAAATGAGCAAAAGCAGGAACCCAAAAAACAGGAACCTAAAGCCGAAGCTCCCAAAAATGAGCAAAAGCAGGAACCCAAAAAACAGGAACCTAAAGCCGAAGCTCCTCAAAGCGAGCTAAAGCAAGAGGAACTGAATAAGGACTAAGCAAAAAGGGCTGTCGGAGAATTCCGACAGCCCTTTTTAATTTAAGTCAATTGGCCTATAGTTGTACTACGATTTCTTTTTGCAAGGTATAGCCAGACTGGGGGTCTCCCGTCAATTGATCCAGCATATTTTTCGATAAACTATCTCCAAAAACATTATCCTGTTCATTGCTCGTATTCGCTTCTCCCTCATAAGGTCCTTGTGCATAAACCTCATCGCAAATATCTTTGGGAAAGGCAATTTGCGTCACTCGAATAGAGTCCTCATTGGGCGATTTTACCTCAATGTGAATATGAGGAGCCCGCCCATTATACCAACCCGGGAAAATGCTAATAAACTGCACTTGTCCATTGGCATCTGTGGTCTGCCGCCCCCGCAAAAAGCTAACATTCTGGTAGTCATTGGCCTGCATATTGGTCCCTCCATACTCCGAGTAATCTCCCTTTGCATCACAATGCCACAAATCTACATAATAGCCCTCCAAAGGCGTGCAAGCCTCTTCGGTCTGCCGAATAACTGTAAGCTGTATCACTAAAGCGGTTCCTGTTCGATCTCCACAAATGTTTTGCTGCACCAAATCTGCTGGACTGTGAATTGGGAAAGGCCCAGCCGTTTCTACAGGAGACAATGGGCAGTTCTCATTCAATTCTTCTTCGCTGTCCTTGCTACAACTTGCCCCCAATCCCAAGGCGCCAAGGGCCAATAAACTCCGCTTCAAAAAATCTTTTCGTTTCATAAGTTTTTTCCCTTAGACGCAAATGCCTAAATGAGTTTAACGAATTGATTGGTTTTTCTTTTTGGGGCCTCCACCTCCCTTCGGTCGTCGGCGCTACGTTTCGCAGCTCGCAGGTCTGCTCGGCCCTGCGGCCTGACGGCCTTGGTCTGCGGCTGCACCGCACTGCTGCACATCGCTAGGCCATCAAAGGGGCTGCGCCCCCAGTAAAATGCGCTGTTAATAGAGCTTTACGCCAGGCAACCATTCTCGGAGACAAGCCTTTTCTTCTTCGGGAATAGGGCAGCCTCTCAAATAGATTTTCTTTAGCTTTTTGCATTGCTTAATGCTTTCTGGCAAATGGTCCAATTTGCTGTTATAGCGCAAATCAAGCTCTTCCAAATTCTCCAATTGCCCAATTTTATGCTTGAGTTTGCGCAGCTTGGTATCGGCCAGATTCAGTTGGCGCAAATTGCGTAAGCTATACAGACTATCGGGTAGTTGGCCAAAATCATTATCCGAGAGGTCCAAGATTTCTAGGGCCTGTAAATCGCCAATATTGGCGGGTAAATGATTGTATTTGGTCCCAGCTAGCTTGAGGCTAGTCAAGCGGGGGAGTTTGGCCAAGCGGGCAAAGACCTGCCCTGGTTTCAGGTATTTGTTATAGCTCAAATCAATGGCCCTTAAGTTTTGCATTTTTTCCATGCTGCTGGGCAAACTATAAATCTGAATATTGGCGGCATTGAGCTCTTCTAAATTGGGAAGCTCGCAAACTACCTCGGGAAAGCCCTTGAGGTCCATCACCCGAATACTGAGGTAGCGGAGATTTTCCAGATATTTTAGGCTATCGGGCAAAATCTCTAGATCATTTCCAGCCAAGCTCAACCAGACCAAATGCTCCAATTCGCCTATTCTGGGAGAGAGGCTATCGAGTCGGTTATCAGAGAGGTCTAACCAAAAGAGGTCCTTCATGCTATAGAGGCTTTCGTCTATGGCTTTTAGTTTATTCCCCTTAAGGTTGAGGCGTTCTATTTGCTGCAATTGGTCCAAATTACTGGGCAGTTGCTCTAGGCCCAATTCGGGTAATTGTAGCTCGTAGAGTTGTTTGAGCGCAGGCAACTGCTCAAAGAGTTGCTCTGGATTTTTGAGGGGGTTGCGGCCCAAATTGAGTTGTTGTAGGTTTTCCATTTGCCAGAGCAAGCTATCTAGTTCCTCTAACTTATTATAATAGAGATCTAGATACTGCAAATTAGGCAATTTAGGCAAGCCACCAAGGTCTACAAAATAATTATTAGAGAGGTCCAGATATTGCAAATTTTGCCAGTTCGATAAATCGGTGGGCAGGCTATCAATATCATTTTCTTGCAGTTGCAATTTTTCTAAGCTACCTAATTGGTCCAAGGGATAGGGAAAGCTTGTCAGGCGATTTTTGCTGAGGTCCAGCCACTTGAGGTTTTGCAATTTGGCCAGGGCTTCGGGCAGTTCTTTCACCTTATTATGCCGAAGAGAAAGCAGTTGTAGCTGTTCTAAATCGCCAATGGCCTCCGTTAAATGCTCAAAGTAAATATGTTCGGCATAAAGGGCTTGCAAATTGGGCAATTGGGCCACTAAAGGCGGCAGACTATTGGCCTGTTTGTAGAGGCGTAGCTTATAGGCCTTGGCTTTTTCTATATAGGCCTTATCTACCGAATAGTAGAGGGGAATTTCCTCATCGTTTTCTAGTTGTTCTAAACTAAAAAGAGATTGGGCCCGCAAAAAGGAGGCCGTACAAATCAGACTGATGGCAAAAAGATATGGATACATAGTTTTAGTTTGTGTGTAGGGCCAGGCCTCCTTGGCCTAGCGCTGTGGAGGGGTGGCCGTCAGGCCAGACCCAGGCGGCGCAGCCGCCGCAGGGCCGAGCAGACCTGCGAGCCCCGCAACATAGCGCAGCAAGCGCAGCGCAGCTGAGGCCCCAAATCCTACTTAAGATGTTGCTTGGCAATAATCCCCAGCAGGCGTTCTTCTTCTAGGACCAAAAGGGCGTTGATTCGCAGCTGCTGCATTTGCTCCTCGGCATCGAGCAAAGAGGCTTGGGGAGAAATAGTTTTGGGTGTTGGCGTCATTAGGGCCTTGGCCTTCAGGGCAAAAAAGGCATCATTGGCCGTTTGGCTCAGTTGGCGGCGCAAATCGCCATCGGTAATAATGCCCAAGACTTTTCCGGCCTCCTGAACAATGGCTAGGCCCAGCTGCCCAGCCGAAATGGTCAATAATAGCTCTTGCATATTGGCATTTGGGCCAACAATGGGCAATTTTTCGCTTTGCATGGCCTCTTGGACCTTAGTGAGCAGGCGCTTGCCGAGGTTGCCGCCAGGATGATAGCGCAAAAAATCGGCCTGTTGGAAATTGCTGGCCTCAATATAGGCCGCAGCTAGGGCATCGCCCATGGCCAGGGCAGTCAGGCTAGAGGCCAAGGGAACTGCCTGCAGGCGGGCGGCCTCTACCGAAACGCCCACATCTAGGACAAAGTCGGCATAGCGGGCCAAGGTTGATTTAGGGCGGCCCACAATACAAATATGCGGCAGCTCGAGCGCTTGAATATGAGGCAAAATTTGCAAAAGTTCATCCGTTTCGCCCGAATTAGAAAGGCTCAAAAAGCAGTCATTTTCCATCAGCATCCCCAAATCGCCATGAATGGCCTCTGAAGGGTGGAGGAAAAAGCTCGGCCGCCCCACGCTGGCCAAAGTCGCCGCAATCTTTTTCCCAATCAGGCCCGATTTGCCCATGCCACAGACCACCAAACGGCCCGAGCAATTGAGAATAGCCTGAACAGCCCCATCAAAATGACTGTTAATTTTTTGGCCAAGTTGCTGAAGGGCCTTGGCCTCCAACTCAAATACCGATTTTGCAGTTTCTTGATAAGACATACACTATTTTTAAACAAGTTTGTCAGAGAGCAGCCCAAAGATATTAGTTTTGCTGCGCTTTATAGCGCAGTCTATTAAAAACCGCTTCCCTTGGGCCAGAAAGCTAATTTTCTGCCTAGTAGATGCCGCTTTTAAAGGAGTTCCTGCTAACTTACTGTAAGCCGTTTTTTTCATTTCAAACAGGATAAGCATATGAATCGAGATTTAAATGAGAAGGTCGCCCAATTAAGAGAAGATTATCAAATGGGCAGCCTATTAGAAACTGAGGTAGCCGAAAACCCTTTTCGGCAGTTTGAAAACTGGTTCAAGGCCGCTTTAACCGCCAATTTGCCCGAGCCCAACGCCATGACCTTGGCCACGGTAGACGAACAGGGGCGGCCAGCAGCCCGCATCGTTCTGCTCAAGGGATTTGATGAAAAAGGCCTGTATTTTTATACGAATTATGGTAGCGCCAAAGGACAACAACTCGATTTGAACCCGCAGGCCGCCTTGGTTTTTGCTTGGATTGAAATGGAGCGCCAAATTCGCATAGATGGCCTAGTCGAAAAGTTGAGCGCCTCGGCTTCTGAGCAGTATTTCCGCTCTCGCCCTCGAGATAGCCAATTTGGAGCCCTAGCCTCGGCCCAAAGCCAACTGATTAGCGATCGTTCTGTTTTGGAAGATCGTTTGGCCGAGCTGAAGGCAAAATACCCAGAAGGGACAGAGATTCCCATGCCCGAAAACTGGGGTGGCTATTTGGTCCGACCCTACCGCTTCGAGTTTTGGCAGGGCCGCAGCAGCCGCTTGCACGACCGTCTTCGCTATACCATAGACAAAATTGAGGGCGAAGAGAAAAAATGGAAAATCGAACGCTTAGCGCCTTAAGTCATGGACCGAAAAGAACTAGAAACTCGCTGGGCCAAAATCAAAAGCTGGAAAGCCAAGGGCAAACGAGCCCCGCACAAACCGCTTTTGCTGCTGTATGCCCTAGGCGCCTGGCAACAGGGCCGAACAAAACTGCAGTATGCAGAGGAAGAAGCAAAACTGAAGGATTATTTTCGGGAGTTTGGCCCACCGAATAGCGCTCCTGGCCCCAACTACCCTTTTGTCTACCTAAGCTCAGATAAGATTTGGGAACTCAGTGAACTGCATCGCATCGATGGTAAAATCAATAGCTCGCCCAAGCGACTCCGAGAAAAAGGCATCAGCGCTCAATTCCCTGCCGAGATGCAAGCGCTTTTGCGGGAGCAACCCGATTTAGTGGGGCATTTGGCCGAGCAGCTTTTGCAGCGCAACTTCCCCGAAAGTCTGCACCAGAATATTTTGCAGGCGGTGGGTCTAGAGCTAGAACCTGCCTTTTTGCTCAGCAAAAGGCGAAAAAGAGATCCTCGTTTTCGGGGCCAAATTTTGGAGGCCTATGGCTATGCCTGTGCCGTTTGTGGCTTCAATTTGCGGCTGGGGCATCAGCCTTTGGCCTTAGAGGCGGCTCACATTAAGTGGCATCAGGCGGGCGGGCCCGATCGGGCAGAAAATGGCCTGGCCCTTTGCAGCATGCACCACAAACTCTTTGATCTGGGCGCTTTTCGGATTGATGACTCCTTGCGCATGCAGGTCTCGCATAAGGTACATGGCGAGGGCTTAGAGTACTATTTACTGCGGCATCAGGCCCAGCAAATCCGTCTGCCTCATCTCAAAAAATATCGGCCCAAAGAGGACTATCTCGACTGGCATTTGCAAGAGGTTTTTCAGGGCTATAGCCGAGATTAGCAGGGGCATAAAATTTCATTTTCTTTCAAAAAAGCCTATATTGAAGAGGTATTAAGCTCATTTCATTTAAAAAATAAATCCAATGGCCGAAAATCGCATTTCTATCGAATTGACTACCGATATGGTAGAAGAGGTCCGCCAATTAGTGACCCAAATTGAAGAAAAGCTCCCCTTTTTGCTCTCGCTTACCCAAGACGAGCGCGCTTCTTTCCCCAAACTCCATAGAGAAAATGAAATCTTTGTCGAGGAGACAATTCGAGCGGCAGAACAGCATGATGATGTTTTGCCCGACTATATTGATGTGGCCGAAATGAAGCGAGATTTAGAACTTTATCAGCAGTTGGGCCGAGTGATGTTGCGCCTCAACCGCCTGCATGAGAAGGTCAATGATACCATTCATATTGCTGGCGCCGAGGCCCTTGCCACGGCCCTAGTGACCAATAATATGTTTCAAATTGCCGCCAAAATGGGCGTAAATGGCATGGACCGAGTTTCTTCGGACCTGATGAATTACTTTAATAACGAAGAGCAAGAGCAGTAGTTTTTCTGCTGTTTTTTGGGGCCCGCGGCCGCCTTGGCAAAGCCAAGGCGGCCGCCGCTATGCTCCGCCGCTCGCAAGGCTGCTCGGCCCTGCAGGCTCCACTTCGTTTCGCCTTGGGTCTGGCCTTCGGCCACGGCTGCGCAGCGCTGGGCCGGCTCGACAAAAGGCCCCAAGGGGCCCGAAAAAGACAAAAAAGGGGCGGTCGGAAAATCCGACCGCCCCTTTGCGTCTAGCGCCAATTAGCCCTATCGAGTTTGAGAGAAATCTGTCGTCTCAAAGTCGCCTTCTGCTTCGCCGAAGGTATAGTAGTTTTCCGGAACCTCAAAGTTATTGGGGAAAACGTAAGCATGAATCTTGCTTGTACCAAAAGCGGAGATCTTTACCATATTGCTTTGGTTGCCGCCCAAAAGCAAGACATTGCCGCCCTTTTTGCCGACCACAAAGCCCACATGGCCTTTTCCGCCACCATAGCTCAAAACGGCAATAGCGCCATAGGCGGGTTTATCCACCTTTTTACCATATTTGGCCCAAGACATTGCCATTGCGCTGCCTGTTCCACCTTGGCCGGCTTTATTCATTACCCAATTGACAAAAGAGGCGCACCAAGGCGTCTCATCATCGCGGAAGCCACCAGTAGTCGAGTGATACTCAATTACTCGGGGGTTATCTTCTGCGCCAGGGATTTCGGTAACGCCCAGCTCAGACTCTGCTACCTTGATCCAATTGGGTTTATTCATTGGGCCAGGGATAGCGGCTTCTTGTAGGCCTTCGCCATTGAGGCCCTTCCAGCTTTTTCCGCCTGGATCTACACGGCCATCGGGTTTGCTTACGCCCAATTTAGTGGCTTGGAAATTACTAATTGCGGTAATGGTCTTATTATCGCAAGTTCCGCTGATGTCCACTTTGTAGTCAAACTCTTCACGGAGAAGGGTTTGGACCACCTTGACATCATCGGGATTATTTTTTCCGCCTTGGCCCACAGAACCTTGAAGGTCCTTAATTGGAACGGGATCTCCAGTTGGAGCAGCTTCTTCTGTTGTGGCTGCAGCATCAGCGCTACTGCTATCTGAGCTGCTGCTATCCTCTGAAGAGCTAGAAGAGCTTCCGCCAGAAAGGGCGCCCCAGCTTTTCCCGCCTGGATCAATGCGGCCATCTTGCCAGCCAAACTCTGCTTGTTGGAAAGCTTTGATAGCGGCGATGGTTTTTGGTCCACAGTCGCCATCTACGGCTACATTTTGGCCCTTTTTCTTTAGTAGTTCTTGTACCAATTTCACATCGGCCTCTTTATTGTCTCCGCCTTTGCCCACTGAGCCCGAAATAGAAGAGGCTGCAGGAGCGGGAGTTTCTGCGGCAGGCGTTTCGCTGCCTGTTTCGGCAGGAGTTTCTGCGGCGGCAGTTGCCGCAGCGGTAGCTGAGCCAATGCGCTCGCCTAGGCGGGCAATAGCGGCTTCAATTTGGTTGATTTGCTCTTGTTCTTGGGCATCAATTTTCCCATCACTCATAAAGAGCTCCTTGAGTTGGTCAAGGGTTGCATTATACTGCTCCAAGCGAGCTTGGATTTTATCAAAATTTGCCATAAGATGGTCATTAAAAGTTAGTTAGGATAATGGGTTGGCTTAGTTCTTCAGTTTAGCTTCAATCTTCTGAAGGTTTTCAAGCATTTTGGCCATCACCTGACGTCCTTTGGCTTTTTTCTTTTCTAGTTGAGGATCAACAGCGGCAGACTCTGCTCCAGCAGCGGCGGTATCATCGCTAGTGGTTTCGGCAGTTTCGGTAGTTTTGCTGTCTTCTGTTGTTGGCTGTGCTTCTTCTTTGGGCGCTTCTTCTTCTCCTCCGGCGGCGGCTCCTTCTGCAGCGGCGGCGCTTACAGCTTCTCCGGCCTTAACGAGGGCAAATTTGGCCTTTTTGAGTAGGGCCTTTCCTTCCTTAGCAATTTTGGCCAAGGGAGCATTTCCTTTAATGGGAGAAAGTTCTAGGACATTGCCATTTTCGCCAGCGGTAAAATGAGCTTTAGCGATAAGAATCATCTTCTTGTCGCCTTTAAGGTCTTCCTTGGCTTGCTTTTTCCATTTTGCATCCATTTTAGAGAGGAGCATTAGGGGAGCTTCTGTGCCGCAGGCAAATTTGTGCATGCGTTTTACAAAGAAAGTAACGGCATTTTCTTCGCCATTGGCTTGAGTTTCGGCCATTTTGGCTAGGCGTTTAAACTCCTTGACATAGGCGGCATGGGTCAGATTTTTGTAATCTGGTTGAATCTTAGCTTTCATTCTTTTTTAGTTAATTTAGTGGGGTAAAATCTTGCTTGACTATTAAATGTAGAAAAAAGAGATGGGCTCTACAAAGCATCTAAAGAGTTTTACAGCTAATTTATTTTTCTATTGTTTATCTCATTTTTTAGGCCTATCTTATTGGTTTTTTGCCTGTTAAGGGCCGAAGAGCTATGGCTAAAAGCAGTAGCGACAGCTGAGCGGCCTAGCGATGTGCAGCAGTGCGGCGCAGCCGCAGACCAAGGCCGTCAGGCCGCAGGGCCGAGCGAATAGCGAGCTGCGGAACGTAGCGCCCGCCGAAGGCGGGAGGCCCCAAAAACAGATCCTTAGAGGCATAAAAAAAGGGCTATCCAGATGGACAGCCCTTTAATTTCTTATATGCGGTTTATTTCCAGCCATGAAGTTGGAACCAGCCCGCTCTTTCTAGCACATTTCGAGAATAATCTCGGCCTGTGGTGTAGTAGTCAATATCGTAGCCTGATTGATGGGCGCTGAGGGCGCGAGAAGGCCCGCAGTTATAGCCCGCGATACCGGCTTGTAGGAGTTGTTTGCTCATTTTCCAGCCCAACTTTTTGGTAAAGAGGTTCATAGAATTTTTGAGCACGGCGCAGCCATAGATAATATTTTCGGTAGCATTTGCCCATTTTCCAGACTGGATAAAAGCGACATGCCAGCGGTCATCCACCTGCATGAGTCCTCTACCGTGGCCACCATCTCCGGTGCCATGTGGGCCGGGAGGGGTTAGGGCCAAGCCCCAATGCGACTCTCTAGAGCCGATGCCAGCGATTACCGAGGCGGGAATGCCGTACTGTTGCGATACTCGGAGCACAGCATTTTTATACTTGCCATTGAGCTCTGCCAATTGCTTGAGCAGATGGGGATTATTTTTGGCGTAGGAGGTCTGAAACTGAAGATAATTGCCCGAAGGTTGGGGGCGATTCAGCAAGGCCGCCCAGGTAGAAGGGCCTACGATACCGTCAGGCGTCATTCTTTTTTTATATTGGAAATGCTTGACGCAATTCTCGGTATAGGGACCAAATTCGCCATCGGGGCGAACGCGGTAGCCATAACCTTTGAGTAATGTTTGTAGCTCGGCCACCTCATCGCGAAGATGGGGGGAGGTGTGGCGATAGCCATCATATAGACGGAGTGTAGGTCTTCCCATGAGTCAATATTTAGGGCACCATTTGGTGCTTAAAAAGCAATTTAGAGATTCTATCTCCCTAAAATATAATTTTTTAGTACTTCTAGCAAAGTTTTACTTTCTTATTCCCCTGTTTTTTGTCCTAGGCGTTCTAGGCCAAACACCAAAGCGAAGCCCAAAAGGGCCAAAAGGCTGGCGCCTAACAGGTAGGGCTCGCCTTCATAGGCGCTAGGCAAAACAGATTGAAATAAGAAAGGCTCTTCTTCTCCATGGCTATTGATACGTGTTTGGATGACATTTTGCCAGGGCCAAATTTTGGGCAAAGAGCCCAACATAAAGCCAGTGAGCAAAGCCAAGGCCGCCGAGCGATAATGTTCAAACAGCCAGCTCAATATTCTAGCAAAACTCAATAGACCCAAACCACAGCCCATCATAAAGACCAAGAGAAAAAGGATATCTCTTTCATGAATGGCCTCAATCACATGCTTATACATGCCCATCAGGAGCAAAATGAAACTACCCGAGATGCCAGGTAAAATCATGGCACAAATAGCAATCGCCCCAGAAATGAAGGCCATAGGGTAGCTTTTGGGCATTTCGGTAGGCACAAAAAGCGTAATGCCGTAGGCAATGCCCGCGCCCATAATCAATAGGACGATAGAAGGCAGGTTGTTCCACTTAATTTGCCGCCCAACATATAGGGCCGAAGCCAAAACCAAGCCCATAAAAAAGGACCAAAGTAGCTGCGGATAATGCTCTAGGGCCGAGCTAAGCAAAGAGGCCAAACTCAATACACTGACAAAGATGCCCCCAAAAAGGGCCAATAAAAAACTACCATCTATGGCGGTCCAGAAAGCGGCAATACCTTGTCTTTGCAAAACTTTTAAGCTCTCCAAATTAACGCCCTTAATGCCCCGAAGCAAACGCTCATAAATCCCCGTAATAAAGGCTACGGTTCCGCCAGAAACTCCAGGCACCACATCTGCAGCGCCCATGGCCATCCCTTTGAGAAAAGTAAATAGATGTTGCATAATTATACTTCTTCGCTGGCTTTTAGTTTCTCGGCATTATAAGTAGTTTGAATGGCCTCAATGAACTCATCAATGGCTCCGTTCATCATATCGCCTAGATTGTAGCGGGTAAAATTGATGCGGTGATCCGTCACTCGGTTTTGAGGATAGTTATAGGTCCGAATTTTTGAAGAGCGATCACTAGAGACCACCAAGCTATTTCGCAAATCGGTAATGCTATCTTGCTGCTCTTGCTGCTGCAATTCAAACAAACGAGCATAGAGTTTTTGTAAGGCAATTTCTCGGTTGCGGTGCTGCGAACGTCCTTCCTGACATTCTACCACTACCCCACTGGGTTTGTGCGTTACCCGCACGGCAGATTCCGTTTTGTTTACGTGCTGCCCCCCTACCCCACTGGCCCGGAAAGTATCCCAGTCCAAATCGGCAGTGTTGATCTGAATATCTTCGGTCTCAAAAATAGGCATAATGGCCACAGTAGCCGTAGAGGTGTGCACCCGCCCCTGAGATTCCGTTTTAGGCACTCGCTGTACGCGGTGTGTGCCCGATTCATATTTGAGCAGGCCATACACCCCATCGCCAGTTACTTCCATAAATACTTTAGAGTAGCCCCCAGAACCACTAGGGGTTTCCGAGATTAACTCCCGCTTCCAGCCCATTTTATCAATATAGCGCTCATACATCCGAAGCAAATCGCCCGCAAAAATGGCCGCCTCATCTCCACCCGCTCCCGAGCGGATTTCAATCGTGACGTTTTTCTCATCTTCAGGGTCTTTGGGAATCAACATATACTTGATTTCCTCTTCCAATGGCCCCCGCCGCTCCAAAAGCTCGTCCATCTCCATTTTGGCCATTTCCTTAAATTCGGCCTCATCAGAGTTGTCCAAAATTTCTTTACACTCGGCCAAACCATCCAAGATGGCTTTGTACTCCTCATGCGCCTTTACCAAAGGCTCCAAACTCTTATATTCTTTATTGACCTTCATAAATTTCTTCATATCAGAAGAAATGCTGGGGTCCGAAAGCTGCTCTTGCAGGTACTCAAATTTGTCCTTAATCGCAGACAGCTTGCTCAATAAGCTATTCATAGTGTTTTGCGTCGCAAAATGAACTCATCTAAATGGAGTTCTATGTTAAATAATATTCTAATTGTTTTTTGGGGCCTCCTGCCTGCGGCAGGCGCTACGCTTTGGGGCTCGCAGGTCTGCTCGGCCCTTCGCCAGCAAGCTGGCTCGGTCTGGCCTGACGGCCACCCCGCCGCATCGCTAGGCCATACAAAAGCGGCCTGCGGCCGCCCAGCTAGGGCCAGGGCCCTAAAGCATCTCCTCCTCCAATAAGGTTTGGACCAAAGCAGAAAGTTTGGGCGAAGCCTTTTCTACTACCCCCAAAACATCTTCTAAACTGGTCTCGACAATCTCCTCTAAGGGCCAACATTTATTCGAGACAATAGAAGTGACTAAAACAGGTAGCTCCGCATGCTTGGCCACAATGACCTCAGGAACTGTAGACATCCCAATGACATCCGCACCCAAAATATGCGCCATCCGATATTCAGCTGGCGTTTCTAAATTAGGTCCCTGCAGGGCCAAATAGACGCCCTGATGAATGGGCAACCCCATGTCCTTGGCCTTGGCCTCTACCCGATCATTTAAAGCATGATCATAGGCATCTTTCATATCTGGAAAACGAGGACCCAAACGATCGTCGTTCTTTCCCCGCAACGGATGATCGGGAATGAAGTTGATATGATCACGGACCAAAATAATGTCGCCCGCATTCATCTCCCCATTCACACTGCCCACCACAGAAGAAATCAATAGGCGCTCTACGCCCAAAGCCTTAAATATGCGTATCGGAAAAGTCGCCTCTTTGGTCGAATAGCCCTCATAATAATGAAAACGGCCCGACATGGCCACCACCGGCTGCCCCGCCAAATACCCAAAGATCAAACAACCCGCATGCCCCTCTACCGTAGATACCGGAAAATGCGGGATCTCCGCATAAGGAATACGATGAACTTCTTCTATTTCTTCCGCCAAAGGGCCTAAACCCGTACCTAAAATTAAACCATAGCGAACCTTAAAGGTCTCTGTTCTGTTATTTAAGTACTGATGGCAAACGGCAATTTGTTGTGCTAAACTCATATAGCAAAAACTTAAAAAGTATGCTAATCATCAGGGAATCAATAAATTGAACACCCAAATAATTTTTAAGGAAATGTTATATTTCAAATCCTAAAATTTTGAACTCTAAGGACTTGTACTTATTTTTGTTAGGGCAAGGCCAAAGATAAGCAATTTTTTCTGTCTTCGGTGGTTTGCCGCTCTTCCCCAAAAGAAAAGTCCTTTATTAAAAGTGACTGCCTCTATTCCAGTACGTCTCTATCTAAAAAGCGCTCAAAAGGAGTGTTTTTACCTGCTATTTCTAATCTACTCTTTTTATCTACACTACTTTTTAACATTGATCGATATGAAAATTCTATCTTTCGTCCTAGCGCTTGTTCTTGGCTTCAATGCCAGCAACGCTTTCGCTGCAAACCCTAATCATGAAGACAAGATGGTTGCTGTTATTCTCCTTATGGACAATGGCGATGACCGTGAAGTTGTAGCTACAATTTATACTAGCCTTATGTCTGCCGAAAAAGTGGCTAAGGTTCTAGATATTGAAATGGTTGCCTCTGATGATCCCGTTCAAGATGATGTCTATGTGTTCTCTCTAAAATCTCAAGAGCAGAAAGAATTGACCATGAAAATGTTTGACGAAGAGGGCTACGAACTAGCTGCTCACCGAGTTATGGAAGTAACTGAAGGTAGCAACTACCGCGCACTCAACGTAGAAACACTAGAGGACGGTACCTATATGTTCCAAATCACTGACGAATCTGGCGCTGAGCTTAACCGCAAGGTAACTATCCAGCGTGAAGAAAAATAAGCGAGACCGCTAAGCTAATTAGCATCTGCAAATGAAAGGCAAGCCGAATGGCTTGCCTTTTTTGTATCTCCTTAAACCTATTTTATCATTTCCTTGGGAACCTCGCCTAGAAAAAGAGCGTATTTTAAGCCAAATTTTATTTCTTCCCCCTCCCCAAAACAATTTACCTATGCGTAGCTTACTCTTATTTTTGGGCCTGCTTATCGGCCAGTTTAATTTGGCCCAAGCCCAAACAGAACGCCTGCTAGAAGGCGAAAAAGCCCCCAAAACTACCTTTGAAGCCATAGATGGCGAAAGCTATAAACTCAAAGAGCTGCTCAAAGAAAATGAGCAGGTCCTCATCACTTTTTTAAGGCCCGTTTGGTGCCCCGTCTGTAACTTTAGAACCCATGAGCTCAAAGATAATTATGAAAGCCTCAAAGCACAAGGCTATGCCGTCATTGTGGTCTACCCTAGCCCCAAAGACCGCCTCAAGGCCCTAGCCGAAGATGCCGAGCTGCCTTTTATTGTTGTGGCCGACCCCAATGAAGAACTTTTTGAGGCCTATAAAATTGAAAAATCTGCAGGAAAAGTCCGAAATTCCATTTTTAGCAAAAAGGTCCGTAAGGCCGCAAAAAACGGAAAGAAAGCCTATGATGGAGAAAAATACCCCAAAAAAGGCGACCGCCCCGGCCCTATCATCCCAGCCGATTTTGTCATTCAAGGCAATCAAGAATTAGAACAAGTACATTACGGCAAAAATATCGCCGACCATATTACTATCAAATCGCTCTTAAAATAAATTGACTCATGTCAAAAATGCGTAGCATCAACCCTAAAGACCTAGAAATTAAAGACCTGCATCAGTTTATGGTGGGGGCCATTGCCCCTCGTCCCATTGCTTTTGTCTCTACCATAGATGAAAATGGGCTGGCCAATATTGCTCCCTATAGCTTTTTCAATGCCTTTTCCTCTAATCCGCCCATGATGGTCTTTTCTTCTAACCGAACCGTCAGAGGAAATACCACCAAAGATACTTTACATAATATTCAGGCAAATCAAGAGGTGGTCATCAATGTGGTCACCTACGATATGGTCCAACAAATGACCCTAGCCAGCATTTCTTATCCCGCCCATATTGATGAGTTTGCCAAAGCAGGCTTTACGCCCCTAGCCGCAGAAACCGTGGCCCCCTTCCGCATTGCCGAATCTCCCGTGCAGTTTGAGTGCAAGGTGGAGCAAATTGTTAGCTTGGGAGAACATGGCGGAGCCGGCAACCTGATGTTCTGCAAAGTGCAGCGCTTCCATATTGATGAGGCCGTTATTGATGAACGCAACCGCATTGACCCTCATAAACTCGATTTGGTGGGCCGCCTTGGCCGAGCCTATTATGTGCGCGCTAGTGGAGATGCCCTTTTCTCTATTTACCAAAATCCTTCTGATTTGGCCCTGGGCTTTGACCAACTGCCAGAGCGCATCCGCCAGAGCGATACCCTTAAGGGAAGTGAAATTGCTTGCATGGCGGGCCTAATGGCCCTGCCCACAGAGCAGGAAATAGAACAGTTGGTCCAGACAGATGATAGTTTGGCCAATTTGCTCGAGCTAGCGCCCGCAGGCTCTACAGCCCGCTTTGCGATGCAAGAGCGCTATGCCCGTACCCTCATCCAACAGGGAGAATATGCCAATGCCCTAGCCTGCCTGATGATTGAATAAGCTCCTTTAATGGGGCCATACTTTTTAGTTCGCTCTACCCAAAAGGTAGAGCGTTTTTTGTTTGGTCCATTTTGCGGTGGACAGGCGGCGGAGCCGCCGCAGGCTGAGGGATAGAAAGCAGTGGCCGAAGGCCAGACCAAGGAGCGAAGCGACGCAGGGCCGAGCGAGCAGCGAGCTGCGACATAGCCCGACCCGAGCAAAGTGAGGGGCAGCCCCAAAAATTAACAGCAGACAAAAAAGCAGCAAGCAAAGGCCCCAAAAGCCAAAAGATTTTTAACTTTGATTCTTTACTATAACCATGTGGGCCTTTGGGTCCAAGAACTTTTAAGAAGATGAAAAAACGCGTTCTCTCAGCCATTCAACCTACCGGAGACCTTCATTTGGGCAACTACTTTGGGGCGGTCCAAAATTGGGTGCGCCTACAAGAAAACTACGATTGTACCTTTGGGGTGGTGGATTATCATGCCATGACCATGCCCTATAAAACCAAAAAACTGCGGGAGAATAGCTGGAACATGATTTTTAATCTTCTGGCCCTAGGCGTCAAGCCAGAATATCTCTTTTTGCAATCTTTGGTGCCCGAACATGCCGAGCTCTGCTGGATTTTGAGCTGTTTTTGCTCTTATGGCGAACTGAGCCGCATGACGCAGTTTAAGGACAAAAGCCAACAGGTCAAAGAGGGCCAAAAAGATAGCTTTATCTCGGCGGCTTTGTTTAGCTACCCCGTTTTGCAAGCTGCCGATATCCTAATTTATCGGGCCGATTATGTGCCTGTGGGCAAGGACCAAGAGCAGCATCTAGAGCTTACTCGCAATATTGCTACTCGCTTCAATCAGGCTGTGGGCAAGGAGTTTTTTGAGCTACCCGAGCCCCTATTTACGGAGTCGCCTAAGATTCGCTCTTTGGCCGACCCCAACCGCAAAATGAGCAAAAGCCTAGGCGAAAAGCATTATATCAGTGTTTTTGAAGAAGAGGCTCGCCTCTTTAAGAAGGTGGGTTCTGCCGTGACCGATACGGGAGCCGAACAGGCCCAAGGCATCATGAGCCCAGGGGTAGACAACCTCTTTACTTTGATTAAGGCGGCTGGACATATCACTGAGCATGAGCAATTATTGGCCATTTATCAGGATCCCAACCAACAACTTTCTTATAAGGACCTCAAGGAGGCCGCAAAAACGGCTTTGGGCCAATTGATTGGCGGCTTTAAGGAAAAACGAGCCGAGGTTTTGAGCAATAAAAAGGAGTATAAGAAACAAATTAAGGCCAGCTCCGAAGAGATTCGGAAACGAGCCCAGGACTGCATTAAGGAGGTCAAGGATTTGGCTGGCCTAAGCAATGTTCGCTTCTAAAGTAGTAACCAAAAAGGGCGACCGTTTCTCGGTCGCCCTTTTTTTTATGGTCTAGCGGGATAGCGTTTTCGCTGCAATTGCAAAAAGCGGCTAAGGGGCTTTTTGTGCCAGTCTAGGGCCTGCTTAGAGCGGCTGCGTTGCCAGCCTTGGGGGTCTAGCAAAATCAATTCGGGGGCCCGCCAATCCCAAGCCTTAATGCTATGAAGCTGAGGATCATGAGCGGCCAAAAAAGGCAGTTTTTCGGCCTTCATAAAATCTTCTAAGGGATAGGGTTTGGGGTCTAGAGAAATGACTAAAATCCGCCAATTTTGCTGCTTTTTGTCTAACTTATGCAAAGAGCGGAGCTGTTCTTTACAGCTTTCGCACCAGCTGGCCCAGGGCACAATCAGCAGCCATTCGCCTTGCAATTGCTTCAGGCTAATAAAGCCTCCGCTCAGGCTGCGCCATTGCATATTTTTCAGGGGTTCTTCGCTCAGTTCAATTTGCTGAAAGACGGGCTCTTTTAGCAGGGCCAAAAAACGGCGATCTTCGGCCTGCAGCTGCCCATTTTGCAAGATTTTCTGCCAGCTCGAGGAGCTATTTTTGGCCAATTCGATCAAATCGGATGTAGGTCGCAAGCCTTGGCGGTAGAGCCACTGAAAAGCAAAGAGGTTTTGGGCCCAAAAGGCCTGTTCTAATAAGGGGGGCGCTCCTGCTGTGGCGGCCAATTTGGCCCCTTTTTGTTTGAGTAGCGGCAGTAATTCGTTGGCTTCTTTTTGTATGGCCAATTCTAAGGGACTACAGGCGCCCTGACAATTGGGGCGTTTGGCCTTGGCAGAGGCTTGTTTGCGCAACCATTTTTTGGCCCAGTCTATTTCGCCCTGCGCAATGGCTTCGGCCAAGATCCCCGGCTGTCGATAATCGGCCCCATAAGAGAGCAATAGGCTAATGAGCTCTTCTCGCTTGACCTCGGGGGCCTGCAGGGCATAAAATAAGGGGGTATAATGCTTGGGGCCAGCATTGACCAAAGCGCCTCTTTGCAGTAAAAACTCCGCCACCTCGACGCTTCCGTAGGCCGCAGCTACATGTAAGGGCCTACTCCCCTTCTGGCTTAATGGTCCGGCAGAGCGCCAACCTTCTGTCAAGGGGGCCCAAAGGCTTGCCCCATTATCCTGCAACAGCCGCACAAACTCGACTTGCCCCATGGCACAGGCGGCCATCATGGGGGTCCAATAAAAACAATCCTCGGCATAGCGGCTATAGGTATAGCGGCTATCTAGTTGCGCCCCCTGTCCCAAAGCCGCCTCTACCTGCTCTAGGTCTTGATCAAATATGGCGGCAAAAAGGAGCTCTTCGGGGCTTTCAAAGCTTTGGGCGGCGCCTAGGTAGCTCAAGAAAATAAAAATAAGGGAGTAGAGTACAGTTGCTTTCATTAGGTCTTTATTAACAAGACGTTTTTTCTCCTCAAAAAGTTGTCTCAATTAGGTCTTTTGCAAGTAGTTAGGGGTTTTGGGGCCTCCCGCCTTCGGCGGGCGCTACGTTTCGCAGCTCGCTCTTCGCTCGGCCCTTCGCCGCTTTCAGCGGCTCGGTCTGGCCTGACGGCCACTGCTGCACATCGCTAGGCCTTTGGCCTTCGGCCATCATAGCTGCAGCTTAAAAGCCGCAGCCAATTTCGGAACAACTAAGCTAGATTTTGGCAGTCCCCTTGGCCTGCAGCTTAAAAGCCGCAGGACCTGAAAAATCTAAGTCCCTGCCTTCTATCCAAGAAGCAGGGGCTTTTAAGCTCCTGCGGCGAGCAAGATGATGGCCCAGCAAGATTGG
The DNA here is from genome assembly GCF_027594745.1 of Saprospira grandis. NCBI lineage: Bacteria > Pseudomonadati > Bacteroidota > Saprospiria > Saprospirales > Saprospiraceae > Saprospira > Saprospira grandis. Next base: position 2,237,710 of record NZ_CP110854.1, on the reverse strand, counting down.
CTGCGGCAGAACAACCCATCAAAACCTTTTTGCCCTATTTGACAGAGATCAAAGGCCGAAGAAGAAACTTAAGCTAAAGAAAGGCAGCTGAGCGGCCTAGCGATGTGCAGCAGTGCGGCGCAGCCGCAGACCAAGGAGCCGAAGGCGACGCAGGGCCGAGCAGACCTGCGAGCTGCGGAACGTAGCGCCGACGACCAAAGGGAGGCGGAGGCCCCAAAAAAAAGGTCAGCACCTAAGGAGGCACTGACCAGTATAAATTGGGATCAGAGGAAGCGGTTTATTTAGCCGCTTGGCGGTTAGAGCCAAAGACAGCGGCAATATACTCGCGGTTCATCTGAGCGATATTCTCGATAGAGATTTCCTTGGGGCATTCGGCCTCACAGGCGCCAATATTAGAGCAAAGACCGAAGCCTTCGCTATCCATTTGGCTGACCATATTGAGTACCCGTTGTTGAGCCTCTACATGTCCTTGCGGCATAGTGGCCAAATGCGTCACTTTAGCAGAAGTAAAGAGCATAGCCGAGGCATTGGGGCAGGCGGCCACACAGGCGCCACAGCCAATACAAGCGGCGGCATTAAAGCCCTTGGCGGCCACCTCTTGTTCGATAGGAATAGCGTTACCGTCGGGAGTACCCCCAGTATTTACAGAAACGTATCCTCCAGCTTGGATAATGCGGTCGAAGGCAGAGCGGTCTACCACCAGGTCCTTCACTACGGGGAAGGCCTTAGCGCGGTAAGGTTCGATCCAGATCGTATCGCCATCATCGAAGTGGCGCATATGCAATTGGCAAGTAGTGGTACCTTGCATAGGGCCATGTGGGCGGCCGTTAATTACGAGGCTACAAGCTCCGCAGATTCCCTCGCGGCAATCGTGTTCAAAAGCGACGGGGTCTTTCTTTTGGGAGTTGAGTTGTTCATTGAGGACGTCCAACATTTCGAGGAAAGACATATGCGTATTGGCAGTCACCTGATAGCTTTCGAACTTACCGGCTTGGCCTGCACTTTTTTGTCTCCAGACGTTGAGCGTCAGTCTAATTTCGTCATGAGCCATAATATATGGAGTTTAAATAGTCAATAGATGTGAAAAGAATTACTTGTAGCTACGCGTTTTGAGCTCTACATTTTCGAAGGTGAGTTCTTCTTTGTGGAGTTCGGCTTGGCCGGGGCCTTTAAATTCCCAGGCGGCTACATAAGCATATTCTTTATCATTACGCTGGGCTTCTCCTTCTGGAGTAGCGTATTCATCGCGGAAGTGGCCACCGCAAGACTCTTTACGGTCTAGGGCGTCCATGATCATCACCTCAGCGAGTTCGAAGAAATCGGCTACGCGGAGCGCTTTTTCGAGTTCGGGGTTATATTCGTTGGCAGCGCCGGGGACGAATACATTTTTCCAGAACTCATCGCGGAGTTTGCGGACCTTTTGCTGCGCTGTTTTGAGGCCATCGGCATTACGGGCCATACCGCAGTACTCCCACATAATATCTACGCCTAGTTCGCGGTGGAAAGACTCTACAGAGCGGTTTCCTTGGATGCTAAGTAGTTTCTCGATACGTTCCTTCACTTCTTTTTCTGCTTGATCGAAAGCAGCTTGTTCGGGGCTAATCTTGGGCGTACGGATTTCGTTGGCCAAGAAAGTACCGATAGTGTAAGGGATAACGAAATAGCCATCGGCTAGACCTTGCATCAGGGCAGAGGCACCGAGGCGGTTAGCGCCATGGTCAGAGAAATTACATTCCCCTAGGGCGAAGAGGCCGGGGATAGTAGTTTCTAGGTTATAATCTACCCAAAGTCCGCCCATCGTATAGTGGATAGCGGGATAGATACGCATGGGTGTTTCGTAGGGATTTTCGCCAGTAATCTTCTCGTACATTTCGAAGAGGTTACCATATTTGGCAGAAATCACTTCTTTACCCCATTCTTTCACCTTAGCCTCTGAGGCATCGGGTTGGCCTTTAGAGATAGCGACAGAGCGGCCGTAGCGCATAGTGTTTGTAGAGAAATCTAGGTAAACAGAGAGGCCAGTTGGTCCAACTCCACGTCCTTCATCACAAACATATTTAGCGGCTCTAGAGGCTACATCACGGGGGACCAAGTTACCGAAAGCGGGATAGATGCGTTCTAGGTAATAATCGCGATCTTCCTCGGCTACATTTTCGGGTTTAACTTCTCCTTTGCGGAGTTTTTCGACCATAGCCATATCCTTGGGCACCCATACACGTCCGTCATTACGGAGCGATTCTGACATCAGCGTCAATTTAGACTGATAATCGCCAGAAACGGGAATACAGGTGGGGTGAATTTGGCAATAGCAAGGGTTGGCAAAATAGGCACCACGGCGGTGGGCTCTCCAAGCGGCAGAGACATTACATCCCATAGCGTTAGTAGAGAGATAATACACATTACCGTATCCGCCGGTACCGAGCACAACGGCATGAGCGGCATAGCGTTCAATTTTCCCGTTGAGGAGGTTACGGGCGATAATTCCGCGGGCTTTACCGTCTACGACTACCAAATCGAGCATTTCGTGGCGGTTATACATCGTCACGCTACCTAAAGAGATTTGGCGAGAGAGGGCACTATAGGCGCCCAACAAAAGCTGCTGACCAGTTTGGCCACGAGCGTAGAAGGTACGAGATACTTGTACCCCACCGAAAGAGCGGGTAGCGAGTTCTCCACCATATTCGCGGGCGAAGGGAACCCCTTGAGCCACACATTGGTCAATAATATCGGTAGAGGCTTCGGCTAGGCGATGCACATTAGCTTCTCTAGAGCGGTAGTCTCCCCCTTTGATGGTATCATAGAAAAGGCGGTAAACGCTATCGCCATCATTTCGGTAATTTTTGGCGGCATTGATTCCACCCTGAGCGGCGATAGAGTGAGCGCGGCGGGGGCTATCATGAAAAGTAAAACAAGAAACATTATAGCCTAACTCTCCTAGGGTTGCTGCAGCAGAGGCACCAGCGAGGCCAGTACCAACAACGATAACATCTAGGCGACGTTTGTTATTGGGGGCTACTAGTGGCATAGTTGAACGATACTTAACCCATTTTTCGGCTAAGGGACCAGGAGGTACTTTAGAATCTAACTTTCTCATAAGAGTATGATTATTTTTTTAAAGTCGAGTTTGAATACTGTTGGCAGAGCCAAACATTTCGCTGCTAATAAACTAACAGCTAACTACTTAGATAGTTTGCGCCATCTAGAGCATTTCCTTAACATAGAAGAAGATTGGCATAGTTGCGAATCCGAGAGGGACAAGGATAGCAAAGGCAACTCCGATAGCTTTAACAACGGGAGTATACTTTTTGTGGTTGAGTCCCAAAGTTTGGAAAGCAGACTGAAAGCCGTGCAAAAGGTGAGCAGAGAGTGCAAACAAGCCTAATAGATAAACAATCACCACCCATTCTTGCTGAAAGGCAAGAGAGACCTCATAGTATAGGTCGCCTTCACGGGTAAGGCCAGTAAACTTAGCTTTGAGCCAGAACTGCGCCATGTGCAACAACAAAAAGGCGAGGATAAGTACGCCTAGCCACATCATGTTGCGAGAAGCTGCACTAGCTTCTGTTTTAGCTTTTTCGCTGCCCTTATAGCGGCTGCTTCCTCCGGCAGAATTGCGGTTAGATACCCAAATAGCAATTCCCTGTACAGCATGCAGAAAAATGAAGAAATAGAGGCCCAAAGAAACCGTCTTAATGAGGGGGTTGTGGGCCATAAACTCGGCATATTCGTTGAAACTATGACCGTCGGCATCGGCAAACAGAGCCAGGTTACCAATCATATGCACCACCAAAAAGGTGCATAAAAAGAGACCGGTAAGACTCATGATGAGCTTTTTGCCCAAAGATGAAGTAAGAAATTTGACTACCCAATTCATGTGTCAAGATTTTGGTTCGATAATGTGTTTTCGTTCTCAGAAGAAGATATTTCTCCCAATTTTGTCTGTTTTTTGCTACAAACAAAGCGGCCGAAAAATATTAAATTTTGTCCTCTTTCTTCCCTTTTTTGTAAAGATAGTTACAGAAAGGGCGGGTAAAAGGCTTATCTTCTGAGCCAGATTTATATCTAAATTACTATATCAAAACCCAAGAGCCCGCTTTTTGCTTAATTAAAGGCCTAGTTGCTTCTTATTTAGAATAGTTTTAGATTTCTAATTTTGGGCCTAGAGGGGAGGCTCAGGGCAAGCAAAAGGCCAGGCAGCTAGCTGCCTGGCCTTTTGTTTTGCTTATTTTTTGGCCAATTGTTCGAGCAGCCAGTCTTTTTCGGTTAAGGGTTGGCGGCTTTGGATGTCGGCCTCTAGCTTTTTTTTCTCGGCTATTTTGGGGTATGGAGCTAATTGGAGGAGGCGGCGGCAGAAGTAGAGAATATTCTTATAATTCTCTCGGTGGTAGCCCAGTTGGTCCTTACGTTGCAAATAGATTTTCATACTATTGATTTGGGCTTCTAGGGCCTCTAGTTCGCCTAATTCGTAGTACATTTTGAGCAAGAGCAGGCGGGCGCTCAGATTCATAAAAATATCGCCAAACTCAATTTCTTGTAGGGCGAGCATAGCTTGTTCATATTGGCCCAAATAATAATAGTATTCGCCTTGGGCATAATGTAAATAAGCGGCTCGGTGCTTGGGGTCTAAATAGGGTGGATACTGCTCAATAAACTCCTTGGCCCAGGCAAACTCTTTGCTTTTGAGGGCAGCCTTAACCATATTCTTAAAGCTACTTGTTGGCAGGCGGCCATTTTGGATGAGGATCCCTTCTTGCAGGCCCGACTTATAGAAATAGAGTAATTCTTTGAGATAGTGTTTTTGTCCAGAATTAGAGCGGCGAATACAGTAATTGATCGCCAATAGATAGAGGTCTCGGAGTTCGGCCTTGGGCAGGGCGAGTTGAGCTGGGCCAAGCAGGGCCTTTTTAAAGGCTTGGAAACTGGCTTCGGGATAAGGCGGGAGTAAACTTTGGTAGCAATAAAAATAAAGGGAAAGAGGACTATCCTGGGCCAAGAGTTGAGTATTTTGCAAGACATACTGCTCTAATAACTTGACTAAGCTGCGGTCGTACGCTACCTTATAGACTGCTTCATGGGCCAGCATCAGGCAAGCTTGTTTGAAGCGTTCGGCTAGAAAGTAAATATCAAAGCTTTGGCTCAACTTGAGTAGATTTTTGGCTTGGTGTCTACGTTCTGAGGTAGACTGTTCGTAGCGTTGGTACTCTAAGTAATAGCCGTATCTATAGTAATTACTATCTCGGAGCGGAGACTCTTCTCTTAGGGCTTCGGCTTTTCGCCAGCTTTGTCTAAAATGCTTATCGAGGCCCAATTCCAGATAGCTGCGATTTAATTTGATTTGCGATTCTAGGGGTTCTTGCTCGATGCGTTCGACCAATAAAAAGCGTTCGATCAGTTGGAGGAGCATAGACATCAGATGGTCCATTTTGGCCACCTTATAGGGGCCTTCAAAAAGGGCGGCATAGACCGTTTCTTTACGTAGTGATTGGCGGTCTGTTTTGGTTGCATGATTGTGTATATAATCATAAAGGGCCAAAACATCTTCTCTTGGGTTGTGGTAGGGAGAAGACAAAAAGCGGCCTAGGCGCTGCTGTTGAGCAGTTCCCAAGGAGCGATATAAGGCAAATAATTTACTCTTGTACATAGGTCCCTTTTCTTAGACGGATGAAGAGGAGGGCATTTTTGGCGCATAGCAGAGGAGCGAAGCGACTGGCCACAACAAGGCTGAAAGCCGCAGTTCGACGACCAACGGGAGTAACCGATGTGCAGTGGTGGCCGAAGGCCAGACCAGAACAAGCCCTTTAGGGCGCAGTTCAACGACCAAAGGGAGTAACCAAAGGTGCGTAGCACCGAAGCGCAGGGCCGAGCAGACCTGCGAGCTGCGACAACCAGCCCCTATAGGGGCGCCAGTTCGACGACCAAAGGGAGTAAACGTAGCGCCGCAGCTTTGCTGCGACAACCAGCCTCGAAGAGGCGCCAGTTCGACGACTGTAAGGAGTAACGCCCCAAAACCTATACATACAAGCCGCTACAAATATTTCCGCATCAGGAAGCTGGCCGATTGATTTTGGCAGATACCCGTTCTTAGTTTATAGTCAAAATAGAGTTCTTGTTCACGGATTTCGACTTCAAAGCAGGCATTGAGCAAATAATTGGGATAATTGGCTTGTAGAGCACAGACCTCGAGGTCGTGTGTAGCCAAGGCGCCAACGGCCTTATACTCCACTAGTTTTCGGAGTACGCCCAGGGTTCCGTTGCGTTTATCGTCGGAATTTGTACCGCGCAGAATTTCATCGAGGAGGACAAAATGGGGTGCTTTTTTCAGGGCTTCTAAGATCGTTTGCAGGCGTTTGACCTCGGCAAAAAAGTAAGAAGCATTTTCGCTGAGGGAGTCATTGACACGCATTGACAGATAGAGCGGCAGGGCTTGTAATTGAGCCGTTTTGGCGGCGACCACCGAGCCCATGCGAGCCATGACCATAGCGAGGCCCATAGCGCGGAGGAAAGTACTTTTGCCCGACATATTGGAGCCCGTGAGGATAATCAATTTTTGTTGGCGGAGATCGAGTTCGTTGCCCACCGCCTGTTTTGGGGGAAGCAGCGGATGTTTCAGCTCTTCAAAATAGAAATCGGGGGTATCTTGCAGTTCGGGAAACTGGTAATCGGGGCGATTATAGGCCAAATTGGCCAAGGAATTCAGGCTTTCGAGCTCGCCTAGCAGCAGCAACCATTCGTTGAGTTCCTTAGCGTATTTTTTCCGCCAATTGTAGAGTTGGGCCAAAAGGTGGAGATGATAAGCGCCGATGCCGTTAAAGATCAGGGCGCCGACCAGATTGCTAATACTATCGAGGCCAGCCAGCAGGCGGCCCAATTGGCTAAGAGCTTGGGCGGCTTCTGGGCCATTTTTGCGCAAATTGGCCTGCATATTTTGGAGTAAAGGAGATTGCCAGCTTTTCTTCTCGAACAATTGGAGGAGGATACCGTATTGGCGGAGTGTAGGCCTCAGGCGGTCCAGTTGTAGGCTTTCGGCCTGAATGGCCTTAAGATGGCGTTGGACCAAAATAATATTGAGGATAAAAAAGGCTTCGGTCAAGCGTTCCCAAAGCAGGCTAAAAGTAAATAGATAGGCGATAGCGGAAAGCAAAAGGCCGATGGGAAAAAGGAAGCGGAGGAGATTGGCCAGCGGATGTAATTTGGAGGCCTCTCTTTGGGTCCAGCGCAAAAAATCGGGATAAAGGCTTTGGCTCCCTTTGGGTGCTAGGCGAGCTTGGGCCAAAAACTCTTGCCGCCAGTCGAGTTCGGCTTTAAGCTCTTCAATAGCGGCATGTCGGGCCAGAATATCGGCCTGTTCTAGGCCCTCTAACAAATCTTTTTGGAGAGCGGCTTGGCCCATAGGGGTAGCTGTTCGGTTGAGCAATTGGTAGAGCGAATTAGGGCCAAAAAGATCGAGATCATGAGAATAGGGATGATCTTGAGGGGCCAGCGCCTGACCATCATCAAAGGGAAGCTCTCCATTTTGGGTATGGGCCAGCTCCTGCTCATTGATAATACAAAGTTCCTTGAGGCGGTCTCGTTTGCGTTTTACCTGATCGTGCAGGCGGAGCAGGCCAAAAAAGGCCAGCGTGCTGCCTAGCAGCAAATAAGCCCAGAGGCTTTCCTGATTATCGAGATAATAATAGCCAGCAATAATAAATAGCCCCACCGTAATCAGGCGGGCAATACTCAGCAGATTGAACTGTTGTTGGGCCTGTTTGTGGGCAGCTGTAAATTGGTCGAGGCGTTGAGCGTAGATAGACATGTGGCTATATTTAGGGGCAAAAATTTGACGAGCGCAAAATAAGGCGCAGTTTGGAGTTCACAAAAAAAGAAAAAGGCCCAGCTTAGAAAAGCTGGGCCTAAACATTTAGGAATTAAGTCCTAATTATTTTGTGATAACAGTTTCGCAAGTATCTACAGTGTTATCGCTATAAGTCACTGTGTAGTTCAAAGTGATCTCGCTACCGCTGATTGTACCAGTACCGTTGAATACGCGGCCAGTAACATCAGTATCGTTGATCAAAAGATCGTAGCTGCTAGTAGCTTCCATGTCTACAACATTGTTAGCACCAAATCCACCCAAGTTAGTAGTAGAAAGGTTTACTGAGTCAGTTACAGTAACAGTCATGTTGTAAGTCTGAGCGAAAGCACCATTGTCTCCAAAAACAGTGTCAGCAGCAGGAGCGTTGGGGCCAGCAGCAAACTTAGCAGCCCAAGTAGTGTTACATAGGCCGTCAGCATCTTGCTCATAGCCATAAACACACTCGCAAACGCCTTCGTTACAGCTACCGAAGTCGCCGCAAACTACGTCTTTACAGGGGTCGTCTTCAGTACAAGAAGTGGTGAAAGCAGCAACTAGAGCAGCGAACGAAAGAAATTTCACAAGATTTTTCATAGATGTGTGATTTTGTGTAAAATAAAAGCACTGCAAAATTACAGTTTTTACGGAAAGTAAATTGACAAAAGCGAAAAAAGATAAAATTTGCAGCAATTTTTTCTCTTTTGCTAGCCTTCCTAGGCAAAAACGGTGCCTATCGGTTCCTTCCATATTGTTCATGGCTAGATACCCAATCGGAAGAGGAGATGGCCGAGGCCAAAGAAATTTCTCCAGCAAGCACTACTCCCGCAATGATTTCAGCTAGCTTATTGACCTTATCGCGGCCTACACAATCCAACATGCTCAAGCATTCGTTCTGCGTGGCTAGACCTGTTCCGCCTCCAAAAGTGGCCACAATCAGCGAAGGGATGGTAATCGAGAAATAAAGGTCTTTTTCGGGCGTGAGCTCACAGTAGACCAAGCCCGCCGAAGATTCTGAAACGTTGGCTACATCTTGACCCGTAGCAATGAACATGGCCGTAATAGCATTGGCCGAGTGTAGACCGTTGTTATTGGCGCCCGACATAATAGAGCCAATATTGGCCACGCCATAGTGGTAGGCCAAACTTTCGGGCTCTACCCGCATATTTTGAATGAGTACATCTCGCTTGAGTACGACCTCGGCAGTTACTCGCTTTCCTCGAGTACGCATGATGTTTACCTGAGAGGCTTTTTTATCTGTCGCAAAATTCGACTCCAAGTAAAAGTGCTCTACTTTATGCTCCTTATAGGCGTCTAGAATCCAACTACAGGCCGCAAAAGTAGCTCTACCCACCATGTTTTGCCCCGCAGCATCTCCCGTAAAGAAGTTGAAGCGGAGATAGGCAAATTTATTGGCCAAATAGGGATCAATATATTGCAAACGAGCCACACTAGAGGTGGCCTCGGCTTCTTCGGCAATTTTGGCAAAATTAACCTTTACCCAGTCTACAAAGTCACGAGCAGCACGGGCATCCTCAAAAACAAAAACGGGCGCTCTTTGCATCGAATCTCTTTGGACCGTACATTTTACCCCTCCAGAAAGGTTAACAACCTTAATGCCTCGGTTGTAAGAGGCCACTAGGGTCCCTTCTGAGGTGGCCAATGGAATCAAAAACTCGCCCTGGGCAAATTCTCCATTTACTTGCAAAGGCCCCGCAACACCCAATGGAATCTGAGCCGCTCCAATAAAGTGCTCGCAGTTTCCATCACAACTATGCGGATCAAAAGAGTACTGCCCAACATGCTCCATTTTGGCCCCCGTATAATCCTCTACAAACTTTTGACGCTCCTTAATAATAGCATCGCCATAGTCATCGCTCCGGTCTCTAGGAATGCTCACCGTAGGCTCCGATTTATCCGAAAGCCCATCTTCTACCACCAAGGTCAATTCGCCAAAAGGCTGAGCAGAAAAAACAATTTCTACCTCATATTTTCCATTAGGCAATTGGGGCATGGCACAATGTAGCTTAAAACTGGCCTTTAGGGGCAAATCTAAGGGCGCTGCTTCGCTCAAACTAGCCGCAGCCCGCTGACTGCCATCTTCTAGCAAAAGCGTAATTTCAGCTGCCTGCAGCCGATGGTCTCCAATACGCACCGATTTGAGTTGGGTAATCTGCGTATCGCTCAAACGGTTTTTCATCATGAACTGCAAACCGCCCTCTACATTCGCTAGGCTATTAAAGTTGTACAGTTGCTTAAGGATAAGGCTTGGAACTAACATGGGTTATCATTTTATGAACTCACTCAAGATCAAATTCTTCAATAAGTTCTATGGCTAAAAAGACTATTTTTTCATTCGGCTAAGAACTTTTTTTTGGGGCTGCCCACTCGCTTCGCTCGGGTCGGGCTGTGTCGTGGCTCGCAAGTCTGCTCGGCCCTGCGCAGGCTTCGCCTGCTGGGTCTGCAGCTGCGCCGCCCCACTTTCCATCCCTCAGCCTGCGGCCCTGCGGGCCTGTAGATCGCAGATCTAAGGCAAGATTAAATTATTAAATATTCTGCAAGCTTTGCAAAAGGAGTCCTTTTTTTCTTCCATTTATTTTTTTAGCCCTCAGAAATATGGGCAAATTCCGCACTTTCCTGCAAAAAATGTAAGAGGTCCAAAACACTTTCTTCCGGAATTTCCTCCATCGGGATATGCCCTACCCTAGGGTAAATCTTTTGCCAAGAATGAGGCAGTAGCTTATGAAACCGATCGGCATTATGGACCGGAATCCACATGTCTTCTCTCCCCCACATCACTAAGGTGGGGTTGCTCACATATTTCAAAAATGGACTATGGTCCGTATAAGGCGAATTGACGAGCTTGAGAAAGGCGTCATTGTTTCCCTCTCGACTAAATAGCTCGTAGTAACGATCTACCAAGGCATTGGTCACTTTATCACTATCGTAGTAGACCTGCCGCAAAAAACTCTCTAAAATAGGTTTCCGAACCACATACTTAACCACCCGACCAAAGATGGGCGCTTGGGCCAATTTAAAGGGTAAGGGCACATTTTCTTCCTCCATAAAACCCGCCGCATCGATAAGGACCAATTTTTTGACCCGCTGAGGGTAACGATAGGCAAACTCCCAGCTGATCCAGCCCCCCAACGAATTGCCCACCAAATGAAACTGCTCTAGGCCCAAAATATCCAGAAACTGCTTGAGCACCCGAATATGATTTTCCATGGTGTAATTGCCCGTAGAGTTGGGGCCTGTCAAACCAAAACCCATCAAATCTAAGCGAATTACTCGATAATGGCTTTTGAGGTATTTGGTCCATTCGTTATAGGTATGCAAAGAAGAAAAAGCCCCATGCAAAAGGAGCAAGGGCTCTCCAGTTCCCTCATCTCGATAATGGATGAGCATATCATCTACAACCAAAAAACGAGAGGCGTCGGTGGTGTACTTAAATAAGAGGTCTCTTAACTGCATAGTGATTGATTTGGCTGGCCTAAAGTACAGTTTTTTTTTAGGTTTTTTTGGCCCTTTTTGGATGTAGCAGGGCGCGAAGCGCCCGCAGGCCTAGGGATGGAAAGCGGGGCGGCGAAGCCGCAGACCCAAGTTTTTGAGCAAAGCGAAAAAACTGCAGGGCCGAGCAGACCTGCGAGCCGCGACACAGTCCGCAGCAAGGCGAAGCCGCAGCTGAGGCCCCAAATCCTTAGATAAAAAAAAAGTCACTGCCTAATTGATTAAGCAGTGACTTTTGAGCCTTAAAGGCCAGCCGTTAGTTCTTGGACTGGCGGCTCGAAATTTTCTTGAAAAAACTCATAATGGGCCTTCTCATCCAATTTGTTGAGAATCCCCGACTCTTCAATGACCTCTTGATAGGTTTCATAAGCCATCAGGGCCTCCCGATTCTTCTGTATCGCTTGGGCCGAAAGCGGCTCAATGCAATCGATCCGCTCTTTTGTAGAATGGCGCATACGGATAAAATCTCCGCTGAAAGTAGCTTGTCCATGGTCCGGAATGGTATAAAAAGCCAAGCGTTTGATCGGCGAATGCCCCTCCGTTTTTAGCTCCAAAAAGCATTGTTTGATGAGGCTATGCGTGACCAGATGGTCGTGAAAGCCGCTAATGCCGTGGACAGGATAAGAGACCAGGATCTCAGGTTTCAGTTGCTGGATAAATGCCTTGAGTTCTTGGACCAGCGGTCGGGGGTCGAGATCTTGAAGCTGGCTATCGGGCCAGGTCCAGACAGTAAGCGAAGAAAGGCCCAAGACCTGCGCTACCGCCTCCATTTCTTTTCGGCGGACTTGGCCCATTTCTGCTTTAGAAAGGCCCAATTTATGGCGCATTCGGGTGGCTTCCCCCTCTGTTAGGGTCAGGAGGTGGACCTCATGCCCGGCTTGCAGTTGCTGATAAATAGCGCCGGCAGGGCCATAAGATTCGTCATCGGGATGTGGGAAGACATAGAGTATTTTCATGATTAAAAGGCGTTTAGCCCTTTACGATCACGGCCTTAATGATGCGGACATCTTGCATAGGGCGGTCCATCTGATCGCAAGGGACATTGCTAATAGCATCTAGCACCTCTTCGCCATCCACTAACTCTCCAAAAACGGTATAATCGGCATCTAGATGGGGCGTTCCGCCTTTTTCTAGATAAGCCTTCTTCTGCGCTTCTGAATATTTAAACTTGCGAATATTCTCTACTTTTTGGAGGAAATCTTCTTCTACCTTTTGGCCTTGCACAATATAAAACTGTGATCCGCTAGACTTTTTAAGGGGGTTGCCGATTCCACCTTGGCGAGCGGCAGCAATGCGGCCCTTAAGATGGATATGATTGAGTGTACTATCGGCATTCACACCTAGTTCGGCATCAATTTGATAGCCGGGGCCACCCATACCTAAAGATTGGCCAGGCTTAGCTTCCTTAGAATCGGGATCGCCGCCCTGCACCATAAAGTTGGCAATGACACGATGAAAAAGCAAGCCGTTATAGTAGCCTTCTTTCACGAGTTCTACAAAATTGTCGCGGTGTTTAGGGGTAGAAGCGTACAATTGGATTTGCAGATTTCCTTTAGTCGTTTGCAGCTCAATGATAGGAGAATATTCTGCAGATTTTGGATTAAACATAGGCTTTTGACAGGCGCTAAATAGCATAAATGTGACAAAAAATAGCAATGCAAACTTAGGCAATTGCCGATAAAATGTATTCATGTAGCTACAATTATTATTAGAACATGAAAATAAATATTTGGTTTAGTTGGGATTTTCTTCTTTGGGCAGCCCTAATTCTTCTTTGGCATATCGGAGCAGTAGAGACTTAAGGAGTTTTTCTTGCTCTTTGATGCCCATTTTTGGGGCTAGGCCAAGGTTGCGATAATGTGGCCAGCCCTCGGCATCTAGGCCTTCAAACTCAAAATAGCCTTCATAGGCCAAAAGGCGGCAAGAGGCCAGCTGCATGAGGTCTTGTTTTTCCTCTTTGGTAAACTCCTCTTTCAGTTGTCCAAGTTCTTGGATACCGACGAGTAGGAGCATGGCCTGTAGGTTGGGCAGGCTTTCTAGTTGGAGTTGATTTTTAAATTGGTGGCGGAGTTGTAGCCATTGGAAATCGAACTCCCAATCTTCTGTTGGTTCGGCCATACATTAGGGTTGCAGCAAGCGGTTTAGCTCGGTTTTAAGATGTTGTACTTCTTGTTTGAGGGCCGTGTAAAATAGGCCGAAAATGGCCAAAAAGAAGAGGATGGGCAGAAAAAAAACGAGATCTATCCATTGGTCTAATTGGCTAAGGCCTAAAAATACGAAACTCAGGCCCAAAATAAAAAGCAGGAAGATAACAAAAAGGGCCAGCACCCATTTGGAGGGAGAAATTTGCAGAAAGAGCGCGCTTTGGTCTTTGCCCCAGCTATGCCACTGGCCTTTGATCCAAATGGGGAAACTGAGTCCCTGAGCGGGTTTATTTCGACGAAAATGGATGCGTTCCCCCTTAATTTGGCCCATAAAGGGGGCATTGGGTTGCTGTTCATTGGCCAGCAGCGGGGCCAGGGCTTGCGCAAGTTCTGCCGCTGGTTCTGAGCGTTGTATTTGGAGCTGGGCTTGGAGCCCAATAAATTGAAGAAGCATAATATAGGGGGCTAAAGTGATTCATTCATCTAAACAACAACTAAACTTAGATGATATGAAAAACATTTTTTTGATTTTGATTTTCAGTTTTGGGGCTACTTTATTGTTTGGACAAAAGGAAGATGCGAGGATTATCAATGGCGCTCCTGCCCCATTTCATTGGTTTGATCATTTGGGGCCCAATTTGGGGGTTACGGCATTTTTGCCCTATGAAGATAAGGGTTTGGGGGCATTTATTGGGCCTGAGTTTGGCCTAAATCTTTATATGCGGAATCGGGCGCATGCTCGGACGGGCCCCGCTTATTTTCGGGTCTATGCTCAGGCGGCTTTGCTGCGCAGCCAATTGCAAGATACCACCTCTATGCTGAGTAGTTCTTTGGGGGTCGAGTTTTCCTTTGAGGATCGCATCAAGCGGGCTGTTTTTGTTCCCTTTTGGGGGCTAGAATATGGCGGTATCCAGCGGTCTGATTTTGAGAAGGCCCGTTCTCGGGCGGCCTTTATTTTGGGCCTCAATCTCTTGCATACCCGGCAAGTCATTTGGCGAGTTCGGGGGGCCTATAGCTATGGCTTTGGGGCCAACTTCGAGGAGTTTTCGGGAATCTATATGCAGACGACCTTAAGTTTTAGGTTTTGGTAATTTTGGTGCCTCCGCCTCCCTTTGGTCGTCGGCGGTTACTCCCTTTGGTCGTCGAACTGCGGCCTAAAGGCCTTGTTGTCGCTTTGGGGCTCGCTGCTGTTTTGGGGCCTCCGCCTCCCTTTGGTCGTCGGCGCTACGTTCCGCAGCTCGCAAGTCTGCTCGGCCCTGCGGCGGCTCTGCCGCCTTGGTCTGGCCTGACGGCCACTGCTACACATCGCTAGGCCAGTTGCTGCCTGGCGGGGCGGCTTTTTTCTTGGTCCAAACTCCCCGAGGGATTCCCTAAGGAATCCCGTAGAGGGGAGGGTGGGCGGGGACATATCAACAGATGAGGAGCGGCAGCGACGAATACCATTTTTGCGGTTTGCAGGCGGCGAAGCCGCCGCAGGCCCAGCGCTGCGGAGCGGGTGGCCTGAAGGGCCAGACCCAAGCCGCCGAAGGCGGCTGCAGGGCCGAGCAGGCTTGCGAGCCCCGCAGCATAGCGGCGGCCGGAACGGCCGCGGGCCCCAAAAAAAAGGCCCAGCCTTTAGAAAAAGCTGGACCTAAAATATTGTATTAAATCTATCCTAGAAAGTAGGACATCCCATTTTGCGATTGCGAACGCCGCAAAGCGTGTAGACATAAGAGACCTCGAAAGCACCATTAGAATTGGTGGCGGGGCGTAGGGCCGAGATATTCAGGTCATAGCTGAGGCCAAAAGTAGAGCTGCCGTAGCGCATACGAGCGGCAATAATAGCGGCATCAGAGGCGATAGTTCCGGTAGGTGATTGCACTAGGCGGAACATAGGGCCAATTTCGAAAGCTTGATTAGAGTAAGAGCGTTTGCTATAATCGAAGCGGACCGTAGCGCCGAGGTTAATCTCGGTAGAAGGGCCTTGGAAAAGCATAATCATATTGGGCACAACGGCTAGGCGTCTTTTGATGCGAAAATCACCACCTAGGTGCACCGTAGTTTTCATATAGAGTGGGTCGAAGCCATTTTCGATAAAGGCCACATTAGCCTGTGTAAGGTGGTCAAAAGCGATACCGGCGAAGACATTGCTTTTATCTTTTTTATCGAGGGCCATCCACCAGAACAAGCCAGCGCGAACATCGGCATGTGTGAGGCGGGTATTCCAGTTGGCCAAATTTTCACCAGAGGGGTTAGCGCCATTATAGGTATCGCCATCCCATTGTTCGCCAAACTGAAGGCCAAGCGTTTCGATACTTCTTTGAGAGAAGCCCACAGCACCACCAGCTACCAAATACATATTATTAGAACGGCGGCCACCTAGGCGCTTGATATAAGAAGCGCTAACCGAGCCATGCACATTACTAAAAGAAGAGGTACCAGCCTTATCGGCCCAAAGGTTCACGCCAAGGCCCCAATAATCATTTTTACCAACATCAAAGCGAGTTTCCACTCCAGCGGAGAAGGTACTAAAGGCCTTATTTCCGAGAGCGCTCGCCCATTGATTTCGGTAGATAGCAGAGAAGCGCATATCACAGCTAAGCACGCCCGTTGTTGCTGGATTCAGGTTGAGGGGCGAAGCATAGAACTGTGAAAAGTGGATATCCTGCGCCTGTAGAGAAGAGCCAGCAAAGAAGCAAGCTAGCGCCAAATATAGGAGTCTGGACAGTTTCATGATAGGCTATTTTAAAGGCTGTAAAGAGCAGCTTATAGGTTTATAAATTTGTGTTCTTATGAAAGAGAATGTTCAGTATTTATAAGAACGCAAATAAACTTTAACTAGTGTATAACAAAGAGATAATATATTAGAAAGAAGGGCCCTTAATTGGGCCCTTTTTCCATATTCAGATATTATCGGAGTAGGGTAACATCACCTTTGCGGACGTTTCCGTCTTCAGCGGTTTTGCCATCTACGGTAGTAAATTCGACATAGTAGACGAATACTGCGGGATCCATAAGTTTACCGCGGAAAGTACCATCCCATCCTGCAGAAGGATCATTGGGAGCGAAG
The DNA here is from genome assembly GCF_027594745.1 of Saprospira grandis. Classification (NCBI taxonomy): domain Bacteria; kingdom Pseudomonadati; phylum Bacteroidota; class Saprospiria; order Saprospirales; family Saprospiraceae; genus Saprospira; species Saprospira grandis. The sequence continues at coordinate 2,221,176 of NZ_CP110854.1, read as the reverse complement.
TCAGTAGCTTCGTAAACCAATTCACCCCAGCGGTCGAATACCATAAACTTGTCGATGCGCTCAATATCTACAGATCCGTAGACCGTAAAGACATCGTTAGAGCCATCGCCGTTAGGCGTAAAGGCATTCGGTACGAAGATCGAGCGGGCTTCATTAACGGTAATCACAACAGAAGCGGTATCGTTACAAGGCGTACCTAGATCGAAGGTCAGTTGAGTAGTTTGGGTAAGTTCATTGAGTGTAAGCTCAAAGCAATCACCACCTTGGCAGAGCACATTTTGGTTGCCATCTTGATCAACATAAGACCAATTGATTAGCGTACTATCGATATTTACAGAGTTCACGCTAGCGTTTACAGTCACCTCTTCACCCATTCGGATAGTTTGGTCACTGAAGGCTTGTACCGTCAACTGAGCGGGTTCGAAGATAGCTAGGCTATCTACCTCGAGCACACAACCATTAGAGTCGCGTACAAAGACCGTGTAGACTCCAGCGGTTAGCCCTTGATTAAAGATCACATCAGAAGTGAAGGGACCATTTTCATCTAGGCTAAACTCGTAGTCAGTGCCATTGAAAGGCGTACCACCAGTAATTCCGTTAGAATCGATTTGGATGAGGCCGTCATTGCCAGCGAAACAGCTCACAGAGTCTGTAGTAAATCCGGCAACGATAGGATCGGGTTCATCGACAAACACAGTAGCTACTTCTTGACAACCTTTAGCATCAGTTACAGTAGCTGTGTAGAAGATATCGCCGTCTAGGTCAGAGAGCGTAGTTGTGGTTGCTCCATTATCCCAGAGAACAGTAAATCCGTCAATGGTATTTCCACCTGTGGGATTGATGCTAATGCTAGCGTCGGCAGCGCCGAAGCAGCTTACATTTTGGTCCACAACAGGGTTAATTTCCAGTGTATCGGGTTCTGCGATACCTACAGCGGCAGAAGTATCTGTACAGCCGTTTGCATCGGTAACGATAACAAAGTAAGGTGCGGCTTGGAAGACACTATCAATAAAGTTAGCATCTAGGCCAGTAGCCGTTTGTGTAGTTTGCGTGGCTGCATTAGCAGACCATTCAAAGCTATAAGGTCCAGTACCACCGGTAGCAATAGCGCTTACGGTACCATCTTCATCGCCTACACAAGAAACAGGCGTAGTAGTTACATCTACTGTGATTCCGTCAGTTTCCAAGATTTCTACAGAAACGGGAATTTCACAGCTAATAGAGCTAGAGTCGCGGATAACGATTTGGTAAGTTCCACCTGCGAGTCCAGTAAGAACAAGCGGGTTAGTTGTTACGGACGTAAAGTTAGCGCCTCCATCTAGAGAGTAATCATAGCCGCCGTTTCCACCGAAGAGGTTAAGCGTAAGTTCACCATCATTGATTCCGTTACAAGTAACATGTTGGATATCGAGGATATTGGCCTGCATGGCTGTGGGTTCTGCCACAAATACAGTTTGAACATCAGAACATCCGTTGGCATCAGTTACGGTTACTGTGTAGTTCACATTACCTTGTAGGTTTCCGATATTGGCTGTTGTTTGGCCAATTGGAGACCAGTTATAGACATATCCACCGTTGGGGTAAGGAGTACCACCAGTTACAGTAGTAGTGACCGTACCGTCTTGTAGGCCATTACAGCTTACATCTGTAGCGCTAAGTAGAGCAATAAGTGTATCTGGAGAGGTCAAGTCAACAGTAAGTGTTGAGCTACAGAGGTTATTGTCTACCACTTCGATGGTGTAAGTTCCACCGCCGAGGTTAGCGAAAGTGGGAGAAGACTGAGCGAGACCACCGTTGATATTGTAAAGGTATCCAGCGGCTCCGCCGTTAGCGGCAACAGTAATGCTACCGTCAGCAGTGCTTCCACAGTTAGGATCGATAGTGCTAGCAACGACTAGGTCGAGCGGGCTAGGATCGCTAACCACTACAGAGTCGGTTGCAGTACAACCATTGGCATCAGTAATAGTCACATAGTAAGTATCGGCAGCTAGGCCAGTAATAGTATCAGTGTTAGCGGCATTAGACCAAAGGATGGCATAAGGTGCTTGTCCACCAGAAACGCTTACCGCGGCTTCACCGTCTGCGGCTCCTACACAGCTGATATCAAATCCGCTATAGTTAGAAGTAACAGCGATACCAGTATTGATAGCGCTACCGTCAGTCACCTGAACTTGCGTGCTGTTTGTACAGCCATTAGCGTCGGTAATATTGACAATGTAGCTACCAGGAGTAAGGTTAGAGAAGACTCCAGTAATATTAGTTGTTCCGTTAAGCTCGTAAGCATAAGGTGCAGTTCCACCAGTTCCTACGGCAGTTACTTCTCCATCGCTTCCGCCGTTACAGCCAGCAGCTACAGCCGTGGCAGTTACAGCAAGGAGAGTAGGTTCAGTAACTACTACAGAAGTAGTATCGAAGCAACCATTTGCATCAGTTACGGTGACTACATAAGTGCCAGCTCCTAGGCCAGAGACAGCCTGAGTAGTATCGGCAGTAGACCAGAGGAAGCTATAAGGAGCAGTACCGCCAGCAATTGGGCTAGGCACAATTACGCTAGCGTCATCGGCGCCATTACAGCTTACATCTTGACCATTATAGTCAGAAGTAACTACAGCTTGAGGAATCGCCAAAGGAGCAGGATCGTTGAGTGTTACTGTCTCGACGATAGAGCAGCCATTGGCATCGGCAATTGTAATGTTGTAAGTACCTGCATTTAGGTTGGTAAATACGCCATTATTAGTTGCGCCAGATCCGATATCATAAGTATAAGGACCAGTACCTGTAGTAGGATTAGCTTGGATGCTAATTGCACCGTTGTTATCTCCATTACAAGCAGGATCATTTTGTAGGGTTACTGTTGCAGCTAGGGCAACAGGTTCTGTAAGGATTACAGAGTCAGTAGCAGAACAGCCATTGATATCTGTAACGACCACCGTGTGAACTACTCCAGCATCTAGGCCAGTAGCTACAGCTGTAGTTTGACCAGAAGGAGACCAGAGGTAAGTAAATGTTCCAGTTCCACCTACGGCAACAGCAGTTGCTTCGCCATCGGCTGCAGCATTACAAGAGATCGTTCCAGTGATGCTAGCATCTACACGGACGGGATCGGGATCATCTAGGAAGATCGTACGAGTACGAGTACAACCTTGAGCATCCATCACCATCACGGTATAATTTCCTTCACAAAGGCCGTTGAAGGCACCTACAGCTTGGAAAGTATTTCCGCCATCGATAGAGAAGCTATAAGGAGCGGTAGCTCCTGTTGCAGAAAGCTGGATTTGACCGTCGCAATCTAGGTTACAGCTGGGGTTGATTGTCGTATCGATGCTCAACACTAGCGGAGTAGGTTCAGAGATCGTTACAGGCAAGCTAGCTTGGCAACCGTTTGCATCTTGAGCTACGATTGTGTAGCTAGAAGCGATAAGGTCGGGGAAGCTAGAGGTTGTGTCAAAGGCACCACCTTGGAAGCTGTAAGTATAAGGAGCGGTTCCGCCTGTAGCTGTAACAGAGACACTACCATCATTGCCACCAGCACAGCTCACATCATTTTCATTGACTAGAACAAGCTGAACTTGAGTGGGTGCATAAACAGTAGCAATTACAGTGTCTTGGCAGCCATTGGCATCTTGAACAATTACAGTATAGTTGATTCCGGCTACAGTACCAGCCAAGTTGTTATAAGTAACTTGGTTTGTAAAGGTGTTTCCATTGTCTACAGAGTAGATATAAGGAGCAACACCACCTGTAGCGGCTACAGTGAAGGCGCCATCGGCTTGGCCGAAGCAGCTAGCTTCAGTAGAATCGATGACTGTAATATCAAGTGCGGCAGGGCCAGTGATTGTTACACAAGCAACAGCATCACATAGGTTAGCGTCTGTTACTGTTACACAGTGTGTACCACCAGTTAGGCCAGTTGCGATAGCAGTAGTTTGGCCATTATCCCAGAGGTAAGTATAAGGAGCGGTTCCGCCAGTTACTGATACAGAAGCTTCGCCGTCTGCGCTATTTGCGCAGCTAATAGCAGAGCCATTATTATTTGAGATTACCTGAGTAGTCAAGTTCATAGAAGAACCTTGAGTAATCGTAGTACAAATAATATCAGAGCAACCATTGATATCTGTAACCGTCACGCAGTAAGTACCTACACTTAGGTTAGAGAAGATACCATTTGCTTGAGGACCGTTTCCGATATCGAAGGTATAGTTAGGAGTAGCACCAGAAGCTTGTACTTCAAAAGAGCCTGAAGTTGCTCCGGCACATCCAATATCTACTTGGTTAACTACAGCCAAGTTAAGAGGAGTGGGCTCGCTAAGCGTTACAGAGTCTACAACAGAACAGCCATTTTGATCAGTGATCGTTACATAGGCATTGTTGCAAAGGTTTGTTGCTGTAAAGCTTGTCTGACCATTGCTCCATTGGAAAGTATAAGTACCAGTTCCACCGGCTCCTACAGCTGTAGCGGCACCATCGCAGGCTCCTGCACAGCTAATTTGGTTACCATTATAGTTAGAGGTAACATTGATTGTAGAAGTAAGTGCAGCTGGACCGTTGATTACGAAAGGAACAGTAGTGAAGCAGCCATTTGCATCGCTAACAGTAGCTTCATAATTTCCTACAGCTAAGTTAGTGAAGGTATTTGCAGCTTGAGGACCGTTTCCGATATCGTAAGTATAGTTAGCTGTTCCACCGGTAGCAGTTACAGTAGCTTGACCAGTTGCATCTCCGTTACAGAGAACATCTACAGTAGACTGTAGGCTAGCTACAACAGGAGTAGGATTAGCGATAGTTACAGTAGCTGTAGCTTGACAGCCATTCGCATCCGTAACTTGTACACTATAGTTTGCTCCACCACAAAGGTTCGTGGCTGTTGCAGTAGACTGGTTATTTGCAGACCATACATAAGTATAAGGTGCTGTTCCACCAGCAGCAGTAACTGTAGCTTCCCCATCGCAGCTATTGAAGCAGCTAACATCTGCTCCATTATAGTTTGAGGTCACAACTGCAGAAGCAGTAAGTACAGCAGCGGGTTCTGTAATAGTTACAGAAATAGTAGTCGAGCAATAGTTCAAGTCTGTTACTGTTACGCTATAGAAGCCAGCAGGAAGGTTATTGAATACATTGCTAGACACTGGTCCATCACCAATATCATAAGTATAACCAGGAGTACCACCAGTAGCGCCGATAGTAAATGCTCCTGAAGAGTCACCTAGACAGCCAACATTAGTTTGGCTAGCTACTGTAGCATTGACTAGGTTAGGTTCTAAGATCTCGATAGAATCGATTTGAGTACATCCGCCAGCATCAGTAACAGAAACGTAGTACATTCCTACATCGAGGCCAGTTTGGCTAGCTGTAGTAGGTCCGTTACTCCATTGAATAGAGTAAGCGGGGACACCACCTGCTACTGCTACGCTAATGGCAGCATCAGCAGCTCCGTTACAGGTAATTTGCTGTCCGTTGTACAAAGTATCATTAACTACAGAAAGTAGTAATGGGTTAGCAGGCTGAGCGATAGTGACACAGGCTGTTGTTGTACATCCATTATCATCTGTAATAGTCACACAGTTGTTACCGGCAAAGAGCTGAGTAGCAGAAACCGTAGTTTCTCCACTAGGCCATAGGTAAGTCAAAGTACCTGTTCCGCCTGTAGCCGTTACTGTAGCAGCACCATCGTTACCGCCATTACAGCTTGCATCGTTGTCAACCACAGCTGTAGCGACGATTTGAGCTGGTGCGCTAAGCGTTACTGTTTGGATATCAGTACAGCCACTAGCATCAGTTACCGTTACACTATAAAGTGTATCTGCACAGAGGCCAGTTGCCGTAGCTGTAGTTTGGGCTGCAGCATTATCCCATTGGAAGGTATAAGGAGCAGTTCCACCAGCAGCTGTTACATTAGCTTCACCATCACAAGCTGTAGGACAGCTTACTTCAGCACCATTATAGTTTGAAGTAATATTTACTGTTGCATTTACAGCGATGAGTGGTTGTCCAATAGTTACTGTTTGTGTCGCTTGACATCCATTTTCATCTGTAGCAGTCACTGTATATGAACCAGCAGCGAGAGCAGTAGCAGTAGCTGTAGTTTGTCCAGCAGGATCATTCCATAGGTAAGTGTAAGTACCTGTAGGTGCTGTACCATTGCTAGCAGTTACCGTTGCTTCTCCATCATTACCACCGTTACAAGTAGCATCTACAGTAGACACTACAGCAACAGTAACTTGAGTAGGTTCAGTTACCGTAACAGAGGCTGTAGTTTGGCAGCCATTTGCATCTGTAACAACAACGTTGTAGGTACCAGCAGCTACACCAACAACAGTATCTGTAGTTGCAGTATTGCTCCAGTTGTAAGTATAAGGAGCTGTTCCACCAGTAGTGCTTACAGCGATAGTACCATCCGCACTTCCATTACAGCTAACATCTTCACCGTTGTAGGCAGGATTTGCGACAACAGTAGCAGAAGCAGCAAGTGCAGCTGCGGGTTCAGCAATAGAACCACAGCTTACCGTTTGACAGCCATTTGCATCTGTAATAGTGACGCAAACCGGGCCGGCAACTAAGCCACTAGCTGTAGCTGTAGTTTGGGCTGCAGCATCATCCCATTGATAAGTATAGGTTCCTGTTCCGCCTGTTGCAGTGACAGTAGCCACTCCATCATTTCCTCCGAAACAAGAAACATCAGAAGTATTAACTGTTCCGACAAGAGCCACTGGTGCAATCAGCTGAGCTGTATCTACAGCAACACAACCATTTGCATCAGTTACAGTAACACCGACAATACCCGCGGGTAGTCCAGTTACTGAAGCGGTAGTTGGTGCTCCAGCAGAAGACCATTGGTAAGAATAAGCTCCAGTACCACCAACTACATTAACTGTAGCTTCACCGTCAGCGAAGGTGTTACAAGAAATTTGAGCTCCATTATAGTTTGAAGTAATTGTAATACTGGCATTCAAGGCATTGCTAGGTGCAGAGATTACTGCAGTAGCTACACGTTGACATCCATTTGCATCAGTTACGGTTACATTATAAGTACCTGCAGCTAGGCTATCAGCTGTAGCCGTTGTTTGGTTACCTGCATTAGCATCCCAGAGGTAGCTATAGTTAGCTGTTCCACCAGTAGCTGTTACTGTTGCAGTACCATTATTGCCTGCATTACAGCTTGCATCTGTAGTAGAAGTTACTGTTGCTACTAATTGTGTAGGTTCAGTAATTGTTACACAAACAACATCCGAACAACCATTTGCATCTGTTACGGTCACACAGAAGTTTCCGGCAGACAATCCAGTGGCAGTAGCTGTAGTTTGACTAGCTGCAGCAGCATCCCATAGATAAGTGTAAGGAGCTGTTCCGCCTGTAGCGGCAGCAAGGGCTTCACCATCGTTTCCACCAAAGCAACTAACGGCGGCCACTTCACTAGCTGTAGCTAATACAGAAGAAACAGGTTCTCCAATAATTACACTAGTTTGTGCGGTACAACCATTAGCATCAGTTACAGTAACTGAATAAGGACTTAGAGCAGCGCTCAAGTTTGTTGCTGTAGCAGTCGTTTGGTTAGCTGCATTAGCATCCCACTGATAGGTATAACCAGGAGTTCCAGCAGTTCCAGCTACAGTAGCTGTTCCATCAGAACCTCCGTTACAGCTTGCATCTGTAGTAGACACAACAGCCGCATTTACTAGAGTAGGTTCAGTTAGAGTAGTACAAGCTTGTTGCACACAGCCATTTGCATCGGTAGCCGTTACGCAGTAGGCACCATCTGCAAGGTTAGTAATGCTCTGAGTTGTTTGTCCACCCAAATCCCATACATAGTTGTAGGGAGCTACACCACCTGCAGTATTTGCAGTAAGTGATCCATCACTACCTCCATTACAAGAGATATCAGTTACACTCAATGCTAGCGTAAATACTGTGGCAGGTTCTGTAATTGTATAAGATGCAGTTTGAACACAGCCATTTGCATCGGTTACGGTTACCGTATAAAGTCCAGCTGTGAGGTTCATCAAATTTGCAGTAAATGCACCATTTGACCAGTTGTAGTTGTAAGGAGTAGCTCCTCCACTTACAGCAAGTGTAATAGATCCAGAAGAATCTCCTCTACAGTCTACATCTACTGTTGTTCCAACAACTGTGATTGCAGCAGGATCTACAACAGTAACTGTTGTTACTGCAGTACAACCATTGGCATCAGTTGTAGTTACGTTATATGCTCCAGCACTTAGGTTAGTTGCTGTTGCCGTCAATTGACTGGCAGCATTACCGTCCCACTCGTAAGTATAAGGGGCAACACCACCGCTTGCTACAACAGATGCACTACCATCGTTACCAGCTACACAGCTTGGAGAGTTGTTAGTTAATTCTGTAAGCTGAACCACTGTTGCAGGTTCAGTAATATTAACACAAACAACAGTCTGACAAGCATTCGCATCAGAAACAGTTACACAGTGTGTTCCTGCGGCTAGAGCAGTTGCGGTAGCTGTCGTTTGTCCGTCAGTCCAAATATAAGTATAAGGTGCAGTTCCACCAGTAGCAGCGACTGTAGCCTGTCCATTAGCGCCTCCATTACAAGCTACATCATTATCAACAGTAGCTGTTGCAGTAAGAACTGCAGGAGCAACAACAGTAACAATAGCTGTATCAGTACAGCCATTTGCATCGGTAGCTGTTACCGTGTAAGTACCTGCTGCAACATTTGGAGCGATTGCAGTTGTAGCACCATTAGACCAAGCGAAATTATATGGTCCTGTGCCATCTACTGCTGTAGCTGTAAGCTCTCCATCAGCTGCAGTAGCACAACTCACATCCTGACCATTAAAGTTTGAAGTAATAGATGCTGTAACATCTACCAAACCAGCAGGCTGAGAAACAGTAGCAGAAGCCACAGAAGTACAACCATTTGCATCAACTACAGTCACATCATAAGAACCAGCAGCTAGGCCAGTTGCAGTCGCTGTAGTTTGGCTATTTGCATTAGCATCCCAAATATAAGTGTATGCGGGACCTACAGCATTAGGAGTTCCACCTGTAGCAGTAACTGTAGCTGATCCAGTTGAATCATTACGACAATCTACATCTACAGTACTACTAATTGTAGCTACAACAAGAGTAGGTTGACTAATAGTTACTGTAGTGACAGCGGTACAGCCATTTGCATCTGTAGCTGTTACTGCATAAGTACCAGCAGACAAATTATTAGCTGTGGCACCAATCTGACCACCTGTAGCCCCATCCCACTGATAAGTGTAGCCGGGAGTACCATCAAGAGCTGCAACAGTTGCAGAACCATTACTACCTCCATTACAAGAAACATCAGTAGTAGACACTACATTTACAGCAACTGAAGAAGCAGGTTCCTCAATAATTACTGTAGCATCCGTTGCACAAAGGTTAGCATCAGTAACAGTCACATTATATACACCTGCAGCCAATCCAGTTGCGACAGCTGTAGTTTGTGTGTTAGACCAGTTGTAGCTATAGCTTCCTGTTCCACCAGATCCCATTACAGTGGCAGAACCTGTACTTTGACCTTGACAAAGTACATCTACAGAATCTGTAATTGTTGCTTGGACTGCAGTAGGACCATTTAAGGTTACACAAGAAGTATCGCGGCAACCATTCGCATCTGCTGCGATTACACAGTATGTACTTGCAGCTAGACCTGTTGCCGTTTGTGTAGTTTGAGAGTTAATATCCCAAACATAAGTATAGTTTCCTGCTCCTCCACTAGCATTTGCAGTGGCAGAACCGTCAGTATCACCAAAACAAGAAACATTAAATCCATTATAATCTGAGACAGCAGTTGCAGTTACAGCAACAGCAGTTGCCGGCTGAGCAATAGTCACACAGTTAGTTGCTGTACAGCCATTGGCATCTGTTACTGTCACACAGTAAGTACCAGCAGCTAGACCAACAATATTCGCTGTTGTCTGAGCCCCTGCAGCAGCATCCCATTGATAACTTAGAGGAGCTGTTCCGCCAGATCCCATCACAGTAGCTTCACCAGTAGACTCTCCAAAACAGTTTACATCTACAGTGTTTACTGTAGTAACTACTAAAGGAGTAGGGTTCGTCAATGTAATACAATCACTAACCGTACAGCCTAGGCTATCTGTAACAGTAACACAATATGTTCCTGCGCCGAGTCCAGTAAGTGTTGAAGTCACATCTCCTGTTCCCCACTGGTAAGCTAGAGAACCACTACCACCAGAACCTACAGCCTCTACAGAACCATCTGTATTTCCTGCACAGCTAACTGGAGCGAGCTCATTAAGAGTTACTGCTACAGCCTGGGTGGGTTCTGTAATTGTTACGCAAAGACTGTTTTGACAATTATTAGCATCTGTAACTGTTACACAATAAGTGCCAGCAGCCAAAGCTGTTGCGGTTGCTGTATTTTGGTTAGCAGCCGCAGCGTCCCATTGGTAAATATAAGGTGCGGTTCCACCTGTAGTACCAATAGTTGCTTCTCCAGTTGCGTCACCAAAACAGTTCACATTAACTTGATTGTCTACAGTTAGAGCAATTGGAGCAGGCTCTGTAACTGTTACACAGCTTACAGCTGTACAGCCTAAATTGTCAGTTACAGTCACACAATGTGTTCCTGCGGCTAGACCTGTTGCAACTTGAGTTGTCTGACCATTGGTCCAAAGATAACTCAAAGGTGCTGTTCCACCTGCAGCGGTTGCTGTTGCCTCTCCATCTGCAGAGCCAGCGCAACTAACATCTTGTCCATTATAATTAGACGTTACTGCAGTATTTGCTGTCACGGCTGAAGCTGGCTGGTTTACTGTAGCACAAACTGTTGCAGTACAAGAATTTGCATCCGTCACAGTTACACAGTGTGTTCCTGCGGCTAAGCCTGCATTAACAGTTGTAGTTGTTCCATTATCCCAAAGATAAGTATAAGGTGAAGTTCCACCTGCGGCAGCTACTGTAGCAGCCCCTGTAGACTGACCAAAGCAATTCACATCTACAGTAGATGTAATTGTTGGCGTCAATACAGCAGGATCATCTACAGTTACGCTAGCTGTTGCTGTACAGCCATTCGCATCCGTTGAGGTTACGGTATATGTACCTGCGCATAGGCCAGTTGCCGTAGCTGTTGTTTGTCCATCACTCCATACATAAGTATAAGGTGAAGTTCCGCCAGCTCCTGCTGCTGTTGCACTACCATCACAAGCACCGGCACAGCTAATTTCCTCTCCATTATAGGGAGCAGCCACTGTACCCGCTACGGTATGCGCCGCGCCAGGTTCGTTAATTGTTACACATGAGCTGATTGTACAGCCATTCGCATCGGTTACCGTTACACAGAATGAAGCAGAGGCCGACAAGTTTGTCGCTGTGGCCGTCGTCTGTCCATCATCCCAAAGATAACTATATGCGCCCGTACCCCCTACAGCTGTAACTGTTGCTGTTCCGTCTGTTCCTGCATTACAAGATACATCCGTTCCAACACTGCTTGCTGTTAATGCTGCGGGATCATCTACTGTTACGCTAGCTGTTGCTGTACAGCCATTCGCATCCGTTGAGGTTACGGTATATGTACCTGCGCATAGGCCAGTTGCTGTAGCTGTTGTTTGTCCATCACTCCATACATAGGTATAGGGTGAAGTTCCTCCAGCTCCTGCTGCTGTTGCACTACCATCACAAGCACCGGCACAGCTAATCTCCTCTCCATTATAGGGAGCAGCCACTGTACCCGCTACGGTATGCGCCGCGCCAGGTTCGTTAATTGTTACACATGAGCTGATTGTACAGCCATTCGCATCGGTTACCGTTACACAGAATGAAGCAGAGGCCGACAAGTTTGTCGCTGTGGCCGTCGTCTGTCCATCATCCCAAAGATAACTATATGCGCCCGTACCCCCTACAGCTGTAACTGTTGCTGTTCCGTCTGTTCCTGCATTACAAGATACATCCGTTCCAGCACTGCTTGCTGTTAATGTCGCGGGATCATCTACTGTTACGCTAGCTGTTGCTGTACAGCCATTCGCATCGGTTGAGGTTACGGTATATGTACCTGCGCATAGGCCAGTTGCTGTAGCTGTTGTTTGTCCATCACTCCATACATAGGTATAGGGTGAAGTTCCTCCAGCTCCTGCTGCTGTTGCACTACCATCACAAGCACCGGCACAGCTAATCTCCTCTCCATTATAGGGAGCAGCCACTGTACCCGCTACGGTATGCGCCGCGCCAGGTTCGTTAATTGTTACACATGAGCTGATTGTACAGCCATTCGCATCGGTTACCGTTACACAGAATGAAGCAGAGGCCGACAAGTTTGTCGCTGTGGCCGTCGTCTGTCCATCATCCCAAAGATAACTATATGCGCCCGTACCCCCTACAGCTGTAACTGTTGCTGTTCCGTCTGTTCCTGCATTACAAGATACATCCGTTCCAGCACTGCTTGCTGTTAATGTCGCGGGATCATCTACTGTTACGCTAGCTGTTGCTGTACAGCCATTCGCATCGGTTGAGGTTACGGTATATGTACCTGCGCATAGGCCAGTTGCTGTAGCTGTTGTTTGTCCATCACTCCATACATAGGTATAAGGTGAAGTTCCGCCAGCTCCTGCTGCTGTTGCACTACCATCACAAGCACCGGCACAGCTAATTTCCTCTCCATTATAGGGAGCAGCCACTGTACCCGCTACGGTATGCGCCGCGCCAGGTTCGTTAATTGTTACACATGAGCTGATTGTACAGCCATTCGCATCGGTTACCGTTACACAGAATGAAGCAGAGGCAGACAAGTTTGTCGCTGTGGCCGTCGTCTGTCCATCATCCCAAAGATAACTATATGCGCCCGTACCCCCTACAGCCGTAACTGTTGCTGTTCCGTCTGTTCCTGCATTACAAGATACATCCGTTCCAACACTACTTGCTGTTAATGTCGCGGGATCATCTACAGTTACGCTCGCTGTTGCTGTACAGCCATTCGCATCTGTTGAGGTTACGGTATATGTACCTGCGCATAGGCCAGTTGCTGTAGCTGTTGTTTGTCCATCACTCCATACATAGGTATAAGGTGAAGTTCCGCCAGCTCCTGCTGCTGTTGCACTACCATCACAAGCACCGGCACAGCTAATCTCCTCTCCATTATAGGGAGCAGCTACTGTACCCGCTACGGTATGCGCCGCGCCAGGTTCGTTAATTGTTACACATGAACTGATTGTACAGCCATTCGCATCGGTTACCGTTACACAGAATGAAGCAGAGGCAGACAAGTTTGTCGCTGTGGCCGTCGTCTGTCCATCATCCCAAAGATAACTATATGCGCCCGTACCCCCTACAGCCGTAACTGTTGCTGTTCCGTCTGTTCCTGCATTACAAGATACATCCGTTCCAACACTACTTGCTGTTAATGTCGCGGGATCATCTACAGTTACGCTCGCTGTTGCTGTACAGCCATTCGCATCTGTTGAGGTTACGGTATATGTACCTGCGCATAGGCCAGTTGCCGTAGCTGTTGTTTGTCCATCACTCCATACATAGGTATAAGGTGAAGTTCCGCCAGCTCCTGCTGCTGTTGCACTACCATCACAAGCACCGGCACAGCTAATCTCCTCTCCATTATAGGGAGCAGCCACTGTACCCGCTACGGTATGCACCGCGCCAGGTTCGTTAATTGTTACACATGAGCTGACTGTACAGCCATTCGCATCGGTTACCGTTACACAGAATGAAGCAGAGGCCGACAAGTTTGTCGCTGTGGCCGTCGTCTGTCCATCATCCCAGAGATAACTATATGCGCCCGTACCCCCTACAGCCGTAACTGTTGCTGTTCCGTCTGTTCCTGCATTACAAGATACATCCGTTCCAACACTACTTGCTGTTAATGCTGCGGGATCATCTACAGTTACGCTAGCTGTTGCTGTACAGCCATTCGCATCTGTTGAGGTTACGGTATATGTACCTGCGCATAGGCCAGTTGCAGTAGCTGTTGTTTGTCCATCACTCCATACATAAGTATAAGGTGAAGTTCCGCCAGCTCCTGCTGCTGTAGCACTACCATCACAAGCACCGGCACAGCTAATCTCCTCTCCATTATAGGGAGCAGCTACTGTACCCGCTACGGTATGCGCCGCGCCAGGTTCGTTAATTGTTACACATGAACTGATTGTACAGCCATTCGCATCGGTTACCGTTACACAGAATGAAGCAGAGGCCGACAAGTTTGTCGCTGTGGCCGTCGTCTGTCCATCATCCCAGAGATAACTATATGCGCCCGTACCCCCTACAGCTGTAACTGTTGCTGTTCCGTCTGTTCCTGCATTACAAGATACATCCGTTCCGGCACTACTTGCCGTTAATGCGGGTGGATCATTGACTACTACAGTTGCGGTAGCAGTACAGCTATTCGCATCTGTTGAGGTTACGGTATATGTACCTGCGCATAGGCCAGTTGCTGTAGCTGTTGTTTGTCCATCACTCCATACATAGGTATAAGGTGAAGTCCCGCCAGATCCAACTGCTGTAGCACTACCATCACATGCGCCGGCACAGCTAATTTGTTGACCATTGTATGGTGCGCTTACTGCAGCATTGACAGTATGTGCAGCTCCTGGTTCATTAACAGGCACACAAGCACTAACTGTACAACCATTGGCATCAGTTACTGTCACACAGAAAGATGCAGAAGCTGACAAGCTTGTCGCTGTTGCTGTTGTCTGTCCATCATCCCAAAGATAAGTATATGCACCTGTACCTCCAGAAATAGAAGCCGTGGCAGTTCCATCAGTACCAGCATTACAAGATACATCCGTAGAGCTCATAGCTGCTGTTAAAGCGGCTGGATCAGAAACAGTGACAACTACAGTAGCTGTACAGCCATTAGCATCCGTTGAAGTAACATTATAAGTTCCTGCACATAGAGCAGTTGCTGTAGCTGTAGTCTGACCATCACTCCATACATAAGTATAAGGTGCTGTTCCACCAGCTCCTGCTGCTGTTGCACTACCATCACAAGCGCCAACACAACTAATTTGTTGACCATTGTAAGGTGTAGCTACCGATGCGCTGACTGTATGTACAATAGGTTCGCTAATAAGTACACAAGAAGATGAGGTACATCCATTAGCATCTGAAATAGTTACACATTGACTACCTGCAGGAAGAACTGTTGCCGAAGCTGTTGTTTCTCCATTAGACCATAGGTAAGTGTAAGGAGCCGTTCCGCCTGTTGCTGTTGCTGTTGCAGCACCGTCATTACCGCCATTACAGCTAACATCCTGATCCAAAGCCGTTGAACTACTTAGTAGTGCAGGCTCATTGATTACAATATTAGTTACTGCAGAACAACCTGGAGTTGTATTGATATCAGTAACTGTAATATCATAAGTTCCTGCGGGTAGGTTAGCAAAAGTTACAGGTGTAGCCAATGCGCCAGCAGCCTGAGTATCAATTGCTGAGATAGGACCAGAAATAGCTACTTCGTAAGGACCAACACCATCTGTTGCTCCAGCACGAATTACAGCTGTACTATCTCCATTACATAGAATTTGTGCTGTTTGCACAACCTGAGGCGTAACAGGATACTTGACCGGCATATTTACAGTCAAAGTTGCTGTACAAGCGTTTTCATCAGTAGCTGTTACAGTATAAGAAGTAGCAGGTCCTCCTGTTAAGCCTGTTACCAAAGCCGTTGTTTGGGCTGTTCCAGACCAACTATAAGAATAAAGACCAGTACCTCCTTGTGCCTCTACCTCGATTACTCCATCCGCATCATAGCTACAATCTACTGTATCTACTTGGATCAAGTTAATTACTAGAGGATCAGGCTCTCCTACTGTTACACAAGTAGAAGAAGAACAGCCATTATCATCAGTTACAGTAACACAGTAGACGCCAGGGGCCAAACCACTTTGTTCTGTTGTCAAAACATTGTTTTCTACAAAACCATTATCCCATACATAATCATATGGAGCAGTTCCATCAATAGTAGCCACACGAATAAATCCGTCGGTACCACCTGCACAACTAACATCTGCCAAAGAGTCTAATTGGGCACTAGGTTGAGTTGGACCAGCAAAAACAAATATAGTTTCAACAGTATCACAACCAGTATTTGCATCTGTAATTGTTACTGTATAACCAGCTACAGGAAGACTACTAATAGTAGAACTAGCAACAGCTGTCTCCACTACACCATTAGACCAGTTGAAGTCATAACTTCCAGAGCCATTCAAAGGAGCAGCAGTAGCTGTACCATCATTACCACAAATAGTAGTTGTTGAGCTAAGATTAGGATCAAGGTCAGGATATACATTAACATCAAAAGAAACAGAAGAAGGACAAGACAAACGAGTCTGACCATTAGTTACTGTTACAGAATAAATAGTAGCAATATAAGTTGTGCTATCATTAGGGGTAACATCTACAGTACTCTGAGAAGTTACGGTCAAGTTTCCTACTGTAGGAGACCAAATAACAGAATCTGTTGGGCTCAAGCCATTCAAGGTCAAAGTAGACGTTTCTCCTTTACAAATATCATTAACAGGATTTGCAGCTGTTGCTGTAGGTACAGGATCAACATACAAATAAGCGGTATCCAAAGGAGAGTCTCCACAACAGTCAGTAATGAGCTGCAATTCTACAACATAGAAGCCAGCTACATTAAACTGTGCGTTAGGCGTACACTGAACATCAATAGGGTTAGGAATAGCCCCACTAAAGTTCCAAATAATAGAGTCCGCATAAATATCACTACAGAAACTAGCTGTTTCTCCTACACAAAGCTGGAAAGTATCATTTCCAATCAAATTCGCTGTACTTGAAATAGTAGGTTGGTAAGCCCCATCAAAGGCAATATTATGGAAGTCAGTATAATTAAAGCCTGAATGAGCAATAGTATAACGTCCAACACTATCATATTGAGTGGTATCAGGGTTGTGAATACCATTAGTAGGATTAGCTAGGTTGCCAATCACATCAAAGTCCCAATCTGTAATATTGAAACCCGCACCAGGGTTACCAACAGGCAAGCCAGTATCTTCAAAACGAACGGTTGCTTTCGTACAGTTTACATTTTCTACAATGATGACTGGCTCTACAGTAAAGTCATAAAGAGAGTCAGCATTAACTAGTGGTTGTGAAGCTACAGCAGAAGATACCATAACATTTACTGAGTAACCTGCAGTACCATTACCACCACGGCCACCAGCGCCACCATCACCACCACGGCCACCAGCGCCACCTTGGCTTACTCCGCCACCAGATAGTCCGCCAGAACCACCAGCGCCACCAGTTCCACCAGCGCCACCAAGTCCACCAGTACCTCCTACACCTGCAGTAGATGTAGTGATATTACAATCTTGAATATTACCATTGGCTCCGTTGCTATAGATGTAGACCCCAAAAGATCCACCACCACCATAGGCACCAAAACCACCAATACCGCCAGAGGCACCGCCGCCACCGCCGCCGCCACCGCCACCGGTGTTAGGCGCTGCAGCATAGGCTCCTCCACCACCACAACCACCAGTTCCACCAATACCGTTTTGGCCTTGGAGAGCTTGTGTGCCAGGGAAGAAAAATGCCAAAGCAGTAGGAGCAGGACCAACAGGCGCATTTGCACCATTTGCTCCAGAAGTACCCACAGTACCATTTGCTCCATTTGGAGAACCAGGCGTACCAGCAGCAGCACCGCCGCCAAGTCCAGTTGCTCCAGTAGGACAAGGAACAGAAGTTACACTTCCGCCCAAACCATTTACATCAGGTGGAATACCGCCAGATCCAGCACCACCACCATCCTGAGCACCAACAGCAGAAGGCGAATGCACATTACCGGCTCCACCGCCGCCACCGCCGCCACCAGAAGAACTGGCAACAGACGCACTATCTCCACCATCACCAGGCAAAGGAATACCAGTATTGCCACCAGAAGCTCCAGAGCCCCCATTACCAAAACCAGAAAGTCCTCCTCCAGATCCACCATTACCACCACCGGCATAGGTGTCTAGAATACCTGCTGAACCAGCAACGCCATCTCCACCAGGATCGCCATCAAAACCAATAGAACCAGCCGTTCCATCAGCTCCATCTCCAGCAGCTCCAGCAGAAATTGAACAGCGTACAATATTATAGTCAGAACAGCTCGTCAAACGAAGACCATAAGTAGACATACCCAAAGAGTCTGCATCATCTGTGGTAATCGTCAAATCTTGCAAACGGAATCCCTGCGCATTCGAGGCATTCATCGCAATGAGTTGATAAGCATTTGCAAAACCCAAGGGGTTTGCATTAGTTCTGTTAATTACAGTCTGTGCTACATCAGATGTTTTCTCCCACAAGTTTGTAGGATCAAATCCACCCTCAATAGTCAAAAAGCTCGTGATGTTTAAGGTCGTGTCAATGTTGTACACCCCTTGGGCCATCTTAATTACTGTATTGTTACAAGACGAACGCGCAATAGCCGCCTCAATCGTCGTAGGATCAAACTGTGTACCCGCACCAGCGGCACTAGCCGTGGGCGATACATAAATATTGATACACTCCACAGGTCCACGAGGTGGGCCAATCACCAAACAGGCTTGTTCCGTAGTTGTACAACCCGTAACAGGGTCAGCCACCACAACATCATAGCAAATTGTAGAGTCCGTAACATTAGGCAAGGTAATATCAATAGAAGACTGTGCCCCAGTTACACTACCCGCTCCCATAGAAGCTCCAGTAGGATCAAACCACTCAAAGGTATAACCCGCACGATCCGCAGCACCAACTAAGGTAACTACAGCTCCCGCACAAGCATTTACCCCATTAGGCGTTACCGCCACCATAGGATCATCCTGTACATTAACTACAACAAAATCACTAGTGGTACAACCATCAGAATAATAAATCGTCGTCTGATATATAGTAGTAATAGCAGGGGTAGCAATAACATTCGCCCCCTGATTCGTATTTAAACCCGTATTCGGCGACCATACAATACTATCAATTACTGTAGGCGCTGTAGGCGCATTAGCTACAGCTTGCAAAGGCACCGACTCTCCCGCACAAATAGTCGTATCAGGTAATGCTGTTACCGCAGGGTTGGGGTTGGCAATTACATTTACTGTATAAGTAAATGTATTGGCCCCCAATAAAGGACAGTCATCATCTTGTACCGTTACCGTAAAGGTATGTTGTCCAACATCAGCAACTGTAGGATTCCAACAAAATTGACCCAAAACAGAATCACCGCTGATCTGCGTGGTCGTAAAGGTGGCGCCAGGGATAGCACCATTCCAATACATCAATACATTGTTGCCATCAGGATCAGAACCCAAAACATCAAAACACAAAGCATTACCAAAACAAGAGGTAATCTCATAATCAATAATACCATTCCCCGTAGCTAAGTCAATCCCGGTAGCCGCCGGCAAGGTGTTCGAACAATTCAATACCGTAAACTGAAGGTCACGAACCGTTTCCCCAATCTTTACGCCGCCTCGATACTCCTCTACCAAAACACAAAGTACACCTACTTGCTGTGTGGTAGGTGTAAAGGCTATAGCCCCCGTGTTCGGGTCAATGTTGATCCCCGTAGAAGAAGATAAGGGAGTCGTTCCCCCAAATCCACCAGAGTATTCTACCGGATTATTTCTGGCCTCCTCACAATCAATCAAGGAGTAAACCAAAGAATCCCCATCAGGGTCATAGCCCCCATGGTTATAAAATACCGGCTGGTTCCGACAAAGAAAAGCCGTCGGTATGTTCAAAAATTGTGGCGAATTATCACATGGCGATAAGGTGTTGTCCATATGCGCCTCAATATATAAAGATTCTCCACCTCCATTGGTTAAAGTCGTGATCGCCCTATTTCGACAACACAACTGATAGGAAATTCGATAATCAGTACAGCCCGCAGGCAAAGTAATGACTCGCTCATATAAAAAAGATTCTACCCCATAAGCCCCATTACCACTACATGCAGTAGGCTCAGTGGGACACAATGGCGTAATATCCTGTGGGTAACCTGTCACCCGATTCAACGTATAACTGCTGTTCAATCCACAGCCGTTAATCGTAATCCGGGCCGTTGTTCCCAAATTTACTCCATTACAATCTCGATACAGATTCAGCCGAAACCGATACTGATTCGGCCCCACGCATTCCCAAGCCAAATCCGCCCCCATAACGTGGGTCGCTTTGGCCTCCTGCTGAAATGCGAAACTCAGCAATACCACTAGGGCAAGCTGACTGCAGGCAACTAATAGTTGTCTTAATCGATACATAGGGTTCTCTAATTTTGCGGTCGTATAGAATGATGTTGTTGCGGTATTCCTACTATCCATCTAGTTCGATGTCTATTTAAGTTCCAGCCCTCTCAGGCTTATTATCTTGCAAAAATAACAGTTTGTTGCAGAGATTTTCTGCTTTCACCTCCCCAAAACGTTAATTTTTAAGGCTCAAGTATAAAAATTTGCTAAAATTATTCAAATTTCTTCTAGCTCATACAACTTTCAAGCCTTTTCTTCTCTCCTCTACCCAACCTCCTCTTTTCTAATTCTCGTTTTTTACTAAGCTGTAAGGCAAAAAAACCAATTCGGTCTGCTCCAAACTCATCATCAAAACGCAGAAGTG
Organism: Saprospira grandis; assembly: GCF_027594745.1. Taxonomy (NCBI): domain Bacteria; kingdom Pseudomonadati; phylum Bacteroidota; class Saprospiria; order Saprospirales; family Saprospiraceae; genus Saprospira; species Saprospira grandis. The sequence goes on along the minus strand of NZ_CP110854.1, from coordinate 2,200,614 downwards.
CCCGCCTTTGTGATTGTATAAGGCCCGAAAATTATCAATTTTTTCCGCCTCAATAATCCCCTTTGTATACAACTCCTCTAAGGTGGTGGCCCCATGCTGCCATGCGCCCCCTGCCAATTCTCCCAAATAAATTCCCAAATTTGGCCGAGCCGAACCCGTATACATCCACAAAATAGGGTAATTAGATACGCCCTCCTCCTTAATGGTCTCTACCACCTTCAATAAAGCGGCTTTCTGCTCTACCACGATCTGCTGCAATTCCAATAATTGACTCTCTTTTTGCATCTCTTTCTTTTTAAATTTGGCGCAAAAATACAACTTTCTGGCCGTCTCCCCCCTCCCCTACCCTATTTATCTGCAACTCTTTCCTTTTTTGGGGCTTGCCCGCCCTGCAGGCGGGCCGGGCTGTGTCAGGGCTCGCAGGTCTGCTCGGCCCTTCGCAAAAAAACAAGTTTTTTGCTCGGTCTGCGGTTGCGCCGCCCCCTTTTCCATCCCTAAGCCGGCGGCTTCGCCGCCTCTAAACGCAGTTGGACCAAAAGGCTGAAAACAACCGCCCCACCTAATATCAACCGATGAGCGGCCTAGCGATGCGGCGGGGTGGCCCCTAGGGCCAGACCTAGGCGGCAAAGCCGCCGCAGGGCCGAGCAGACCTGCGAGCCCCAAAGCGTAGCGCCGCAAGGCGAAGCCGCAGTGGAGGCCCCAAAACATAAAAAAGGACAGCCTCTCAAAAAAAGACTGTCCCTCTATATATTATATATAAGCGAATTAGCGCTGAATTACTAATTTCTGCTGCAAGTTGCCATAGGGCGTGTTCAAGACCACCATATAAACCCCATTGCTCAACTGCCCAACTTCTAGAAGCTGCGCATTGTCGCCAGCAAAAAACTGAATCTTATCTAGACCCGCTACTTTGCGGCCATCCAAACTATATACCTCTAGACTAGCAATCAAGTCCTTGGGCAAATTGATGAGCAATTCTGCCGTAGACCCCGCCAAAGGGTTTTGCATCAAGCGCATTTCAGACATGCTGCTAAACTCCTCGCCAATGACAGAAGAAGTAGGCGCCGTAGTGCTAAAATTCTGCGCAGGAGAAGTAGCTCCACAAGTATTCAACTGATTGAGCGGACGAACGGTCCACTGATAAGTTCTAGGATAGCCCAAATCTGCCTGCGGGATAGTCGTTGAGGTTGTTCCATAAACAATCTTTTCGGCAACTGTCTCAATAGGAAAAGTACCAAAGGTGCGCTCTACGAGAATATAATAGGCCGTAGCATTGCTCACTGCGGTCCATTCCAAACTAATGTCGCCATTTAGCTCTACACTTCCGCCATTAGTAGGCGCTACCGCCGAAATTCCTGCACCAGAAACTACCGCATTGGGCGTGGGCGCAGAAAAAGAGTTCCAACGGCTCAAAATATCAGCCGCCATAGCCGACTTTTGCTCCGCCGTAAATGAATCGACACAAGCATCGGCATAATAAGACATAAAGTTAGACTCCATTGGGTCTACAGCCACCCCCAAAGGATCTTTTACGCCCCCAGTATAGGGACAATTATCGCGGAAAGAGACATAATCTGCAGGCGTATCGCAAAAGCCATCCGCTGCAGAAGCACAGTTGGCGCTACCGCCCGTACGAACAGCACGCTCTACAGGAGATCCGTTAATCAAGTTAGGCGCATTGCCGGGCTCATAGGCGGTCACATCGGCACCCTCCCAACCATAAAAAGTGTGGTTCAGCGTAAAGAAGTGGCCCACCTCATGCGTTCCTGTGCTAGAGGTTCCATTGGCCATTTGGTTCAAGACAAAAACAAAGTCGCCAGCAGGCGTATAATAAGAAGCCACCTGGTTGTTCACTGAAGCGCTCATAAAGATATTGATCGCTCCAGCCGACTTATTATTAAACATGATGTTTTGCGAGCCAAAAGAGCCCCCATCATTATAGACGGTATTATTATTAAAGTAATTGACCGAATTGCTCACGCCCTGCATATAAAACTGCACATCCTGAGAGCGATAGTCATTATTCATATCACAAAGCATAGCAAATACATTGCTCAAAGGTACTGTATTCTCGCCATTGGCATCGCCTACTATATGAAACTTAACAGGGATATATTTAATGTTTCGGCTCTGCTGAAAAGCTGCTATTTCTGCAGGATCCACCAAGCGGCGGTTTTCCATTAAACGTTGCTTAATAAGCTGACCATCGGCAAAACTGACACCGCAATCTGCATTTAGCTGCTGGGCCTGAAGACTAAGGCTTGACCAACCCAATAGGGCAGCTCCGATTAGTGCTTTTATTTTCATAAAAATTTGTATTATAGTTAGTTAATCCCTTTATTGATAGGCTATTCTTCCAAAGATAAATAATTATATCTTGCTAAATGGCCTAAGTGACAGTATTTTTTAGGTACAAAGGCTAGTTTAGCATTCAATTATATGCCCATTATGTTTTCTAAGCCAATCCTCAAGGCCCTATTTTTCTGCCTGCTTTTTTCTAGCTCCTTAGCGGCACAACTACATAATCAAGGGGCCCTGATTTCCATTAAATCGGGGGCTATGCTCAGTGTTCAGGGCGATCTTGAAAATGCTGGAGCGATTGACAATAGCGACACTATACATCTTAGCGGCGACTTTATCCAGAATCACCCCAGCAACCAAGGCTTCAGTTCTATTAACGAAGGCTGGCTCTTTTTGGATGGAGGCCAGCAGGCCATCCGAGGAAATTTCCCTAGCCGATTTCATTATTTGGTCTTGGCGGGTAGCGACCATAAAACAGCTAGCGCCCAAGCTAGTTTTGTGACAGGCCAGCTCCGATTAAATGAATGGGAATTGGCCCTAGATAGCCAACGGCTCGAAATTCTTTCGGCGGCGCCCAATGCCTTGCAAACAGGCCAAAATGGCCAATATGGCTTTATTTCTTCTTCTGGACCTGGCGGATTGGTTCGCAAAATGGACCGCCCAGCCCCCTACCTTTTTGCTCTGGGTGGCACAGATAATGGCCTTCGCCTTTTTCGCCCAATTTTAATTCAGCCTCAGGCTAATGATAGTAGCCAGGTTTGGGCTAGTTATTGGGCTGGAGATGCTGGCCAATATGGCCTAGACCGACAGCAAAAGGAACTAGAACTCTGCCTGCTCAACCCACTTTATAGCCATGCCATTAATAGGGAGGCGGGCAGCAGTCCGCTTCAAATTAGCTTTTATAGCGACCCCAATACAGAGGGCCAATTTGAACAGCTGGCCCAATGGAGCAATGGCTGGACATACCTCGAAGAGCTTCAAAATCAACTTCCTAGCTTTGCTGGCCTTCAAAGCCTCAGCCTAGACAGCTTACTGACCAACTGGAGCGACAGCCTTTTTATTCTGGCCCAAAAGAGTCCAGAATTAATACTAGAAGCCGCCCCCGCCCCCTATTGCGACAATGCCGAGATTCTACTTAGCGAAACCCTTGGCCTATACAATGATTACGAACTCTATATTAATGGGCAGGCTTGGGCAAGTAACAGTACCCCCAGCTTTTCTCCCCTACTCGCCCCTGGCCAATATCAGCTTCAGTTGTTGGGCCAAAATGCGGCCTGCGGCCGCTGGAGCGACAGCCTATTAATTGAGGTCTTTGCCGCCCCTCAGCTCCAACTCAACAATGACACCCTGATTGTAGAGGGCAGCAGCATTCCCTTAGCGGCCAATGGGGCCGACTTTTATAACTGGAGCCCTAGTCTAGACATAGATTGTGACATCTGTCCACAAACAATTGCCCAGCCAAGCAGCAGCGGATACATCCAACTTTTAGGGGAAAGCATGGAGGGCTGTAGCAGCCTAGATTCTTTTTATGTAGAACTGCGTCCTAGAGTGGAAGACATTCTCTTTATTCCCAATGTGATTACGCCCAACAATGACGGTCAAAATGATTTTTGGGTAATTCAAAACATCCAGCTTTTCCCCAAAAACAAATTGCGCATTCTCAACCGCTGGGGCGACCTAGTCTACCGAGCCGATTTTTACAACAACAACTGGCAGGGAGAATTTGCCAATGGCCCTCTTCCTGCGGGCACCTACTATTATATTCTGGACCTAGGCGAGGGCTGGGGCGTCTTTAAAGGCCCCATTACCATTATTCGTCAGTAGCCTGCATTTTAATAATCATTTGCCGAATTTCTTCGCAGAGGCGGCCCGAATACTCTAATTCTAAAAGGAGCTCTCGGGCCGCCTCTTTTTGGCCCCGATAATAGCGATAAAGAGCCGCTTGCAGCTTTAAGCCTCCAAAAGTATAATGGTCTTCGGCCTGCTCCAAACCGGCCAAAGCCAACTGATAGGCCTGGCTGGGCTGCTGGTCCAAATAACGACAAGCCTCCAAATAGGCGGGCGCATAAGCTACCGCATGTTGCCGCATGAGGTTTAGGGCTTGCAGGGCCTTATCTTTGGGCAAATTTCGGCTTTGGATGAGCGCCCGATAAAAGCCTTTGGGAAAACGGCCCGACAGCTCTCCTTCTACGGCCCAACTGGCCTGCACCGCCGCCCGAAAATCGCCTAAAAAGGCATAAGTTTGCTGTGCCCAACGGTAGCGTTTGAGTAAAAGCAGCGCATAGGCAGCATCATAAAGAAATTCAGGCTGTGGGTCTAGCTGGTAGGCGGTCCAAAAGGCCCGCAAAGCGGCCAAAGGCTGATTGGCATTTAGGGCATTTTGGCCCTTTTTGTATTCTAATTTTGCGCTGCTGTTCATCTTCTTTTTTTATTTTTTTGGGGCCTCCGCAGCAAAGCTGCGGCGGTTACTCCCTTCGGTCGTCGAACTGCGGTCTAAAGACCTTGTTGTCGTTTCGGGGCTCGCTGCTCGCTCGGCCCTTCAGCGCTGCGCGCTTCGGTCTGGCCTTCGGCCACCCCTGCACATCGCTAGGCCAGCTGGACCCTAAAGGATGTTTTTTGCTTTTAAGCTAGCGTTTGCGTTTAAAAAAGCTTTGGAGTAGGGCTTGGGCCTCTTCAGCTAGTGGTCCTTGTTCCAATTTGGTTTTGGGGTGTAGGGCTTTTGGGGCAAGGGCCAGAAAGCCTCTTTTGGGGTCAGCGGCGGCATAGACAACTCGGCCAATTTGGGCCCAAGCCAAAGCGCCGGCGCACATCAGGCAGGGTTCTAGAGTGACATAAAGTGTAGCCTTGGGCAAATACTTACTATCTAAGGCTTGGGCCGCGGCCGTAATGGCCAAAATTTCGGCATGAGCGCTAATATCGGTTAGGGCTTCGGTGCGGTTGTGGGCTCGGGCCAAAATCTGATTTTGGGCCACCAAAACAGCGCCAACGGGCACCTCATCTAGCTCAAAAGCTTTTTGGGCCTCTAAGAGGGCTTGGCGCATAAAGAACTCATCGGAAAAAACGTTAAAATCCATAGGTATAGACATTAGACGGGCTGGTCCTTTTTTTGTTGGACCAGCCCGTTTTGCGTATAGCAGGCGGCGAAGCCGCCGCAGAGGAGCGAAGCGACTGGCCTAGCGATGCGGCGGGGTGGCCCGCAGGGCCAGACCCAGCGGGCGAAGCCCGCGCAGGGCCGAGCAGAACTGCGAGCCCCAAAGCGTAGCGCAGCAAGCGCAGCGCAGCTGAGGCCCCAAACCTTTAATTACTTTCCTCTTTCTTCGTATTGATAAATTACTTGCAAAACCGTTTGGCCCACTGCTTTTAAGGTCGTTGGGCTAATGATATCGATATCATCTTGGTGGGTATGCCAATAGGGGCCGAAACCGGTGGGGCTGCCCTTGGGTAAATTGATAATATCGAGCATGGGGATTTTGCGAATTTCATTTACAAAAAGGTGATCATCGACCAATTGGCCGTGCGTTTCGTCTACAAAAAAGTCGTTATAGCCTAACTTCCAGGCTGTTTGCCAGACCTCATCCACATAAAAAGCGGCATGTTTGAGCGAGACCCCTTCTTTTGGGAAGCGGGCGGCGCGGGCGCCGACCATATCGAGCAGGATACCAAACTTTGCCTTATAGTCGGGAGTATGTGGGTTTCGGCTCCAGTGTTGGGCGCCTAGGCACCAAGAGCTGCGGTCATAGGCATCGCCAGAGAGGCCTTGGTCCTCCACATCAAAAAGGACAATATCTACCCCTACATTTTGGAGTTGTTGTTTTTGGATTTGGCGGCTAATTTCGAGTAAAACGGCTACTCCGCTAGCGCCATCATCTGCGCCGGGGATGGGTTCTGATTGGCGTTCGCTATCGCGGTCGGCCATAGCGCGGGTATCCCAGTGAGCGGCGAGCAGGATGCGTGTTTTGGCCTGGGGGTTAATTTGGGCCACAATATTTTTGATGGGGTAAGTTTTGCCTTGGCCATTATTCATTTCGGCGGTTTGGATCTGGGCAGTAGTGCCGTAGGATTCAAACTTTTGGAGCAGCCAATTGGCGCAATCCTCATGGCCTTGGGTTTCGGGGACTCTGGGGCCAAAAGCCAGTTGCGCCTTAACGAAAGCGTAGGCAGAATCGGCGATAAAGCTGGGTGCTTTGGCCAGTTTTTCCTCCGGTTCTGGCGTTGGAGTGGGTTGGGGTTTTGGGGCATCATTTTTACAGGCCCAAAGCAGGCTAAGGGCAAATAAAGCGGTAGCGAATTGGCGCATCATAATTTAGGATTCGGGAGCAGCTTTTGCGGTTTCTAGAAGGAGTTTCAGGCTAGCGATGCCGGGCAGAGAATCTTGGCGGCTATACTGTTGGAACTCAATTTTATAGTTGCCCAATTGATTAAACTTAATATTGGGCATAAAGATAAGGCGTCGTTGGCAGAACTCGCCTTGGCATTCGCCCTCCCATTTTCCTTTTGGGCTAGCGAGTTCGAGAGAGACCTGTCGTTCATTAAGTTCTCCGTCGGGCATTTTGACCTTTAGGAGACTATAGACATTTTCGAACTCATAATCTTGTTTATGTTTAATCTCTAGATAGAGATTATAAACCTGAGTAGTATCTGAGACGGGTAGCGTAAACTGCAGGGCATCGGCATAAGTCCAGATAGCTTCAGGGATAGCTTGTTCTTCTTCATAGAGATAATCTTGGCAGCTAGTAAATAGGGCCAAGAGTGGCAACAACATAAAAGGGAGCCATTTATTTTTTGTTAGCATCATGCTTCGCTTTATTATTTTGCGAGTTTCGGGGGCGTTTTTTACGATTGCTTTTAGAGCGACTAGGCTTCGTTTTATTCTCTGTTGGTTGAGGGCCTTTAGGGCCTTGATTTGTTGGATTTTTGGGTTTTCGTTTGCGTTTTCGTTTGCGATTATTTCTTTTTCTATCCTCTTTGAGTTCGCTAAGTTCTAGGCTACCGGAGCCATCGACAAAATCGTCGGGCCCCGTTTCCTTATTAAAGTGGTGGCTTGTTTTATTGTCCACAATAAACTCGGAGAGGTGATAAGGTTTTTGGCCTTTTTTATTTTGGGCGGCAATTTCCTGTACACGTTCTACAGAGAGCGGAAAGACCTCCATACCCCCAAATTCTTTTTGGTAGGCAAAGTACATAATCCGCTTAAAGATATCTGTTTTAAGGAGTTGAGCGCTTCCTTTTTCTGTTTCTAGGCGATGGATATGTTTGGGGAAGGTTTTGAGCGCATCGAGATAAGTATTGAGCTCAAAATTGAGGCAACATTTGAGGCGGCCGCATTGGCCAGACAATTTCGATTGATTGATCGCTAAATTTTGGTAGCGGGCGGCTGTTGTGGAGACAGATTTAAAATCGGTCAGCCAGGTAGAGCAGCAAAGTTCTCGGCCACAGGGGCCTAGGCCACCGATTAGGGCAGACTCTTGTCGGGCGCCGATTTGGCGCATTTCGATTTTCACTCGGAACTCTCGGGCGAAGATGCGGATCAGTTCGCGAAAATCCACTCGGCCGTCGGCGGTATAATAGAAAGTAGCTTTTCGGCGGTCGCCTTGATACTCTACGGCGCCAATTTTCATATCGAGTTGGAGTTCTCGGGCCAAGACTCTGGCGCGGACCATTGTTTCTTGTTCGGCGGCTCTAGCCTCAGCTAGGCGTTCCAAATCTCTTTCATTGGCGGTACGGAGCACATTGGGTAGAATAGCGTTAGGTTTTACCCTTTTCTTTTTCATTTGCAGGCGGACCAATTCGCCCATAAGGCTCACTCGGCCTATATCGTAGCCACCAGATTTGCTTTCTACGGCAACTAGGTCGCCGGTATGGATTTGCAGATAAGGGGGCAGGCGATAAAACGCCTTTCGCATATTATCTTTGAAAGAGAGCTCGACCACATCGAGTTGGGCCATATCGGGCATTTCCATATTTGCGAGCCAATCAAAGGTATTGAGTTTATTACAGCCTCCGCTGTTACAGTTTCCGTTATCTCCACAACCAGTACTGCTACAACCGCCAGTACTGGAACAATTCGAACATCCCATAAATATGTATATAGCTAGAGGGCTGGGCCCTCTTTATTGTTGAGAAAGATGGGCTACTTCCTTTTCTGGCAAGAGCTTAGGGGCCTAAGTTGCCAAGGGGAGTAGCTATTTTTTTTGCTAGCGGCTGGCTCTGTAGAGCGGTAAAAAAGGGGCTTTTTCAAGCCTAAAAACTAGAGGCCCAAGCAAAAGGGTTGGGCTTATTTTAGCTAGCTAAAAATCATTCAAAAGTACAAATTTGTTTAGACTTTTGTGGCCTTCGGCAAAAAAAAGGCCGCCTTTTGGGCTGCCTTAAAGGTTTCTTTAGTTATTATTTGGAGCAATAATCTGAGCTTTCTGCTCAAAGCTTTTGGGCAATGCTCCATACTGGCCCAAATAGCTCCATTCGCCCTGTCCGTTGCAGCCAAACTGCCATTCTACGGTACTTTCTTGGCCCTGTTCATCATAGTAGGGATAAACGTAAGAAATCAGCCAGCCCCCATAGATTTTTTTGCTATAGATATCGGGGCCTTTTTGGGCTAGGCTAGGAATTTCGACCAAAAAGACATTTTCTTGTTCAGAAAACTTACGGGCAATATAAGCTATATTTTTGGGTCGAGGACTTTCTAAGTTCAACTGTAAAAGCCCCTCTTCTTCTTTCCAAGATTTTACCGTCAGCTCATAGGTATCTAACAAAAGACGCAAGGGCCCCCTTTGCAAATTGTTGCTATTTCTGAGCTCCTGCAAATCAGACAAACTAGGGTCTACATACAGGCTAAAACTATAACAGTTGGCGCTCTGCTGGGCTCGAATATTTAGTTCGTTGATAAACAAAAAGGCTTCATGCCCCGATTGGCTAAGCGTTTCTAAAGATATGGCCAGTTCAGCCACCTCAGCCAAAGGCAATTCGGCCTGCTCGGCCATTTCTGCCTGCCGAGCAATAAGCTGTAAGGCATTTTGGTAGTATTGGTCTTGTGCACTTAGGCTTTGCAGGCCCAAAATGAGGCCGACCAACAATAAAAATCGATCTAGTGTACCCATAAATCTGGTCTAATGTAATCTGCTGCAATTCAGCTTTTTTCTAGGTTTTTCACACCTAAAACAAAGCGTTTTCTAGAACAACAACTTCTCTTTTAAGGGGAGGAGGAGCTGGCGCCTAGCCTTTTTGGGGGATTTTATGGGATGATGATATATTAAAGATAAGCTTTTTTCAACGAACGACAAGAGTTGGCTCTAAGTTCTTCCATTTCCTTAAAAAGCAGTACCTTCCTGGACCTAAAAAAATAGTATTATGCCTAGTATTTTCAGCAAAATTATCGCTGGCGAAATTCCAGCCTATAAATTGGCCGAAACTGCCGACTTTCTGGCTTTTCTCGATATCTCTCCCGTAGAAAAAGGGCATGCCCTAGTGATTCCTAAAAAAGAGGTAGATTATATCTTTGATTTGGAAGATGAGGAACTTGCCCAGCTCCATCTATTTGCCAAAAAAGTGGCCTTGGCCATGGAGAAGGTGGTCCCTTGCAAGCGCATTGGTATGGCGGTGGTTGGCCTTGAGGTGCCTCATGTGCATATTCACCTGATTCCACTCCAAGGATTAGGCTCTATTAACTTTACTAAAGAAAGAGTGCAGCTCAGCCAAGAAGAATTTGCCAATTTGGCCCAACAGATTCAGCTCGCTTTTGCCGAACACTAGCAAGATGCTAGACCTCCTTTTACTCTCGAGCCTAGCCATTTTGCCTAGTCTCCTCCTGATTTTTTTGCTCTATGGGCTCAGCTATAAGGCTCCGCCCCCGGTCTCTCTTATGCTTATTGCTAGCCTTTTTGGCGTGATCAGTACCTACCCCGCCATCAAAATGGAGGAGTTTGGCATTTATGATTTGGGCATGTTGTTGCAGGGCGATCTCTGGACCAGCTTTACCTTTTCTTTCCTTATCGTAGCCTTTAGCGAAGAAACCCTAAAGTATATTTTCTTACGCTATTACCTCTATCCCAAAAAAGAGTTTGCCGTCCCCCTCGATGGTATTGTATACGCTGGCTGCATCGGTTTGGGTTTTGCCGCTGCCGAAAATTTTCTCTATCTGGTCATCCGCCTAGATGATCTAGAACAGGCCTATTCCCTAGCCTACCGCCGTATGTTTACCGCCCTGCCCGCTCATGCCGCCTTCGGGATCGTGATGGGCTATTTTATGGGCCTGGCCCGCTTTCAGGCCAAAAGAGAGGTCCTTTTTTTATTGCTGGCCCTGCTTTTCCCCATTATTCTGCATGGCCTATACGACTTCTTCATTTTTCAGAAATTATCTAAAGTTTTAACTATATTTACTGAGATAACCTTGGCCATTTCCCTACTCTTGGGCGCTTTCATGATTCGCGCCCATCGGCATTATAAAAGAAGAACAGAAAAAGGCCCTCCCCCATTTATTGAACTTTAGTCCTTTCCAAACTTTTTTGCATGGATTATTATCTCTTGGCCCTCTCGGTCTTGCCGGGCTTGGCTATTTGCTATTATATCTGGTGGCGCGATAAGCACGAACCAGAACCCAAACATCTCCTCTTTTTCTGCTTTCTCTTTGGAATGCTCAGTACAGAGCCTACCCTTTTTCTCGAAACGATGGGCCAAAATATGGGCATTATCGCCGATGATAATTTACTCAAAACTTTTGCCTTTGCCGTTGGGGTGGTGGGCTTTAGCGAGGAGTTTTCCAAGTTTCTCTTCCTGCGCTATTATATTTATCCAAAAAAAGAGTTTGACGAGCCCATGGATGGCATTGTCTATTCTGTTATGGTAAGTATGGGCTTTGCTACCCTCGAAAATGTGCTTTATGTGACCGAATGGGGCTATGAGGTGGCTTTTTTGCGCATGTTTACCGCCGTTCCCGCTCATGCGGCCTTTGCCGTGATTATGGGCTATTTTGTGGGCCTCGGCAAATTTCACTTGCATAAGGACAAAGAAAGCCTTTTCTTACTCAAGGGCCTCGGCTTGGCGGCTTTGGTCCATGGCCTCTACGATTTCTTTATCTTTCAGGTCAATTTCCCCAGCCTGCAATACCTGACCTTTGTGGTCCTTTTTGTAGCCATCTTCATCAGCTTTCCCATGATTAAGCACCTGCTGCATATTTCTCCCCATAAGGAGGAAAGCCATTAGAAGTCCTTTTTTTGGGGCCTCCGCAGCAAAGCTGCGGCGCTACGTTTCGGGGCTCGCTATTCGCTCGGCCCTGCGCGGGCTTTGCCCGCTAGGTCTGCGGCTGCGCCGCCCCCCTGCACATCGCTAGGCCGTTTGGCCTTCGGCCATGGGGCCGTTTTTGCTTCTCTTAGTGTCCATTTATGTCTAAACCACCTTATATCAGTTATGAGGCCGCCTTGGCCAAATTACAAAGCTTTTGCGCCTATCAAGAGCGCTGCCACCAAGAGGTCCGTAAAAAACTAATGGACCTAGGGGTCTATGGCGAACGTCTAGACGAAATTGTGGCCGACCTCATCGAAGATAATTTCCTCAATGAAGAGCGTTTTGCTCATGCTTTCGCTGGCGGAAAATTCCGAGTAAAAAGCTGGGGCCGCCTACGCATCCAAAGAGAGCTCAAGGCCAAAAATGTTTCGGCTTATTGTATCCGCAAGGCCCTCAAAAATGAACTGCCCGAAGAGGAGTATTTTCCCAAATTGCTGGAGCTCTTACGCAAGAAAAACCGCCTTATCAATAAAGGAGATTATTATAGCCGCTCTAAAAAACTGGCCCAATATGCCCAATACAGGGGCTATGAGTCGCATCTTATTTGGGAGGCCATTAAGATCGTTTTGAATGAAGAAGAGGAAGACTAACTTCTTGGTCCAGAACGACCGAAGGGAGTGGCCTAGCGATGTGCAGCAGTGCGGCGCAGCCGCAGACCAGAACAAGCCCTTTAGGGCGCAGTTCAACGACCAAAGGGAGTAACCGAAGGTGCGTAGCACCGAAGCGCAGGGCCGAGCAGACCTGCGAGCTGCGAAACGTAGCGCCGACGAGCGTAGCGAGGCGGAGGCCCCAAAAAAGCATAAAAAAAGAGCAGCATTTCCCTAAGGTCATGCTGCTCTTTCTCTTTTATATCTGCGCTAAAAACTAGTCTTGGTAGCAGTAGTCATTGGCGGCAAGTAGGCTATCCGCAATTTGGCGGCGGAGCGCTTTGGTGTTGATAAACTCTTGCTTACAATAGCGTTTGATCGCGAGCATCAAGGTCTTCTTTTTGTCGCCATCGGCCCAAGAGGCCACCGCTTGGCGGGCAGAGAAAGCGATGCGCTCGGTGGCATCATTGAGGTAAATGCGGCTCATGGCAATTTGGTCGGCCACGGCTTCTTCTCCACGGAGGCTAGCCAACTTTTGCGCGCGCAAAATGGCAGATTCGGCCAAGTAGATTTCGGCCATTACATCGGCCATATTCATTAGGATTTCTTGCTCATCCTTGAGGCCCATCATGAGTTCTTGAGCAGTCATACCAGAAACGGCCAAGAAACATTTTTTGAGATTTTGGACCTGTAGCAATTCGGCTTCTAGCAATCCTTCGGGAGCAGCTTTTTGCAAAGAGAAAGACATCAACTCTTTTTGGATGGCCATAGCGGGCGTCATCATATCAATTTGGCCCTTCATGGCCTTTTTAAGGAGCATATCTACCGAAAGCATGCGGTTGATTTCGTTGGTTCCCTCAAAAATGCGGTTGATTCGAGAATCGCGATAAGCGCTAGCCATGGGCGCCTCTTCCGAGTAGCCCATACCGCCATAAATTTGGAGGCCTTCATCCACCACATAATCCAAACATTCAGAGCCCCGCACCTTGAGGATAGCACATTCGATAGCGTATTCTTCGGCGGCGCCTAGTAGGGATTCGGCCAAGGTTTTGCCCTCTGCCTGCAGCTTATGCTCTACATGATCAATCGCTTTGCTGGCTCGATGCATAGCGGCTTCGGTTACCCAAATGCGGGTAGCTTGCTCGCCCAATTTATGCTTAATGGCCCCAAAATTACCGATAGACTGGCCAAACTGTTTGCGTTCGTTGGCATAGCCTACGGCATGCGTCATCACTGATTTGGCGGCGCCCAAAACGCCAGCGGCTAGTTTAATACGGCCAATATTGAGGATATTAAAGGCAATCTTGTGGCCTTTTCCGATTTGGCCCAAAACGTTTTCTACAGGCACCTCTACATTTTCGAAAAACACCTGACGAGTAGAAGAACCCTTGATTCCGAGCTTCATTTCCTCGGCGCCCAAGCTAACGCCCTCCCAAGCTTTCTCTACGATAAAGCCCGTGAATTTTTCGCCATCAATTTTGGCAAAAACCACGAAGACATCGGCAAAACCAGCGTTGGTGATCCACATTTTTTGTCCGTTGAGGATATAATGTGTACCTGCTTCATTGAGAACTGCCTTCGTTTTTGCAGCCAAGGCATCAGAGCCAGAGTCGGGCTCGGTAAGGCAGTAAGCGGCAAATTTATCGCCAGCAACTAGGCTAGGCAAGTACTTGCTTTTTTGCTCTTCATTTCCAAAATAAAGAATAGGAAGCATACCGATACCCGTGTGAGCGCCCACAGAAAGCGAAAAAGAGCGCGTATGCGCCAAGTATTCGGTAATGGCCATATTGGTAGAAAAATCTTGCATAAATCCACCGTACTCCTCTGGGAAAGAGGTCCCTAGAAGGCCCAAATCGCCTGCTTTTTTGAGCAGTTCTTTGGTCAGTTCGATATCTAGTTTTTCAATTTTGGCCGTATTGGGGACTACTTCCTTATCAATAAAATCTTGTAGCATATTGAGGACCATATTCTGCTCCTCTGTGCGTTCTTCTTTGGTAAAAATGTTTTCGTAGCTGATTTGCTCGAGGAGAAATTCTCCGCCACCCAGTACTTTTTTGCTAGTTGTCGTAGCCATAATAAATTTGATTAGAATTTGATGATGATTCGCCTAGCTAAACAGCTAAAAATCATAGCGGTTTAATTTGGCCCGCTTAATATAATGAGTTCTCATTAAAAAATGATTAAGTTTTTAGCCGAACTCTAGATAGAGGCATAAAAAAACTCCCTGCGCCCAAGGGCACAGAGAGTCACAGCTAACAAACAACTAAACAACATAAACCATTAAAATATCGTCCTAAAACGATAAAAGCTCAAAGGCAAATACCTTCGAGCTTTTTATATTTCGTCATCTTTCGATGCTTCATCTAAAACAGCTTCGCTTATCTGCCCCTCCGCCTTTCGGCTTCAGTAGGAAGTAGCACCTTGCCTCTAAGAGCAGGTTGCTAAGGTTTCTTTGGGCCTAATCCCTCCACCTTTCTGGATAAGTAAAAGTCCAACTTTAAAACAACAAATTTGCTGTTGTTTAAGGGACCATATATAGAACTTTGTATACACAAATATGGGGTCTATCTCTCAGATTTCCAAATCCTTTTGAAATTTATTTGTCTCCACAACCATTTTCTGAGCACCTAGCATCTATGCAACTAAATGGGCTAAAATAGTCCTGTTTTAACATATCCTTTTATAATTTTTCATTTCTTCTAAAGGACTTAATTTTATCAGCCCAAAGGCAGGCTTGCCCCCTATTTTTAAAATGATATTTTGAAGCCCTTTTTCATAAAACTGGCCATATGCGCAGCATTTTTTTTCTCATTTTTTTTCATTTTTTTTTCTTTGCCTTGGCCCAAAAACAGGCTTTTGTCTCAGAATACTACATTTATAATGCTTCTCCTCCTGCCGACAGCCTACCTAAGATGAAGTTTTTGCACAGTTGGGGCGATAGCCGCTGGAGCGCCCCTTTTGCGCCGATGGCAGGCGATATTCGATTTGCGGCTCATGATTCTATTATTCTGATTGCAGGCGGTAGTTATCTGACGGCTTGGGACCGAAAAAACGGGCAGCTACTTTGGGAAAGAGGCTTTAGGCACCAAAAAAATTACAGCAACCTGAGCCGCAGCCTACGCATTCTCAAAAATCAGCCTTTGGGAATGGTCTGTAATGACAAAAATGGGGCTTATGTCTTTAATTATTATACTGGCGAGCTGATTGATAGCCTGCCCTTTGCTTCTGATAACCCTGAGGCCCGCATTAGCCCCGATGGCAAATGGCTGGCGATTTATGGCGGACAGTATCAGCTCTCTAAAATTAAAAACCTAAAGACGGGCGAAGTTCGAGAGCTGCCTGGTACCCTAGCCGCTATTGAGTTTCATCCCCAAAAAGAGGAGGCGGTGGTGAGTATTATTCCTAGCCAAAGATTAGATGTCCAACTGGCCAAATTGGAGCTCAACAGCTTGCAATTAGATCCCATCAAAACGGATTTTAATTATCGGCAAACGCAGCGAATTGCTTTTTCTCAGGATGGGGAGCTTTTGGCCCTCGGCTTTTTTCATGGCCGCCTAGAAATTTGGGATTATCTGGACCAAGCCAAGCTCATGGACACAATTGTCGATAGAAGCTGGATTGAAGGCCTAGAGTTTTCCCCCAACGACAAAGAGCTCTTAATTGTGGGCAGTGTCAATATTCTACTTTGGAAGCGCAAAAACCAGAAACTAAAGCCGGTTCCCCTGCCCAAAGATTGCCGCTGCAATGGCTGGGAAGATGGCAGCTGGGACCAAGAAGGCAAGGGCTTTCTCTTGGCCTGCCGCCAATGGCCCCGCCCTGTTTATCTGACAAAAAAAGGAGTGGGCGGCCAACTCAAAGGGGCCGAAACCTTTATGTTTCCTCCCGATTTGCTCAGTTTTTCGCCTGATGGGAAGTATCTGGCAGTGGGCTCGCATTATGGCCCCAATGTCCGAATATTAAAAACGAAACAGCCCAACTGGCGGCAAGATTTACCGCCCAATGATGAGGTATTGAACTATTCTCAACTTCGCTTTTCGCCTGATGGGAACTACCTTTTGGCCCTTCCCTCCGCCTATCAGCATAAGGCGGGCGTGCAGCCACTCTATAGCTTTCCGGACCTAAAATTACAGCCTCAAAAACTCAAAAAACATTATTTAGATGCCTGCTTTACGCCCGATAGTCGAGCAATTTTGGGCATCCATTACCGCAAAAACAATGTCTTTGATTATGTTCTGGAGCTTCGATCTATCCATAATTACCGAGGACCATCAGCGGCAAAATGGGAGCAAAAATTAAAGGAAGAGGGCCAGCCTTTTGTCCCCCTGCTCTGGCAAAGTCATTCGATAAATTTGGCCCATTGGCTAAATGGGCGAGTTAGCAAGCTGCTGCCTGCGCCTGTGGTTCGGGGCTATGACAATAAGAGCACCCTGATGTCGGAGCATTGTTTTGGTGGCTTTACGGCCAAGCAAAATTACTATGCCGGCATTGGCCAAAATGGGCATCTTTATCTCTATGATGGCCAAACTGGGCAACCTAAGGCGGTAGTTCCCTTTCAGGGGCGGGCGGTTTCGCATACGGCCATCAGCCCCGATGGCCGCTATATTGCGGTGGTCAGTTGGGAGGGCCTGATTTCCCTTTATGAGGTCCCTAAACCGTTTAGAGATTAGGTATTTTGGGGCCTCCGCCTCGCTGCGCTCGTCGGCGCTACGTTCGGCAGCTCGCTATTCGCTCGGCCCTGCGCAAAAAACAAGTTTTTGCTTGGTCTGCGGCTTCGCCGCACTGCCTACCATCGCTAGGCCACTCCCTTCGGTCGTTCTGGACCAATAAAGAGGGCCCAAAACCGTGGTTTTGGGCCCTCTTCTGCAGCAAGCAGGGCGCGAAGCGCCCGCAGGCTGAGGGATGGACAGCAGGGCCGCCAAAGGCGGCAGACCGAGGCGCTTGCGCCGAAGGGCCGAGCGAACAGCGAGCTGCGAAACAGCCCGACCCGAGCGAAGCGAGTGGGCAGCCCCAAATCCTTATCCTACAACTGGCGAAGCAACTGCGCTACATCTACTTTCTCGCTGATGATGCGTTCCACCTCATCAATAGATACTCGTTTCTGCTCTAGGGTATCGCGATCGCGAATGGTTACCGTATTATCCTCCAAAGTATCAAAGTCGATGGTCACGCAATAAGGCGTACCGATAGCATCTTGGCGGCGGTAGCGGCGGCCAATGGCATCTTTCTCATCGTACTGGCATTGGAAGCTATATTTTAGGCGGTCAAAGACCTCTCTGGCCTTGCTCGTTAGGGCCTCTTTGTTCTTGAGCAAAGGCAAGATTGCGCATTTGACGGGGGCCAAAGCGGGGTGCAGCTTCATGACCGTGCGGCTAGATTCTTGGCCATCGGCATCGGGTACAATATCCTCTTGGAGCGCATCGCTGAGGACCGCCAAGAACATCCGATCGCAGCCCACAGAAGTCTCGACCACATAAGGCACGTAGCTCTCCTTGAGTTCGGGATCAAAATATTGCAACTTCTTGCCAGAGAGCTCTTGGTGGGCCTTGAGGTCAAAGTCGGTGCGAGAGTGGATGCCCTCTAGCTCGCGGAAGCCAAAGGCATATTCAAACTCAATATCGGCAGCGGCATTGGCATAATGCGCCAATTTTTCGTGTTTGTGGAAACGGTGCGCATTTTCTCCGCCAATAATAGCTTGATGCCAACGAAGGCGCTTTTCTTTCCAGTACTCATAGGCTTCTAGCTCTTGGCCAGGGCGCACAAAATACTGCATCTCCATTTGTTCAAACTCTCTCATGCGGAAGACAAACTGTCGGGCCACAATCTCGTTGCGGAAAGCCTTACCGATCTGCGCAATACCAAAGGGCAACTTTTGGCGAGAGCTATTGAGCACATTATTGAAATTGACAAAAATACCTTGAGCGGTTTCGGGGCGAAGGTATAAATTATTGTCGCCCAAAGAGCCTCCCCCTTGAGTAGAGAACATCAAGTTAAACTGACGGATATCGGTCCAATTGCCTGTTCCACTAACGGGGCATTTGATCTCTAGCTCCTCAATTAGGCCTTTAAAGCCAGCTAAATCTTCAGCATTGAGGAACACATTCATGCGCTCAATGGCAGAATCAATTTGGCCCTGATATTTTAGGACTCTGGGGTTGGTGGCTCGGAACTCCTGCTCATCAAAGGCATCGCCAAAGCGCTTAGCTGCTTTGCGAATTTCCTTAGCGATTTTACCTTCTAACTTACCCGCATACACCTCCTCGATTAGGTGGTCGGCACGGTAGCGTTTTTTAGAATCCTTATTATCGATCATGGGATCATTAAAGGCATCTACATGGCCAGAAGCCACCCAAGTTTGCGGGTGCATAAAGATAGAAGCATCTAGGCCCACAATATTTTCATGAGCTTGCACCATAGCGCGCCACCAATAATCCTTAATATTTTGGCGGAGTTGGCTACCGTAGGGGCCGTAATCATAGACGGCATTGAGTCCTCCATAAATATCTGAAGAGGGGTAGACAAATCCATATTCTTTACAGTGGGCCACAATTTCCTGCAGGCCAAATTTCTTTACAGTACTCATAAGATGTTTTGTTCTTTGAGGTCATTTTGCCTCAACTTCTTAATTAGTTTCGGGAATAACGGTGGTATTGGGCTGAGGGCGGGGCGCTTGGGGCCGTTTCTCCTTAGCCTTTTCTACTTTTAGCAGACGCATATCGCCCTGAGGCGTAATCCAAATAAACTCTTTTTCTCTTTCAATTTTGACTTCTGGGGCTGGTTTTTTCAGTTTAAAAGCAAATTGGAGATGGTACATAAACTGCACAGCGGGCTCTTGAATTTCTGGGTTCAGGATAATTTCAAAATCATTGTAGGGCATGGGCGCATAGTACTGCGTTTGGGCCTTTTCCTGAAGGTCTACCCGGCTTTTTCCATCTAGTGAAGGGCTAGAAAATGCCTGATAGCTGGCATAGCGTTCGGCGGGATAGACCGCGCCTTCGGCCTCGGCCATACGGCGGCTGGCCAGATCCAGTTCTAGGCCTATTTTTTCTAGCTCGACCATCTCGCGCATCAAATAGGCTAGGGCCTCTTTGCGGAGCTCCTCATAAACGGCGGCGGTATTCTCTACAAAATACTCCACCTTGGCCAAATCATAAATTTCCACTTGGGCCGCAGCCGATACAATGGCCCCTAATTGGGCTGCATTGCGGTAGCTAACATGTACATTTTGCTGCATTTCGAAGCCCTTGGGGACCTCATTATAGGTTTTTGGGCTAAATAGCTTTTTTTCCTCTTCTAGTTCATAGACGGGCACAAAAGAAAGCATATCTAAGTGAATATCTTGCTCAGCGATGCCCAAGGCTTGTAGTTTGCTCTTAAAACTGCGGAAGCGTTCTTGCAGCAGGCGGTCGGTTTCTTCTGCCGTTTTGCCCAACTGCCGAATATTAAAGATGGCCAAATAGCTGCTTGCTTTTTGGTTGGAGAGTGCCCGAACCTCTAGCAGCACCTCATCATGGCTAAAAAAGCTGGCCCTTGGCAGATCGCCCTCTGGTTGTAAGAGAGGCGCTTGATAATTGGAGTTGGACTTAGCCTTATAGTTATAGTTGCCTTTGGAGCGGCGGGCATTGCCTCTTGCCTGGCCAAAAACAAGCCCTTGGCCCAAAAAGAAGTAGGCAAAAAGGAGGAAGAATGAATAACGCATGCTTTTCTATATTTTGGGGCAAAAATACAAGAAAAAATGGGATTCTCGTCTATCCTACTCCTCCTTGCGCCTTCTCTGCAAGGCTTATTTTGCGCTATTTTTTCTCTAATCGCCGCATATTTTGCGGCGATTAGGCCCTTTTTTCGCCGCAAAGCCCAACTAAGCCCCAAAACGGGCCAATTTCTTCCGCAATAGGGCAAAATTCAAGCGGGCCAAAAGCAGGGCCCAAAACAGGCTGCTCAACTGGACCAAGAACAAGGGGCCTAGCGTTAATTTCCGCGCCAAAAGGGCCTTGAAAAAATACAACTGATTGGCCAAAGGCAAAATGGCCTTTCCCCAACTCAAACCGCCAGTACCAAAGGTCAATAGGACAAATAAAAGCAAAACCAAGAGCAACAAAAAAGCGAGGGTCCAGCCGCCCAACTTCTTGATTAAGAGGTACAAATTGAGCCAAAAAAAGGCCGAAATGCCCAAAGAAAGCCCCATCCCCCAAAGCCGAACGCCAGGCAAGAGCTCTCTCAATTGAACAAGCAGAATATCGGCTAGGCCTTCTTGATCTTGGCCCAAGGCCAAAGCAAAGCCTAACAAGGCCAAAGCCATCATCAGCCAGAGATATAGGGTTCCTAGCAACTGCATGCCCGCATAAGTCTGCCCCAAAGGTTGCCGCAATTGCTGCAGGCCTCGCCAAGGTGCGCCAGCAAAAAGCAAAGGGTTAATTTGAGCGAGGCCCAAAAGGAGCAGCAGCAAAAAGCCTAGGGCAAAAAGCAGGGCCAAGCCCTTGCGCAACTGCCGAAAAAGCTGCCGAATTTAGTCCATTTGGTTGCTTTGATTGCGCTCATTTAGCTCAATTGGGCGACTAGCTGTGGGGGGCAAATTGGCCGCAGCCAAATTCTTTTCTACCCAATAGTTTTCATAATCTTTAAGCACTTCCTTAAAGGGGCTCAGGGCCGCTGGCCGGCCCGAACTATAATAATATAGCTGCAATTCTACGGCTTCTCCCCGCAACAAACTACTGTCCATATCTTCGGCTAAAAGGAGGGCCAAATCAATTTGGCCTTTTTTCAGGGCGGCCAAGGCCTCTTTTTGGTCCAAGCTATCAATTAGCGAGAAATTGAGGTGTAGATCTAGCCCCTCTCTTAGCTCGGGGGCGGCGGCGGTGTCGCCCAGCCAAGCAAGTTGATAGACCTCCTCACTTTGGGCGGTTAATTGTTTTTTTGCCTGCTCTGCTAATTGATTCACAAAAATGGGAAAGCCCCAAAAAGGCAGACCAAAAGCCAGTAAAAGCAGGGCATACAGCTTCCAGCGACCCAACAAACTCAGGCCGTAGCTCCATAAAATATATAGCATTAGTCGGGATAATTTTGGCGGTCAAAAATGGCTTGTTCTGGGGGGAGTTTAGACAAAGGCAGCAGCTGGCCTTTTCGCCAAAGCCACTGTTTTTCTGGCCCCAAAAGGGCTTGGCTATCGCTTTGGCTGCTCCAGAGCAGGAGGCCATAATGCTGCTTTTTGGCCAGCTCTAGCAGTTGTAAAATGGGCCAGGCTTCGGCGGGGCTCAACTGGGCAAATGGGCGTTCTAACAAATACCAACTGACCCCTCTTTGCAGGCCCAAAACGATCTGCAGGGCCCATTTTTGAGCCTCGCCCAATTGGCTAATTTTGCTGTTGGGCGACAAGCCCCATTCCTCCAAACGATGTGCCGCCCAAGGGCGCAGCCCTTCTAATCTGGCCCAAAAACGCAAGACCTTCATCACGGTTTTTTCTGGACCAAAATCAAAATCGCTATACAAATG
Source organism: Saprospira grandis (assembly GCF_027594745.1). Classification (NCBI taxonomy): domain Bacteria; kingdom Pseudomonadati; phylum Bacteroidota; class Saprospiria; order Saprospirales; family Saprospiraceae; genus Saprospira; species Saprospira grandis. The sequence goes on along the minus strand of NZ_CP110854.1, from coordinate 2,178,964 downwards.
CTGAAAGGCCCATCGTCGGTGCGCCAGGCTCTGGCTGCCCTCCCATAAAATCTCGCCCTGCTGTATTTTTCGGCTGCCCTGCAGCAGCTCAAAAAAGGCCCTTAATTCGGGAGCTTGAGCATTGCCCAGCAATAAATATTGAGCTTTTGGCCAAGCGAGTTGGTCAATCTTCAATCGAGGGCCCTTGGGCCCCAATCTATGGTCTAGCGCTTTAATTTCTAGCATATCTGCTTTTATTTTTTGGTTCTGGGGCCCCCGCAGCTATGCTGCGGCGCTATGCTTCGCCGCTCGCAGGTCTGCTCGGCCCTGCAGCCGCCTTTGGCGGCTTTGGTCTGGCCCTTTGGGCCACGGCTGCGCAGCGCTGGGCCGCTCATCCTTTATTTTTACTTTGAGCATTTTGTTTTCAGCCCTTTGGTCCAACTGCGTCTAGAGGCGGCGCAGCCGCCGGCTTAGGGATGGATAGGGGTGGCCCGCAGGGCCAGACCGAGCTTTTTGAGCAAAGCGAAAAAAGCGAAGGGCCGAGCAGGCTTGCGAGCCCCGGCACAGCCCGACCCGAGGCCCGCAGGGCCGAAGGGGAAGCCCCAAAATAATCATCACAAACAGGAAAATAGTTAGTATTTTGCGAATCGAATTGATTCTTAGTATAAAAAATAACGAAATGCGTTCCCCTTTAGCCATTATTCTGGCCATTTTGGGCCTTGGCGGCCTTGCTGCGGCAGCCTATTTTATGGACCTACCCGCCTACTTTGTACAAAACAAAGAAGTGATTAGCACGCCAGATAGCAGCGGCATAGATAGTCTGCCCACCCCCCTTTTTCCAGACCCCAACCGCATTGATTTTGTGGATGAAGAGGGCGATAGCTTCTCGATTGAACTGGTCAATCCCACCTATTTGAGCAATGAGCGGCGGAATTATTATGGCGATAGTTTGCCAGACAAACTAGACATCATTTGGCAACTTACCTTAGGTTCTGGAAAAACCCAGGTGGGGCGCACCATTAAGAACTGGAGTGGTGCGGGTTGGACCGGCCAGCCCTTGATTGTGATTGAAAATGGCAAAAAATATATTATTCAGGGCGCCTTTGACCATCGGCTTAAAAAGATCGACTATGAAACGGGGGAAGTCCTTTGGCAATACCGTTTTGATGATGTAGTAAAAGGAACGGGTAGTCTTTGGATCAACCATAATGCAGATTCGCTCAAGGATCGGGTTTTGGTTTTGCAAGGGACCAGAGCGGGCGGCAAGCTCAACGCCCCTATTGTAGACTGTTATCGGGCCATCTCTTATTTTACGGGAGAAGAGCGTTGGCGAGTGAACTCGCCCAGAACCCGTTGTTATAGCCGAGATGTAGATGGTTCGGCCTTAATTATTAACGACACCGCTTATTTGCCCTTAGAAACCAGCATTTTCACCGTTTTCAATCCAGACCCCAAGGCGGCAAAAATGAAAGACGGGCTTTTGCAGCCTGAATTTTATCGTTTTCAGGACACCTTATACCGAGACATTGATGCTAGTGTACATGGGGGCAATGTCGTTTCGGAAGCCTCTCCCGTTCGTTTGAGAGACCATATTTACCTAGCTTCTGGATCGGGTCGAGTTTGGGGCTACAACATGAAAAAGCCGGGCATGGACTGGGAATACTTCATTGGGTCGGACATTGACGGCTCGCCAGTAGTGACCGACGACAGCTGTATTTTAGTTTCTGTAGAGAAGCAATACATCAAAGGGCAGGGCGGGATTCTCAAGCTAGACCCCAGCAAAAAGCCCGAAGAAGCCACCGTTTGGTACATGCCCGTAAAAAACCGTCGGTTTGTGGGTTGGTTAGGCGGAGTGATTGGGACCGCGGCCACCAATGAAGCGACTCGAGTGAAGGGGCATCCGCATATTGGGGCCACCATTGGCATTGACGGCTACACCTACTTCTTTGACCTCAATAAACTCGATACCCAAAAAGTGACCCTTTTTGATGGCGAGCGCAAAGTGGCCACCCCAAAAGTCTATTACAAACATCGGACGGGGCCAGCCATTGCGAGTCCCATTATTATTGGCAATCGGGCGGCGGTGCCCACCTACCAGGGCTTCTACCTCTTTGAGTTTGACAAAGAGATGAACTTCAAGCTACTCGACAAGCAAGAATTTAGTGCCGAAGCGACTCCATTTGTGGACCAGGGGCGTATTTTCATTGCTTCTAGAGACGGCAACCTCTATTGTTTGGGCCGTAGTAATGCGCCCACAAAGCGGGTCAACTCCATTTATGGCAAAACAGAGGTTAATCCGAGAAACGGCAAGCTCAAGCGCTATTGGAAAGGCGAACTACAGCCCTTGGAAGGAACAAAAGAGGGGCAGAAATAAGTTGTTTTTTTGTATTATAGAAGATTGACCATTTTGATGAACTAAAAAAGACAGAATTCTATGTTTCTATTAGCTTTAGCGGGAATTGTTTCTGGCCTTTTGGCGGCCTCTAACTTTGTCATTGAGCGTTTGCCCGATGCCAAAGACATCATTGAGAAACTCAGCCCCTATCAGGCCATGATTGGCTTAGTGTCGCTCATTTTGGCGCTGCTTCAGCTCTTTAACCTTTTTGGCAACAATGTAAATATGGTGCTACTTAGTCGTATTGTAGCCTTAGGCTGTGTAGGTGCAACCGTTGTTGTGGGTTTTCTGCTCAGCTTTCCGATGATCAATAAATTTATTGCCGAACAAGACGAAACGGGCAATGCCAAAGAAAAGGCGGAAATGATGCGTAAAAAGCTATCTCCTTATCAGGTAACGGCGGGTTTAGTAAGTATGGGGACAGCTGCCTACTTATTAGTCACCTCTATCTTCTAATTGTCTTTTTGGCCCATAGCGGGCTGTTGCTCTAGGGCAACAGCCCGCTCAACCTATAGCTATGAAAAAGAAAACACAAAAAGAGCTACTACAAGAACTAGATCGGCTAATGAGGCGACTATCGGAGATTGTAGAGCGGGATTTTGCCAGCCTCAGTCCACAGCAATTTAACTGGAAGCCCAGCCCAAAGAGCTGGAGTATAGGAGAGTGCTTAGATCATCTCAATATTATTTCGGCCTATTATGTAGGGCCATTGGAGCAGCTCCTCAAAAAGGGGCGCAAGGCCAAAAAGCCCAAAGCAGAATACTACAAAGCGGGGATTTTTGGCCGTCGTTTTGTGCAAAGCGTACAACTCAATGAAGACAATCAGTTAGGGTTAAAGATGAAAAGCCCTAAAGCCTATCAGCCTAGCCAAAGCCAATATGTGCCAGCGAGTATTATTCAGCCTTATTTGGCCTATCAGGAGCAGTTTCGCGATTTTCTGGCCGATGCTCAAGCCTTAGACATCAATCGCTATAAGTTGGGCATTGCCATTTTGCCCTTGATTAAGCTTCGTTTGGGGGATATGCTACGTTTTTTGATTTACCATAATGAGCGGCATATTGTACAAGCCCAAAGGGTACAACATCAGGCCGCTTTTCCGCATTAAGGCATTGCCTAAAAAAGGCCAGCTAGATGATCATCTAGCTGGCCTTTTGCTTTTTATTTGGCGCCTTTTTTTCGGGCCATTTCCTCTTCATCTCTAGCCCTTCGGCTATTGTCGTCATACATCTTTTTGGCCTTGAGGGCAGGCTCAAAATTGGGGTCTACCGCAATGGCTTGGCCCAACAACTGATAGGCATCTACATGCTTGCCGGCTGTAGCCAAGGCCTTAGCTCTAAAATAGAGCTCATAGGGGCGGTTTTGGGCTTGCTGCGCCACTTGCACCGCAATTTGGTAGCCCTGAGCGGGCTGTCCCCCATACTTATCAAAAACGGCCCAAATGGATAGCGCCTTATTGACATCCTTTTCCTCTTTAAGGGCCAAATTGGCCAAGTGGAAATAGCCAAAGCTGTACTTGTAATTAAGCGTTGTGGCTCGCTCAAAGTAATAGCGAGCGCTATCGGGCTGCTGAGCATTTAGGTAATAGACCCCAGCCATGCCCAAGCCATTAACGTAATCATTGGCTAGGTTCCGCATGCGGGTCAAGACGTTTTTCATCTCTTCCATCTTCCCCACCTGTGGATAGTATTGAGAAAGGACCAACATGGCACTTTCATTTTTGGGGTCGGCTGCCAAGACTTCCTCCAAAAGGGTAATTCCTTCGGCATAACGCTTTTCTTTAAAGGCTTTTTGGGCCAGTTCGCCCTTTTTGTTTCCATCAGGAGCCTTACTCACTGCCCCCAAAGGAACGCCATCTACCTCTTCTAGATGCACCACCTCTGCAGGGGGCCAAGTTTCCGATTGTAAAAAGCCATGGCTCACAAAACGAGAATAAGAAAGTAGGTAATCATAGCCCGTTTTTACCCGCTCATGATAGCGCACATAGCGCACCTTGACATTGGGGTAATCGCTAAAGTAATGCGCTACAGGCTTAGCGCAGTTGGTGGCCACAATGACCTCCTCCCCTGCTTTTACCTTCGGCTCATTTTCAATCAACCAATCTGAAAGATTGCGCATACAGGTCATCCAGTAGTCGGTTTCATAGTAGCCATAGGCTTCCTCTAAACCACCAAAAAACTCATTAAAATAGACATATTGATAAGGGTGGCTGCGGAACATCCAAGCGGTGGGCAGGGCCAAAAGCCCCACAACTCCAGCTATGGCCGCATAACGAACCGCCGCTGGCTTGATTATCCGAATAATATTGAACCAGCCATAGGCTGCCGCCAAAACCAAAATGGGATAGATAAACAAGAAGTGACGCATGCCATCATACAGAGAAGACTCTTTGTATACCGCATAAGCCACCGGAAAAACGCCGGTAAAAAGGACCAAATTAAAGTAATAGGCCTGCTTTTTCCGAAATACCTTTCTAAAGAATAAGAAGGGCACCAAAGGCAAGCCCAACAGCACCACAATTGGCGAGGAAATCCCCAACCAAGTCGGAATATAATACCAGGGCAACTGATCTGACCAAAGGTGCTTGCCGCCCCAAAGCATCCGAATCCCGGTAGAAAAGTTGGTCATCTCGGAGAGCGACTCTAGGGGGTGGTTCATAATGTCTTCCTGCGCATAGGGCCAATACCAGGTTCCCATCCAATAACCTAGGCCCGATACGCCCAAGAGGATGGCCGCATAGCGAAACAGTTGCCCAATTTTAAATTGAGTGAGGGCCGGACGCAGTTGCGGGCATAAAACAACTCGACTCCCCATAAATAGGCCCAAATAGGGAATCAATAAGATTCCTCCAGAACGCATACTAAAGGTGATCCCCAAACCAAGGGCACTCATCAATAAGGCTCGGCTAGACGGACGAGGCAGTTGTTTGGTTAATATAATCATGTAGTAGATCCCCATCATATAGCCCATCGCAAAGGGAATATCTTTGGGGTTGTTCATGCTATGCCCAAAAAAACGAGGCGAAAGCGTGAGCAAAACTAAGGTCAGTAGGGCCATAGACCAACGACCAGAAAGCACTTTACCCAATCGAGCCGTAAATAAGATGGCCAAAAAGCCAAATAAGGCATTGAGCAAATGCCGAGTGTCATAGGTGTCAAACCAGCCCAGGTATTTGTTGCACCAAGCCGCCAAATAATCAAAAAGACCCCCATAATAATGTAGGTTGCTTTGGTTCATACAAGCCCGATCTTTTCCATCCGACTCAAAGTAGGCCAATACATTATCCCCATAGTTTTTTTGCAAGACTTCATCTCCCGTAATGCCATACTGAAAGCTCAAGCCCGCCATAATGAAGAGGATGAGCAAGGCCGATACCGCATACAAAAAACGATAAATTGTGGGCTCTTTGGCCAAGGCCTTACTGGCCTCGGTCCAAGGGTTGAGAAAGAAGTATTTTACTTTATTTTTGGGCCGAGCCAATAGGCCCGCAAAGGCTTTCTGCGCAATGCGCCCAATACCCCTATCTCGCTGCTCGGCATGCTGCCAACGAATGGGCATTTCTTGAATAGAAATCCCTTCCAATTGGGCCATCAATAAAAGGTCGGTTTGCTGCCCCGAAACCGTAAGCTGCGCCAATTGCTGCCCCAAGGCCTTAGCCATAAAATAAAAAGGCGCCTGACTATCTTGTAGATAGAGGGGCGTCCAAAATTGGAGGTAGCTGTTGTGGAGTTGGCTCAATAGTAAACCATCTTTGGCCTGCAGTTTTTTAGAGTCCGCATGCTTACGGCTCCCCAGATAGATGGTATTAGCCGCCAAGGCTTCTTCCCGATTATCCATCCAGTCTAAAAGGTTACTCAAGGCAATACCCTGACTCCCATCTGCAAAAAGGAGGTCTTCTCCCTGCGCCTGCGCTACGGCCCGAGCAAATATAGCCGAGGGCGCTACTTTATCGGCCAAATAACGAACGTTTTCGCCCTCTTCTTCGGCCCATTTAGCCCATTCTGAAGCAGCCGCCTCATCGCCTAAGCTATTAAATAACAAGAGCTCTGGCGTAGTAGGCCAAGCTTTCTTAAAGGCCTGCCAGTCTTTTTTAAACTGCCCCAACTTACTGCCCGCAAGCAAGGGATAAACGACCGTCAATTGGCCCTTATAGTTAATCTTATAAGTTTTAAAGTTTGTGGGGGAAGGGCTCGCTTTTCTGTTCTTCTTTGCCATAGTTGTTGTTATCTGAAATAGCCTATAGCCTCATTTCGATCTATTTACCCAGAGGCCAATGGTCTTTCCATAAGTTAAGACTTAGAAAATGTAATATTACTGTTTTTCTTTCAATTTTCAGCATTCTCCAAAGTCCTTAAGTCCTTAGTTTCGCCGCTTTGTTCTCCCCAAAAGGCTTTATTTCTGTTTTTTATTTGGGGCTGCCCCTGCGGCCTGCAGCCTTGGGTCGGGCTGTGTCAGGGCTCGCAGGTCTGCTCGGCCCTGCAGTTTTTTTCGCTTCGCTTCAAAAAACTTGGGTCTGGCCCTTTGGGCCACCCTTTTCCATCCCTCAGCCGAGGCGCTGCGCGCCTTTGCGGCGGCTTTGCCGCCTGTAGGACCTATTGGGCCAAATCTACTAGTTCTGCAAAGAAGGGGGCCAAATCTATGGCTGCTTTTTGGGGCCAATTCGGAAGCTTTTGTTCTTTTTGGGCCCAAGCTCGGCCCAAATCCAATTGCCCCTGAGCCTGCTGCTGCGCTCGGCCTTGCTGCCCTAGTTTTTGGGCCAGATATTCTTGTTCTGTTTGGCCCGGGGTGGGACAAAGCAGCATAGCTCCCGCCTTTAGCTGGGCCAAATCCATCAAACTGCTATAGCCTCCCCTCAAAATGAGTAGCTGGGCCGAAAGCAAATAGCTAGCTAGCTCTCGGCCGCCTGCATAAGGCAAAATATGGGGATAGTCTCCGCTCAGTTGCGCCCCCTCCTCCCCTATTTTCCCTCTAATGATTAGGCTTTTTTGGGGCAATTGGGCCAACTTTTGCCGCAACTCATTTTCTAAATACTGCCGCTGTGGCTCTGGTCCAGATAAAAGCGCAACGATCTCATAATCTTGCTGTTGTATATTTACGGTGGGCAATCTAGACAGAGGACCAATATAACGAATATTGGACCAAGGCAGGCCCTGCCCCAACTCCCCCGATAGGTTCCCCTCGCCCTCATAATCGGGTAGCCAAATGAGCCGATGCTTTTGTAGCAAATAGCGGTTAATTGGCTGAAAAAGGGCCTTTTGCCAACTATAGGGAAAGGCAATCCGCAGCTGATGGCCCAAAAAGGCACTAGGCAAACTAGCCGAATAACATCCGTAGCGATTATCATTGAGCAAGAGCGAGATCTGATATTTATTTACTAACTTCGGCAAGAGGGCTTGCTCCTTGGCCATAGCACGGAGAATCTGCGGCAGTTGTAGGGCCATGTTCCAACTCATATTTTGGCTGGGATACCGTATATTGTAGGCTGGCAACGCTATATGTGGCAAATTGGGAAACTGCGCTTGCCAAAGGGCCAAAGCCTCTCCTTCAGCGGCCAAATAAGGCTGCAAACCAAAAGCTATGGCCTTCTGAATGAGCGGAATGCTGCGGCTGGCATGGCCCAAGCCCCAATTTAATGCCGTAAATAGAATACGTTTTCGCTTTGGCATGGCGTTTATGGTTTAGCTATGGAGGCGGCTTTGCCGCCTTGGCCCGCAGGGCCAAAATGGCCTAGCGCTGCGCAAGGGTGGCCCAGAGGGCCAGACCCAGCGGGCGAAGCCCGCGCAGGGCCGAGCGAATAGCGAGCCCTGAAGCCTAGCGCCCCGAGCCCTTGAGGGCGAGGGGAGGCCCCAAAAAAAAAGGAATCATTTAGCTTGCGAATAAAACAGAAAAATATGAAAAAGCACAAAAAGCTTCTCTTCGTTTTTGCCCTCAGCCTCAGTCTGATGGCCTTATTGTCTAGTTGCCGAGCCAATCGTTGCGGCGGCTGCCCCACTTGGTCCATTTCTGCCAACTCTTAAAATATACTTCTTATGAAATCAGTGATTGTAGTTTTTGTTCTCAGTCTTTTTTTGCTCAGTTTAGGCAGCAGCTGCGTCTCCAAGCGCCAAGGTTGCCCCACTTTTAATAAAATCCAACTTCCCTAATGGCCAAAGTATTGCTTACGGGGGCAACGGGCTACATTGGGAGCCATTGCCTTTTGGAGCTCGCTCAGGCGGGCTATGAATTTATCAGTTTAGACAGTCATATTCGTTCATCGCCTGAAATTTTGGGCCGTTTGGAAGACATCACGGGCCAGACGATTCGGCATTATGCAGTAGATTTGTGTGATGCGGAGGGGCTGGCCCAAGTTTTTTTGGCCGAGCCAGAAATTACTGCGGTCATTCATTTTGCGGCTTTAAAGAGTGTGCCGGAGTCGGTTGCTCAGCCTTTGCGCTACTATCAAAACAACCTGATGGGCCTTTGTCAGTTGTTGGAGCAAATGCAAAAGCATGGGGTCAAGCAGCTTATTTTTTCCTCCTCTTGCTCGGTTTATGGCAATGTGGAGCAACTGCCCGTGGATGAGCAAACGCCCATTGGGCGGGCCGAGAGTCCTTATGCTCGCAGCAAACAGATGTCGGAAGAAATCATTCGAGATTTTTTGCAGGCTTATCCAGAGCAGCAAGCCATTTTGTTGCGTTATTTTAATCCTGCGGGAGCGCATCCCTCGGGGCTATTGGGCGAATTTCCGCAAAAGCAGTCCTATAATTTAGTGCCCATTTTGATGGAGGTGGCCATGGGTTGGCGAGAAGAATTTCAGGTTTTTGGCCAAGATTACGCCACTAGAGACGGCAGCTGCATCCGTGATTATATACATATTATGGATCTGGCCAAGGCCCACCGTTTGGCCCTGAGCTATCTGCAAGATGGCCGCAATGAAGAGCGCCTGGAAGTCTTTAATATTGGGATTGGCGAGGGCGTCACGGTCCTAGAGGCCATTCGGGCCACGGAGGCCGCTACCCAACAGCCTCTAAACTATCGTTTGGCTCCTGCTCGAGCGGGCGATGTGGCCGCCATTTATGCCAACTATCAAAAGGCCAAAGATCGTTTGGGCTGGATCCCCAGTTATGATATTGGGGACATCATGCAGTCGGCCTGGCGCTGGCAGCAGGTTTTGGCCGCAATCAAGGAAAAAAATGAAGTTCATTAAACTACTTTATGCGGTTCTACTTTTAGCCAGCGCGCCCCTATCGGCCCAACTATCTGATAGCTTGGGCTTTTTGCGCTTGGAGCAGCTTTTATACCAGCGCTTAGAACAGAATAGTTTTAGCTTAGAAGAGCAGCAGCTTTGGGACAGCCTTTGCGCCTGCCATTTTGCAGCTGGAGACAGCCTATTTATGGCCAATTTGCATCCGCAGGCCGATCAAATCATTCGCCTGTCTCCAGAGGCCCAGGCCCAATTGGGCAGTTTGGGCTGGCCCATCAGCCCTGGCCCAGCCTTGGGCAGTAGCTTTTTGCAAGGAGCGCAAAGGAATGTTGGCCAAGTCCAACTAGACGAAAAAGCTCAGTTAGGGCGGCGCTATCGGCTGCTTCATTTTAGTAGTTTTTACCATTATCAGGGCCCAAATCCAGATATCCACCAGTTTAAGCACTGTAGTTTTAAGCTCTATGCGGGCAAAAAGGGCCCTTTGCGCCGTTTCTGGAAGGCGGCCAAAGCGAGGCGAGAAGATTGGGAAAATCTGGTTTTGCAGGTCTATGAAAACGGAGTGGTGGTCATTAGCAACAGCCATCATTATATTGGCAATAGCAGCTGGATGAGCCGAGACAATTTGTTTTTAGTTCCGCTTTTTTAGGGGCTGCCCACTCGCTTCGCTCGGGTCGGGCCATTGCGCAGCTCGCAGGTCTGCTCGGCCCTGCAGCGCTTTCAGCGCTTTGGTCTGCCGCCTGCGGCGGCCCTGCTACAGCCCCTCAGCCAGATTTAATCGCGCTGCTTTGGCCATGGTTTGCTATGAATTTTCTGTTAGGCCAGCTATTTTTTAAGGGCATAGCCTTCGCTATGGCCGAGAAAAATAGGACCGACTAGCGGGAAATTGCTGCAAACTATAAAAGGAAGTGCGTTTAAATTTGGCTATTGCCTGCGGCCCTTTGGGCCTGTAGGACGCAAAAAGGCCCAAAGATTAAGTAATTAGGGAATTTTATCCCTAAAAAAAACGTATTTTGCTAGTGTTTCAACGCTAAGTTGCTTTTTATTCCCAAAACCCCATACGGTCTATGAAAAAACTATCTTTACTACAAAAAATCTTTAGCCTTATCGGTTTCATTGGCATTTTGATGTTGGTGCCTGGGCTATTTTATGCTGCAGGCTGGGAGGGCCCCGTCAATTTTCTGGAAAACATTGCTCCTTGGGGCGACCGCTCTCTTATGACAGTTATTGCCTTTATCCTGATGGGCCTGATGTTCCTTTTTGGGGGCGGGCATAATGTGAGTGCCACCTTTGTGGGCTACCTCATTGGCTTCTTTTTAATTTCTACGGCTGTAGAAATTAGTTTTATGGGCTGGTTTAGGAATTGGGCCGCGGGGATTGGCTTTTTGTCGGTGCCGCAATTAAATTATATAGTGGGCATCATTACGGTCAGTAGTGGCATTTTGATGAGTTTCAACCATAGGATTCCCCTTTTTGCAGAGCTAGCGGCCTTGGTCATCTTGCCCATTGGTTTTTTAGTGACCACAGACCAAATGAATTGGTTGCGTTTAGAGAATCAGGACTTTGAGATTTCTGTGGATGCGGGTATGCAGAAATTAGGAAAAATGATTGATAAGAAGTACCTCAAATTACCTTCGGTTAAGCAGTATCTACAAAAAGTAGAGGAAGATGAAAGCTTAGAAGAGGGAGAAAAAGAGGCCAAAATTAAAGAATTGCAGGAGCGCATTTCTCGGATGGAGGAAGACCAGCAGACCATAGAAGAGCTCAAGAAGCAAAATGAAGAATATGCCAAGCAGATGGCTCAACAGCGGCAAAACCTCAAGGATTTTAGTTGGTGTGCCAGCTCTAAAGAGTCAAGCAAGATGGTGAAACGCATTGCGGAGGCGGTCGTACCTGGGCAGCCTTGTGTGCGGGACTTTGCGGTCTCTTTGGTCAAGGCAGAATCTGGACCGTATTATGATTATCAGCGGGGATTGCCAGGCCGCAACGGAATTAAGCAGATTTGTGCCTTGCATATGCACCTCAGTTCTCATTGGAGCTATGTCAATGACCCCACGGTCCTAAGAGATGACTTCTACTCCCCTGCCGATCGGACCATTGCGGTAGATTTGGCTGGCGATTGTGATGATTTTGCAGCCCTAACGGCCTCTTGTATAGAATCTATTGGTGGCGTATCGAGAATTATGGTGGGCCGCTGTAGTGGCGGGGGCCATGCTTGGGCCGAGGTTCTTATTGGTAGCCAAAGTGATTGGGACCGGGCAGTAAAGGCTATTCGTAGTTATTACAACAAGCCTAATATGACCATCAATGGCTTAAAGGATGCCCAAGGGCTGCATTGGCTTTGCTTAGATTGGAAAATGGGCCAATATTCTTGTAATGATTCTGGTACCCAGTGTTGGTACACCTCTAAAGAGCAAAAAACAAAGAAATATTAGTTCTTGAGCTAGAGAAAAGGGGCGGTCGCTAGTAGCGACCGCCCCTTTGGTTTTTGGGCCTTCATCCAAGGAAGCATTTAGCAGCATTTTCGGTCCTACAGGCCCCGAAGGGGCCGCAGGCTGAGGGATGGAAAGTGGGGCGGCGAAGCCGCAGACCCAGGGGCTGAAGCGAAGCGAAAGCCCCGCAGGGCCGAGCAAACCTGCGAGCCACGACACAGCCCGACCCGCCCGATAATTCATGAGGGTTTCAACCCTCATTTTGTGTAGCTTCGCAAAGCGATACCGCTTTGCGCTGGGTTTTAAGCTAGCGGAAGGGGCAGCCCCAAAAACAATTAGTCCTTAGTATAATTATTGGCCAACTCCAGCAAGCGATCACGGATCAATTCATAGCGGTTCCAGATCAGGAAGTGGTTCATTTTGTCTTGATAGAGGCTATCTACAGCGGCCTTAGTTAGGGCTTTTTCTGCGAAATAAGAGTTTTCTATAGGGACAATCTTATCGTTTCGGCCATGGACCAAAACCGTTTCATTTTCTAGATTTTCCCAAAGCGGCAACATCTCTTCTAGCTCCTTGGCATGGGCCAATTTCTCTTTATTGGCCACCTTTAACGAGCGGGGCAAAGGCCAATTAAAAATGGTATAGCGCATAGGGTAATTGAACCAGAACACCTTCTCGTGCTCGGGGTCTAGGGCCGAGGCCAAAAGGTAGAGTGGCCCCGTCTGCTCGGGATAATCCATGGCCAGACGAACAGCCACCGGCCCACCATAAGAATGGCCCACCAAAATAGGCGGTTTTTTGTATTGATTGAGGGCCAAAACGGGCGCCAGATAGCGGGCCTGCTCGGCAATAGAGGGTAGCGCTTTGCCAAAATTAGAGTAGCCATAGCCAGGGCGATCTACAGCCAAAAGATGATAATTTTGGTACAAACTGCTATCCTGCAAATACTTCATATAGTCCTGAGAAGAGCCCGGCGCACCATGAATAAAAACAATGGTCGGGGCATCTTCTGGCCCTAATTCCAGATAGCGAATGGTTCGGCCATCCAATTCATAGCGGCCAATTTTGGGCTTGATGGGCAACTTTTTAAACTTCTTTTGAACCTTTTTGTCCGACATTCTAAATTGCATACAGGCATCTGAAATAAAGCTCAAGCCCAGAAAAAGGCTAAATAAAAGACCGATTTTACGCCATTTTTTCCATCGCATCATAATCGCATTAGTTGTAGTGGGGAAATCTAAACTCTTTACGGAAAAAGAGGCCTAACGGTCGATTTAGCTAGTCAGTTTTTGGAAAACCTGCTCAATGCTGGAACGTTCGGGCACCAATTCGAGGAGGCTCAACTTTTGGTCTACGGCAAAACGGAAAAGCGCTTCTCGTAAATCGTTTTTTTGGCTAGAGCTAAGCAAAAATGCCCCTCCGCCAAGGGGTTCTACTTGGCCCAATTGCTCTAGTTGTTGGCGGCTCACTTTTTCTTTGAAAAGCACTTTTACTCTTTGTTCTTGGCCCAATTTCGTCTGCAAATTGCTAATGCGGTCATCGGCCACCAATTTACCGCGGTTCAGGATGAGGACCCGATCGCAAAGGGCCTCAATTTCTTGCATAATATGAGAAGAAAATAAAACGGTTTTCTCCTCCCCGAGTTGGCGCACTAGCGCCCGAATTTCCACCAATTGGTTGGGGTCCAAACCCGAGGTCGGCTCATCTAAAATCAGCACTTCGGGATCATGCAAAAGGGCTTGCGCTAGGCCCACCCTTTGGCGATATCCACCCGATAAACTCCCGATCAATTTATGCGCTTCTCGGCTCAGGCCCGTTTGCTCAATCATCTGATCTACCCGCGCTTTTTTGCGGTCCAAACGGTGCAAACCCGCAATAAAAAGCAGATATTCTCGCACATACATATCCAAATAAAGGGGATTATCTTGGGGCAGATAGCCCACTCTTTTGCGCAGTTCATCCCCCTCTTTTTCGATATCAAAACCAGCCACAAATGCCCGTCCAGAAGTAGGTGGAATAAAGGTGGTTAGCATTTTCATCGTGCTGCTTTTTCCGGCGCCATTGGGCCCCAAAAAGCCGAGAATTTCGCCTTTTTTTAGTTCAAAACTCAGGTTATCCACGGCGGTTTGCTCGCCATATACTTTGCTCAGATTTTCTACAACTATTGACATGCTATTTCTTTTTATTTTTTTGGGGCCTCCGCAGCAAAGCTGCGGCGCTACGTTGCGGGGCTCGCAGGTCTGCTCGGCCCTTCGCTTTTTTTCGCTTTGCTCAAAAAAGCTTGGTCTGGCCTTCGGCCACCCCTCCACATCGCTAGGCCAAGGAGGCTTGGCCTTATTCCCTGCCTCGATATTGGCCCAAGCCATAGGCTGCCAGGAGCAGGCCCAGAAAAAGGGCTAATCCCCATAGATAGGGGGCAAAATTTGCGGCTTTCCAGTCTTTGGACAAGCTGCGTTCTTTTCGTTTTTTGCTGTATATGGGATTTTCTTGGCCGGGGCTACCTGCATTGCGCTCCTTTTTCCAGTTGAGGGCAAAGTTGCTTCTTTGCAGATAGGGATGCCTTAGGGCCAAGGACAAAAATAAAGAATCTTTTGACTTTCCCAGCTTGTAGCTTAGGCTATCTACCAACTCATTTTGGGCATAGAGCAGAAGCTGATCGCTTTTGGCGCCTAGGCCAAAATTAAGGCCGCTCCAAAGCTGGCCCGAGAAATCTGGAAAGCGCTTTTTGAAGCCTAGGCTATCTCGACAAAGGACCAAATAGGCCCCAGCGGGCAATTTGCCCGCTGCAAACTGGTAGTGATGGCCCTTTTCATCTTCTAGGGCATATTTTTCTAGCTGCAGTGCTTGGGCGCTGGCATTAAAAAACTCAATCCAATCGCCCGCAAGAGTATCTCGGCAGCTAAACTCATTAATAATCAAGTCTCGTTTTGGGGCTAGCTCAAAAACGGCGGTAATATAAAGGCTATCTCTAGCTTGGGGAGGCAATGCTAGACTTTGGCCCTCATAGCGTTGGCCGTTAATGATCCAATGCGAGAACCTTTGGTCCAGATAGGGCTGCGCCTTTAGGCGCAGCCCCAAACCCTGAAAATAGAGGCCCTGGGCTAGGCCTTCTGTATTATATAAATCATTGACACGGACAAAGCCATCTCCTTGGGTTTGCAGAACAAGGCTTTGTTGGGGACCAAATTCTGGGAAAAACTCGGCTAAGAATTGGGCCATATAGCTGGGGCGTTTGTGGGCAAACTCGGCCATCTCCTGCATGCGGTTGGTCCAGAGGCTGTGGTGCAATTGCCAGCGCAACTGGTGGCGCCAAAGTTCTGGACGGAGAACTTGGCCCATACTATCTAGGCGGTTGCAGAGGCGTTCTGCTTGAAAATGGCCATTAATTCGGTCGCAAAAGCGTTGTAAAAACGCTTGGCGAAAACCTTGGTTTTTGAGCAATTGGCGGAGCAAAAACGTGGACCAGGGCGGATTGGGCCAGCGGGGGCCATTAGCTTCCGTATGAAATTTCAGGCTATTAAAATCGTAGCCGCCTTTACTATAAAAGCCAAAGCCATAATCGGTATCATAGAGCAGCCATTGCCAGCGGCCATTGGCTGTTTTTGGTCGCCAAAACTTAATATTTCCGCCAGCGTCCTGATTATCGGCATAGATTTGCATAATTTGATAATCCATAAAATTTTGGACATCCATCCAGCGGCCAACTTGCGCATAATGTTGGCTATCGGCCAAATTATGTTGCTGCATATACTTGCGCAGGCGCAAATAGTGGGCGGAGCTGCCGGCATTAACATTCACACTATACTCCATAAGGTCCAAACTATCTTTATCTACCCCATAATGTTGTTCGAGATAGCGGGCCGTCAATTTCTCTCGGATATTGAGGATGCCCCAATATTGGCCATTAATATAGACCCTAGCGGGGCGGTAGGCTTGAACGCCCAGGCCCAATTCACGGCCCAATTTGCCAATAAAAGCATCTCGGAGGTGGCTGCCCTTAAAGCCACTGCCTGAATTTCGGAGGACCAGGCGTTTATACTTCTTATAAGGTAAATCTGGAAAAATGGGGTAGCGGATCCATTTGGCCCCATAAGAAGAGCGGGCATAAATGGCTAGAGACTTTTGTTCATAGGCTCGGCTATTGCCGCCAAAAATGCTAAGGCCAACGGGGCCTTGCCAGAGCAGGCCGCTACTATCTATTAATGCCAACTGGGCGGGGACCTCTTTCTTTTGGTAGAAATTGGCGCCTTTATAGGGGAAGATGGGCCAAGCGCGGAGGCCTTTGCTATAAATTCCTTTATTGTCATCCCAGAGGAGTTTGGGTTGGACAAAAAGGCTGACCGTAATTAATTGGCTGGGGGCCTCTTGGACCAAATAGCTGCGATAGCTTAGGCTATCGCCCTTTTGCCAGATGGCAAATTGGGGCCTTTGGAGCAAGGTATCTAATGGTCCTTGGAGGAGTTGGGGCGGAGAAAAAAGTTGAAGGCTTTGGCTATCGGTCAAATGAATGGGCAGCTCTTTGGCATAATAAGCCGAAGGCGGAACTTGGGCGGAGAGCAGATTGGCCCAAAACAGCAGAAAAATCCATAGGCGCATAAGGGAAGCGATTAGCGGATCTAAGATACAGAATATAATCTAGGGGGAGATCTTATTTTGGCGTTGAGACAGAGCGGCAAGCGCAGGGCGGTCCATTTGGCCTAGCGATGTGCAGCAGTGGCCCGCAGGGCCAGACCGAGGCAGCTTGCTGCCGAAGGGCCGAGCGAATAGCGAGCTGCGAAACGTAGCGCCGACGACCAAAGGGAGGCGGAGGCCCCAAAACAGCAGCGAGCGGCGGAACGACAACAAGGCCTTTAGGCCGCAGTTCGACGACCAAAGGGAGTAACCGCCGACGAGCGCAGCGAGGCGGAGGCCCCAAAACAGCAGCGAGCGGCGGAACGACAACAAGGCCTTTAGGCCGCAGTTCGACGACCAAAGGGAGTAACCGCCGACGAGCGCAGCGAGGCGGAGGCCCCAAAAAAAGAGGATTTAAACAGCCCTTAACAGCTCAAGTTATTAAATCACAAACTAATCTGAAGACTTTTTGTTAACTTTGTAACTGATCTAATTAAAGGGCCAAGAAAGGCCAAAAACACTGAATACGACTATGGAAAATACCGTAGAAAACAAGCGTCCGCCTGTGATGCTGTATACTGAGCAAACGCCCAATCCGGAGACATTAAAGTTTGTGACCAACCAAATGTTGTACCCCAAGCGCACGGCTGATTTTAAGGATGAGGACCGTGAATTGGCGGAAGAATGGTCGCCTTTGGCGGCGGCTTTATTTGCTCAAACGGGAGTAAATGGAGTATATATTTGCAACAACTTTGTGACCATTACGAAGGGGCACAACTTTGAGTGGGCCGACATCATGCTGGAACTTAAGAGCTTTATTAAGAACTACTTGCAAGAAGGAAAGGCAGTCATCAAGGATGGTTTTGACGAGGTTCAGGCGGCACAAAAAGCCGAAGAAGAGGAGCATTATGAGGGAGAAGAGGCAGAGATTGTGGTCAAGATCAAGAACATCTTGGAGACCTATGTTCGTCCGGCCGTAGAAATGGATGGAGGGAACATTGAATTTAAGGCCTACAAAGATGGGATAGTGAGTGTAGTGATGCAGGGAGCTTGTAGTGGTTGTCCGTCTTCTTCGGTGACCTTAAAAACGGGAATTGAGGGCATGCTCAAGCGGATGATTCCTCAGGTAAAAGAAGTTAATGCGATTATGGGTTAGCCTAGCGTTAATAAAGATATAATTTTGTACTTTTAAGGTTGTTCGGAGGGGTTTCGGCCTTATCGAGCAACCTTTTTTTATGGTCAAATAAATAGAAAGAATGATTGGACAGAGCGGCATGCGGCTACCGGAGGTAGTCAAGAACTTAATTATCATCAATGTGATCATGTACATTGTGGCCATGATTTTTCCGGAGATGAATAATATGTTTGCCATGTACCCTATAATGAGTGAGCATTTTCGGCCCTATCAGATTGTGACGCATATGTTTATGCACTCGCAGTATAGCATTACGCATATCTTTTTCAACATGTTTGCCCTTTATATGTTTGGGCGAGATGTAGAGTGGCGGATGGGGGCCAAGCGTTTTTTGCTCTTTTACATCATTACGGGATTGGGGGCTGTTTTTCTTCATCAGTTGGCGGGCTACATAGAATTTCAGTATGCCTTAGAGGGTTTAGATCCTGCGGTTAGAGATCAATTTTTGGAAGAGGGGACCTACAATCGGAACATATCTCCTGATGTTCGGGACCAACTACAGTATGCCTATGACATTATGAATGTGCCAGCGGTGGGAGCTTCTGGGGCTATTTATGGGGTATTGGCGGCCTTTGGGGCCTTATTTCCGAATCGGATGATCATGTTATTGATTCCCCCGATTCCGATGAAAGCCAAATACTTTGTATTGATTATGGGTGGATTAGCTTTATACATGGGATTTTCTGGGCAGCAAGCTGGAGTAGCGCATTTTGCGCATCTGGGCGGGGCTCTTTTTGGTTATTTGATGATTTGGTATTGGAAAAAAGCGGGAAAGCTCTATTAAATTTTGTATTTTTTGAAACTGATTATCCCTCTTTCTATTTAATAAACAGCAACTTATTTGATCAAATTCATTTGTCACACTCCCCAATCACATTAAAATATGACCACTCTTTGGCAAGACTTAAAATATAATTATCAGCGGGGCAACTCTGTTATTCGGCTTATCATGTTGAATGTTGCGGCACATTTGGGCCTCAATATTTTGCTACTGCCATTCTTTTTGTTTGGCATTTCGGCCGAAACCTATTGGGCAGAAGTACAAAACTGGCTCTACCTGCCGGCAGATGCTAGCAAACTGCTGATTCGTCCTTGGACCTTATTTAGCTATATGTTTTTACATAGCGGCATTTGGCATTTGCTCATGAATATGCTGGTGTTATACTGGTTTGGTCGTTTGCTCAACAACCTGCTTAAGGATCGGCAAATTTGGGGCATTTATTTATCGTCGGGCCTTAGTGGAGGGCTCTTCTTCTTATTGTCCTACAATCTTTTTCCGGCCTTTTATGGGCAGAGTTCAACAGCAGTTATTGTTGGGGCCTCGGCAGGGGTAATGGGAGTTGTTTTGGCAGCTGCCGCCCTAACGCCCAAGGCCAGCATGCGATTTATTCTGATTGGGAATGTCCAATTGCAATATGTGGCCCTAGCCTTTGTTTTGATTGACCTCGTTTCGGTTTCACTCAATAACTCGGGGGGACATCTAGCGCATTTAGGTGGAGCGGCCATGGGTTGGCTCTTTATTTACCTCCTCCGAAGAGGGCGCGACCTCTCTCTTCCCCTTCATCCACTTTTTGAGGGCCGCCAAGCTAAAGTGATGCCCAAAAGTCGCCCTCGGCCCAAAATGGCCTACCGCAAAACGGAAAGCAGCAGTATGCAAGCCTCGGCCCAAAGCCAAACCAGCAATAATAACTATGGCGGCTATAGTCGCAGTTTTGCCCAAAAATACCGACATCTCAGTCATCAGGAATGCGTAGATGCCATTTTGGATAAGATACGAAGCTCGGGCTATGATAGCCTGACCAAAGATGAAAAAACCTATCTGGACGAAAGCAGCCAGAAGAAATAAAAGCAAAAGCCTCCTTTTTTTTAGGAGGCTTTTTTTTATGCTTTTTTCTCCTCAAACTAGCCTATACAGGCCTTTTCAGCCCCCTAGGGTTGGCCTAAAAACAAAGCTAACCTAAAAATATTTACGAAAAAAGCTGGCTATCTCTTGCGTATTTAAAAAAGTCGCCCTACATTTGAGTAAACGATAACAGAAAAACAATTAGCGCATGGATAAACCTACTGTAGCCCAAGAACGCAGCTACCGGCATCGGCCGATAAAAGAATGGGCGGTTACGGAGCGACCAAGAGAAAAGTTTTTGGAAAAAGGAGGGGCTCAATTGACTGATGCCGAGCTCATTGCCATTTTACTAAGTTCTGGTTGCAGTGGCAAAACGGCTGTAGAATTGGCCCGCGAAATTCTCAAAAAGGTAGAGAATAATTTGCAGGTTTTAGGCGAACTATCTCATCGAGAACTAAAGGGATTTGCGGGGGTGGGCCAGGCCAAAGCCATACGCATTGCGGCGGCTTTGGAATTGGGGCGAAGGCGCCAATTAGCGGCACTTCCAGCTCGGCCTATTATTCGGTCTTCAGCAGAGGCCTACCGCCTAGCGGCCCCCTTGCTGATGGACCTTCCGCATGAAGAGTTTTGGGTGCTTTTGCTCAATCGGGCCAATCGAGTGTTGGCCAAATTACAATTGAGTGAAGGCGGCTTGGCCAGCACGGCTGTAGACCCCAAAAAGATCTTCCGAAGAGTATTGGAGTATGAACGCGCCTGTGCCCTGATTTTGGTCCATAATCATCCCTCTGGCAATAAACTGCCTAGCCAAGCAGATATTCAGCTTACCGAAAAGCTCTGCCAAGGCGCCCGCATTTTAGACCTGCAGGTTTTGGACCATATTATTGTTGCAGCTACCGACTATTGCAGTTTTGCCGATGATGGCTATATGCCCTCTTAGCGAGACCCACAGAAAAGAAACACCCTAATCAGCGATCCTTATTGCTCACCCCAATTAAATTTAATTTATGGCTTACCCCAATTTCAAACAGAGTTTGGTCTGGCAAAAAACAGCGGGCTTCTGTAAAGCCCTACAGCTAGGCCTAAACAGTTGCGAGCAAAGCTGGTATAAAGACAGCCTTTTGCTCACCGCCAGCCGAGCGGTCAATCAAGTTGCCTTGGGCCAAGAACAATTTCATAAAATGGCCCAAGAACAATACCTCTTAGATGCTCGACAAAGCCTGAGCGAATGCCGTAGTATGCTGGCCCTAGGCCTAGAACTGCAGTTGCTTGGGCCCAATATCCAAGAAGAACTAGAAGCAAAGGCCAATGAGGCCGCTGCCGTTCTTTATGGCCTCGTAAAACATTTGCGCAAACAAAGCGCTGCCAATTAGATAAAAAAGAGCAGCCCGCCAATGCGCACTGCTCTCCAAGAATTTCTACCTATTGCTGCCTGTTACCTCCTCTATACGTAGATCCTATCTAATAGGAGGAGGGTTTTGCTGGGGCTTTTAATGGTTTTTTAGTGGTTTTAATGTTTGTTTTGTTTTGGTTAGTACCATGGGTCTGTCTCGAAAGAGCAGGCCTATGGCTTTTTGTAGCCATAGGCTAGCTGTAAACGCTAGGGCTGCTGAATCAAAAGCATTTTGCTAAATTGAGCATTGGCCGTTCGCAATACTAGTTGGTAACTTCCATTGGGTAGATCGCTTAGCTCTAGTGGCAAAATTTGATTCCCCCCAAATAGATCAACGCTTTGGCTTGGGCGAGCTTTCTGGCCCAAAACATTATACACCTCTAGCTGAGCAGGCCCAGCCTCTTGGTTGTTGAGCTCCAATTGTAGAAAACCCGCAGAAGGATTGGGGTAGATTTTCCCCTCCAAAGCCATTAGCTGCGCCACCGCAGTAGGGCCCATCTGCCAGCTAAAACGCAAACCGCCCTGAGCGCCAAAACTACCACTGCTATCAATGGTCAATCCACCAATTTCTAAGGTAGAATAGCCCAAACCATAACCGCAGCAAATTCCATCGCCAAAAGCATCCTGAATCATAAACTCATAGCAATGTCCCGATACGGCCTCAAAGTTTTGCTGAACACTAACCGCCGCCGCATCAATGCTGTCGCCATACAAAATTAGGCTGTCTATGCTCAAATCTCGCAGCGACCAACTCACATCCTCCGGATAATTATCAAATACAATTCGCAATTGGCCCTGCGCACTATCCGATTGGAAAGTTGGCGCCTGACTAATCACATCATTGGCATAATCAACGTTCGGGTTGGCCTGCCCGTTAATCTGGCTAATGCTTAATTCTATATTATTGTTGGCCTGCAAAAAATCAGGAATATCCGCTACCACAACCCTTTGGCTGTAGCCCGGCGCCAAACTAGGCTGAAAATACAGTTGCTGGCTGCCCGAATTTTGGCCCAAATTCAAGTCATAACTAATTTCTAGACTGTCAATAGGCGTACTCCCCAGATTTTTTATCTCCAACTCATAACTTGCAGTCGTTCCACAAAGGCTAGCAAAGGACTCTGCCCACTGCCCCATAATAATCTCTGTAGATAATGGATCGGGCGAGCTAAAGCTCGGCCGAATCTGCGCCGCATTCAAGGCTGCCCCCTGCTCCGATTCAGTCAATACGGCCAAAATGCGAACTTGAGAAAAATCTAAAGCAACGCCCTGAAAAGAATCTGGCAAATTGAGCTGAAAACTATCTGCCCGAAAGCTGCTGGCCGAGGTTTGGCTAAGGGTCAAAAGGGGCAACTCCATCCGCAAAACGTTCCGCTGCCAATATTCTCCAGCCGCATTGAGGTTACTAGGGTCCAAATCCGCCGCCCCAGCCTGACTACTCAAAACGCTATCTTGCAAAATATATAGCTGCAAATAGTTGGTG
Source organism: Saprospira grandis (assembly GCF_027594745.1). Taxonomy (NCBI): domain Bacteria; kingdom Pseudomonadati; phylum Bacteroidota; class Saprospiria; order Saprospirales; family Saprospiraceae; genus Saprospira; species Saprospira grandis. The sequence continues at coordinate 2,156,462 of NZ_CP110854.1, read as the reverse complement.
TCTCTCGGACTATCCGCCGTATAGTAGCTTTCTGCCACAATATTGAGCTCACGGCTACTGAGGTCCAAATCGGCAGCCAAACCCAAATTAACTACCGCCATAACGGTATCCAATTGGCTAAGCGCAGCCTCCCAATTGCCCAAACTAAGCGCTAAACTGCCCGCAGATTGGGCCAAATTCCCCATATTTTTACGGTTAATCATGGCCGCCGGCAACTGATTATAAGCCGCCAAACTCCCTAAGGCATCTGCCGTAGCATTCCGAAAATCAAGCTGCCCATTCTGAGGCTGAGCAAAGGCCGATGTATGCAATTGACTATATACAAAGCGATAATTTGGCTCCAAACTCCTGATTTCCACCAACTCTTCCGCACAATAATAACAATTTATCCCCGTGATGCCCTCTAGCAAATGGGTCTGCGGCTGAGCCGTGGTAGATACAATATTTTGGGCCGTAAGGACCGATGATGACAGCAGAAAAGCAGCTGCAAATAATTGATAGATTTTTGACATTTAGCTTTTTTTAAAATGAAGTCGCAAAATACAGTTTTAAGGAGAATCCCCTTGGCTTATCTCCTATAGCTTTCTAAACAAACCCTAAAACAGAAGGGTTGGGCCAGCATAATGCTTCTCTTTTTTATTTTTTGGGGCTGCCCCGCCCTGCGGGCGGGTCGGGCTGTGTCGCAGCTCGCAGGTCTGCTCGGCCCTGCGTTTTTTTTTCGCTGCGCTCAAAAAAACTAGGTCTGGCCTACGGCCACTGCTGTCCATCCCTCAGCCGAGGCGCTGCGCGCCTTGCGGCGGCTTCGCCGCCTTGCTGGACCAAAAGCAGCTAGGGGCACTCACAATCCGAAATCACTGCCCGATGATCAGATATCGCCTCGGCCTGCAAACGATGATTATAGGCCTTACAGCTTTTGGGCAATAAAATATAGTCGATCCGCAAGCCGGGCAAGCCCCCCGCATAACTGGCCCCCAAACCGCTGCCCTGCTCTATAAAGCTGTCTTTTCTTCCCTTGGCCAACAAACGATAACTATAAGAAAGAGGCGTATCATTAAAATCGCCCATAATAAAAACAGGATGCGGCGAAGCAGTAGCATGCTTCACAATGGCTTGGGCCTGAATAGCTCTCAACTCAAAGGCATTGCTCAACTTAGAGCCAATGCGATAATAAGTATCTTGGGTCTTCTTATCGTTTAATGATTTTAGGTTTTCTTTTTTTAGGACCTCTCCCGCATCTTGGCCCAAACGGGTAGACTGCAAATGTACCGAATACAACCTAAAGGTATCTTTTGGATCAACAACATCGGCAAAAATGGCCCCATTATGCGAACCCTCAAAACGTATTTGGCCCAAATTGATTAAGGGATAACGGCTAAAAATGCCCAGACTGCTTCCGCCTCCCAAATGCTGATAAGACAGGCCCATTTGAAGCAAACTATCTCTAAACCGCTGCGTAGAAGCCACTCCCCTACCCGAGCACTCCTGAGCCGCCAAAATATGCGGATTCTCCTTTTTGAGATAGGCCAAAAAGCGATTTTGCTCCCGCAGTAAATCCGCATCCTTTCTGTATAAACCCGTATTAAAATAGCGCATATTATAGCTCATCATCCGAAAGCCGTCGGGCGCAGCCTGCTGGGCCGAAAAACGCAGCCCATAAGTCTGAGAGAAATAAGGAAAGCCCAACAACATGCAAATGGCGGGCAAATAAAACAAGCGCTTTCGCCGAAAAAGCCAAAAGAGCGCCCAGACAAAATTGGCCAAGAGCAAAAAAGGAAACCCCAAGGCCAAAATAGCCAAATAACTATTGCTCGTAGGTGGAATAAGAGGGGCCAAATAAGAAAGCAAAAGCAACAAACTAAAAGGCAAATTTAGCAGCAATAAAAGACGGACCGATAAGGCCCGCAAATAGCGAACGATTTTCATCTTAGCAGAAATATCAAAGAGATAATAACAAACTTTTTCAAGGCTGAACGAAAGGGCTACTCAGCTTATTTGTGACCACTATTTAAAATAGGCCAAACAAAAAAATTGGAAGAATCTTGAAGCATAGGGAGATAAAAGTTTGAGGAAGAGAGAGAAGTTTTTGAAAAAGCCTATCTTTGCCCCCGAAAAGCAAAGGGAACGGCCCTAAGCTGGCGAAGCCAGCAACGGCCTAGCGATGGAAGGCAGTGGCCGAAGGCCAGACCCAGGCGGCAAAGCCGCCGCAGGGCCGAGCGAATAGCGAGCTGCCGAACGTAGCGCCCGCCGAAGGCGGGAGGCCCCTTGATAGCGAGCTGCCGAAGGACAACAAGGCCTTTAGGCCGCAGTTCGACGACCAAAGGGAGTAACCGCCGACGACCGAAGGGAGGCGGAGGCCCCAAAACAATAGTCTTTTCAGATTTAGCAAAATAGTAAAAAAGCCATGATGTCTCAGCAAGTACGACTGCGTTTTGCACCTAGTCCCACCGGAGCCCTACATATTGGGGGCGTGCGCACCGCCTTATACAATTATCTCTTTGCCAAAAAAATGGGGGGAACATTCATTTTGCGGATTGAGGACACCGACCGCAAGCGTTTTGTGGCCGAAGCTGAAGACTACATCAATGAAGCCTTGGCTTGGTTGGGTTTGACGCCCGATGAGGGAGTTGTGGAAGGTGGAGAATATGGTCCTTATCGCCAATCTGACCGCAAAGCGATTTATGCAAAATATGCGCAACAACTGTTGGACAGCGGCTATGCTTACTATGCCTTTGATACGGCAGAAGAGCTGGATGCCATTCGCAAAGAAGAGCCAAACTTTAAATACGGGGCAGAGAGTCGGATGAAACTGCGCAACTCTTTGACCCTATCGCAAGAAGAAGTGGACCAACTTGTGGCCAGTGGCGACTATGTTGTTCGGATTTTGTTGCCTGCGGAAGAAGAAATCGTTTTTGAAGATATGATTCGGGGTGTTGTGCGTTACAACAGCCGCGACATGGACGATAAAGTCTTGTATAAAGGGAGCGAGCAAATGCCCACCTATCATTTGGCCAACATTGTGGATGATTACTTGATGAAAATCAGCCATGTTGTTCGGGGAGAAGAGTGGTTGCCCAGCACGCCCTTGCACGTAATGCTCTATCGTTATTTGGGTTGGGAGGAGAGTCGCCCGGCCTTTGCGCATCTTCCGCTCATTCTAAAGCCCAAGGGCAATGGAAAGCTCAGCAAGCGGGATGCGGCTAAGTTTGAGATGCCCGTTTTTCCCCTTGACTTTGAGCAAGAGGGCCAAGAAAAAATCAAAGGATTTAGAGAGTGGGGCTTTGCGCCTGCTCCTGTGCTCAACTTTTTGGCTTTGTTGGGTTGGCACCCTGAGGGAGATCGCGAGATGTTCAATTTAGAAGAACTAGTAGAAGCCTTTGACATTGAGAAAGTTAGTAAAAGCGGAGCTCGTTTTGATTTTGAGAAAGCCCGTTGGTTTAGCCAGCAATACCTAATAGCAACAGAAAATAAAGTACTTGCCGAAGAACTGCAGCGCATCCTATCTAATCAGGGAAAAGACTATAGTCTAGCCTATTTGGAAGCCGTAGCGGGCATGCTCAAAGAGCGGGTATATTTCCTTAGCGAAATGCCTGTAGTGGGGCAATACTTTTTTGCTGCCCCCAACTATGAAGAGACCTTGGCCAATGAGGCCAAAAACCTCAAGAAAAAGGTCCTTAAAAAATGGACCACAGAGCGGGCCGAGTTATTTGCTCAATTGCCCGAACTGCTTACAGCCTCAGATGCGGCGAGCATCAAAACCGTAATTACGAGCTTCATGGAAGCCAACAGCCTAGGCTTTGGCGACCTACTGCCCTTTCTTCGTTTTGCCCTATCGGGAACGATGAAAGGCCCAGACGTATTTGAAATGGCCGCCCTATTAGGCGCTGAAGAAAACAAAAATCGCATTCAAGCCTTTATGGCTTTTTGTGACGCTCAATAGAAAAAAGCGTTAGCTGCCTGCAGCTAACGCTTTTTTTTGTAAAGAGAAGATTAAGCTTAATACCTTAAAAAGAAACAAAATTTTTAATGGCTAAAACTGGCAGTTATAACTTAAAAGCATTAAATTTCGCAAAAGTTAAAGGAGTATATGCGGCAAAAGTCAAAAAATGCGGCAAAAATCCAACTTTTAGTCCTATAAAGGCGTATTTAGTTAAACTTTTGGGACTTAATATAAGTTAAGAACCCAATCCCCCAAACTATCCCATATCCCAAATTTACGTTATTAAATCCTGCGCTTATGAGCAAACAAGAAAATGTAGCCAAGAATCGCTATAGCGATGAGGACCTCGCTGAATTTAAGGTGGTCATTGAAAAAAAGCTCGAGGAAGCTAAACAGCAACTCGAGGAGCTGAAAGTTCAGTTAACTGAACTCAACAACAGCGGCGATGAAAACCGAGCGGGCACCTTTGACGATGGCGCCTCAAATTGGCAAAGAGAGCATCTCAATAAGTTGGCGGCTAGACAGCAACGTTTTGTTCGCGACTTAGAGCATGCGCTCATCCGTATCAATAACAAAACCTATGGCGTTTGTACCATTACGGGCAAACTCATTAGCAAAGAGCGCTTGGCGCTAGTGCCTCATGCTACCAAAACGGTAGAGGGCAAGCAAAAAGAAAAAGGCGACAAGCCCCGCAAGGTGATTCGCCGCTCTTAGATAGCCGTTTTGTTTCGACTGTTGCGCTAGTTTTCTTGAAAAAGAAACTAGCGCTTTTTTATTCCCCATTGTTTGCTTTGAAAAGCGTAAATTTGTCCTCCTACCGCTAATAAAAGCCTTTAGCCTTTTTAAACTATTCTATATGTCCATCTGGAGCCGCCTTAGCCAAGACGAACGTCTCTATGCTCAGGCCCTACTGCAAGACCAAACTGCCCCCTGGCCCAACAGCCAAAGTCCTTACTTTATGGCTTTTTTGGCCCTTTATAAACTGAGCCATGAAGAAGAAGAGCAAATTGAAGAGCTGATACATAGCTCTGCCGAAGCTCAACTCTACTGGCAGGCCCTGGCCTTTTTTGAGCAAGAGCTAAATGAAAACGAACAACTCTTGCCCCTCTTTGAGCGCTTTATGCAAAATCAAGAGCTCTTTACCCCCTTTTTTCAAGAGCTGCCCAACTTTCGCAAACAACTGGTCCAAAAAGCTCAAGAGCTTTTTCTGCTCCTTAAGCAACCCGACCTAGCCGAGGAGCTCCTGCAATTACTAGGCGCTCAACTCTATGAAAATGAAACAGCGGTGCTGCTTCAAGCCAAACGCTATGCGCAAATAGAAAGTGAGGAACAAGCCCTAGAATGCTATGAAGAGGGCCTTAAGCATTTTCCTAAGTCATTGCTGCTCTGGAGAAACCTGGCCCAATTGCAATATCAATTAGAAGATTTTCAAGGCGCTATTGATAGCCTCAACCAATGCGTTGAAGAATCTCCCTATGAAGCCGAATATTATGTGGCCCTGGCCCAAAATTATGCGCAATCAGGAGAAAAAGAACGCGCCAAGCAGTTTATCGATATCGCCCTTTCTATGCAAGCCCAAAATGAAGCAGCCCATTTTCTAATGGCCCAAATGGCCCTAGAACAAGAGCAGGTCCAAGAAGCTATGCAATTCCTGAGCCCCGAAAATTGGGAGTCCCCCCTCCTCTTAGCCGAAAAAGCAAGGATCGTCTGGCAATATCTTGGCGACCCCCAACTGGCCAAAGACTATTTTCAAGGCGCCTGGGATAATGGCCTAAACGCAGAACAACATATCCTCTACTTTGCCCAACTCCTAGCCGACGAACTGCAAACCCTGCCCCAAGCTATCGAACTACTCCAAGAAGGCCAAAACCGCCTCCTCTACGCCCCAAAACTCCGCCTACAAGAGTATATCTATCGCCTAGATTGGGAGGAAAGCCCCAGCGAACGCCTCTTCCAACTAGAAGAAGAAATCGAAAGACTCAACCCCCCCTCCGATCATGAACATCTAGATGATATGGATGAACATTTTCTAGATTATTATAATCATCCAGAAGATTTTGAGGAAGCAGAGGAAGATGATGATGACGATTTTTCTGCCGGTGGCGCCGCTAGCGATTTTTAAAAATCTGTTAATTTTTTAAGCTTTGTCCATAAATCACTAGTTCTTTTCAAGAAAAACTGTTTATTAGTGACAATTAGGTCGCACAAAATGCTTTATGCAGTTTAATATCCATATCTATTCGCTCTTTTTCAGTTGCCTGCTGCTCCTTGCACACAACTGTATCCCTCATGCTCATGATGAAGCAGAGGAAGGGCAAACTATGGATTGGCTGCACCTCCTTTTTGAAGGCCATAGTAGCCTCGCACACGGACAAGAAGAGGCCTTTCAGTTTGTAGAACAAACTGATGAGGAAAATGAAATCAGCGAAAAAATAACCGTCGATAAAAAGACGCAAAAAAAACTGCAGAAACAACAACAGCAACAACTGCTTTTTGTCACTCCCGCTGCAGTACAACAGGCCCTCTTAGCCAAGTTTTTGGCCCAATTGAAGCCCCAAACTGCTATTTTTAACAATAAAAGCGCTCTAATGCGCCTGCTCGCTAGCCCTCAAGCTGGCCGAGCCCCCCCTATTTATGGATAGGTAAAGCCTGCAGCCCTGCAATGGGGCCCTTACCAGCCTTTGCCAGGCCTATTTTTTTAGGTCTAGATCGCCGCTACTGTAAATGAACAGCTAGCGGGTTTTTTATGCCCTAAATGCTCAAATCTAAGCCTTTAGGCCCGTTTTTGCGTACTTAGTATAGTACGCCCCAATTCATTTTCTTATCCATAAATATATTTCTATGCAACGTAAAGAGTTTTTGAAAACCCTAGGCGCTGGCGCCCTTTTCGCCCTTACCGCTGGCTGCTTTGGCGGCTGTAGCAAAGATGATGAAGACTTTGCCCCTACCGAAGATGTAGATTTTACCATCGACCTTTCCGATCCCACTTATGATAATCTCCAACAAAATGGGGGCTATATTATCAAGGATCGTGTGGTGGTGGCCAAGGACGATAACGGCAATTATGTGGCCGCTACCCAACGCTGTAGCCATGAGGGCTTCTACGAAGTTAGCCTGCAAAATAATGAATGGTTTTGTGGCCAACATGGCGCCCGCTTCGACCTCTCTGGCCAGGGCCTAAACAGTGAAGCTAGCCGCAATCTCACAATTTATCAAACCGAACTCAACGGACAAATGCTCCGGGTGTTCTCTTAAATCCCCCCCAATGAAGTATCTATTTATTTGCCTCGCTCTGCTGTTTGCAAGCAGTAGCTGGGCCCAAGAATTAAAGCGTTTCGAGGAAGCCAAAGCCAAAGAACAACCCATTTTATTGGTTTTTTCTGGCTCCGATTGGTGTGCCCCCTGCAAACGCCTACATAAAGAGGTCCTCAGCCAAGAGGCCTTTCTCCAACTCGCCAATAAGGAGTTTACTTATCTCTATCTCGACTTCCCGGTCCGCCGAAAAAATAAAAAACTACAGGGCAAGGAGGTCCGTGCCGAAAATGAGGCCCTAGCCGAAAAGTATAACCCCTTTGCGCAGTTTCCTACCGTGGTCCTGCTCTCCGCTCAAGGCGATGTTTTGGGCGAGATTAAGTACCATCATGAAGGCCCCGATTTCTTTATCGAGGAACTGAAGAAGTTACTGCCCTAAGTTTTCTATCCTGCTGTTTTGGGGCCTCCGCCTCGCTTCGCTCGTCGGCGCTACGTTGCGCAGCTCGCTCTTCGCTCGGCCCTGCGGCGGCTTTGCCGCCTGGGTCTGGCCTAACGGCCACTGCTTCACATCGCTAGGCCAGCGGGCTTCGCCCGCTTCTAGACGCAAAAATCACTCTGCTTATGCGACTTTATTTTTTGTTCTTTTTGCTTTTTGCTAGCTGGCCGCTTTCTGCCCAGAAATTGGCCCAAAAGCAATTTCAACTGATGGGCTGCTGGTTTGAGGTCAAGGTTTTTGCCCAAGAAGAGGAGGAGGCCCAAGCGGCCCTGGCCGCTGGCATAGCCGAGATGCAACGCATCGAGGCGCTGATTTCTTCTTGGCAGCCCAATTCGGCCACTAGCCAAATCAATGCGCAGGCAGGACAGCAGGCCGTTCGGGTACCCACAGAGCTTTTAGCCCTGATCCAAAGGGCCAAAAAGATCTCGGCCCTAACCGATGGCGCTTTTGATATTAGTTTTGCCCCAAAAAATTCGCCCTGGCAATTTAAGGGACAAACTTTGGAAAAATGGCCCAAAATACCGCCCAAGGCTAGCTCCGCCAATTGGCAAAACATCCAAGTAGATGAGCTGGCCCAAACGGTCTTTTTGCCCGACTCCCTCATGCAAATTGGCTTTGGGGGCCTAGGCAAGGGCTATGCCGCCGATAGGGCCAAAGCCCTAATGCAAAAGATGCCTGGAGTAACGGCTGGTTTGGTCAATGCCAGTGGAGACCTCAACTGCTGGGGGCAACCTCCCGGAAAAGCAGGATGGAACATTCAGATTCTTTCGCCAGACAAACAAGCGCCGCCCTTGGGCTACCTTCAGCTAAATGGGCAGGCCCTAGTGAGCTCTGGCGATTATGAGAAATTCTTCTATTACCAAGGACGGCGATATGCGCATATTATCAACCCCAAAACGGGCCTGCCCACGCAGGGCATTCAGTCGGCCTCGGTCCTTTGTCCCTCAGCAGAATTGGCCGATGCCTTGGCCACCGCCCTTTTTGTTTTGGGGCCAGACAAAGGGCTGGCGCTGATTGACCAACTGGAGCATATAGAAGCCTTCATTTGGTTGAGCGATAATAGCTATCGCTGTTCTAAAAATATTGAAATCAAAAGAGATGAGAAATAAACTTCTTCTTTTGCTGGCCTTGGCGGGGCTCCTTAGCAGCTGCCAATCGGTAAAAGCTTATCAGCAAATGCAATTGCGGCAAGCCCAGATGGAGCTTTCGCCCAAGAAAGAGCAAAGCTTTGAGACCAACTTCCAATCTTATCGAGAGGGGGCCTCTGGGGCCAACTCGGGAAAAACGGGAGGCGGCTGCGGCTGCAATTAAGGTCCAAAAGGCGGCGAAGCCGCCTGAAAAGGCCCGCAGGGCCGTCGGCTGAGGGATGGACAGCAGTGGCGCGAAGCGCCAGACCCAGCAAAATGAGCGAAGCGAATTTTGCGCAGGGCCGAGCGAATAGCGAGCTGCGAAACAGCCCGACCCGCCCGATAGCTCATGAGGGTTTCCACCCTCATTTTGTATAGCTTCGCAAAGCGATACCGCTTTGCGCTGGGTTTCAACCCGGCGGAAGGGGCAGCCCCAAATCATAATATTTGGCAGAATAAAAATGAAAAGATGAAAAAAACATACCTACTGGGCCTAGTATTTTGGTCCATAGCGGCTAGTAGTTGGGCCCAGCAAGCGGCACAAGACAGCAGCTATAAAATCCCGGCAAATAGTCGAGCCATCACAGCTGATTTGCTCAGCAGCTACTACCAGCAAGATGGGCAAAATGGGGCCGTGCAGGGCGGTCAGGGGACCGAAAAGCTGCAAGATGTGGCCAATAAAGTACAATTGTATGTCCCTTTAGATAAAAATAAGGCGATTCAGTTGCAGGCTGGGGCAGATAGTTACAGCTCGGCCTCCACGGATGAAATTGACAACAACCCCTCTTCGGCTTCGGCCCAGGATCTTCGGGCCTATGGGCAATTGAGTTATCAGCATAAATTGTTGCGGCAGGGACTGGAATTCTCTGTTGGTGGGGGCTTTTCGACAGAGTACGACTACCAGTCGGTTTCGGCCAATTTGGGCATCAAAAAAGACTTTTATGCGGGCAACAGCCAGCTGGCCTTCAACTTTGGGCTTTTTCAGGATAACTGGAAGTTAATTTACCCCCGAGAGCTTCGGGGTTTTGTAGATGCGGGACGTTCGGACCGGCAGAGCTTGAGTTTTTCTTTGGCCTACAGCCAGATGATCACGCCCAGTTTGCAGGCCATTGCTAATGTAGAATACATTCGGATGGCGGGCCTACTGTCTACACCTTTTCATCGAGTATTTTTTGATGATTTGAGTTTAGACATTGAGCGTTTGCCTGAAATTCGGAGCAAAATCCCGGCGAGTATTCGTCTGCATTACTACCTCAACGACTACTTCATTCTGCGCAGCTTTTACCGCTACTACTGGGATGATTTTGGGGTAGAAGGGCATACGGCAGAGCTAGAATTGCCCATTCAGCTGCATCCCAACTTCAATTTACAGGCCTTTTATCGCTACCATCAGCAAACGGCCTCCGATTATTTTGCGCCCTTTGCCGAGCATAGCGTCAACTCGAGCTTCTACACCTCTGATTATGATCTATCGGCCTTTCATTCTCAGCAATTTGGTTTGGGCTTTCGTTATGCGCCTGCTTTTGGACTACTGCGTAGTAAGAGCTTTTTGAAAAGCAAAAGAGTGGTCCTCTTCAAATCTATTTCGGCCAGATTGGCCTACTACCAAAGAAGCACGGGCCTAGAAGCCTTTATTGCTTCCTTGCACCTTGCCTTTAGTTTAGAATAAAACAGTGATTTATAGCGCTCTTTACAGCTTTCCCCGAAGCTGTGGGACTGCTATAAATATATACTTCCCGCAAAACATCATTACTACAACATTATAAGTACGTCATGTTAGACAAAATCATCCTTTGGAGCATTAAGAACAAGCTGATGATGGGTTTAGGCGTTTTGGCCCTTTTGCTAGTGGGGATTTACAATCTCCGCTCGCTATCCATAGACGCTTTGCCCGACATTACCAACAACCAACTACAACTGATTACCAATGCGCCTGAGCTCTCGACTCAAGAAATGGAGCAATTGGTCACTTTTCCTTTAGAGCAGAGCGTGAAATCTATTCCGCATTTGGTAGAGCTGCGCTCTATTAGTCGCTTTGGAATTTCGGTAGTTACCCTAGTATTTGATGAATCGGTAGACCCTTATTGGGCCAGAGCGCAGGTCAATGAGCGAACGGGGCAGGTAGCATTACCCCCTGGAGTCGAACGGCCTAGTTTGGGGCCAGTGAGTACGGGATTGGGAGAAATTTATCAGTATAGCTTAAGTGCCAAAGCAGGCTTTGAAGAGCAATTTTCGGCCATGCAGCTAAGGAGCATTCAAGACTGGGTCATCAAGCCGCAGGTATTGGGGATTCCGGGAGTGGCCGAGCTCAACACCTTAGGGGGCGAGCTCAAGCAATATGAGGTTGTTGTTTATCCTGAGCGTTTGCGTCCTTTGGGCCTTTCGCTGCTCGATGTCATGTCTGCCCTAGAGAACAACCATGAGAATACGGGGGCGGCCTATATTGATCATAAGCCCTATGCGCATTTTATTCGGGCGGTGGGTAAAATTCAGAGCTTAGAAGAGCTGGGCCAAATTCATTTGGGCCAAACTGAGGAGGGCCAAGTGATTTTGCTCAAAGAAGTGGCTGATTTTCAGTTTGGCAGCCCCATGCGATATGGAGCCGCCACCAAAGATGGGCATGGAGAAGTGGTTGTAGGGATTGTCATGATGCTCAAGGGAGCCAATAGTGCCAAGGTCATTGAGGCCGTTCGCAATAGAATGGAAGAGATTAAGGCCAAATTGCCTGAAGGCGTAGAGCTCAATACCTTTTTAGATCGTTCTCGTTTGGTCAATAAGGCCAGTTCTACCATTGCCACCAACCTTATTGAGGGGGCATTGATTGTACTTTTTGTTTTGCTATTGCTCATTGGTAATCTGAGAGCGGGCCTTATTGTGGCCTCCGTCATTCCCCTATCCCTACTCTTTGCCATTAGCCTAATGAACTTTTTTGGCGTCAGTGGCAACCTGATGAGTTTGGGCGCTATTGACTTTGGGTTGATTGTAGATGGTTCGGTCATTATTGTAGAAGCCGCCATTCACTTTTTGCATCAACAGCAGAAAAAGCGGCTAACTGCAGAAGAAATGGACCAAGCGGTTTATGAATCGGCTTCTAAAATTCGATCTACAGCAGCTTTTGGCGAAATCATCATCCTGATTGTTTATCTGCCCATCCTCGTTTTATCGGGTGTAGAAGGAAAAATGTTTGTGCCCATGGCCCAAACAGTAGCCTTTGCCATTTTGGGGGCCTTTATTCTATCCTTGACCTATGTACCCATGATGATGGCCCTATTTCTCTCTAAAAAGATCCCTCAAAAAGCGAGCTTTTCTGACCGCTTGGTGGCTGCTTTGGAGCGAGCCTATAGCCCTGTTTTGGCCTTAGTAATGCGGGCCAAAGCCCCTATTTTAGGCCTAGCTATTCTGGCTTTGGGAGTTAGTGGCTGGATATTTAGCCAAATGGGCGGGGAATTCATTCCCACCCTAGGCGAAGGCGACTTAGCCGCCCAATTCATTCTCCCTGAAGGCAGCTCTTTGGAACAAGAAATAGAGGTTTGTGGAAAAGCCGAAAAACTACTCCTTGAAAACTTTCCCGAAGTCTTACAGGTCGTTTCTAAAATTGGTAGTGCCGAGGTGCCTACCGACCCCATGCCCATGCAGGTAGCCGATGGCATGGTCATTTTGAAGGACCGAGAAGACTGGGTGTCGGCAACAAGCCGAGAAGAACTAGTAGAAAAAATGCAGGCTGTTTTGGAGCAAATTCCAGAACTGACCACCGAATTTAGCCAGCCCATTCAAATGCGTTTTAATGAGCTAATGACTGGCGTTCGGGCAGATGTGGCCATTAAGATTTTTGGCGAAGACCTAAGCACCCTTAGCCAATTGGGCGAGGAGGTACAGAAGAAACTCGCTAGCGTAGACGGGACCGAAGATGTACGGCTAGAGGCCGTTAGTGGTTTGGCCCAAATTCGCATTGAATATATTCGAGAGCGCCTAGCCTACTACCAACTGGATGTAAATCGCCTCAATAGAATTTTAGAAGCTGCTTTTGCGGGAAGCAGTCTGGGCCAAATCCAAGAGGGGCAACGCCGTTTTGATTTGGTGGTTCGTCTAGCCGCCAAAGACCGCCAAGACATCAGTGCATTAAAAGCCTTGCAACTGCCCCTCCCCTCTGGCGAACAAATCCAGCTGGGCGATTTGGCCAAAATCGACTTTGTAGAAGGGCCCGCCCAAATTTCTAGAGAAGAGGGCCAAAGAAGAATCGTCATCAGCTTTAATGTGCGGGGACGAGATGTGCAATCTGTGGTAGAAGAGATTCAGGCTAAGGTTGAGCCGCAGCTTCAAATGCCAGCCTCTTATTACCTCAGCTATGGCGGACAATTTAAGAATTTGGAAGATGCCAGCCAACGCCTATTGCTGGTGGTGCCGCTGGCCCTTTTCCTCATCTTTTTGCTGCTCTATTTTACTTTTAACTCTATGGGCCAAGCCTTGCTCATTTTTACCGCCATTCCCTTTTCGGCCATTGGAGGTATCTGGGCACTTTGGCTTAGAGATATGCCCTTTAGTATTTCTGCTGCCGTGGGGTTCATTGCCCTTTTTGGTGTGGCGGTATTAAATGGAATTGTCTTGATTGCCTACTTTAATGAACTAAAAAAGAATCCAGATTTGAGTTTGGAAGAACGCATTTTACAGGCCTGTAAGCTTCGTCTACGGCCAGTACTGATGACGGCCTCGGTAGCGGCTTTGGGCTTTTTGCCCATGGCGCTCAGTCAGGCCGCTGGCGCAGAGGTCCAAAAACCCTTGGCCTCGGTGGTGATTGGAGGTTTGTTGACGGCTACGCTGCTCACCCTCTTTGTTTTGCCCATTTTATATTATTACAGCGAGCGATTGAGCTTTAAAAAGGCCCCAAAATCGGTCTTGATGATTGGTCTTTTGATTTTGGCCGCTACTAATTTGCAAGCCCAAGAAGCCAAAAGCTATGCAGCACTCAGAGCCTTGGGCCAAGAGAACTGGAGCCTGATCCAAGCCAAGCAAACGGAATTGGCCGCAGCCCAGGCCCGCCAAGGCGGAGCCCGCAACTGGTCGCCCACGAATTTTCAGTTGGGTTGGGGCCAAATCAATACCCCAGAAAATGACTGGTCCTTTGGGATAGAGCAACAACTGCCTTCGCTTTTGGCTTGGCGCCTCGAAGCGCAGGCCCGAGAGCAAAAGGGAAAGAGCGCCCAAATAGCCGTACAACTAGAACAGCAAAATTGGGCCTATGAGCTACAACAATTGCTCTCTCAGCGGGCCTATTATCTGGAGCTCACTCAGCTGTATCAGAAGAATATGGCGCTATTGGAGCAACAGATGGAGCTTTTGCAAAAACAAGTAGAACTGGGCGAGATTTCGCCCCTGAAGGTCCTGAGTTTAGAGCGTTTGCTCTGGCAATGGAGCGAGCAAAATAGGCAGCTCCAATTGGCCCAACAACAGCTGGAGCAATCGCTTTTGTTTCTTTTGGGCCTAGAGGAATTACCCGAGATAGAGGTCCCAACTTGGCAAAACCGACTGCTCGAAGCAGCAGATAGCAGCCTACTGGCCCAACAACCCGAGCTCTTATTGGCCCAAATTGCCCAGCAAGCGGCCCAACTAAAGCAAAAACAAGAAAAAGCGAGCTACCGCCCCCGCCTTAGCCTTAATTATCAAATCCAATCGATGAGAGAAGAGGCCCAGAATCAACAACTGCAGGCGGTGGGCTTGCCTCGCTACCAACAAATTGGCCTGGGCTTAACGGCCCCTATTTTGGGCCGCAAAAACCGAAAAAAAGAACTGGCTGCCCTAGCATTGGAGGCCCAAGCGCTGGGCCAAAGGGCCGAACAAAAAGCCGCCGCCCTAGGCCAAGAATATCTCCGCCTGAAGAGAGCTGTAGATTTTTATCAACAGACGCTCAGCAATTGGGAGAGCCGCGCCGCCCAACCCCAAGCAGAATATCTGCAGAAGATGAAACGCGCTTTTGAATTGGGCGAAATTGAACAATTGGCCTATTTGCAGGCCTTACAGCAGTATTTGGAGCTGGAGCAACAACAGGCTGCTTATGTCTGGGAACTGCATAAAACCATGGACCGACTCGATTATTTGCTTGGCCGTTTTTTGCCTGAAGGGAATTAAGATTTGGGGCCTCAGCTGCGGCTTCGCCTTGCTGCGGTTACTCCCTTTGGTCGTCGAACTGCGGACTAAAGTCCTTGTTGTCGCTACAGGGCTCGCAGGTCTGCTCGGCCCTGCGGCCTGACGGCCTTGGTCTGCGGCTTCGCCGCCCCCTTTCGCATCGCTAGGCCTTTTTTACTGTAGGTTGAAACCTACAGCAAGAATGCTGTATTGCTTCGCAATGAGCTATGAATGAGGGTTGAAACCCTCATAAAATTAACTTCTCGGCCATTCTTGGATAGAAGTGAAAGGACTTCTATTGGGCCTTTGCCTACAGCGGACAGGCGCCGAAGGCGCCGCAGGCTTAGGGGCCCGGAAAGGTGGCCGAAGGCCAGACCTAGGCGCTAAAAGCGCCGCAGGGCCGAGCAGACCTGCGAGCCTTCTAGGGGCCCGGCCGCCAAAGGCGGCAAGCCCCAAAAAAATATTAATAAGAGAGAAAACTAAACAATTCTATGAAATCTGTATATCCATTTTTGCTAGTTGCTAGCCTTATTTTTAGCCTTAGTGCTTGTGGGACGGAAGAAAATAAAGCGGCGGAAGAACAAACAGCTAGTCCCGAAAGTCCATATATCGTTTGGACCGATGCCCAGCTCAAACAATCTAAATTAGAATGGGGGCAGCCTCAGGAACATGAGCTAGAAAATAGCATCAAATTGGGGGCTTATAGCCGCTTGCCCGAGGGGGCCAAGGCCAGCCTCAGCGTAGAGCTGCCCGGAAAGCTTTTGAGCATCCGCAAACAAGAGGGCGAATATGTACAAAAAGGAGAAGCCATTTTGCAAATTGAGAGCTTGGGCTACCAACAACTGCTTTTAGAAAAAAGCCAATTGGAGCGCCAAATTGCCGAAGCAGAACAGGCCCTATTTTACCTAGAAAAAGCCTTGCAACGCCAAGAAGCCTTGGCCAAAGAACAAATCAACTCGGGCAAAGCCTTAGAACAGGCCCAGCTAGAAGTAGACAAGGCCAAAGCCAGCTTGGCGGGCATGAAAAAAGAACTGAGCATTCGCCAAAACCAACTCAATCAGTTTTCTTCGGCCCAAGCTGGACACTATTGGTTGCAAGCCCCTATTTCGGGCTATATCAGCGAGCTCAACCTCAGTTTGGGCCAAAGCCTAAGCGCAGGCCAGCCCCTATTGAGCATTGTAGACAACAAAAAAATGCAGGCCGAACTCGAAGTTTTTGAAAAAGACTGGCCCTTATTGGAAGAAGGCCAAAAAGTAGACCTCAGTTTGGCGGGGCCTATGGGCAGACGAAAGCTAACGGCCAAAGTTTTGCGCTTGGGCCAAGCCTTTGGGGCCAATAAAAAAAGCATTTCGGTGCGTTTGGCCCTCGATAGCCTGCCCTTCAATTTGGTAGAAGGCCTTTATATGGAAGCAAAACTGCATTTGGGGCATCAAAAAGCCTTGGTTTTGCCCAGTTCGGCGGTCTATCAGTTGGGAGAACAGGCCTACTATTATGCCTTGGCCAAAACAGAAAATGGCCAACACTTTTTTGAGCCCCTGCCCTTAGTAGCCGCCCAACAATATGATGATTTTTACTACAGTCCTAAAATTAGCGAGCAACTAAAAGGGCGGGCCGTTGTGCTCCAAGGCGCCTACTACCTAGGCGCCTCGGCCAATACAGAAGAAGGAGAGTAGAATGTTCAGACTTTCTCCCTAGCTTGGGGCCTCCAAGGAGCGCCTAGGCAATTATGCCGTTCTTAGGTTTACTAAGAGCGGCTTTTTTTCTACCTTTAAAGGTCCTTTTATTTATTAGAAACAAACATAAAATCTCAATGAAAAATAGCCTTTATGCCGCCCTCCTTTTTTTAGGCCTAGCGGTACTGACAGCCTGTGGTGGGGAAACTGCCCCAGAAGAAAAATTTACCAAAGAATATGATTTGGCTCCTTTTGGCGTCATGCTCAAAGTGCGTGGACCAGAAGGCCTCAAGATCAATAAAGTGACGGGTGGAATTTTGCCCCATGAAATCACGATGCAAGGAGAAGAGTTTCAGGTCTATCTCTATGGTCAAGGGGCCGAAACCGAAGATGTAAAAACCCTAAAGGAAGAACAAAAAGAAGAGACCAAGGCCAGCAAAAAAGGCTTTGAAATCATTAGCGAAGATGATAACGGCTACGTCTTTAGTATGCAATACGAAGGCGATACCACCAAATTCTACAACTTTGAGTACCTATATATTCAAGGCGACCAACAGTTTCGCATGACCTCTAGCACCGTTACCCAATATAGCCAAGAGGCCATTATGGATATGTACAAAGCCATTGAACAGCGCCCTAGCGCAGAAAAATAGAGAATGAGATGAGTGATTGGGAAAACATAGAAGCCCTCTTGTATTCGGGGCAGGCCGAAAACATGGAATTGGCCCTTTTGCTAGCCAAGGGAGAAGGCAAAGACCTTCGGCCCCGTTTTCAGCAACTGCAAGATTGCCTTGCCTTTTATGAAGAGCAATATCGGGCCCTCTATAGTTTTCCCAAGCTCTTTGATCAGATTCGAGAAAAGGGCCTGCAATTATCGGGTTTGGGCCTTTTTGAGCTGCCCGATTGCTTAGTGGCCCTGGCCCCTTTGGCCAAATCGGTAGATATTAGCCGCAATAAACTGCGGAAATTCCCGCTCTTTTTGCTGCATTTTCAGCAAGCTGAAACCTTTAACTTGGCCCACAATCAATTGGTCCAACTGCCCGAGCATTTTTGGTCGCTCAAACAAATCAAGGCTCTTCATTTAGAAGACAACCTCCTCATCCGCTTGCCCGAGCGCATAGAGCGGCTGAACCAACTAGAAGAGCTATCTATTTCTTTTCAGCGGGCCTCTAAGCTTCCCGCTAGTTTGGCCCAACTACAAGCGCTCAAGGGCCTATTTGTTCAGTTGGATAGCTTCGATTGCTTTCCGATGGTCATTTTTGAGCTACGCAATTTGGAGCGCCTCATTTTACAGGGGTCAGGCTTGCAGCTCTTGCCCCAAGAGATTGGCCAACTCCAAAACCTTCATTTTCTGGCCCTCAGAGAGGCCCCTCTAGAAGAACTGCCGCCCAGTTTGGGCCAATTGCCCCAACTGCATAGCCTACATTTGGTGGGGCTCTATCGCCTTGGCCAACTGCCCGAATTTCTTTGCGAGCTCCCCCAACTACAAGCCCTCAACCTCAATGATACGCCCCTAAATGGCTTGCCTAAAAATTTGGCGGGCTGGAAAAATCTGCGGGCGCTCTCGCTCTTTGGTACAGGTATCCAACCCCATGATGAGCAGCAATGGCAGGCTAAAATTCAGGCCGCAATAGGAACAATAGAGGAGGTAATTTGGGACTTTTAAGATTTAAACTAAATCTTAATTTAACTAAAAGCAGGAACTGTAACAGTCGCTTTTTTATAGCTTTGTGACAAGACAAGTACAATTTTCTTTATCACAAACCTAAAATGTATGCGATTTATTCATTTCACTATTCTCCTTCTCCTATTTAGTTCGTCTTTATCGGCCCAATGGCTAACAGGCTGGAACCAGCGGCAGCGCATTGCTATCCAAGAAAACTCAGGCAATACTCTTAACAACTACCAAATCCGTATCGACCTGCTCTATCAAACGGGCATGGATCCACAGTTTAACGACCTTCGTTTTACTACTCAAAATGGGACTACGCTTATTGATTTTTGGATAGAAACTTTTCAGAATGCCTCTGGCGCGGTGGTCTGGCTAGAGTTGCCCAACTTAGCCGCCAATGGCAGCACCGATATTTATGCCTACTACGATAACCCTAGCGCTAGCTCGGCGAGTAATGGGCCAGCCACCTTTATTTTCTTTGATGACTTTAGCAGCTTTTCGGGCTGGAACAGCATTTCGGGCGGGCAGATCCAGCAGGATGCAACAACTTTTGCCCCCAATATCGTCCTCCGAAAAACTGGCGCCTGCGACCCTCAAGGCGGCTGGAAGGCTATTGGCAGCAACATCAATAATTATCGCCTGATTAGCCGAGAAATACGTATTGGTAGCTTCCCAGACTGTACCTGGAACCGCTACGGCCTAGAAAATGCGAGCTTCAATGGCTATAGCCTCCGCCGAAATGCCGATGTAACGGGCTCTTCTGAGTTTGGTATTGAACGCAGAAATGCAGGAACGGCCTCCAATGCCACTGGTCCCACACTAAACCAACCTAGAGGGCTTTGGTACCGCACAGAAATCCGTAGAGATTGTAGCACTGGCCGTATTCAAGCCGAGCTTTTTAATGATGATAAGGTCAGTATTGGCCTAGAAGACCGCATTGATAATACCTATTGTGGCGTGGACCGCATTGCCCTTCGTGGTGGTCGAGATTACTTTTTTGATTATATGGCGGTGGGGCAGTTTATTGAGCTAGAACCCAGCTACACCCTAGAAGAGACCCTCCTTTCTGAAGATCAACTTCGCTTTTTCCGCTGGGAGGAGCAGCAGCTTGTCTGGGCTTTTTCTAGTTTAGATGAGATGGCTAATTTACAACTAGAAATTAGTCCTAATGGGATAGATTTTAGCCCCTTGGCCCAATGGGCTGCTCCAGATTTCCCCCAGCAATTTTCGCCCAATGTTCAAGGAGAGCGCTACTTCCGTTTGGCTTGGCAAAGCAGAAATGGCCAATGGTATTACTCGCCTATTTTGGTCCAACAAAAAGCGGAGCTAGTCTGGGGCAACATTCAGTGCTGGCCCAACCCTAGCCCTGCAAATATCTCTATTCAGGCGGCATGGCCTGCTGGCCGCTATACGCTCAAACTCTACAATAATTTGGGCCAATTGCTAGAGCAAAACAAGCTAGAGTTCAGCCAAAATCAAAGGCTAGAATATGATTTGAGTCCCTGGCCTGCGGGGCAATATCGCCTATTGATTGAGGGGGAAAATGGAGTTTACCAACTTCTTCCTGTAGTAAAATTATAATGATTTGGGGCTGCCCCGGCCTTTGGCCGGGTCGGGCTGTGTCGCAGCTCGCAGGTCTGCTCGGCCCTGCGCAAAATTTCGCTGCGCTCATTTTGCTGGGTCTGCGGCTTCGCCGCCCTGCTATCCATCCCTCAGCCTGCGGGCCTTCGGCCCTGTAAAACCGTAGAGAAAACAATGAGCCCAAGGTTAAACCATCGGCCCATAAGGCCTAGAAAGCAAGCAAAACCTTAGGTTGAGCTACTTAAGTCCTAGCTCGAGCTACTCAAGTCCTAGCTCGAGCTAACAAAACCCTAGGTCGAGCTACTCAAGTCCTAGCTCGAGCTAATAAAACCTTAGGTTGAGCTACTCAAGTCCTAGCTCGAGCTAACAAAAAGCTAGCTCATTAGCCTTTAGAAACAAGTTCATTAAGTCCGTACTTTAACTTATTAGTAACAATTGGACCTTTTTAAGGGGCCGAAGCGGGAAGCCCAGCTAAAACATAACTGTTGAGCGGCCTAGCGATGTGCAGCAGTGCGGCGCAGCCGCAGACCAAGGCCCTCAGGCCGCAGGGCCGAGCAGACTTGCGAGCTGCGAAACGTAGCGCCGCAAGGCGAAGCCGCAGCGGAGGCCCCCAAAAAAAATTGTACCTTTGAAAAAAAGGAAAACAACATGGATATAGACCTTTACTTTTCAAAGCAGCTGAGGCAATGGTTTGAGCAGCGGGAGGGGCGTTATTTGCCTTGGAAAGAGGGCCAAGATCCCTATAAAATCTGGTTGGCGGAAATCATCATGCAGCAAACTCGTTTGGAGCAGGGTTTACCTTATTATGAGCGATTCATAGCGGCCTATCCGAGCATAAAAGAACTGGCGGAGACTGAAGAGCAAAAGCTGATGAAACTTTGGCAGGGCTTGGGTTATTATGCTCGGGCCAGAAACCTTCAGGCGACGGCAAAGCGAATAGTGGCAGAATATGCCGGTATTTTTCCAGACAACTACAAGGCTATTTTGGACCTAAAAGGCGTGGGCGAATACACGGCGGCGGCCATAGCCTCTTTTGCCTACGACCTGCCCTATGCCGTAGTGGATGGCAATGTATATCGGGTATTGAGTCGGTATTTTGGGCAAGCATTGCCCATAGACAGCAGTGCGGGCAAAAAGTGGTTTAAGGCCAAGGCGCAGGCCCTTTTGTGGGAAGATGATCCGGCCAATTACAACCAAGCCATGATGGATTTTGGGGCCCTGCATTGTCGGCCCAAAAACCCTAGTTGCGGAGACTGTCCCTTGGCCAAAAACTGCCAAGCCAAAGCCAACAAACAGCAGCTAGAGCTGCCCAAAAAAGGCAAAAAACTAAAGATCAAAAAGCGTTATTTTTACTACTTCATTTGGTCAAGCCCTAGCGGGGCCTACTACCTCAGGAAGCGGCAAGAAAAAGACATTTGGCAGGGCTTATATGAATTCCCGATGATAGAGCTCGACAAACCCCTAAAAACCAGCGAACTAAAATCACTTTGGGCGCATTGGGAGCTAGAAGAGCAAGACTGGGCCTTAATTTCTGGCCAAGAACAACAACAGCTCTCTCATCAGAAAATTATTGCTCGTTTTCTTTGGCCCAAACAGCCTTTGCCTCAGGCCCTAGCGGCAGATTGGGAGCTAGTAGATGCCCAAAACTGGCCCAACTACCCCCTGCCTCGGCTCATTGCCCAATATTGGGAGAAAAAACAATTGGCCTTTTTTTAATAAAAACTTTAATAACAGTTGCGAATCCAAAATATTAGGCCTACATTTGTAAAACTTAGATATACTAAATATTTATAGACTATGATCAACAAAGTGACCTTAATTGGAAATCTGGGGAAAGACCCAGAAATGAAAACCCTACCCAATGGAACGGCCTATGTTCGTTTCAGTGTAGCAACAAATGAGAACTACCAAGTAAATGGCGAGTGGCAGACCAAAACGGAATGGCACAATGTCATTATTTGGCGCCAGGCGGCCGAGCGAGCGGCTCAGCAGCTTAAAAAGGGCAGCATGGTATATATTGAGGGGAAACTCACCCACCGTAGCTGGGAGGATGAGAATGGCAACACCCGTTATATGACGGAAGTGGCGGCCAATCTTTTCCGCTCCTTGGATAAGCGAGAAGGCAGCGGCAACTCGGGCCGTCAGATGCCCCCACCAGAAGAGCCCATGAATATGGGTGGAGAAAAGCAGCAGCCCACAGCTAGCGGCTCAACGACCAACAACAATACGCAACAAGAAAGCTATGACAGTGAAGGAGATGCAGATGATCTTCCCTTCTAGCATAGACTTTTTCTTTTAGCAGAAAGGACCAATAGCCTGATGGTTATTGGTCTTTTGTTTTTGGGGCTTTTTTTTCTTCTTGGCCTTCATTTACTTATCTGCTCTTGAAATAAATAGCAGATAGTTCTATATTAGCTAACTACTTAGTATATTGGCTAAAGCCTCTAGTAGAATAGCATTCTAAAAGAGGATTTTGAGTAGTTGCTCTTTGGGGGCAGCGCCCTTATATTCTTCATCTAAGCGTATTATTTTGGACACAGACCTTATTCCATCCGAACTGGGCCTCAGCTTTTTATTTTTAACTGATTTGGGGCCCGCCACATGGATTTCTCTCGGCAGCATTATTCTTCTTTTAGCCTGTTCGGCCTTGCTATCTGGCTCGGAAGTCGCTTTTTTTTCTATTACGCATAATGATATTGAAGAATTGCAGAAGCAGGCGGTAGATAAGGGTGGACCAAGAGGACGTATTCTACGTCTTTTGGAGAAGCCTCATTATTTATTGTCTACAATTCTGATCAGCAATAATTTTGTCAATATTGGCATCATTCTCACTTCCAATTTTCTTTTTGCGCAGTTGCTTCCAGAAAGCACCCCAGCTTGGTTATCTTTTTTGGTAACCGTGGTGCTTGTTACCTTTTTATTGGTTTTATTTGGAGAGGTAGCGCCCAAGGTTTATGCGACCAGCAACAACATGCGGCTAAGCAAACTGATGGCTCAGCCCCTACTCATTTTGCGTCGTTTATTTTGGCCACTAAGTTGGGTCTTGGTTAATGCCACCCGCATTATTGAGCGCCGTTTGGCCAAGCATTCGGGCATGAATGTCGTGACCGATAAAGACATTGAACAAGCCATTGAGCTTACCGTAGGCGATACCAAATATGCCGAGCAAGACATTGACATTCTTAAGGGGATTGTTAAATTTGGCAATACGACGGTCAAAAACATTATGTGTGCCCGAGTAGATGTAGAAGCTGTAGATAGCAGCATCAACTTTAGTGAGCTCTTGGCCGTTTTGCAAAACTCCAACTACTCTAGAATTCCCGTTTATGAAGAGACCTTTGATAAGGTGTTGGGGATTGTGCATACAAAAGACTTGATTGAGCACTTTGATAAAGATGACAGCTTTGACTGGCACAGCTTGATCCGCCCGGCTTTTTTTATCCCAGAGAACAAAAAAATCGACGACTTATTTAATGAGTTTCAGCATCGTCGGACGCATATGGCCATTGTGGTTGATGAATATGGGGGCAGCTCGGGAATTGTTACCTTAGAGGATGTTCTAGAAGAAATTGTGGGCGAAATCAATGATGAATTTGATGAGCCCGAATCGCAAGGTTACACCAAAATAAGCGAGCATATCTATATTTTTGAGGCCAAGACTTCTATCCAAGAAGCTTGCAAAATTATGGATATTGAGCCCGAACTTTTTGAAGAAGCTCGCTCTTCTGCAGAAACGCTAGCTGGCCTACTTTTGATGATTCATGGAAGTATGCCCAAGAAAAATAGCCAACTGCTCTTTCAAGGGATCAAGTTTCAGGTCCTTAGCACAACAAAACGCCGTATAGAGACCATTAAGGTCACTTTGGCAGAGAGTGCCGGCGAGCAGGTTTTGGCCTAAAAATGACTATTCCTTATGAAGACTTCTTTCTTTTGGCTCTTTTTGGGTCTCTGTCTTTCTTTGCTTTCTTGCCAAGAAGAAGAGGTGTATATTCCCAAAAAACGCATTTACCCTAAGGTCGTTTATCCAGAGCGCAACTACCAGGCATTAGATACAAATTTCTGTGCCTTCCATTTTGATTATCCCGACTATATGGAGTTTGTCCAAGATACTACCTTGGGCAACCGCCAAGCACTTCACCCCTGCTGGTTCGACCTCAATTTTAAAAGCCTAAATGGCCGCCTACACTTCACCTATACCGACCTTTCTAAAGGCCCTATTGAAGAGGAACTCTATAAAATGTATAGCGATGCTTATCGCCTAGCCGAAGAGCATACTGCCAAGGCCGCTAGCCTCGATGATTATGTCATCAACCGCCCAGAAGATAAGGTCTATGGCGTTTTATTTAACATTGAAGGCCATGTGGCCTCGCCCTTTCAGCTCCTACTCACCGATAGTAGCCAACATGCTGTTCGGGCCTCTCTCTATTTTAATACCCGCCCAGAAGCTGACTCTATGGCCCCCGTTATTGACTTTGTCAAAACGGATGTTATGGGAATGATCAATAGCTTTAAATGGGCCAATTCTCAATAATCTAATCGCTTTTCATGCAGCACCGCAGACCAAAAAAGACGCCCGATCAAGAAATGATTTTCGGCCGTCATCCTGTAATGGACGCCCTTGAAGCTAAACGCAATTTTGAAAAAATTATCCTGGCCGCTAATGTCCGTGGCCCTTTCGAAAAGGATTTGCGCAAGGCTTGTAAGGAACTAGACGTCCCCCTGCAAACGGTCCCCAAAGAACGCCTCAATAATTATACACGCAAAAACCACCAAGGGGTGGTGGCCCTGCTCTCTCCTATCCCCTATTATCAGGTAGAAGATTTGCTCTTATTGGCCTATGAAAAAGGCAAACACCCGCTTTTTGTTTTGCTAGATGGCGTGACAGATGTCCGCAATATTGGCGCTATCGCCCGCTCTGCAGAAGCCGCCGGAGCCGATGCCCTGATTATTCCCAAAAAAGGCTCGGCCCAAATTAACGATTCGGCCATGAAGAGCTCTGCTGGCGCACTCAATCATTTGCCCGTCTGCCGAGTAAATAGCCTGATCCAAACGGCTGAATACCTACAGATGAATGGCCTTCAACTGATTGCCGCCGACCTAGAGGGCAAAAAAATGCTCTATGATTTAGAACTCAATCTCCCCCTAGCCCTCATTATGGGCGATGAGCATAAGGGCGTCAATCGCGTTTTGCTCGAAAAGGTTGATGAGCATTTCCTTTTGCCTATGCGCGGCCAAACCGACTCTTTTAATGTCTCGGTGGCCACGGGCATTACGCTCTACGAAATCATGCGCCAACAAAAGTAAACTCGTTTTGCACTATACCTAAAATGCCTATTCCCGCTTTTGAGGAATGGGCATTTTATTTTTTGGGGCCTCCGCTGCGGCTTCGCCTTGCGGCGGTTACTCCCTTCGGTCGTCGAACTGCGGCCTAAAGTCCTTGTTGTCGTTTCAAGGCTCGCTGATTTTTTGGGGCCTCCCGCCTGCGGCGGGCGCTACGTTTCAGGGCTCGCAGGTCTGCTCGGCCCTTCGCCGCTTTCAGCGGCTCGGTCTGGCCTGACGGCCCCCCTTTCACATCGCTAGGCCAAAAAAGCTGCCCTAATCGGGCAGAGAAAGGGCCTTTGGCCCCAATAAATGCGGCTAGTTGGGGCGGCGAAGCCGCCTTGGCCCTTGGGCCAAAATGGCTTAGCGCTGCGGAGCGGGTGGCCGTCAGGCCAGACCGAGTTTTTTGAGCGCAGCGAAAAAAATGAAGGGCCGAGCAGGCTTGCGAGCCCCGCAGCATAGCGCCCGCAGCCCCAAATAAAAGGGCTGCGGGAAGCCCCCAATATTAGGTACCCGGAATATCCCATTCTACGGCAATAAACTTGGGCAACCAGCCATAACGGACAAAAGTAAAGCCCCAGGGCAGGGTGCGCAAAAGCATATCAAAAGAGCCTTTTTCCACCTTGAGTTTCCAGCGGTCGGCCTCCTCCTTGATATTTCCATCTCGGATGAGGAAGGTACCCCGCAGGGCATCTGGCGTCATGGTTCGCATGCGGCTCCAGTTATTGATCGCCCCCTGCAAAAGGCTATCACAGGTGCCCAGCTCTTGCTCCGTCAGGCCCACATCCATAGGGACGGGCGTGGAGAGCGGCAGGCCGCACATAATTTTATTCAGGACCAGTTCATTTTCAGGGGTTTCCGTTTGCCGAGTAGCAATATATTGCAGCATATGCGTCGCCCTAATTTGGGCTTCCTCATTAACAAACTTGCCTTTATTGACCATTTTTAGGGCCATAAAAAGGCGGGTATAATAGGGCTGTAAAAGGACCAATCCGGCATTTCGGATATAAAGAGGTTCATCTACGGGGGGATCGGCGGGCTTGGGTTTTTCCTTTTTGGGTTTAACCTTGGTTTCCTCCTGAACAGCTTCCTCCTCTGGTGCTTTTTCCAAGCGTTTCAACTCATTGATTCGCTTGATGCGCTCGGCCTCTAGGCGTTTTTCTTCCTCCTCTTGGGCCCTTTGTATTTCTTTTAGGCGGGCGGCTTCGGCCTGGGCGAGTTTGCGTAATTGGCGGCGGAACATCAGGCGCATTTTTCGGAAATAAATGCGGACCTTTTTGCGTAGGCTGGCCAATTCCTTGGCCATTTGGTCATCCCATTGCTCGGCTTCTAGGCGTTCCAACCACTCAATTTGTTCTTCCTCTCTTCCACTCAGGCGTTGTTCCCATTTTTGGGCGCTATCCATATCGGGCAAGGCCTCAATTTCTCGCCGCCAATCTAGGCGTTTTTGGCTCATTCGCTGCAAGCTAGGCAGTAAGAGCTGGCGCATTTTAGAGCGCAACAGCTCCAATAATTCTCGATTAGCCTGAAAGCCTTGGGCCAAATCCTCCCAATGGTCCTGAAGTTCTTGCAAATAGCGCTGGCGAATCCGGTCGGCCTCGGCCTGTTTCCAGGGCAGCTCCATCAAATAGCTCAAAAACTCCTGCACCTCTGGCGCTTGGCGAATTTCCTCTATGGGGAGATGGGGTTGTTCCCATTCATCCACCAACATCCTTTCGAGCAGTTCTGGCTCGGGCAAAGCCTCTAATTCACTCTCCAAATCTCTTTGGAGCCGCTCTAATTCTTGGCGCAGGCGAATTAGGTCCAGCTCCTCTTTGGTGGCATCTTTACCTTGGTCTTGCAGCTCCTTAAAGCGTTCTTGCAAAGCGCGGCGCTGCTGCTCTAGCTGAGCAATTTCAGCTCTGATCTCCTCTGCAGAAAGGCCTTGTTTGGCATAATCTCCGAGTCGATTTATGCGTGCATCTAAGCGCTCCATTTCGGCCTTGAGGTTCAGCATATCTTGTTGTAGCTGACGGATAGCAAAGGGCTCTTCTTGTCTCAACAAATTGCGTTGGGCCTCTAGCTCGGCAATGCGGCGCCAGCGCAAAATCTTCTGCATGGCTTGGGCCTCATCGATATCGCTTTTCAGCTCCTCGATTTCCTTTTCGATAGCATCTAGGCGGCTATACAGCTCTTCTAGATCCTCTGGAACGATTTCTAGGCCTTCTTTTTCTAATCGTTCTCGGTTGAGGACCTGCAAAAGCTGGCGGCTAAAATGCTGTTGTTCTAGCTCTAAACTTCCTAATTGCTGGGCCAAACTTTCTAGCAAACTCGGGTCTTCAGTCGAGCGTCTTTGCGCCCGTAAAAGCGCAATTTCGGTTTCCAAAAGCTGCAAAACTAAGCCCGAACGTTGAGCCGGCAAGTTCCGCAATTTGGTCTTCCAATCATTGAGCAAGAGCATGGGGTCTCGCTGGGTATTTCGGCTAATGGCCTTAAGCAGTTGTTGAACCAGACTGCGGACCGAGAACTGCCCCCCTTGGCTTAGCTCTAGTAGATAGCGATATACCGTATCCTTGACCATAAACAGTTTTTGGTCATTGAGGGCACGGCCTAGCTCCTGCACATAATTTTGAGTGAGCGGCATGGCTGATTTGTTCAGCAAAAGGACCAACTCCCAAAAGATTTTATTGTCAAAATTGGTCACTAGACGCTCTCTAGCGGGAGCTCGGCCAATGGCATCGAACAAAAGTTTGCGCAAAAACTGCCGATCCTGGACCAACAATTCTTTGATGATCGCCTCCATTCCCGCTAGGGTATCTGTTTTGGCCCGAATAGAGGCTTCGGTAAACAAGCCTTTGAGCAAATACTGCTCTAAGGCCTCTTTTTTCTTCTCTAGGCTCAAGATGAGGCCATCGGCTTGGCGCTGGCGAAGCAATAGCTCTTGGACCAATGCTTCTTCGGCGGCCAAAATGCTGGGGTCCTCCCCTAAATCGCCAATTACATCGGCAAAATAGGCCAAGCGAGTTTCGGGATTATTATGCGAGAGATTGGTCATGTACATCAATAACTCTCGGGGCGAAATCTCATAACTTCGGCCTAGTTCTAGGGCCAAATCCTTAAGAAATTGCTGGGGATTGCTTTGGCTGGGGTGGAGAAACAGATACTCCAGAATTTTATTCCACTTAAAGTCCTTAAGCGAAATCGACTTAATTTTATCAAAGACCTGAGCCGCCTTAATTTTCTCTAGCATAATGGCCGTAGAAATGGCAAAACCCGCAAAGCGTGGAAAGAGCGCAATCAGGACCAGCTCCAAGACTTCCTCAGAAAGTTGGTTGACCATCCGTTGCCAAACAATGGGATTTTTGCCTAGGCGAGCAACCGCCTTGCGCAGTTTGTCCGCCTCTTTTTCGGCAAACTGCTTAAAGATAGCCTCAATCGAATAGTCTCGATATTCTTCGGCCCACCAAGGAATAGAACCATACTGAAGAAAAAAGACCAGAAAATCGATTTGAGAGCTAGCGCTAGGTTCTTCGGCTGTTTCATCTTGCTCGAGCTTGCGCAAATCGGCATTGACTCGGGCCAGCATTTGGTCCAATTGCTGCAACTCTCGGTCGAGCTGCTTGAGCTGCCGGTTGAGCAGGCGAATTTGGCTTTGCAATTGATTTTTTTCGGCTCTACTCAGTTCGCCTAAGGCAAAAAGCTCTTCCAATTGGCCCAGCTGCAGTTGCAATTCTGAGCGCTCATTATAGAGGTCCGAAACCGCTGCGGCATACTCTAACTTTAGCTCTCGAAGGGCAGAGCGGTCTTCTTTATCTACCTTTTTATAAGATTTGCCCAATTCTCTGGCAATCGCCTTTGTTTCTCGGCGCATATTGCGAATAATACGGCGAAGTTGGCGGGCCTCATCTTGTTTGGCCTTACGTTCTTTTTCGGCTGCTTTATCCTCGGCCTTAATGCGTTTATCCTCGGCCTTTAGTTCTTTTTCTAATTGGATGAGGCGTTTTTTCAGCCATTTTTTTCGGTCCAAAAGGGCGCGAATAGAGCTAGGGGCCAGGCCAGAAATGACTTGCAGTTCTCTTTGCAACTGTCGTTCTTGGCGTTGCAAGCGGCCTTTTTTCTTTTGGAGGCGGGTCATTTGCTCTTGGTCTAGATCCTCCTGAGCCAACTCTTCCTCTAGGGCCTGTAGGGCTAATTCTACGGCCAGACTTCTGCGCTTTAATTGTTCCTCTTTGAGCAATTCGCTATGGGCAGCAGCCTGTGTTTTGGGCAGCATTTGCCCGAGCTGCTTGAGCAACTCTTGGCGAGAGAGATCGAAGCGCTCATTATTTTCCTGCTCCAACACCTTAAAAAGTGTTTGGGCCAAATCTTCCTTATTCTTTGTTTTTGTAGAGAGTTGGCTAGCCTCCTTGAGAAAGCCTTCAATCAGTGTTTTTTCCGAAAAGCTGGAGCGATTAAGCAAGAGCTGTTCAAAGAGTTGGCCCATAAGGGCGGGCGCTAGTCGGTGGCGGCTAATGCCCTCCTTTTGGCCCCAATGATGAAACTGTTCTAGCAGGCTGCGGACCATTCGCATACGGTCCTCACTTAGCGGTTCTAGCAACTGCAAGAGTTGTTCTTCTTCAAACTGCAAAAAGAGGCGTTGCCAAAAATTGGGGGCATCTTTTTGGCGAATAATCAGTCGTTGTAGGGCGCTAAGTCGTTTATGGATCAGGCGATCAAAGAGTTGGCGCATAGAAGCCAGGCTATCTGTTTTGGCCCAATAGGGAATAGAACCATACTGCAGAAAATACTCTAGTAGGTCCAAATCGCCATAATTTTGGCTATGTTCTTGGCGCACCCCGCTATCCAGTTCGCCCAACTCTTGGGCCGAGACATGTTGATAATTTTTCTGGATGCGTTCCACAATTTTTTGCACCAATTCTTGCTCCTTATACACAAATTTCCGCCCAGAGCGTACTTTTTCAAAAATGTACTCAAAGGCGACGGTATAGGCGGCTTTTTGGACCGATCGCTGTCCGCGCAGGGCTCGATATCTTTGGCCCAATCGCTTTAGGATAAGCTGAAGTTGGCGAAGCATATTGGGGCCCGACTGCTGATAAATGAGTTGGAGCATTTGCTCTAGTTGTCGGGGGCTAAACTGAAAAATCAGGCGGTTGGCCAGTTGGGGATTTCTGCGGCCAATATCCAAGAGCAGTTCGGCCATTTTGCTGGGCGATTTTCGCATAAGCTCTTCAATCACCGAGCTAATGGGCAGGTTTTTGGGGCCGGCCCAACTGGGATAATGGCCTTTTTCCAAAAAATCCTTAAAGAGAGTCCATTTACTGACTCGAACACGAGTTCCTTCTTGTTCAAATCGGCCGCCTGAGCTTTTAATAATTGTTTTTTGGACCGTTTCTCGGGCTACTTTTTTAAAATAGCGTTCTACGGCAGGTCGAAAATCCTTAACGGCCTCGGCCCCACGCAAATCAATGGGGGGCAAATCGATATCTAAACGATCAATGACCAGATGCACATCTGGGGGGACCATCTCGCTAAAAAGGCGGTCCAAATAATTCCCCAACTCATTCTTAAACAGATGAATGAGCGTTGTTTGCACCAATCGAAGTTGGTAGTCATCCAAATAGCCCTGCACCTCAATATTGAGGTTTTGGGTTTCGATAATATGTTGCTGTTCGCGATTTTTCAAGGCTCTCTTTTTCAGATTTTCGTTAAAGCGCTCTTTTGCCGTTGAGCCTTTAAAGATACAGAAGAGATTTTAATTTTTGCAGTCATTTGGAGGGGAGGAAAAAATGAGTATTGCTGCTTCTTTTTTGGGGCTGCCCCGCCCTGCGGGCGGGTCGGGCTGTGTCGTGGCTCGCAGGTCTGCTCGGCCCTGCGGCGCTTTCAGCGCCTGGGTCTGCGGCTTTGCCGCACCACTTTCCATCCCTCAGCCAGATTTAATCGCACTGCTTTGGCCATAGTTTGCTATGAATTTTTGACTAGGCTAGCTATTTTTTAAGCGCATAGCCTTCGCTATGGTCGAGAAAAATAGGGACGACTAGCCGAAAATTGCTGCAAACTATAAAAGTGAGTGCGTTTAAATCTGGCTATTGCCGCGGGCCTGCGGCCCTTTGCGGCGGCTTTGCCGCCTGTTGGACCTATCTTATTCTGCTATTTCTATTAAAACAAACTGGGCTTTATTATTTTGGGGCCGAAGAAAAACAATGGGCGCAAAGAAGTCTGTTGAGCGGCCTAGCGATGTGAAAGGGTGGCCGAAGGCCAGACCGAAGCCGCCTTTGGCGGCTGAAGGGCCGAGCAAGCCTGCGAGCCCTGAAACGTAGCGCCTGCCGCAGGCAGGAGGCCCCAAAAAAAACAAAAAAATGGACTACCAACACTTTAGAGAAGAGCAGCAGCAGCTAGTGGCTGAATTTGTATTTGAGGACTTTATAGCGGCCTTTGGTTTTATGACGCAGGTAGCTTTTTGGGCTGAAAAATGGGATCATCATCCGAACTGGTACAATGTCTACAACCGTTTGGAGATTCGTTTATGCAGCCATGATGCGGGCAATACGATTACGGAGCGGGACCATCGTTTGGCGGCTAAAATAGAGGCCCTTTATGCCAGATTTAGAGCTTGCGATTAAGGGCGGCGGCTAGGGCATCGCGCATACTGCCGCGGGTATCAATTTCGTCAATTTGGATGCCCAGTTCGACAATTGTTTGGGCGATAGGGCCAGAAACGCCAGAGATAATACAATGGCAGCCCATCAGGCGGCTAGCCTTGGTCATTTTGATCAGGTGGTTGGCCACGGCGGTATCGACAATAGCCACCCCAGAGATATCGAGAATAAAGACCTTGGCTTGTTGTTCGGCAATATTGGAGAGCATAGACTCCATCATATCCTTGGCCCGTTTAGAATCGATAAAGCCGACTAGGGGAAGCAGCAGCACATTTTCGGCAATTTGGGCTACGGGAGTAGAGCGTTCTCGGAGGGCTTCATTTTGTTCTTCGAGTTGGTGGCTAATAATATCTTGGTAGACCTCGGTCACCACATCAATAGACACCTGCGTAAACTTTTTGAAGGCCGACATCAGTTCAAAGCTCTGGATGCCTTTTCGGACATAGGCTTGTCGGATAAACTCGTGGAAAGCTACTAGAGCGCCCACATAGCCCTCGAGAGGAATATTCATTTTGGCGAACTCTAGGCCATAGACTGCTTCTGTGTAAATATAATCATCGGAGAGGCGGCCAAGGACGATATCGGTCCAGAAGAGTTCCTCTTCTTCGGCGAGTAAGTTAATGAGCTCTTCGGTATAATACTTTTCGTAGCGTTTATGTTGGCGCATCCAATTGTAGAGTTGATCATAGGCCCAGCGCATCTGGTCCATAATCTGTTCTCCGGCTTGGCGGATGCAATTTAAGTCTTCATCTGAGATAAAGTACTGTTGCTTATAAAAGTCTACTGATTTCTCCCATTGCTTTAGCTCCATGACTGCTCATTATTTAGAT
Source organism: Saprospira grandis (assembly GCF_027594745.1). Classification (NCBI taxonomy): domain Bacteria; kingdom Pseudomonadati; phylum Bacteroidota; class Saprospiria; order Saprospirales; family Saprospiraceae; genus Saprospira; species Saprospira grandis. The sequence continues at coordinate 2,123,820 of NZ_CP110854.1, read as the reverse complement.
TTGATCTAAGATAAAAGCTTCTCTTCTTTTTTTTTAGTAAAAGGCTTTAAAACAGCTCAGTAGGAAAAATAAAAAAGTGGATAGTGCGAATTCTTTAGGATTGGGTTTGTTTCATGGCCAAAGCCAGGGCGTCGCGCATACTGCCAGTAGTTTGGATTTCGTCAATTTGGATACCTAGTTCGACAATAGTTTGGGCGATAGAGCCTGAGATTCCTGAAATAATACAATTGCAGCCCATTAGGCGGCTGGCCTTAGTCATTTTGATGAGGTGGTTAGCTACTGCGGTATCGATAATAGCGACACCGGAGATATCGAGAATAAAGACCTTAGCTTGTTTTTCGGATACATTAGAGAGCATAGACTCCATCATATCCTTAGCTCGTTTAGAGTCGATAAAGCCGACAAGAGGGAGCAGGAGGATTCCGTTCCAGATTTCGGCTACGGGAGTAGAGAGTTCTCGGAGGGTATCATTTTGTTCTGCCAGCTTCTGTTGGATATTATTGCTATCGACTTCTGAGATAATATCTAGGGTTGTTCTAGCTATTTTATTCATCGTCATCATACGGTCACCATCATTGAGTCCTTGTCGTTTGAAGGCGGCATACATACACTCATAGATAGCCATTAAGGAGGCTAAATGGGCTTTAAGGGGCAAACCTGAGGCGGCAAAAAACTGCCCAAAAGAGTAGCAAGACCCAATAAATCGCTCATCATATCGAGCGGCTGTAATATCTAGCCAAAGTTCTTTTTCTGCTGACTGAACTACGGGGATAAGTTGTTCTATATAGAACGAGCTATATTCGGGATGATTTTCTAGCAGTTCGTAAACCTCATCAAAACACTGGCGCATTTCGCACTCCATTTGTTTTTCTGTTTCTGCTAAATGAGCCAAAGCTTCATCTGTAATAAAGTAGTAGTGTTTATAATAGTTAATGTCTCTGACTTTCATACAATTTTTAGTTAATGACCTTCTAGCATTTAGGGTTTTGGTATCTGTTTCATCTTTTAGAGAAATAAGCAGGTTCTATCAGCATGCTTAAGGGACTGTTCTTGGCTGGGTTAGTGGCCTACTACATCTAAAAGGATGACAGAGTACGGTCGTTTCATTAAAGGTTGGGGCTGTGTTTGGCCGTTAACACAACTCTATGACAAAGGGCTTAAACAATCCCAAGTTATCTTTTTTTTTAAAAAAAAGAACATTACTTCCCTTTATTTTTAATCCAATATCTCCTCTTAAAACAATGTCTAGACAAGGATTATAAATATGTAAGCGATCCTATATTTGGGATTTCAGTCATCTACCGCCTCCTCATTGGAAAGCATTGGCGGCTGCTTATTTTATGCTTATATTTGGCCCTTAAAACAGAGAATTACAAAATGGAGAATATACTCATTAGTATTACGATCATTTGCTTTTTTGCCATTTTGACCTTGGTGATTTACTCGAGGGTTAAGGTTGTGAAAGCCTATGGGATATTGGTTAAAAACCGGGTAGAGTTTGGGGCCAGTCATATTTTTAATGTAAAAAAGCTAGAGGAGGAAATTATTCCTAAGTATCCGGAGCAAGAAAAGGCGATTCGGCAATTTTGCGGGGGGATTCGGTTCACGGTTCGCATGTCGACAGTATTGACGACTATTGCGACCATTTGCGTACTTATCTTAATGTATACCTAAAGCGATGATTCAGTATCAACATTCCTTAGAGGAGCTCAACAGCTTTAGGATTTCGGCCAAGGCCGAGGCCTATTTGGCCCTTGAGCGTTTGGACCAATTGGCCTTATTGTCTGATTGGCGGAATCGGCCCAACTACATTTTGGGTGGGGGTTCTAATATTTTGCTAGCTGGAGATTTGCCAGGTCTAGTTATTCACAACCAGCTCAAGGGGACGCGTTTAGTGGGGCAAGACCAAGAGTTTGTTTACCTAGAGGTAGCTGCTGGAGAGAACTGGCAAGAATTGGTCTTATATTCTTTGGCCAACAATTGGGCGGGCCTAGAAAACCTAGCCTTGATTCCGGGTTCTGTAGGGGCGGCTCCTGTGCAAAACATTGGGGCTTATGGGGTAGAATTTTCGGAAGTTTGTCATTTGATACAGGCCTGGGATATGCAGCAGCAGCGCTTTTGCAAATTTGGGTCTACAGACTGTCAATTTGCCTACAGAGACAGCATCTTCAAATCGCTTTATCCGGGGCGGTTTATCATCTGTTCTTTAGTCTTGAAGCTGCGCAGGCATCCCTCCTATCGTTTGGACTATGGCAACATTCGGGAAGAGATAGGCGATCAGCCTTTGAGTATTCAGGCTGTGGCGGAGGCTGTAATGCGGATTCGGAGATCTAAATTGCCAGATCCTAAAGAGCTGCCCAATGCGGGTTCTTTTTTCAAAAATCCTTTGGTGGCTGCAGAAAAGCTAGAGCAATTGCTGGCCCAATATCCGAAGATGCCCCATTATCCGCAGGCGGATGGACAGCTAAAGCTGGCAGCGGGCTGGTTGATTGATCAGGCGGGTTGGAAAGGCAAGCGAATGGGAGCCGTAGGCGTACATGAGCGGCAAGCCTTGGTTTTGGTCAAATATGCCGAGGCTAGGGGCCAAGAAATTGTTCAGTTGGCAAAGGCGGTACAGCAAGACATTGCTCAAAAATTTGGGATTAACTTGGTTCCGGAGGTGAATTACTGGCCCTAATGGCCTTAGGCAGGGCGGCGAAGCCGCCCGCAAAGGCGCGCAGCGCCTCGGCTGAGGGATGGGCAGCAGGGCTGCCGAAGGCGGCAGACCAAAGCGGCTTTGCCGCTGCAGGGCCGAGCGAACAGCGAGCTGCGAGACAACCCGACCCGCCCGCAGGGCGGGGCAGCCCCAAATTAATCACCAGTTGATAATAAAGGTGCAAGAATCGCCCCCTTTAGGTCTTCTTTCCTTATCCAAATCTGGACGAACATCAATTGTTTTGATGCTGTCGGGGCGAACACGACGACAAAGGGCCGTGATAATGCCTTGATCAAATTTACTGGGGTAGGGATTACGGCAATACATGATAGCTGTTTGCTCTTCTTCGTTATAGTATTGCAAGTCATAGCAGCCAATACCCTCTAATTTTTCTCCTGTATCGGGATTAAAAAGCGGCTGACCGTTTTGGTCTCTGTGGTTCATATGATAAGCCACATCAATAACCTCTAGGCCTTCTTTTAGCGAGTTGAAGGGGGGGAAGTCGGCATTTTCGATAATGGCCATTCCGATTAAGAGGAGATTCATATCGCCCACCGTTTGGCTGAGCTCTTCAAAAGCATCTAGCCATTTTTGCTGTGGGTACCAGCCGCCTTCTTCGGGCTTGATCCCATGCTTTTCTAGTAAGGCCAAGCGTTTGTCTTGCCCTCTTTTCATAGAATAGATAAAGGAGAGTACGGTGGTCGCATTCACTTCAATATGCTCCGCAAAGGCTTTAAATTCTGCCATGACTTTTTCCAATTAAGTAGTTTAGTGGGGATAGCCTAAATTACTCAAAAAGAATTAAAGCCCTAACCTTTTTGCTTTCTTTTTTCCTCAACGGCCCGGCCCGTCCAACTAAAGGCCCGTTCTAGAGCATCCTGCATATTGCTTCTAGTGCTCAGGCGGCCAGTATTTACGCCTAACTCTACCAATGTTTGGGCAATGGCGGGCGAAATACCCGACAAAATAGTTTTACAGCCCATCAGCCAAGCCGCCTTGCTCACCCGAATAAAGTAATTGGCAACAGCCGTATCTACAATGGCGACTCCAGAAATATCCAGAATAAAGACCTTGGCCTGCCGCTCGGCAATTTCTTGAAGCACAGCCGACATGATAGTTTGGGCCCGAATAGAATCCACGATCCCCACAATGGGCAAGAGCAAAATATCTTCCCAGATTGGCGTTACGGGAGTAGAGAGCTGCATCAACATCTCATTTTGGTCTGCTAGCTGCTGATTGATTTCTTGGTTGAAGGTATCAATGGCAATTAATGCCCCTAGGCTACAAATTCGCTTAAAGACTTGGAGCAAATCTAGGCTAGCCAAATTGTACTCCATGAACTTCAATTCGATAAACTCATGCAAAGCAAAAATGGCCGTAAAGCAAGCCTCAAAAGCCAAACCTAGCTGTAGTAAATCACGGACCAACTGACTGCGATAACGCACAAATTCGTCATCCATTTTGGCCTCTAGAATGTGCTGCCATAGCCCATCTTGGTCTTGAGCAAAGCGCTCAATAACAATTTCGTTATAGTCCTCAGAAAAGGTAGGGTGCAGGCGCAAAGAGTCATAAAAAAGCTCAAATATTTCTTCCTTTGCTTCTGCAATTTCCCGCCCTGCTTGACGAATTAACTCCAAGCGCTCTTCCGTAAACATATACATAGGAGCATAACGACTATAGGATATTTGAATTTGGGTTTTACTCATATCACAAACAATTTTAGGAGTGTTTATGGATGAACAAGATAGTGAAAAAAATTATATCTGTCCAATTGCCGTCTTAAGGGCCTCCTTAATGTTTACATTGGTCTGTATGTTTTCTATATCTATCCCCAACTCAACTAGGGTTTGGGCCACGGCTGGCGTTACTCCCGAAATAATACATTCGCAACCCATCAAATTAGCCGCTTTGCTCACTTTGATAAAGTAGTTGGCAACGGCCGTATCCACTACGCCTACTCCAGAAATGTCTAAAATAAAAACCTTGGCCTGATAGTCTGCAATCTCCTGCAAAACGGCGGTCATAATGTTCTGCGCCCGAAAAGAGTCGACAATTCCCACCACGGGCAAAAGTAAGATTTGCTCCCAAATTGGGGTTACTGGGGTAGAGAGCTGCATGAGCATATCATTTTGCTCTTGCAGCTGTTTGTTCATCTCATTATTAAAGGTGTCTATGGCTATAAAAACCCCCACACTACTCACTTTCTTAAAAGCTTGCATTAGCTCAAAACTAGCCACGCCCTCTAGCACAAAGGCTTTTTCAATCAGCTCATGAAAGGCAAAAACAGCCGACAAATAGGCCTCAAAAGGCAAGCCCAATTTGAGCAGGTCCCGCACCAGACGCTCCCGATAATGGACCGACTCCTCATCGACCTGAGCCGATAAAATATGCTTCCAGAAGATCCCAGACTGCTGATCAAAACGATCAATAATCTCTTCGGTATAGTCTGCACTATACTCTGGCTGAAACTCCAACCAAGCATAAAATTCCTCAAAAACAGCTTCTTGCCGAGACATAATCGCCTCTCCCGCCCGCCGAACAAGCAATAGATCCTCTTCCTCTAGCATAAAGATGCTCCAATACCGCTGTTTGTTGATTTTTACTATGGCCATATATTTATTCTTTCTGCTCTCGAATTGCTAGGCGCAAGGCATCTCGCATACTGCTTGTCGTCCGTATTTCATCAATGTCTATTCCCAGCTCTACAATGGTCTGCGCAATAGGCCCCGATATTCCAGAAATAATACAGTTACATCCCATCAGTTTGGCCGCCTTGCTCATCTTGATTAAGTGATTGGCTACAGCAGTGTCTACTATCGCTACCCCACTGATATCCAAGATAAAAAATTTCGACTGAGTTTCTCCTACTTCGGCCAACATCCTTTGCATAATGTCTTGGGCCCGCTTAGAATCTATAAACCCCACCAAAGGCAATAGAAGAACGCCATCCCAAATCTGAGCGACTGGAGTCGACAATTCCCGCAAGCTGTCATTCTGCTCCTGTAAGGTGCAGGCCATTTTGTGATTATAGACCTCCGTCACAATGTCTACCGCCACCTGAGCAAATTTCTTAAAGGCCGTCATTAGCTCAAAAGTCGCCAAACCATTGCGCATAAAAGCAAAACGAATATGCTCATGAAAACAGGTCAATATGCCAATGAAAGACTCTAAACTCAAGCCTGCCATCGAAAAATGTTCCCCATAATGCCGCTGTGTGTTCACATAGGTATCGGTCAAACGCCCCAAGACCACATCATCCCAAAAGACCTCTTCATCCGAAGAAATGGCCGTAATCAACTCCTCATTAAAAAATGCCGCATAGCGCTCTGATTTCCGCATCCAGTCATAAAGGGCATCGTATACCAGCCGCCGCTCTGCCGAAATTTGCTCGCCAGCCGCCCGCAATACCGCCAGTTCTTCTGCCGAAATTAAATATTGCTCTTTGTAGTAGTCTGCATCCTTGGTCCAAACAACTCTTTCTTGCATATTGTTTTTTTGCTCCCCTAAAATGCTCACAAAAGTAGCTGATCCTTAGCGCTTTTCACAATTTATAGCTTAAAATAGAATGAACTGTTAGTTAATTTATCTATTCACTGCTGTTTTGGGGCCTCCGCCTCCCTTCGGTCGTCGGCGCTACGTTTACTCCCTTCGGTCGTCGAACTGCGGACTAAGGTCCTTGTTGTCGCAGCTCGCTGCTGTTTTTTTGGGGCCTCCGCCTCCCTTCGGTCGTCGGCGCTACGTTTCGCAGCTCGCTGTTCGCTCGGCCCTGCAGCGCTTCGCGCTTTGGTCTGGCCCTGCGGGCCACTGCTGCACATCGCTAGGCCAAGGGCTTCGCCCTTCTAACGGGCCAGCAACCGCAGCAGGCATACGGCAAATTCTCCTTATCTTGGACCAAAATTTATTTACTATATGTCTTATCTATTTCGTCTTTTTATTTGTTTGGGCCTGCTGCTTGGCCCCGCTGGCCTTTCGGCCCAGCTCATCAACAGCAAAGCCGATTTTCAGGCGGCCCTCCAAGCTAGCCAAGAACTAAAAGAAAATGGCCTGCTTGTTTTCCGCCTAGAAAGTAACCACCTCAAAACAGCGCACTACCAAAAACTCTTGGCCAATAAAAACCTCAAGGCCAAAAAACGCAAAAAAGTAGAACGCCTGCTCCAAAATATGCAAGCGGAAACTCAAGCCATTAACCAAACCATTATTCGGGCCCTTCAAGATACTTTTGATTTTTGTCCCCTCTATTTTTGCTACGATACCTCTGCCCAATATATCCGTAAGGGCGGCCGCAGCCAGGTCTTGCTCAATGCACAAGGAGAAAAAGACCCTAGTATACGCATGCCCGACTCGCTCGCTATTTATTGGCTCTATTATGAAGCCGCAGGAGGAGCCAATACCTTTAATTCGCTCCAACTTCGCCCCCTCAAGGGCCAATTGCGCCCCCCCTTCCCTAGCCAAACTATTATCCGAAAGTCTTGGGTGCACAACCAAAGCCTCCCCCGCCTCCGCCGAGCTGTTCCCGAAATCCAAAGACGACTCCAACGCCTCTACGAACGAGCCCAAAAGGAAGCCCAAAAAGAATAAAGTAGCAATAAGGCCCAAAACCTAAGTTTTTGGGCCTTTGTTTTTTTCCCTCCCAGAGGGTTTAGCCAATTGCTCCGAGGGTGTGCGCTACCCCTTCCGAGGGTCTGCGCTAATTGAAGGCTTTAGCGGCAAACTCAAAAGCAGCAGAAACCAAGAAGCGCCCCACCGCCGAAGAAAACCGCCAAAAGAAAAAAGACCGCTGAGCGGCCCAGCGCTGCGCAGCCGTGGCGCGAAGCGCCAGACCCAGGAGCGAAGCGACGCAGGGCCGAGCAGACCTGCGAGCGGCGTAGCATAGCGGCGGCCGAGCTAGCCAAAGGCTAGCCGGCCGCGGGCCCCAAAACCATAAAAAAAGGCCCCTAGCCATAACGCTAGAGACCCTAAAGAAAATAAACAAAGGCTTATCGCATCAAGTACATTTTGCCAAAGCCCTGTTCTGTAAAGCTACTGGCCTTATTAAGGTAACGTTCATAAGGTTCGCCATCGGCAGTTTTGGCCAAAATGCGGTAAAGATAGACCCCATTAGCTAGGCGGTCGCCAAATTGGTCGGTACCATCCCAGGCAAATTCGGTTCTATTGACACCAATATGCAAGGGGCCGAGCTCATCCATACTAATTTCGCGGACAATCTTGCCCGTTACCGTCATGATTTGGATCTTGAGGTAAGAAGGCAATTCTCGGCCCGTGAGGGTAAAGACAAACTGCGTTTGCGTGGTAAAAGGATTGGGATAATTGAGGAAATCGGAAATCATGGGACGGTTGACCACCTCAAAATCAATACTGTAATCTAGCTCTCCAGAATTATTTCCGCTGCGGTCGGCAGCCGAAACAAAGAGCGTGTAGGTTCCATCAAACTCTAGATCGAGGTCCAGAACGAGCTGCGCCTTATTTTCGACTACTAAATTTTGGGCATCGGCGGGCAGAAACTCTAGGTTTTGGACCAAGGGACTGTTGAGCGTGAGTTGGGTTTCGCCATTGGGCAGGCTAGGGTGGCGCAGCGTAAGCTGGAAGTCCTCCACCTCATCTAGGCCCAACCATTTATTTTCATCAGACAAAGAAACCACCACCTGAGATTTGCCTGAAACGAGATCGCCATTCATGATGCGCACCCCATCAAAGGTCACATCTAGTAGCGGGTTGATGCGGTCTTGGCGCACAAAGAAATTGACCAGGGCCAAATTATTAAAGTGATATTGCTCGGCTTGATCATTATCGGGATTGATTTCGACCAACAATTGCTGGGGCCCCGATAGATTATCGGTAGAGACCGTAAGTAGGCCCGTGCGCAGGCTATCGCCGGCGGGCAAGGGGGCCAAGCGTTTATAATTGATCGTACTGCCATTTTCTAGCAGCTGATATTTGACCAAAATGCTATCCATATCTAGCGGGCTAATATTCTCCATTTGGACATTAAAGCCAAAAGGCTGCCCTTGGTCCACCGTATCATATTGAATAACACTAAAGCGTTCGGGTCGCAGAGCGGCCTCTGGCACCAAATCGGCCAAAATGCGCCAATAGGCGAGCTGGCCAGAGCTTCGGCTTAGTTCGTCCTCGGTTTTCCAGACCAACTCCAATTTGGGATACTGATTGGCATCAATACTATTCAGGCTAGTATTTTGGGCCACAATATTGGACAGGAGCAATTGGCGGCTTCCGTTGGCCTCAATGCCATAGAGGTCTACCCCTACTACATCATTACTATCGAGATTGGCGGGCTCCCAATGGAAAGAATACCAATTTTGGGCGGGCCCAATTTGGGTAGAGAGCAAACTGCCTTTATCCCAGTTGCCAGGCATCAGGCAAGAGAGGCCAATAATATCGTTTTGGCTGGCTCCTAGGGCTTCGCTTCGGTAGGGAAAACTTGCATTATTTTTCTGGTAGAAAAAGGCCCAAGGCAGGCCACCTACGGCAGCCGTCAGGCCAGGCAATTGTTGGGCGCCTTGGTTTTGCAACTCCCCAATTAGGCTAGCGGGCCAGTTATCGGCATTGGCATCATTCAAAGTATAGACTAATACATAATAGCCATCTGGAATAGAATCGGCCAAAAAGCGTTCTAGGTCTAGGGCTGCGCTAGTTTGCTGAGTTTCGAATAAAAAGACCGAGGCCGTTCGTCCAGCCCCATCACAGTTAACTGCCCCATATTGGCTTTGGCCGCCGCCTAGGGTCCAAATGGTCAAATCAGAAGAATCAATGACCTGTACATAAACCCCTCTATTATTGTGGCAGCGGCATTTATCAACCAAATTACCATTGAGGTAGGTAGCCAACTGCTCAGGATGCAAGGGAGAGGGCGTAAAACCATTGGCCAAGGTAATTTCTTGCAAAGAAGTAATGAACTCAAAATTTCTTTGGGGTTCCTCTAGCTCTAAGTTATTAAACTGGTTCCTTTTGAACTGGAAAAAATGCGATTGGTTCCAGCCAGAATAGCTAGCATCTATATAGATAAAGGAGCTAGTAACCCAGCTATAGCCAATTGTTGGATTAGTAGAATCGGGGCTCACTCGCCAATAATAAACCGTACTATCAGTATAGCTCATATTGGGCTGCCACTCTAAAAGTCCTCCGCCCTGACTGATACTTGTTTGCTGCATCAAAGGGCTATTAAAATAGGCGGTAGTATCTATTTGCAGGACATAAGTCTGGCGTTGCGCCATGGTATTCCCTGTAGAGGCCTTTAGGCGAATATTTTGCTGCGGCACGATGGCAAACTCCCTAGGATAAACGGGGAGAATGGCATCGGATAGAATTTGGACCGGATAGCGTAGGACCTGATTATTTTGTTCTGCGCTGGGTTGTGGTCGTTCATCAATTTCGCTATCTACATCTATAGTAATATCAAAAAAGTTAGTTCCTAAAGCTAGCTGGCCCTCTACGGGTACCGTTAGGCGCAGCTCCTTATGAAAATTTGGGGCAGAGATATGCTCTCGACTCACAAAAGCGCTACTACCATTGGGGTATTCTCTATTAATTTCAACCCAAAAAGAAGTATCAATGGCCATTCCTAGATTATAAACATCTACCACCAACTCAAAGTTGTCCATTTGTGTAGTTATAGTAGCTGGGCTACGATCAACCAAACTATTATCTACATAATAATCAGGTCGTTCAGAAATACTGAGTTGGATAGCGGGGTCGCCATGATAGAGCAAATAGTGGCTAACCATTTGGACCGTTGTAGAATAGAAAGTACCATTTTCTAGGGCTTCAATTGTTTTTTGGTTGATCTTAGCCGCACCTTGTCCATATTGGTTTTGGCTCGCCTGATAATAGTACTGACTAGCAAAAACATTGAGTGCAGAGAGCGAAACAGCCCCTACAGAGGCAAGAAAGACACTAGCTCCCGCATTTTCCTCAAAAATAAAAGACTCACTAATTCGGGCTCCGTCTTCAAAGACAGTTCCAGCATAACAACCCAAAGACATAAACATAGGATAGCGTCGAGCATTGCTATAATTTTCGGGCTGATCTAAATTAAAGTCAAAGCTATTGGGCGAAGCATGGCCAAAAAAAGTAATCAGACTCACACCATTGTTGATCAGAGAATCTAGGTAGGCTGACTGAGCGGCCTGAATGGGGTTGGTAGAAGTTTTGAAAAAAGAGGTAACATTTCCACCAAATTGACTAGCAGAAATAATCGTTTCCATATTGTTCAAATTCTGCTGAATAATATTCTGCTCCGAGCTATTTGCCCCCCCCCAAATGAATCACATTTTTGGTCCAGCCTCTGCCCGATAAATCAGAGGCCGCATTGAGGCGTTCGTTTTCATAATCTCGGACCTTATTGAGGTAAAGACTTACCTGATCGCCATCTACAGCAGCCAGGCGACCTACCGGAATGACAGGTACATCGCTACCAATAGGAGCCATCAGCAAATTATCTGAAGGGGGAAAACCAAAAGTAGGAATCAAATGATCATAAGTATGAAAATTCCTCACTTGAGTGTAGGTCCGCCCCTTTCCAATAAGAAAAACATATTGAGGGTTAGCCCAATTTTGCTTACAATAGCCTGCCAAATTACGTAAAGCTACAGGATGCTTGTTAATCCCATAACCAAACTGATCAAAAATATTATCCACCTCAATAATTACAGGGTTGTAGCCTGTAGTCGCTCGATAATCAGCATAAGCCCTAACAGGGTCTTCCCCTAAGCTATTTTGACGCAAGCTAGCATGCGTAACAATAATATAATCTGCATTGAGGTTGCTATAGTCTACAAAATTGGCCTCTTCCAAGCGGCCCATAGTTTGAATAGCGGTACTGCCTTCATTGATCAGCAGCAGCTTGCGGTCTACAGCCGAGGCGGGCAGATCAGTCAAGACCCGGCTCCCATCCCAAAAGCAGCGAATGCGCAAGCCGTTGGTCAAATCATAGAGGTAAATATTCTGACCACTCCCCCCATCAAAGTTGGTAATTTCTAAGTACTGCCGGCTATTACTAGCCGCCAACTCAAAGACAAAGTTATTGGCTCCATCAAAATCAAAGGTCCTAGGGTAGCTAATAGCTACATAACTGGCCGAAAGGTAGTCGCTGCTACTAGCCAAACCCCGAATCCGCATAATAGTAGTGGGCAAAAGATTGCTCAATGGCACTGAAAAACTATGCGTCCCTACACTGTCGCCAGCAAAAGTGGTATTAAAGCAGCTCTGCCCGCCCACTTGTACCTCAATATTGTGATTGACAGCCCCCGAAGCATAAAGACGAACTTCTCCTTGAGCAGCGGGGCCAGTAGTATATAGGTTAGAAATCCCCACTGCATGACTTTGGTCCAATAAGGGGTTGCCGCCCCAACCTTCGCCATACTCAAAAGTTGACTTCGTAAGCTCCTCAGTAGCAATATAATAATTCTTCCCTTTCTGCCAAGCCGTTGTAATGGGCCGAACGCTTTTGTACATAAAGTAATCCTCCTTAGCCGGCAAATTAGAGAGGTTGGCCGCCTGATCGGCATAGCGGCGCCCTTGGCCCGTATTGCTCCAGGTCAGAAAATAGGCCGAGGTATCAGTAATAACACTATAAGTGGGGTTAAAATGATGGTTGGGGTTGTTATACAGCTCCTTATCCAGTTCGCCCCGATGTTTTTCGCCATAAAACTGAATATACTGCAGTTGACCACCACTACTTTCTACCTGAATCGGCACTTCTTGGCCCATATGATAAATCGATAGGTTGCTTAGGGGCAAACTAGCCGTATTGATGCCTGCATTTTGCAAAGCCTGCGCACTAAGTCGGTAGAGGCCATCTTGGGCCACTTTCATTTTATAATAGGATTGGTTGTAATTGATCCATTCTGGACCAAAATTTCCGTCATGCATTTGGGCTTGCAAAGCGCCAACAGCAAAAAGTAGGAATAAGAAGTAGAGGTATCGCATAATCTTATTTTTCAAAGGTTAATATGGGGATTTTTTTGGGGCTTCCCCTTCCGCTGGGTTGAAACCCAAGGCAAAGCGGTATCGCTTTGCGAACTTATACAAAATGAGGGTTAACACCCTCATGAGTTATCGGGCGGGTCGGGCTGTGTCGTGGCTCGCTATTCGCTCGGCCCTGCGGGCTTTTCGCTGCGCTTCAAAGCCCTGGGTCTGGCCTACGGCCACCACTATCCATCCCTAAGCCAAGCTCGCTGCGCTCGCTTTTCTGGACCAATAGGGCGTCCTACAGGCGGCTTTAGCCGCCGCAGGCTTAGTTGCCTGTAGGGGGGCTGCGCAGCCGCCGACCAAAGCCCGCAGGGCTGCAGGGCCGAGCAGACCTGCGAGCCCCGAAAGGGAACGGCCGCCAAAGGCGGCAAGCCCCAAAAACAATTAAATCTCTTTTTGAATTGCTTGTTTAATATAATCGTAATCAATATCCAGTTTGATCGAGATAATATGAGAGCGCAGTCCGCCCGCGCTAGCGCTCAAATTGGCCAAGGCATAATCAATATAGAAACGAGAAATGCGGAAGCCCAGACCAAAATTGGGTTGGAGGGTCAGTTCTTTTTCGCCAGAAAAATTCTCAAATCGCTGAAAATTATTGAGGCCCATCCGCAAATAGGCAATGCGGTTGTAGTTGAGCTCTAGGCCCAGGGCGGGGTCAATGCTAAAAGGGCTAGCAGAAATTAGGGTATTGCGCTGCCCGTCCGTAGTCGCCACCATATCTAGCTCGGCCAAAAGGCCAATACTGCGGGCTTTTTTACCTTCGGGCGTAGGGAGGTTAAAAGTTTTTTTGTAGGCCGCCCCAAGGATAATTTGGGGTTTGGTAATTTCAAACGACTGGATAGGGATCTCGTTGCCCGTGAGGCCCAGCGTCTGTTTTTCCTCTTCGGTAAAGCTAAATTGCCAGGCATTAAAGGTGGTGGTAATATCTTTGATCTGCGCCCCAAAGGCCCAGTTTTTAGAGTATTGATATTGGGCTCCCAAATCTACGCCAAAGCCCCAAGAAGAGGCAAAAGGCCCCACTACTCTTCGGACCACTTTGGGGCTAGCCCCAACCGCCAATTTGCCAAACTTTTGGGCATAATTAAAAATAAAGGCATAATCAGCCGCCGAAAACTCGGTAACGTTATTGTAATTAATGCTGCCATCATCCTCATAGAGCGAAAGGGTGTTGGGGATTCCGTCAATACCAAAACGGATAAAAGAAAATCCCAGGTACTTATTTTGGCCTTTAATCGGCATACCAAAGCCAGCATAATCATATTTGCCGATGCCGCCAAACCATTCGGCATGCAATAAGCCAACTTGCAAATCCGTTTCTATACCCTGCAAACCTGCAGGGTTCCAAAAGCTGCTGCTTGCATCATCGACATGGGCCACCATAGCGCCGCCCATAGCTTGGGCGCGGGCGCCCAAGCCAATAGATAAAAATTCATTACTGTATTTTTGGGCCGTTAAAGTTGGGCCAAAGAAGCATAAAATAAAGACCCCAAAAATTAACCGTTGCATAATCATCGTTTTAGATTCAAAAAACTCCTGCATAGTAGCTTATTTTCGACAACTAATGGTTCAAAAAAACTTAGAACTACAAGCCCCTCTAATTTAAGACTTTTTTCTCCTTTTTTAGTCAAAAAAGGGTGATTTCAGTAACAAAGCAAAAAAGACTTAAGATAAACCCCCTAAAATGAAACCCTTTGCAGGAAAGTTCCGTAAATGGACAACTTGAAAGGCCCTCGGAAGCATCCCTTCTCTCTACTTCCCCGCTTTCTGGGCCAACACACTATAAATACGTAGCTATATAACTAGCTCAAAGACAACAATTTTATCACTCGCAAAACGATGGCTGATGACCGGAACTGCACTAAAACTTACGCTAGATTCTCACCCAAAAAACATAGCAGAAGTAGAACCCTATGTGAATCAGGTTTTGCAGCAATATGAGTTGGATGAGTTGCTTTTTGGCAATATTCTCATCACTTTAACGGAGGCTGTGAGCAATGCTATTTTGCATGGCAACCAAGCCAAGGCCCACAAAAAGGTCCATATTGCTAGCGCTATCCAGCAAAATTGCATTACCTTTACCGTAGAAGATGAGGGGCCTGGTTTTGACCCCGCACAATTGCCCGACCCCACCGCACCAGAAAATCTGATGACTCCTGGTGGACGAGGCGTTTTTTTGATGCAAAACCTCAGTGATCATGTAGACTTTAAGGAAGGAGGCCGCATGATTGAACTACAATTTAACTTGCACTAAGTTGATGATTGAATTTTACACGGAAGATATTGATTATAAGCTGCCGCAGGCTGAACAAATGGAAAGCTGGCTGCAAGCGATCGCAAAAAGAGAGGGTCTCGATATTGAGGCCCTTTCTTTTATTTTTTGCTCCGATGCCTATTTGCTGCCTATGAACCAAGAGTATTTGCAGCATGATACCCTGACTGATGTGATTACCTTTCAGTATCAGGAAGAGGGAGAGCCTGTGAGCGGAGACATTTTTATTTCGGTGGAGCGCTGCCGAGAAAATGCCGAAAAGTTTGAAGTTTCGGCCCAAAATGAAATCCATAGAGTGATGGCTCATGGATTATTGCACCTTTTGGGCTATAAAGACAAAAGCAAGGAAGAGGCGGAGCTCATGCGTCAGAAAGAGAATGAGTCCTTGGCTTTGCTTGCTCAATATGCCCAGTCCGATGCCTAAATTTATCCCTTTTCAAGCGCAAAACTTATCGGCAGAAGAGAGCCTAAAAAAAGCCCTTGAGCTAGAGGCTTTAATGGAAAAGCGCCGCTCGATTCGCTTATTTTCGGAGCGGCCAGTGGCCAAAGAATTGGTCCAAAGCTTGGTCCGAACGGCCAGCTCGGCCCCTTCGGGGGCGCATAAGCAACCATGGACCTTCTGCATTATTTCTGATCCTAAGATCAAGCAGCAGATTCGCCAAGCGGCCGAAAAGGAAGAATATGAAAGCTACAACAACCGAATGTCGGAGGAGTGGCTAGAAGCCCTAAAACCTTTTGGCACCAATTGGGAAAAGCCGTTTTTGGAGCGGGCGCCTTATCTCATCGTCATCTTTAAGAAGAGCTACGATATTTTGCCCGATGGCAGCCGCAGCAAAAACTACTATGTGAACGAATCGGTAGGTTTGGCGGCCGGTTTTCTGATTTCGGCCATTCATCAGGCGGGTTTGGTGACCTTGACGCATACGCCTAGTCCCATGAATTTTTTGCAAGAGATTTTACAGCGGCCCAAAAATGAAAAGCCTTTTTTGCTTTTGCCTATCGGCTATGCTGCAGCGGGCTGTGAAGTGCCTGACTTGCGCCGAAAATCATTGGATGAGGTCGCCTTATATTGGGAGGCGGATTAATTTATTTTATTTTTGGGGCTGCCCCTTCCGCTGGGTTGAAACCCAGCGCAAAGCGGTATCGCTTTGCGAACTTATGCAAAATGAGGGTTAACACCCTCATGAATTATCGGGCGGGTCGGGCTGTTCGTGGGCTCGCAGGTCTGCTCGGCCCTGCGTCGCTGCGCTCCTTGGTCTGGCCTTCGGCCACCCACTGCCATCCCTCAGCCGATACTTTCTTGGCTCAAGGGCCTCATCATAGACGCTTAGAAGAAATATAATTAATGGACAAATACGAACTTACGGCCAAACTTAGAGCGGCTGCCTTAGCAGAAGGTTTTGATAATTTGCGCATTGCCCAGGCCCGAGAACTGACCGAAGAGGGCCGTCGTTTAGAAGCTTGGTTAAATAAGGGCTATCAGGGCAAAATGCAATACTTAGAAAACCACTTTGAGAAGCGGATAGATCCTCGAAAGTTGGTAGATGGGGCCAAATCGGTAGTGAGTTTAAGCTTTAATTATTTTCCGGAAGAGCAGCAAGTAGAAGGAGCCCCCAAATTGGCTAAATACGCCTATGGCGAAGACTACCACTATGTTTTGAAGGCCAAGCTGCGTAATTTACTGGCCCTATTGGAGACTGAATTGGGTCGGCCCATTAATGGGCGGGCCTTTGTAGACTCTGCGCCGGTATTGGAGCGTGACTGGGCCAAGCATTCGGGATTGGGTTGGATCGGTAAAAACACCTTATTAATCAGTAAGCAGCGGGGATCATTCTTCTTTTTGGCCGAATTGATCATAGATGTAGACTTGGTCTATGATGGGCCAATCAAAGACTACTGTGGTCGTTGTCGGCGCTGCATAGATGCTTGTCCCACCCAAGCCATTTCTGAAAAAGGGTACATCATGGATGGCTCCAAATGCATCTCCTATTTTACGATTGAGTTGCGAGACGAGCTGCCAGCGGAATACAAAGGGCAATTTGCGGATTGGATGTTTGGCTGTGACATTTGCCAGGATGTTTGTCCATGGAATCGATTTTCTCGGCCTCATCAGGAGGAGGCCTTTAGGCCCAAAGAAAACCTATTAGAGATGCGGCGGGAAGACTGGATGGAATTGACGGAAGAAGTCTTTCGGAAAGTATTTAAGAAATCGGCGGTAAAGCGGAGCAAATACAAGGGCTTAATGCGCAACTTGGCCTTTTTGGAAGAAGCGTAATTTTTTGGACCTAGAGGAGCGAAGCGACGATTTAACTTCATGAGGGTGTTAACTCTCATTTATAAACCATTGCGCAGCAATATCATTCTGGCTGTAGGTTTCAACCTACAGGATCGGCCTAGCGATGCGAAAGGGGGCGGCGAAGCCGCAGACCAAGGGCAGAACGAAGTGATGCCCGCAGGGCCGAGCAGACCTGCGAGCCCTGACAACAAGGACTTTAGTCCGCAGTTCGACGACCAAAGGGAGTAACCGTAGCGCCGCAAGGCCGTAGGCCGCAGCGGAGGCCCCAAAACAGCTTACTATTGGCAAAAAAGGCCCACTAGCGAGCTAGCGGGCCTAGGGATCAGGGTAAAATCAGAAAAGGGAAAGGATTAGTTTACATCCCACCAGAGTTTAGTGTCTTGGTTGTCTGCACCACCCAACTTAGTTAGCCCATCGGCATAACTTTCGGCATTGAGGGTTTGTTCATCTAGAGGATACTTCATGCGAGTGGGGATAGCGGTACCATCGAGCGTGCCATCGGCGGGAGCTTGGAGGATACCAAAATCGAGGCGTCTCCATTCGGCCCAACCTTGTACGCCCTGCATATAGAGCGCGATCCATTTTTGGCGGCCGATGACCTGCTGCCAGCTTTCGCCATTGCCAGTAAGCGTATTATAATCTACCTCGGGCTGAGCGATATAATTGCTAATATCGGTAGCCGTTAGTGAGCCATCATTCCAGTAATTCATAGAAGCTTCGATCGCTGCATTATAGTGATCTTCGGCAGTACCAGAAACGCCCCAACCGCGAGCTGCGGCCTCGGCCATCATAAAGCGAACCTGTGCATAATCTAGGAAGATGCCGGGAGCATCATTAGCTAGAATATCTTGGCTACGTTGCGACACCTCGGCATCGGTAGTGAGGGCGGCATTAGACTCGGAAAGGCCATAGACCTCGCCGACAAAAGTACCTGTAGCGCTAGCGGGTTCATAATAGAAAGCGACGCGGGGATCATTTAGGCGGAGCAATTCGTCGACCATAGTATTAGAGGCGGCGAAATCGTTACGGGTACGATAATCCTCGGCTTGGGGGTTAATATTGGGGTCGCTAGCTTGGTAAGGGAAGAGAGCGTTATCGGCATTAGAGGTAAAGCTATTGGGAGCAGCGGCTTCAAAAGCGGCTTGAGCTTCTGCGCCACGGTTGGTATCGGCCATACGGAGCGCCACACGCATTTTGAGCGCATTGGCAAACTTCTTCCATTGGGTCATATTTCCGTTATAGATCACATCTCCTTGGACGCTATTATCGGCCTCATCGATAGCAGCGATAGCGGCATCTAGGGTAGCGAGCATACCTATATACACATCCTCTTGGCTATCATAGTTAGGCAAGGGGAACTCGGCACCTTTTAGGGCTTGAGAATAAGGGATGGGTCCCCAGCAGTCGGTCATATTTTGGAACAACCAAGTTTGGAGAATTTGGGCGATAGCGATTTGGTTTGCATTTTTACCAAAGCCGGCATAATCGGCGGCATCCTCTCCGGAGTTGAGGTCAATAATTTCCTGAAGATCTTGTAGGCTACGGGCGTAGAAAAGGCTCCAATAATCGTTGGTAATTCCTACGCGGAACTGATAGCGAGACTCGTTAGAATATTGGTTAGAGGCCCAATACTGAGCGAGTTGGTTACCGCGGCGGCTATTGAACCATTCGTCCCAGGTAAGGTCCATCATGGTTTTTTCTGCATTAGTGAGCAGAAAAGAAGTAGCGGTAGAAGAAGACTGATTGGGGTTGGTATTCAGCTCTTCAAACTGCTTATCGCAGCTAGTTATCGAGAGCGCTAGTCCAAGGCCCATAGCGGCCATCAAGCCATTTTTTCTTAGCCAATTTATAGTCATAATATGATAATTTAAATTTGCAAACTGTTTGGGGAGCCGAAGCTCCCCACAGATTTGGGAGAAATTTTTTAGGAGTTAAAGGCTTAGAACTTCACGTTCAAGTTAACTCCGATAGAGCGCTCGGTAGGTAGCTGACCACCTTCAAAACCTTGAACATTACCAGAGTTGATCGCTGCTTCGGGATCAACATTGGGAATATTTCTGTGTAGGATAGCGAGGTTACGACCAACTAGAGAGAGCGAAAGATCTCTGAAGCGGCTACCTTCAAATAATTTGTTAGAGAAGGTATAGCTAATACGTGCTTCACGGAACTTGATAAAGCTAGCATCATATACATCGGCGGCATTGATGATATAGCCTTGGTTGAGGAAGAAGTGAGACTGAGCGTCTAGAACAGTTGTATTTTCGGTTCCATCAGACTGGTAGTTACCGTCAGCGTCTAGAACATAATCGCCATTGGCATCGCGCAAAACGTTAGTTCCTTCTACAATAATTCCTTGGTTACGGATATTGTCGGTTACGCCATTAACATCGGTTTCGATTACCGTTTCCTCTAGCGTACCAGAGTACTTACCCCATTGGTTAGATAGAGAGAAGAGCTTACCACCTTTCTGGAAATCAAACAAAAGGAAAAGAGAAACGCCCTTATAGCTAAAGGTAGAAGAGAAACCACCAGTAAAGTCGGGAAGAACAGAGCCAAGTGGCTTCACATCAGAAACCATATAGACACCATCTTCAACGATTTTGTTACCATTGGCATCATAGACATAATCTGTACCCATGAGTGTACCATAAGGCTCACCAACGCGAGCGTCTAGGGCCACACCAAATAGAGAAGTTAGGCGGATATTATCGGTACCGGTAGCCAATTCGAGTACTTCGTTATTGTTTTTACCCAAGTTGAGGCTAAGGTCCCATTTGAAGTCCTTAGTTTTTACTGGAGTAGCATAAAGCATCAATTCGATACCGCGGTTAGCTACTTTACCGGCATTGATTGAGCGAGAAGTATAGCCCGTAGCGCCAGACTGAGATACATTAAAGATCTGGTCTTTAGTTACATTGCTATAGTAAGTGAAATCTACACCTAGACGATCTTTAAGGAAGCGAAGGTCAAGACCTGCTTCAAAGCCAGAAGTACGCTCGGGCTTAAGATCTTCATTGAGCAAAGAGTTGGGTACAGTAGCTGTACCGTTGCCATTAAAGTTGGCATTACTGATATAAGTATTTTGTAGGTTGTAAGGAGTAGTACCATTACCTACCACAGCATAACCTGCGCGGAACTTACCGAAAGAAAGGATTTCGTTAGCGGGAATAAGTTCAGAGAACACCAAACTTGCGCTAGCAGAATAATAGTTATAAGTATTTCTGTCTAGAGGAAGCGTAGAGTTAATATCTGTACGGTTGGTCAAATCGAGGTATACAAAATCTTTGTATCCTACAGTAGC
Organism: Saprospira grandis; assembly: GCF_027594745.1. Lineage (NCBI taxonomy): Bacteria > Pseudomonadati > Bacteroidota > Saprospiria > Saprospirales > Saprospiraceae > Saprospira > Saprospira grandis. The sequence goes on along the minus strand of NZ_CP110854.1, from coordinate 2,103,275 downwards.
TTGCTCAAAGATAGAGAAGATAGCCAACTCAGAAGTAGCGTCGGTGCTTGTTAGTTCAGAGGCAGAGTTGCTCAAGTTGTACAAGCCGGGGGTATTAAGACCACCTTGAGTAGAAGCATAGTTGCGTTCTGCGGTAGTGCGGCGGTAATTCATACCCAGCATTCCAGAAACAGAGAAATCACCGAAGCGATCCTTATAGTTACCGATAAGGTCGTAGTTATTTTCTTGGAAGAAGCGAACATCTTCAGAGTACATAGGTACGCGAACGCCACCTACAGCTACCCATTCTTCACGGCGGTCCGTGTAGAAATCGGTCATAGCGCGACCAGTTACAGAGAACTTGTCATTAAAAGTATAAGATAGGGCTACATTACCGAATACACGGTTACGGCTATCTTTTTGGCCATTTTCATAGCGCTCCCAGAAAGGGTTATCCCAGTACTTGGCGCTACCATCTAGCTCAGAGGTACGGTTCCAAGAGCGCATGCTTCCATCAGGATTCTGATAGTCGCGTAGGCGGTCCATATCCAATTGGCGCTGGAACCACTGATTAAACTGAGACATGACTGACTCGCCATATCCAGTAAGTGGACGGCCATTGGCCTTAGAGTTAACAATATTTACATTGGCAGAAGCGGTCAACTTATCGCTAAGGTTGAGGCTAGAGTTGAATGAGATATTGTTACGGTTGAGGCTAGAGTTTTCTTGTGTTCCTTTTTGCTGTGTGTTGGTAAAGCCTAGGCGGAAAGACCCTTTTTCGCTAGCACCACCCAAAGAAACGCTATTGGTCGCTGTAATTCCAGTGCGGAAGAAATCCTTTACGTTATCCGGATTGGCTTTCCACTCTCTAGTTTGGCCAAAGTTTTCAGTGTCCCACTCATCATAAGAGTCCCACTGACGAACTTGCTGACCATTATAGGCAGGGCCCCAGCTTCCATCATAAGCCATATCGGCTACTAGTTGGTTGGTATCAATTACGCTATTGGCAAAAGAAGAACCCGCCCCTCCACCATATTGGTTTTGGTAGCTAGGCAATACATATACATTATTAAACTGGATAGAAGAGTTGACCGATACACCAATAGGGGCATTCTTTACAGACATGTTCTTTCCCTTTTTGGTCGTAATGATAACTACACCATTGGCAGCACGGTTACCATAAAGTGCCGCAGCAGTAGGGCCCTTCAATACGTTGATGCTCTCAATGTCATCGGGGTTAAGATCCTGAATGGCATTACCGTAGTCATATCCACCAGCACCACGCTCTTGGTCGGCATCAGTGTGGTTGGCATTGTCCAAAGGTACTCCATCAACGACAAACAAAGGCTGGTTGTTTCCAGTAATAGAACCCGCACCACGAATCACAATGCGAGAAGATCCTCCCAAGTTAGATGAACCCGTAATCTGTACACCAGCTACTTTACCTTGCAAAGAGTTAACGACATTGACCTCACGAGCCTTGTTGAGATCATCTCCAGAAACCTCCTGGGTCGCATAACCCAAAGCTTTCTCTTCTCTAGATAGCCCCAAAGCAGTTACCACCACCTTATTGACTTCTACTCCCTCTACCAAAGTAACATTGATGGTCGTCTGACCCGCTACTTCAATGTCTTGAGTGGCATAGCCTACATAGCTATAAGACAAAACTTCATAGCCCTCAGGGACCGTGATCTGATAGTTTCCGTCAAAATCAGTAATGGCTCCAATAATCGGGGAGGAACCCTTGACTAAGACGTTAGCCCCAATAATAGGGTCGCCTGCCTCTGTAGTTACCGCCCCTGTCACCGTAGTTTGGGCATAGACGGTACTAATAGTCATCAGCAAGGCTAATGTAATTAGATTAAGGTACTTCATAGAAAACTTTTTTTGGTTAAACGTAATCCTTAACAACATAAAGCTAGCGGTTGTCTTTGACCCAACAAAACCATTTTAAGGTTTTTTTAAACCCAAGGCCAACATTAAACAACTATTTAGCTATGCTTTTGCAGATTTCACCCAACAAAACTAAAGCTTTACTTCTTTTTATTCAAATTTTATTAGGAATCAAAATCTAAAGCACCCAAATGCTAAGTATTTTTTAACAACTCTAAATAGGAAGCCTAACCAAATTAAATAACTATAAAGTACAAAAATGTAGAATATAATTCTAAACCAACATTAGATAATCTACTGTAAACGACGAGCCTAAACCCAAAAATAGCCCTTGCAAACAACAAGCAGCTATTCTACTAATATTCAAGATAGTATAAATAAATATTTGTAATTTATATCTATTCTATATTTTACATATCTCTTTTTTCTTCGCCAAAAACCAAAAAAAGGCCGTCCCGCAATTGCGGGACGGCCTTTAAGTTGAAAGCTTGGTTTCTCGACAAAATCCTGGAACAAGCCCAGAAATTTGAATCACATACATCAAAACAGCCCAAGAACCATTTTGTTCAAGACTTTCGCTATTTTATTTATTTTATTCACTCAAAAACTGGGCAAGCTCTTCCAAACTGATCTTTTCCTCATAAAGCGCCTTGCCCACTACAGCCGCATAACAGCCCATTTTATCCAACTCCCGCAACTCCTCAATAGAAGAAATCCCCCCATTGGCAATAAACTTCAAATCCGGAAACTGGGCCAATAAAGAGGCATACAAATCTAAAGAACTCCCCTGCATCATCCCGTCTTTATCAATGTCTGTGCACAAAATATACTGAATCCCATGCCACTGATAGTTCGTAATAAAGTCAAAGAGCTTAAATTCTGTCTCTCGCTCCCAACCCTCAATCCGAATGAGCCCATCCAATACATCAGCCCCCAAAATAATGCGGTCTTTCCCATATTTTTGCAACCAAGATAAAAGCAGTTTCGGGTTCTTTACCGCCAAGGTCCCAATCGTCACTTTTTGCGCACCAGCCGCAAATACCTGAGCCAAATCCTGATCCGACTTGATCCCACCACCAAATTCTACCTCCAAATCCGTCTCTTCCGTGATCGCCCGCAAAATCTCATAGTTGACCACCCGACCCGCTTTGGCCCCATCCAAATCTACCAAATGCAACTGCTTTACCCCAGCCGCCGCAAAACGCTTGGCCACCGCTACCGGGTCTTCATCGTAAACTTTGGCTTCTTCAAAACTTCCCTTGGTCAAACGAACACATTTACCATTCAGGATATCTAAGGCAGGTATAACTTTAATCATAAGGCTTTTTTTTGATTGGCTTGGAACTCTAGGTCTTGGCTCTAAATTTAACAACTTTCTAAGAAAATAAGGCCCCTCCCCACAAAAACAAGACAGCTAGCAGGGAATAAAATGAAGGATCTAAAATAATTACTTCCCAAAACAAACCTAGCCCAAAGCTTAATCCCCTAAAAGACAAATCCACCAAAAGTAATTTTTCTAACTTTTTTTAAGGCTAGTCCTTTTTTTATTTGGGGCTGCCCCTCGCTCCGCTCGGGTCGGGCTGTTTCGCAGCTCGCTGTTCGCTCGGCCCTGCAGCGCTTCGCGCTTTGGTCTGGCCTTCGGCCACTGCTGTCCATCCCTCAGCCGAGGCGCTCCGCGCCTTGAAGGCGGCTACGCCGCCTCCCCCAACGCAAATCTTTAATAAAGTTCCAATCTTTTTTAAGACGGCTTTGTTCGGAGCAAGGAAGACTTATTATCTTTGCCACTTCATTCTCAATTAGAAACGCCTATCATGAGCCAGCAAGAGTCAAAAGAGCAAGAATTTATGGAAATTTGGGGCGCCTCCGAGCATAACCTCAAAAAAATTAACTTGCGTATTCCCCGCAACCAATTGGTCGTCATTACTGGGGTAAGTGGTAGCGGCAAATCATCGCTGGCCTTCGATACTATCTACGCAGAGGGCCAAAGACGCTATATGGAGACCTTCTCCTCTTATGCCCGACAGTTTATCGGAAATATGGAACGACCCGATGTCGAAAAAATTGAAGGCCTTAGCCCCGTTATCGCTATCGAACAAAAAACAACCAGCAAAAATCCCCGCTCTACCGTAGGTACAGTTACCGAAATTTACGATTTCCTCCGCCTACTCTATGCCCGCGCTAGCGATGCCTATTCTTATAAGACAGGCAAAAAAATGCAACGCTATAGCGAGGAGCAAATTATCGAGCATATCTTCCAACACTTTGAGGGGAAAAAGGGCATCTTGCTGGCCCCCTTGGTCCGCGCCCGTAAAGGACATTACCGCGAACTCTTTGAACAAATGCGCAAACAGGGCTTTACCAAAATGCGCATAGATGGCTATATGATCGACCTTGAAGCAGGTATGCAAATCGACCGCTATAAAACTCATGATATTGAGTTAGTAGTAGACCGCCTCAAGGTGAGCAAAAAACGCCGCGACCGCTTCGAACTTTCTCTAAAAACAGCCCTCAAACATGGCAACGGCTTTGTCATGTTTATGGAACACGAAAGCGAAACAATTCATCAGTATAGTAAATATCTGATGTGTACCGATTCTGGCATTTCCTATGAAGAACCCTCCCCCAATAGCTTCTCTTTTAACTCCCCCTATGGCGCCTGTCCCCACTGTAAAGGCTTAGGCGAACTACATGAGGTAGACCTAGAACTGGTCATTCCAGATGATAGCAAAAGCATTAACGAACAAGCTATTGTCCCCCTAGGAGAGGTCCGAAAAAACCTAACTTTCAAACAACTGCGCGCCCTATCCAAAAAATATAAGTTTAGCTTCTCTACTCCTGTCAAAGAAATTCCCGAAGAAGCTCTCCGGACCATTCTCTATGGTGGAGACGGTAGCTTTGATGCCCGCAATTTTGGCCGAGAAGAATTATCGCACAATCTAGCCGATGAAGGCCTGGTGCGTATGCTCAAACATTATTATAAAAGCTCTAGCTCTGAGAAAATCCGCTCCTGGGCCGAGGAGTTTATGCGGGTCATCGATTGCCCCCAATGTGAAGGCAGCCGCCTGCGCAAAGAATCACTCTATTTTAAATTGGCCGAAAAAAATATCGCTGAATTAGCCCAAATGGATATCCGCAGCCTCTATGATTGGCTAGAAGAACTCCCCAGCCAGTTGAGTAAACGCCAACAGCTAATTGGTACCGATATTATTAAGGAATTACGCCTCCGACTAGGCTTCCTCCTAGAGGTGGGCCTCGATTATCTGCAACTCAATCGCCCCGCCAGAACCCTCTCCGGCGGAGAATCTCAACGCATCCGACTAGCTACCCAAATTGGCTCTCAACTGACCGGTATTACTTATGTCTTAGATGAACCTAGTATCGGCCTGCACCAAAGAGATAATGAACAGCTTATTGTAGCCCTCCGAGAATTAACCGATATCGGCAATTCGGTCTTGGTGGTAGAACATGATAAAGATATTATGCTGGCCTCCGATTATCTAATCGATTTAGGACCAAAAGCCGGTAAACTCGGTGGCGAAATTGTCGCCGAAGGAAAACCCCAAGACTTCCTCTCTCAATCGGGCATTACTGCCGATTATCTGGCTAACCGACTCAAGATCCTGACCCCTACAGCCCGCAGAAAAGGCCATGGTAAACAACTTCAGCTAAAAGGAGCAAAAGGCAATAACCTGAAGTCCGTCGATTTAGAACTGCCACTAGGAACGCTCATCTGTGTCACTGGCGTATCGGGTAGCGGAAAATCAACCCTAGTCAATGAAACCCTCTACCCTATTCTCCGCCAACATTTCTATAATTCGATCCAAAAACCCCTTGCCTATGATAGCATCGAAGGAATAGAACATATTGATAAGGTCATCGAAATTGACCAACAACCCATTGGCCGAACCCCCCGCTCTAATCCCGCTACTTATATTGGCGTTTTTGACGAAATTCGCAAGCTCTTTGCCGCTATCCCCGAAGCTAAAATCCGAGGCTACAAACCCGGCCGCTTTTCCTTTAATGTCTCTGGCGGACGCTGCGAAGATTGCGGAGGTAGCGGCTACCGCCTAATCGAAATGCAGTTTTTACCCAATGTAGAGGTAGAATGCGAAAACTGTAAAGGCAAACGCTATAATCGCGAAACCCTCGAGATTATTTATAAGAAGAAAAGTATTAGCGATGTGCTACAGATGTCGGTAGACGAAGCTAGCGACTTCTTTGCCGACCTGCCCAAAATTCATCGCAAAATTGCTACCCTCCAAGATGTAGGCCTAGGCTATATTACGCTCGGACAATCGGCAACGACGCTCTCTGGTGGAGAAGCCCAACGCATCAAACTAGCCAAGGAGCTGTCTAAACGAGATACGGGCAATACCTTCTATATTCTAGATGAACCCACCACCGGATTACATTTTGCCGATATTCGCCTGCTGCTCAATGTCCTCAATATGTTGGTGGAAAGAGGCAATACGGTCCTGGTGATTGAACATAATATGGATGTCATTAAGGTAGCCGACTATCTGGTTGATATTGGTCCAGAAGGAGGGGCCAAAGGCGGGCAAATTATTGCCCAAGGCAGCCCAGAAGAAATTGCCGCCTGCCCCAATAGCCATACTGGCCGCTTCCTAAAACTAGAGTTGTAGCCCCTTGGCCATCAAAAAAGGGATATCGCTTAAGCGATATCCCTTTTTCTTAAATTAAGCCCCTAGCCTTGAGCTCCAAATATTTATTTACAGTATTGATAGACAAATCCTCGGGCCGAGTTAAAATAGACTGAATGCCATATTGCCGCAACTCCCGAACTATCCGCTGCTTTTCTTCTACAAACTTTTGCGCAATGGTCCGATTGTAAATCATTTCAGTATCATAAGCCTCTTGCTTGGCATAATCCTGAATTTCGGTATTCTCAAAAAAGACAACCACCAACAAATGCAAATGGTTAATGCGCCGCAAAATGGGCAAAACCCGCTGCATGGCCGAAAAACTCTCAAAGTTGGTGTAGAGAAAAATCAAGCTGCGGCGGCGAATAAAGCGACGAGAGGCCTGAAACAACAATTCATAGTTGGCCTCAAAGTTTCGCTCTTTCTCTCGATAAAGCGCCTCCAAGATGGTCCGCAAATGCTTGGGCCCACTTTCTGCCTTTACCGTGCTTCCAATTTTATCCGAAAAGCTCATCAAGCCCGCCTTATCGTGCTTTTGTAGGGCAATATTCAAAATGACCAAGCTGCTGTTAATAGCATAATCCATCAAGCTGAGGCCCTCAAAAGGCATTTTCATCGAGCGGCCTTTGTCTATCACACAAAAAACCTGCTGCGAACGCTCATCTTCATATTGGTTAACCATCAACTCATTGCGGCGGCTGGTGGCCTTCCAGTTGATGCTCCTAAAGTCATCGCCTTTTACATAGTTTCGGATTTGCTCAAACTCATAGCTGTTCCCTAGCCGTCTCATTTTCTTGACACCTGGAAAAATAGAGATTCGAGCAAGGGCCAAAAGCTCATATTTGCGCATTTGAATAATAGAGGGATAAACGGGAATCGTCTGCTCCTGCTCTACAATAATATGCCGCTCAATCAGGCCCAATTTAGACCGCAAAAAGATGTTGATATTTCTAAACACATACTCTCCCCGCTCCAAAGGCTTGAGCTCATAGACCAAGGTATCTTTTTCCCCTTTTTGCAGCTGATGAAACAACTGAAAATCTCGCTTTTGAAATTGTAAGGGGAGCTCGTCAATGATTTCTAGGGATAAAGCAACAGGCGACTGATTGTCTAGCTCTAATTTAATGGGGTTGGGGTCGCTAAGCGAGAACAACTTGGGCAGTTTTCGCGCTGCTTTGAGCTTAATCTTAGGATGAAAAAGCAAAATGGCATCAACAACAACCAAGGCCAAAAAGAGGAAAAGCGCTACCTGCGCCATAACCAACAACCAGCTAGCGGCCATACCCAAGGCCAAAAAGACCACCAAGCTCCCCAAAACGATAAAAAACCGTCGGGGAAGATGCAAGGGTTTTAGGGCCAATTGGCTGGCGGCAACAATGAGCGCCAAACGAAGGGCATAAAGCAAAGGAGCCGCAATGCCCAAAGGCAAAAAACTAAGGCCAAAAACGGCCAAGAGGCCCAAAAAGAGGTATAAAGATCGCTTAGACATAGGGAGGATTCAAATCTATTACTAGAGAGTAATTGATAAAATAGGGTTTTTTTTTTAAGATGTTTACTTTCCTCTTTAAAACTAAGCGGCTCCGCTATTTTTTTGGCCCAAGAAGGCGGCGCAGCCGCCAAGGCGCGAAGCGCCTCGGCTGAGGGATGGATAGCAGTGGCCCGCAGGGCCAGACCAAAGCGCTTTAGCGCTGCAGGGCCGAGCAGACCTGCGAGCTGCGGCACAGCCCGACCCGCAGGCCCAGAGGGCCGAAGGGGCAGCCCCTAATCCTCCTCAAACAACAGTTGTAGCAGCTGCTGCTCATAATTGGTCATACTAAACTGCTCAGCAGTTGCTTTGGCGGCCAATTGAAAGCCCTTGATTTGCTGAGTGTCTATGGCTTGAAAAAAATTCAATTGTTGGAGTAAGTCGGCCTCCGTCCGAAAAAGAAAGCCATTTCGTCCATGCTGAACAAAGCGGCTATTTTCGCCAATATCGCTAGCTAAAACGGGCAAACCCACCGAAAGGTATTGCTTTGCTTTAAAGGCAGATTTGGCCTGATTGAAAGGATGATCAACTAGAGGAGCCAGGCCCAGATCCATCTTGGCTAAATAGGGATAAACCCAGTCATCTTCTACCCAATTTAAATGTTGAGGAATCACTAATTGAATATGAGGAGATAGGGCAAAATACGCTTGAATTTCGGGAATGTCGCTCTTTTTCTTTATGCCCAAAAGATGTAACTCTACTGGAAACTGGAGTTTTTTGAGGGCTGGAAAAAGCAAGCTATAAACATTTGTTTTATGCGAAAACAGCTTTGACTTTTTGCGTCCATCGCCAAAATCACCCAACCAAATCAAACGCAAAGGCTGATGTTTTGGCCCAGTTTGTTCTTGCTGCCGAGGCACCGCAGAAGTATGAATGCGGCAATTGGAATTAAAGGCTTGCGCATACTCTTTGAGGGCTTGGCTCCCTAGGCTACAGGCTTTGGCCTTACCCAAAAAAAAGTGCATATTTTGACTAGGCTGTCGGTAGTTCTCGGCATCGTCCAAATCAAAAAAACTAATATTGGGACGACAAAAAACCAAAAAGCGAAGCAGGTAGCCATAGTAACGGGTAGAGCAGACCTTCTGAATGAAAATCCGACTATTTTTCTTGGGCCAAAATAACAATTGGCTGTAAATCCACAGAAATCTAAAGCGCTTTTGCCAATGAGCAGAGGGCTGTATAAAGTCTACCGTAATCTGGCCCGATTTGGCCAAATTGCGCAAAGGAAAGTAGGCCCGATAGCGAGCGCTAGGGCAAGAAAGGTTGTAGGGCAAAAAACAATAGACATGTTTTCTAGGTATTCTGTTCTTCATCCCCAAAAATAAAAAAAGCTGCCTCTCTAAAAAAGAGAAACAGCCGTTAGCAAAGTTAGGAAAGTTTGGAGGCGCTACTGCTTAGCAGCCGAAAGCTCTAGGTCTAGCTGCGCTCCGTTATATTGCACATACTTGATGTGCGGGGGAAGGGTTATTTGATAGCTATATTCTTCGCTACAGCTCTTTTTGGCCAGCACCAAATCGCTGGGTTCTTTAGCCATTTTGACCAGAAAAACCTGCTCTTGCGTCTGCTCTTCTCCAACAAGCTCATAGCGCCCTTTTTTGATCAAGAACTCTAGCACACGAAGGCTGCCGCCATCGCCTAAAGTAATCACTTGATCAACACGCAAACGAGTGCCTTGGGCATATTTTACCGAGATCTTGGCTCCTGCTGGCAGCTCCAAATTGAGAATTTCGCAGGCCATAGAAGGACGAAAAGACTGAAAATGCATGCCGCTAACATCTTGGGCAAATAGCTGTTGGCCCAGAAAAACTAGGCTCAGGAGCAAACTGAGGGGGAGGAATTGTTTCATTATTCTTTTTTTATGTTCTTGCTTCAGAACAGCGAACATAAGCCAACTATTGTTCCAATTCAACCCCTATCCCCCAAAAGGGGGGGTTTTAACAATTTCCCAGCCCCTTAATGCCCAATTTCATGCAGCTCTTTAACCAATTTTTTGGCCGCTTCTTCCTGCTTTAGTTTGCGTAGCAAATACAAATAGGTTTGGCCATACTCCTGAGAAGGCTTAGCCTCAAAGGCCGATTTGGCCCATTTTAAAGCCTCCTTATAGTATTTTTCTTGCAGTTGCGCCTCTCCAAAAATGCGGGCATACTTATGCTGCATTTGAGCATCGCCATATTTTTTGAGCTGTTTTTTGCTATACTTTAGCGCCTTGGGCCAATCTTTTAGGGCTATATAATAATCTACCCAAGCCTGGGCCTCAAAGGATTTAGCCAGCTTGGCATCGGCCTTTTTTAGCTTTTTGCTGGCCTCCTTAATTAGGGCCGGAGCCTGAAATTCTTGGGCCTTTTTGGCCGTTGCCCGAGCAGCCACTAACAACTGATCTAAAAAGACCTGCTCCCCTTTTTCTGCCCTGGCCTTTTGCTGCTGCTCCAACAAGAGCTCAAAGGCCGTACAATCCGCTTCTAAGGCAAAATCAAAGAGGAAATCTAGGTTCTCTTTAGTCCTCCAATCCTCCTGCGTCCGAATATATTCATTGGCAATTTTAAGGCTCGGCTTGCCCCCCATCAAAAGGGCATAAGCATAGGCCCGCAGCAGTTCTGGACTCCGATCGCCCTCCTCATAACGCGCTGCAAACTCCCCACTATGGTCAATTTTTGATAAGGCCGTTTGGCCCAACTGCAAAAAACGATCAATCGGCAAACCACCCCTTTGATAATGCACCAACTCCCCTTCTGCATCAATAAAAAGCAAGGTCGGATAAGCCGAAACCTGGTACTTTCTGGCCAAAGCGGGCCCCTCCCCTTTCTCCATGTCAATCTTCAAATTGACAAAATGCTTATTGTAAAAATCACCCGCTTCTGCCTGCGAAAAAACCGTTTTGGCCATGCGCTTACAAGGGCCGCACCAGCTGGCATAGGCATCCAAAAAAATGATTTTATGCTCTTTTTTGGCCAACTCTCGGGCCTCGGCAAAGCTGCCATGAAAAAACTCAATTTGCCCAAAAGCCGATTGCTGCAAAAACAAAACAGCCAAACAAACAAAGGTGGAAACTAGTCTGTACATACGATTTGATTATTTTTTATTTTTTGGGGCCTCCTGCCTACGGCAGGCGCTACGTTTCGCAGCTCGCAGGTCTGCTCGGCCCTTCGGCCTTCGGCCTCGGTCTGGCCCTGCGGGCCACTGCTGCACATCGCTAGGCCATTCGGACCGAGCGTCTACTTCCCCAAAATCCATAGAAGAACTATTACAAATTTAAGCAGAAATCTATTAGTTTGTTGGGCTAGTTTAGCCGAACTTTGCTGAAGGCTTGAACTATTCAGCGCTTTAGCTAGTTAGCCCAAGTAATTTTTAATCTGCAAAAAATAAATTTATGTCACTGAGTGAACGCATCAAAGAAGGCCTAAAAACGGCCATGAAGAACAAAGATGAGGCCCGCAAACGGACCATCCGCGCCATTAAGGCCCAACTTCTCCTGATGCAAACTGACGGCACAGGTGCCGAAATTACCGAAGAGCGCGAGCTCAAGATGCTACAAACCATGGTAAAGCAAAGAGAAGACTCGCTCACTACTTATCAAGAACAAGGCCGCGAAGAATTGGCCCAAGTAGAGGCAGAGGAAATCGCCATCATCAAAGAGTTTTTGCCCGCTCAACTAGAAGGCGAAGCTTTGGTGGCTGAAATTAAGGCCATCATTGAAGAAGCTGGCGCAAGCAGCATGAAAGATATGGGCCGCGTAATGGGTATGGCCAGCAAAAAATTGTTGGGCAAAGCCGATGGCAAAAGCATTTCGGCCACCGTTAAGCAACTACTCGGATAAATAAAAAAGCATGGGCGTTGATATCGTTTTTATTATCATGGTAGCCTATGGCTTTTACTTTGGCTACGTCTATGGCCTAATTAAAGTGGTGGTTTTTATCATCTCCTTAATTTTAGCCCTAGGCGTATCTATGTATATTACCCCCGCCTTAAGCGACTTGATTAGCCTGACCATCGAGATCGACTCCGCCTTTTTGCCCTTTGTGGCCTTTTTGGTCTCTGTTTTTGGCATTATGGCCATTGCTCGAATTATTTTCTTGCTCTTTGATAAAAACGTAACCAGCAAAAGGGTCAATCAGTTTACCCGCGCTATTGGCGGATTTATGATGTCGGGCATGTTTAGCTTTTTGTTTTCGGTTTTGGTCACCTTTTTTAGCCAAGCCCATGTACTAACTCCCGAAAAACTAGAACATAGTTCTTTTTTCTATCCCTATGTACAAAAAATACCCAATGTGGGCACCGCCGTTCTAGAACGAATTGCGCCCTATGTGGGCAGCTTTACCAAATACATGAAAAAGTCATTGGACCAACTGCGGGAAGGAGGAGCCTACAAAGAAGAAGGCCCTCGGCTAGATGATTTATTTATGGAGGAAGATTATAGTTTGGACAGCCTTAAAAAGGCGCCGCCCCCTCCTCCCCCAACAGCAGATAGTACAGACTTAAGTACAGAAGAAGACTAGACAACGGCTATGCGTTTATTGCTAATAGATAATTATGATTCCTTTACCTTTAATCTTTATGATTATTTTTTACGTTTAGATTGTAAGGTAGTCGTCATTCGAAATGATGCGGCAGATTTGCTCTCGCAATTGGCCCAAGGAGGCTGGGACGGGCTTTTGCTCTCTCCTGGTCCAGAACGGCCCGAAAAGGCGGGGCAGCTCATGGCCGCCCTAGATCTTGCCTATGAGTTGGACCTGCCTACCCTAGGCATCTGTTTGGGCCATCAGGCCATTGGCCTAAAATGGGGAGCTGTTCTTCATCGGGCAACGCAGCCCATGCATGGCAAAACCTCTCTGATTCAACATCAGGCCAAGGACCTCTTTGAGGGCTTGGCGCAGCCCATGCAAGTCATGCGCTACCATTCGCTCATTTTAGACGATTTGCCCAGCCGCCTAGAAGCGACGGCCTTTGGTCCCCAAGGCGAAATTATGGCCCTTAGGGATAAATTGGCCCCAGTTTGGGGAGTACAATTTCACCCCGAATCCATTCTGAGCCCTGAAGGGCTCTCACTTTTGGCCAACTGGCTCCACAGTTTGGCCCTCTTAAAATAATATGCTTATGCTTGCAGCCAATTTGATTTCTTATGCCGTTCCGCCCCTAAGGGCTAGCGATAGCGGTGAAAAGGCCCTCAATTGGATGAGCGACTTCCATGTTCGCCACCTCCCTATTGTAGAGGACCGACAGCTTTTGGGCATTCTCTCCGAAGATGAGTTGCTCAACTTTAATGCGCCAGAAGAAAGCATTTTGGAAAATGAGCCCATTTTGCTGCATAAGAGTGTAGAGCCTGGCCAACACCTTTTTGAGGTCATGAAACTGATTGTAGATACCAATCTTACGGTAGTGCCTGTTTTGGACCAAGAACAAAATTATTTGGGGCTCATCACCCTAGAAAATTTGCTGCGGCATTTTGCCGAAACGGGGGCCATTTCGCATCCTGGAGGCATGCTCCTCATTCGGATGCCCGCCCGCGATTATTCTTTGGCCGAAATTGCCCGTTTGATTGAAGGCGAAAACTGTAAGGTCTTGAGTTGCTTTATCTCTTCGGCCCCAACGGATGCTCATTTAGAGCTCACGCTCAAGCTAAGCCGCCAAGACCTTAAGCATGTGGTGGCCACCTTAGAGCGTTTTGGTTATGAAGTAGAGTCTTTTTATGAATCAGAATATTTGGATGATCTTCGAGATCGTTATGAGGGGCTAATGCGCTACCTCAATATGTAATAGGAAAGGGGAGTCGCTTAAGCGACTCCCCTTTTTTTGGGCCCAGTGGCAGGGCCCTACAAACTGGGCGAAGATGGTCCAAAAGGCCCAGCGCTGCGCAGCCGTGGCCCGCAGGGCCAGACCCAGGAGCCGCAGGCGACGCAGGGCCGAGCAGACCTGCGAGCGGCGCAGCATAGCGGCGGCCAGCTTGCTGGCCGCGGGCCCCTAAAAAATAGCTAGATCAGCTTGCAGGCGAATCAGATCCTCAAACGTTTCTCGCTCTCGGATGAGATAGGCCTGGCCCTCATGCAAAAGAACCTCGGCGGGGCGGTAGCGAGAATTGTAGTTGGACGCCATCGAAAAGCAGTAGGCCCCCGCATTTTTGAAGGCCAAGATATCGCCTTCTCGGACCTCCGCCAGTTTGCGGTTATAGCCAAAAGTATCGGTCTCGCAAATGTAGCCCACCACCGTATAAATCTTGGGTTTGCCCACAGGATTTGAGATATTGACGATCTCGTGATGAGCATCGTAAAACATGGGGCGGATGAGGTGGTTAAAACCGCTATCGATGCCAACAAAAATGGTCGAAATGGTTTGTTTGATCACATTGGCTTGGGCCAAAAAGCAGCCCGCTTCGCTGACCAAATATTTGCCGGGTTCAAACATCAATGTCAGTTCTCGGCCCAGCTCCTCGCAAAGCGCATTAAAGCGTTGAGAAATCTCTTGGCCAAACTCCTGCATATCAGTTTCGATATCGCTCTCCTTGTATTTCACCTTAAAACCACTGCCCAAATCGACATAGCGAACCGTATCGAATTTGCGGGCAATATTGAAGAGAATATCGGCCGCCATAGAAAAGACCTCCACATTGAGAATGTCGGAGCCGGTATGCATATGCACCCCTTCAATATTGAGTTTGAGGCTGCTTACAATTCGTTCGACCAGGGGCATTTGGTGGATAGAAATACCAAACTTAGAGTCGATATGGCCCACCGAAATCTTTGCATTTCCGCCCGCCATAATATGCGGATTGATGCGGATACAAAAGCCTTGGCCGGGGTATTTATGGCCCAAATACTCTAGCATTTCAATATTATCGATATTCAGTTTGACGCCTAGGGCAAGAGCCGCTTCTAGCTCCTCGGCCCCTACCGAATTGGGGGTATAAATAATATCTTCAGGGGCAAAACCAGCTGCTAAACCCAGCTTAATTTCTTGATAAGAAACGGCATCTAAGCCAGCGCCAAGGCTGCGCAATAGTTTAAGGATCGTCAGGTTGCTTAGGGCCTTGCAGGCATAGTTAATTTTGACCGAAGGGCAGGCCGATAAGGCCTGCTCCATTTTGAGGTACTGCGATTTGATTTTGGCGCTATCATAAACAAATAGTGGGCTGCCAAACTCTTGGACCAGTTCTTCTAGGCCAAGTTGGCCCAATTCATAGCGCTCTTGCGCATCATTCCATTGCATAGGGTTAGACATAAAAAGTGAATAAAAAATAAAACGGGCGATCTCCATACTCATGGAAACCGCCCGTTTTGGAAGCTTGTCTACAGCCAATAGTCTACCGGCTGCCTTCCTCATTGCTAGGCGGCTGCTGTGGTTTCTTCTTGGGCTGTTTCTTAGGGGCTGCTGCGGCCTCTAAGTCATCATAATCTTGATTATAAATTTCATCTTGATTGGTCATATCCTCTCCTTCTTCATCAAAGGTATCGCCACGGCCAAACTGTGCATATTTGAGGCAGTTCATTTCACGGTCAATTCTTTCGGGTTCGGGGAATTTGGCCTCGGTATCTAGTCCAAAGGCTTCATCGGCCTCTAGGTAGCGGAGCACATTTTGGAAAATGGGGCGGGCCATGCTCCCCCCTTGGCCATAGCGCAGGCTACGGAAGCGGATAAAGCGGTCGTCGCAACCCACCCAGGTTCCTACCACTAGATTGGGCGTAATGCCCATAAACCAGCCATCGGCTTGGAAGTTGGTGGTTCCCGTTTTTCCGCCATAAGTACTTTTAATCCCTTGGAAGCCAGGAGCGCCAGCTTGCACACTTTTGAGCATTTGGCTCATCACATAGGCGCTACTTTCAGATAATACTTGCTGCGTAATTTGATCGGCTGAATTATAGATGAGGTTGCCATGTCGGTCCTCAATTCGCTCTACAAAAACGGGTTCGTTATAAATCCCTTTATTGGCAAAGATGCAATAAGCTGCGGCCATTTCTAGGGGCGTAAGGTCTGGCGTTCCCAAACAAATTGTGGGAGAAGCGGGCACCTTGGCGGTATCAATTCCGGCCTCATGCAAAAAGGATCTAAAGCGCTCGGTGCTGCCCAAATCTTTCATCAGTTGAGCAGAAACAGAGTTGAGCGATTGGCGGAGGGCCTGCGTTAGGGTAAGGCGTTGCCCGCTATATTTGCCATTGGCATTTTTTGGGGTCCAGTTCTTAATTAGGCCAAAATCGCCATAGCCTTTTTCAATCGTAATTTTCACATCTTCCACCTCATAGCAAGGCGAGTAGCCTCTCAAGTCAATATTGAGCGCATAGAGGAAGGGCTTCATACTAGAGCCCACCTGACGACCAGCTTTGGTATAAGTTTGTCCAGGACGTTGTTTGTTCGGGTGCACATACAAGCCGCCCATACTAACGTGATCGAGCTTGAAATAATGGTGGTCAATACCGCCCACCCAAGCTTTTACATGTCCCGTTTGCGGCTCTATAGACACCGAGCCCGTTTGCAAGAACATCCGGTGATAGCGAATAGAATCCAGTGGGCTCATCAGGGTATCTTTGGTCCCAGGGCCCCAATGTTCTCCATTTTTCTGATAGGCAAAAATGCGCATCTCTACAGGCGTCTGCATATACTTGAGCAGCTCCTGATACTCGCCTTTAATGGTTTCCCATTTGCCCGATTTGAGCAAATCTCGATAGAGCTCGACCTGCTTTTTCGTGGCATAGCCATCTTTTTCCCAGCCAGCAAGAACGGCCTCGGCCTGCTCTTTTTTGCTGCGTTTTTTATTGGCCCGTTCTAGGGTTTGCAAGCGAGAAATATCAATATCTCGCAGTTCATATTTTGCGGCTGTTTTGAGGTAGTCTTCACGGACCGCCTGATAGCGCTCAGAGTTCCAAATCAAACGATCTAAGGCCCGCAAACGCAGTTGGATTTCTGCCTCTGTGTTTTTATGCGTTTTGTAGGTCCAGGGGTTATATTTGCTATAGCCAATAGGCGGATCAATCATGTTCCAATCCTTCCAATGCTTAAATAACTTTTCCTGATGCTCACTGAGGTGGTCCCAAACGGCCTGCTCCGCATTGCGCTGGGCTCTAGAATCAATGGTGGTATAAATTTTTAGGCCATCTCGATAGACATCATAGGCCTCGCCATTGGGCTTGAGGTTTTCAGGCCGACTCAAGACCTCCTTGACGTACTCCCGCAAATATTCGCGGAAATATGTGGCCTGCCCTTCGTTGTGGTTCAAGACCTGAAAGCTGCCCTTATTGATTTTTTCTTTGCGATATTTATGATAGTCAGCTTCTGTAATATGCCCCGCCATTTGCATATTTTTCAATACCACCTCTCGGCCTTTCAAGGCCTTTTTCATATCTCGGCGATAATTGAACAGGGCGGGGTTTTTTAACATCCGAACCAACATAGCCGCCTCTGGCACAGTCAGTTCACTGGGCTTTTTCCGAAAGTATGTTTCGGCTGCCGAGCGAATACCATGGGCATTATACAAGAAGTCAAACTCATTGAGATAGTTCGTAATAATCTCTTTTTTGGTATAAGAACGCTCCAATTTTACCGCCGTCAACCACTCTTTGAGCTTCACCTGCAAAATGGTCCAAAGCCGCTCTACCGACCCCATGCCTCGAGTATCGGGCCGACCCACTAGCAATTTGGCCAACTGCTGCGAGATGGTACTTCCCCCTCCCGCATTCCGCTGCTGGAAAACAATGGTTTTCACCAACACCCGCGCTAGAGCCTCCGGGTCAATACCCGAATGGCTATAAAAACGAGCATCCTCAGTAGACACCAAAGCATTGACCACCGCTGGGGCAATGCTATCATAAGTAACTAAGGTCCGGTTTTCAATATAATATTTACCCAAAAGCTCTCCATCGCTACTATAGACCTCAGAGGCCAAACGCAACTGCGGATTCTCCAGCTGGTCAAAAGAGGGCAGCTGAGTAGAGAGATAGGCAAAAAGACTAAAGACAGAGACAAAGCCCAAAATAAAGATGCCCCAAATCCAACGCAAAATGCGCTTGAAGCTCTTTTTATGTTGCTGACGATAGCTCAGTTCGGGAACGGCCGCTGTCGGTTTATTTTCTGATGACATAATGGGTCCAATTTATTGGGGGAAAATGCTTTGGGGCAAATATCGCCTTTTTTGGCCAATTTTTAAATCCGAGCCAAACTCCTTTTCTTCTCCCTACAGTTTGCTAACTTTGTGCTGTTATTTTGGGGCCTCCCGCCTGCGGCGGGCGCTACGTTCCAGGGCTCGCTATTCGCTCGGCCCTTCGTTTTTTCGCTACGCTCAAAAACTCGGTCTGGCCCAAGGGCCACCCTTGCACATCGCTAGGCCATTTGCCTCCCTTCGGTCGTCAAATTAAGGCGCTGCGCGCCTTGCTGGACCACAATACGATTATGGACAAAATACTCATTATTCAACCCGCCTTTTTAGGCGATCTTATTCTGGCCACTGCCCTGATCGAAAAGCTCAGGACCTATTACCCTTCTGCCCAAATTGATCTCTTGATCCGCAAGGGCCAAGGCCGCATCCTCAAAGGGCATCCGCATATTCATCAATTGCTAGAGCTAGACCGCAGCAATAAATGGCGCTCTATTCGGCAACTTTTGGCTCATATTCGGCCCCAAAACTACGATTTGGTGGTCAATTGCCACCGACATTTTACCGCCGGCCTCTTGGCCAGCCTCTCTAAAGGGAAAAAAGTAGTGGGCTTTAAGAAAAATCCTTTTTCTTGGGCCTTTAGCCAAGCCGAAGAGCATATTTGGGCCGAACAAGAGGTTTATAGAAACCATCGTCTAATTGCTGCTTTTACCGATAAAGAAGCCGCCATGCCCAAGCTCTACCCCTCTGCAGAAGATTGGGATTTTGTAGCAGAGAATTATGGCCAAAAGCCTTATATTACGATTTCGCCCGCCTCTTTGTGGGAAACCAAGCGCCTACCTTTGGCCGTTTGGGCCGAACTACTTCAGCAATTGCCCAAATCGCTCTATGTATATGTTTTGGGTGGCCCAGCCGACCGCGAACATGCGCAGGCATTGGTCCAATTGGCCAACCGCCCCAATTTGTACAATTTGGCTGGGCAACATAGTTTTTTGCAAGATGTGGCCCTTATGAAAGGCGCAATACTCAATTATGTCTTAGATTCGGCGCCCTTGCATATTTGCTCGGCCATAGATGCGCCTGTAGCGGCCGTTTTTTGCTCTACCTCGCCTACCTATGGCTTTGGCCCCTTGTCTAAAACGCAATTTATTATTCATCAACAACCGGCCCCGGCCTGCTGGCCCTGCGGCTCGCATGGCTACACTGCCTGCCCCAAAGCCCATTTCAACTGTGGCCAAATTGCAGTAATGCCCCTATTGGCTCCACTAAAACAGCTAGCCCATGAGTTATTTTAAGCCCTTCCCAATGCTCCAAAACGACAAACTACTTTTGCGTTATATGGAGGAAGAAGATGCCCGAGCACTCTTTAGCCTCAGGTCAGATGCCGAGCAAATGCGCTACATTGACCGCCCCTTGCATCAAACAGAGGCCGAGAGCCTTGCTCATATCGAGATGCTGCAAGAACAAATTGATAGCGGAGAAGGCATCAGTTGGGCCATTTCTTTGCCTGGCCACCCCAGAATGATTGGCTCTATTTGCCTCTTTAATTTTTCTGAGGACCGCAAAGAAGCAGAAATTGGCTATGAGATCCACCCCAATATGCAACGCCGCGGCCTCATGAAAATGGCCATTGAACTGGTCCTGAACTATGCCAAAAATGAGCTCCAATTGCGCTATGTTCATGCCCATACCCATAGAGAAAATGAAGGCTCTAAACGCTTATTGGCCCAGCATCAGTTTAGAATATTGGGCGCCTCGCCCATAGCTAAAGATAGCTTTTGGTACCGTAAACAGTTCTAGCTGGCTGGCCTAGCGATGTGCAGCAGTGGCCCGCAGGGCCAGACCGAGCCGCTGAAAGCGGCGAAGGGCCGAGCGAATAGCGAGCTGCGGAACGTAGCGCCTGCCGCAGGCAGGAGGCCCCAAAAAAATCAAAAAAAGAGCAAGAGATGAGCTATCAAGTATTAAAATTACCTCCTAGAGAAGAGCTAGAGACCATTCCTTTATTGAAAAAAGCCATTGAGGCCAACCGTGTGTTAGCGGAACTAAAGGGAGTAACTGGAACACTGCCCAATGCTAGCATTTTGGTAGATAGCTTGATTTTAACAGAGGCCAAAGAAAGCTCTGCCGTAGAGAATATTGTGACCACTCATGATGCACTTTACTCGGCTCGTTCTACACAAGAAGTAGCTAGTTTGAGCACTAAGGAGGTATTAAATTATGCTTCGGCCCTAAAGACGGGTTTTGCTTTAATACAAGAGCAGGGCTTATTGCTCAACCGCCATATCCTACAAATTCAGGAAGAACTAGAAGCCAATAATGCAGGTTTTCGGACACAGGCGGGGACTAGCTTAAGAGATGCTTACGGCAATTTAATCTACATGCCCCCTCAAGATGCAAAAGAGATAAAGGACCTGATGGCTAACTTAGAGGCTTATATCAATGAGCCCGAAATGGATCATTTAGACCCCCTAATAAAAATGGCCGTGATTCACTTTCAGTTTGAAAGTATTCACCCTTTCTATGATGGCAATGGAAGAACTGGGCGAATTATTAACATTTTATACCTCTGCACCCAAAAACTTCTAGATTACCCTATTCTCTACCTTAGTAAATATATTATTGCCACAAAAGCGGCCTACTATGAACGCATACAAGCTGTTCGGGATCATGGCGACTGGACCTCTTGGGTGCTTTATATCTTAGAAGGGGTGATTCAAACCGCTAGGAGTACAATTCAAAATATTCAAGCCATATTAAGGCTGATGAAAGACTATAAAGATCAAATTCAGGCCAGGCTACCTAGAATATATAGCAAAGATCTATTAGAGCATTTATTTAAGCATGTTTATACTAGGGTGGAGCACTTACAATTAGCCATTGGTAAAAGTGAATCTACTGCTCGTAGGTACTTAGAGCAACTATTTGAACTAGGCTTCCTTGAAAAAAGAGCCTATGCCAATAGCCATATTTATATTAACCCCCGACTTTTTAGCCTACTCACTAAGATTTAAACCTTATTTTCAGCCCCCTTCCTTCAAAAAGGGCGATTTTTGACGGAGAAACAGCCCCCTTCCTTCAAAAAGGGCGATTTTTGACGGAGGAATATTCCCCGCCTTTCAAAAAGGACCTTTTTTGAAAGGGCCTATTTATTATCATGACCTCTTAAAGCCGAATGAAATTGGCCAAGTCTAAGAAAAAGACCAAAGTGACGCCTTTAATGGCGCAATACAATGATTTTAAGCAAAAATATGCCGATGCCGTCCTGCTCTTTCGAGTAGGCGATTTTTATGAGACCTTTGGGAGTGATGCTGTGCTGGCCTCCAAGGTCTTGGGCATCACGCTGACTGCTCGAAACAATGGCTCTTCTAAGATTGAGCTGGCGGGTTTTCCGCATCATTCTTTAGATACCTATTTGCCCAAATTGGTACGGGCAGGTTATCGGGTGGCCGTTTGCGACCAACTAGAGAAGCCCTCTAAGCAAAAGAAAATTGTAAAAAGAGGGGTGGTTGAGCTGGTTACGCCGGGCATTACCACCAATGACAATATTCTGGACCATAAGAGCAACAACTTTTTGGCCGCCCTGCATATTGGGCGCAAAGATCAGCTCGGTTTGGCCCTCCTCGATATTTCTACCGCCGAGTTTTTGGTGGTTGAAGGCAATACGGCTAGCATCGATAAATTGCTGCAAAATTTTCAGCCCGCCGAGATCATTTATGCCAAAAATCAGAAGAAAGAACTTTTGGAGCGTTTTGGAGAGCGTTATTATACTTATGGTATTGAAGATTGGGTCTTTATGCCCGATTATAGCCGCGAAAAACTGCTGGAACAGTTTGAAGTGAGCTCCTTAAAAGGCTTTGGCATTGAGCAATTGGAAATGGCCCAAATTGCCGCAGGAGCAATTCTGCATTATGTACAAACCACCGAGAACAAAAACCTCAAGCATATTGTACAAATTGCTCGGATTCCTACCGACCGCTATGTTTGGATGGATAGTTTTACTATTCGCAACCTAGAGTTGGTGGGCAGCGCCTACAGCTCTGGGGTGAGTTTGTTGGATGTCATGGACAAAACGATTTCGCCTATGGGCAGCCGTTTGCTACGCAAATGGGTCCTGATGCCTCGCAAAGACTTGACGTCTATAGAGAGTCGACATGAGGTGGTGCAAGCCTTTATTGACCAACCCAATTTGGCCTTGCTAATTGCAGATCAATTGCAGCAATTGGGCGATCTAGAGCACTTGGTGGCCAAAATTCCTTTGGGAAAAATCAACCCCAGAGAGGTCCGCCAATTGCAACGCTCTATTCTGGCCCTTGGCCCAATTAAGGAGGCTTTGGCCCAAGATAAACAGCCCCAACTACAATCTATTGCCGAACGCATGCAGCTTTGTCCCCTACTCTGCCAAAGAGTAGATAATTGGCTAAAGGAAGAGCCCAGCGTTAAAACGGATAAAGGCGGCTTTATTGGAACTGGGGTATCGGAGGAGCTAGACGAATTGCGCGACCTGATTGCCAATAGCCGCGAACACCTAGAGCGCATCCGAGTCAAAGAGGCCAAAGAAACAGGCATTGATAAGCTCAAAATTGGCTTTAATAATGTTTTTGGCTACTACCTAGAGGTCACCAATCGCTATAAAGATAAGGACCTGATTCCCGATCATTGGGTGCGCAAACAAACCCTGACCAATTCTGAGCGCTACATTAGTGAGGAGCTGAAACAATTGGAGGGCAAAATCCTTTCTGCCGAAGAGAAAATCATTGCCTTAGAGCAAAAGCTTTTTGGAGAGCTGGTCCTTTTCCTCAATGATTATATCCGCCCCGTACAAACTAATGCCCAACTAGTGGCCCAACTCGACTGCCTGCATAGCTATCATGTTTTGGCCCTGGAGCAGAATTATTGCCGTCCCCAAATGCATGAGGGGCTCGACATTGAGATTAAGGCGGGCCGACATCCCGTGATTGAACAACAGCTCAAGGCTGGAGAGCTGTATGTGCCCAACGATATCTTTTTGGACAATGAGCGACAGCAGATTTTGATGATTACTGGCCCAAATATGTCGGGTAAATCCGCCCTTTTGCGACAAACGGCCCTAATTTCCCTAATGGCCCAAATGGGTGCCTTTGTCCCTGCCGATAGCGCTAAATTGGGCCTTATTGACCGCATTTTCACCCGGGTGGGCGCCTCCGATAATATCTCCTCTGGCGAGTCCACTTTTATGGTGGAAATGAACGAAACGGCCAGCATTCTCAATAATATCTCGAACCGCAGCCTCATTTTACTGGATGAAATTGGGCGGGGAACGAGTACTTATGACGGCATTTCTATTGCCTGGGCCATTGCCGAATATCTGCATAACCACCCCACAGCTCGGCCCAAAACGCTTTTTGCCACCCACTATCACGAGCTCAATGAGCTGGCCCAACAGTTTGACCGCATCAAGAATTTTCATGTGGCCACTAAGGAGCTGGGCAAAAAGGTCATCTTTTTGCGCAAGCTCAAGGCAGGCGGCTCCGAGCACAGCTTTGGAATTCATGTGGCCAAAATGGCGGGCATGCCGCCACAGCTCATTTTGCGCGCCAGCGAAATTTTGGCCCAACTCGAAGAGCAACGCTCGGCCCAAGAGGAAAAAGCCGAAAGTCTAGGCGACAAACTCAAGGCGGTCCAAAATGTACAGGCCATGCAGCTCAATATCTTTGATGCCGCTCCCGATCCCCGTTTCGAGAAAATGCGGGATTATGTGGAGGCCCTAGACCTTAACCGCATGACGCCCATTGAGTCTATGCTCAAGCTGCTGGAAATTAAAAAGATGCTAGGCGAGGAAGATCATTAGGTTTTGGGGCTGCCCCTTCGGCCTTCGGCCTCGGGTCGGGCTGTCCGCAGCTCGCTGCTCGCTCGGCCCTGCAGGCTTTTTCGCTTTGCTTCAAAAGCCTTGGGTCTGCCGCCTGCGGCGGCCCTGCTCTCATCCCTCAGCCAGATTTAATCGCGCTGCTTTGGCCATGGTTTGCTATGAATTTTGTGCTAGGCCAGCTATTGCCTGCGGCCCTATCGGGCCTGCTAGACGCAGAAAGGCCCCAAAAACTTAGGTTTTTGGGGCCTTTAGATTTACTCTTTAGCCTTTAGCGCAAAGGTGGAAAATATCACATCCAGTTTGCGCATTTCGGGCCGTTTCTTTTGGCCCGGGGCATGAATAAAGCCATCTAATAAAATGATTCTATTTCTATCGGGATCAGGGATAAGGTAAGTCACGAAAGGACCGCCCATAAAGTCATTGGCCATAAACCAAATGCCCCTTGCTTGCAGGGCCTCTCTTTCTCCAAAATCAATTTTTTCGTAATAAGTGGGCAAATTCACATCGTCAATTTGCATATAAGAGCCCTCTTGCCAGCTAGAAAAATAGTCTTTGGTCAGGCGGTTACGGATAGCCTTCAGGCTATCTGGGCTCAGGGTATTGGGGCCAGGATTTTCAATGCTATAGATAAAAATATTGCTACTCACCTTATTGGTTTCTTTGCGCAGCCAGCAGGCCACCGAATCTTGATGGGCAATTTTATAGCCTTTGGGCACCGAAAGGCTGAGGTTTAAGCCTTGGCGAATATCGGCCTCTACTTCTTCCGTTTGGCCAGAGAAATAGACCTGTTTGACCAGTTTTTCGGTATCCTTTTCATGCAGAATATTGATCACCTTTTGATAATCTCGGCAAACGGTTTCAAACAAGCTTTGGCGATCGGGAGCGAACCAAAAAATGACCGTTTGGTCCTTGGCCCAGCGATTTTTTTGTACCATAATTCGGTAGCTGGGGTCGGTAAATGCTTTTTTCACCTTTTTTGGGCCCAGCACTTTGCGGACCAAGGCCGTTCCGGCCTCCTCCTCCTCAGAAAGGTCGGCTAAAATGACAATAGAGCGATGTGTTTTGAGCACCTTATTAAACTCTCGGCTCTCCACATGACGGAGGTCCAAAATAGGCTCTGGCTGAGGGGTAATAGGATAAAGGGCCTCAAAATATTGGCGGATGCTATCCCCGATAGGCGACTTATCCCAAAGGTATTCATCGCAAACCAAATGCATTTGGTCCACACTACCGTAGGCCATAGGGGTTACCTCTAGGCGTTCGCGTTGTGCATCTGTACAAGCGCTTGAAAAGAAAAGCGGGATAGAAAGCAGGCTAAGAAAGTAAAATATACGCATAGTTAAAAGCTGTCTGTTTTAATGCAGAGAATGAAGTGCTATTACCTCAGTAGATGCAAGTTGGGCTTAGAATGGTTTGCGGCAAAGATAGCTATTCGAGGACAATTTTTGTTGTGGAATAGAGAAAGGGCCGTTGCTCTGGGCCCAAAAGGAGACCGCCTTGGGCGCGCAGCGCCCTTTTGGCAGGCCCTTGGGGCCTGTTTTCTTTAGCCGGCCTAGCGATGTGGAGGGGTGGCCGAAGGCCAGACCGAGGCAGCGAAGCTGACGAAGGGCCGAGCAGACCTGCGAGCCCCGCAACGTAGCGCCCGCCGAAGGCGGGAGGCCCAAAAAAAATAGCCTGCAAAGCAGACTATTCTTATTAAATTAAGTTTTACGTTTTTTCTTTTTTGCGGCGGGAAAGAGCACATTATTCAGAATCAGGCGATAGCCTTCTGAGTTGGGGTGCAGATTGAGGTCGGTGGCGGGATCGTGCACAAAATGGCGGTAATCCTCGGGGTCGTGGCCCCCATAAAAGCTGAAAAAGCCCTTTTGGAAAGTGCCATGGATGTAGCGGGCCTCATTGGCGGCTTTATTTTCGCCAAGGACCAGCACATTGGACTTAATCTGAGTTTTTCTGAAGGCCGTTGTTTGGCCCATAAAGCCCCTAACGGTGCGGTTATGGCATTGGGTGAGCATGCTGGGTACGGGGTCCCATTTGGCCGAAAACTCGAAGAGATTAAAGTAATCTTGTTTGTCTTGCACACGGCGGGCGGGGGCCGTCATGGGCGAGGCATCGATGGTAGAATACTCGTATTTATAGGGATCTCGGACCAATTGAAAATCCTTGAAGGCAAAAGTTTTGCTAAAATCGAGTTTAGCTTGGGCCTGCGGATCGGCGGGATCGCCATCATACATATGGTCGCAAATATCGACCCCCTCGGCGGCTAGTGCGATATCGTAGGTATCGGTAGCCGAGCACATGGCAAACATAAAGCCGCCGCCAGCCACAAACTCCTGGATGCGTTTTACCACGGCCAATTTGAGTTGAGAGACCTTATTGAAGCCGTGTTTTTCGGCTAGGTTTTCCATATTTCGGACATACTCTCTATACCATTGTTGATTATTATAGCTGGCGTAAAACTTTCCGTATTGGCCCGTAAAATCTTCATGGTGAAGATGCAGCCAATCGTATTCGGGCAACTTCATATTGAGGACCTCATCATCATAGACCAAATCGTAGGGGATTTCGGCATAAGTGAGGACCAGGGTCACGGCATCATCCCAGGGTTGAATTTCTTTTCCGCGGGCATTAACCGTAGGGCTATAAACGGCAATTTTGGGTGGGACCTCTAGCTTCATGGCCTCCATATTGACCTCGGGGTCGGCAATTTGGTTGAGGATATTATTGAACTTGGCCTCGGCCAAAACCTCAAAGCGGACGCCTCGGGTAATGCACTCCTTTTTGAAGACATCGGAGTAGGGAAAAGCAAAGCTACCGCCTCGGTAATTGAGCAACCACCAGGCCTCCTGTTTTAATTCTAGGACCTTATAGGTGATGCCATAGGCTTTCAGGTGATTGGTTTGGGCCTCATCCATGGGGAGGAGGATATAGCCTTGGGCCCGAAGGCCAAGGGCGGTCAGCCAAAAGCAAAGAATAAAAATGCTAGTACGCATAAGCAATTGTTTTTTAGAAAATACAACTTTTAGCGAGCTAAAAAAAGGCCAAAGGGAGGCTTAACCTCCCTTTAAGAGCTACATCCAAGCTCGAATTTGTTCTAGGGCGGCCTCTAAACTATCCGCTTGTGGAATCCCATAGCGTTGGCAGACCACATCTACATTGCCTTTTCTCCAAAAATCTTTGGGACAATGCACAATGCTGCCTTTTTTTGGCCCAAATAAGCCCAACTCCATGAGGGTAATTGGCGATTGAGATTGGGGTTCAAAGTGAAACAGCCTAAAATCGGCTTCTTCCAAACCCTTTAGCTCCCAATCTACCTGTGCCTTAAACTCAGGATGATCAATGCTTTGTTCCCAGCTACTATCCCAGCCATCTCGGCGGGGGTTCAGGATCAACAAATCTTCTTTTATGAGCTGATAGCCCACCCAAGACTGCCAGTCTTGAGCCTTGCCCATATCTATGCTCCCAGCCAAAAAGAGCAGCTTTTCCTTTGGGGCTTTTTCGTAGGGAAAAGGCGGTTTAATAATTCTCATCACTTAGTCTTTAATATCAATAGGCGTCAGCTGGTAGCCCTCTTTGCGCAAAAGGCGAATTACGCCATGCGGACCGCCCAAATGGGCTGCCCCTACAGCATAAAAACAGGCCTCTTTCTTAGAAAACTCCTTAATTAGGGGAATCCAGTTATTGTTTCGCTTGATCAAAAGCTCTTCTTCCGAATTATCCATATCTTCCATCTGTTCGCTGCTGCTTTCAATCAGTCCATCAACATCGGCTTTTTTGTAGAGCTCTACCAATTGGGCAAACTCTTTTTTGCCCGATTGATCTCCATTTTTTAGGCCTTTTACGCCTTCTAGCAGCGCCTGAGCTTGGTCCTTATAAGGAATCTTCTCAAAGACATTCATCTGGTCGGCTACCGTCTCCAATCCCCCAAAACTCATATTGCGTTTTTTGGCCATGGCCATCAGTTCCACCTCATAGGCTTTGGTCTGCCCCTCAATCATATCCTGATACAAAAAAGACTGCAGCAACATGGGTTTCCAGTTCTCGATCATAGAAAAAGGCATCATCTTGAGTTCTGGATTTGTGGCCTCTTCGGTAAAATAGGTTTTCACCAACTCATAGTCTTTTTCGGGCAATAGGTCCTTGAGTTTTTTGCCGCCTTGCATGGGCGCTAAGGTGAGCATTTGCATACCCATTTGCATCATATTCGACATATCGATTTCGAGGACCAAACGCTGGCTTTTATCCAGTGCAGCCTCGGCTTTTTCACTAAAGCTATAGTCTTTCTCGCCAATCATATGAATAGTCCCAAACAAATAAGAGGTTTTGATGCCCTTGCCCTTAATCTCCCAAAGCAAGGAGTTTTCTAGGCGCTGACTAGGGTCAATTTGTACCTTTTCGGCTGTTTTACAAGCCGTAGACAATAAAAATAAGAGGCTCAAGCTCCAGCTGAGCCATGCTAATGATGTTCTGTTTTGCATGAATGTTTTTTTTCTGTTGTTTTTGGGGCCTCCGCCTCGCTTCGCTCGTCGGCGCTACGTTTCGCAGCTCGCTATTCGCTCGGCCCTACGGCAGCAAAGCTGCCTAGGTCTGGCCCTTCGGGCCACTGCTGCACATCGCTAGGCCGGCGGGCGCTTTGCGCCCTTCTGGACCAAGCGCTTTACTTTCGGCCAAAATCAGCGGGGATTTCGCCCCAGTTTTCGGTATCCCATTTCAAAATGGGATTTTCATAGCTATTGTTTTTTAGCCAGTTTTCGGCCCGCTGAATAAGGACAAAAAGCGGTTTAGTTTGGGCATTTTGGACCAAATTCGTTTTTACTTTTTGCTTTCTCAGCCAGCTCATGGCTGTCCTAGAATCGGTATAAATGGGCAGCTTGGGCAAGTTTTTCTGCTGCAAATAGGCCAAACCATGCACTAGGGCCAAAAACTCCCCAATGTTGTTCGTCCCCAAAGAAAACTTCTGATGAAAGATGCGGCGGCCTGTTTGGGTATCTACCCCCTGGTATTCCATAACGCCAGGGTTGCCACTACAGGCGGCATCTACCGAAAGGCTATGCCAGACCACCTCCTTTTCCATAGCGGCAGAAGGTTTGCTGCTGCTCTTCTTTTTGCTGCTATTTACTGCTGCCCAATAATTGCCCGCTAGGGCCTCTTGGGCTTCGCTAAGGCTTTTATAGCTTTTGTATTTCGCTTGGGGGTAGCCCTTAGTTTGGGCCTCGCAATCGGCCCAAGAAGTAAAGATTCCCGTTTCATGGCCCTCCCAAACGACATAATATTTCTTTTTGGCCATGCTTCCTTTATTTTGAGCGCAACTTGATAATGGGGCAGATGATCTCTTCTAGAGAAATCCCTCCATGCTGAAAGGTATTGCTATAGTAATTATTATAATGATTATAATTGTTGGGATATAGGAAAAAGCGGTCATTCTTGGCAAAGATAAAGGTAGAGCTCACATTGGGGCGAGGCAACTTCCCATCTTCGGGGCGGCGAATATCAAAGACATCTTTGCGGTCATATTGCAGATTGCGGCCCACCTTATAGCGAAGGTTGGTGGTTGTTTCTCGGTCGCCCACTACCTTAGAGGGTTGATGCACCCGAATACTTCCGTGGTCGGTAGCAATAAAGAGCTGTACATCTTGCTGGGCAATAGACTTGAGGGCCTCCCAAAGCGGAGAATGCTCAAACCAAGAAACCGTAAGCGAGCGATAAGCCTTTTCATCGGCGGCCAACTCCTTGAGAATGTCCATCTCGGTCCGTGCATGCGAGAGCATATCAATAAAGTTATAGACAATACAGAAGAGGTCATTATTTCGAATATAATTATGGATATTATCCACCAGCTGTTTGCCGCCGTCCATATTCGTCACTTTGAAGTAGCCATATTGAATTGGCTTGCGGAACACCCGCTTAATTTGTCGGCCCAAAAGTTCGGCTTCATGTAAGTTTTTGCCGCCCTTCTCATTATCATTGAGCCAAAGCTCAGGATAGCGTTTGGCAATTTCGCCGGGCATCATTCCGCTAAAAATAGCATTGCGGCTATACTGCGTGGTAGTGGGCAAAATGCTATAAAAATAATCTTCCTCCTCTACCTTAAAATAGCGAGAAATAATGGGCTCAATCATCTTCCATTGGTCAAAGCGGAGATTATCGAGTAGGAGAAAAACCGTGGGGCGGTTGCGGTCCACATCAGGAAACACCATAGAGCGGAGCAAATCGTGCGACATCACGGGGGGGCTTTGCTCATTGTTGAGCCAATCTACATAATTGCGGTCAATAAACTTAGCGAACTCGGCATTGGCCGAATCTTTTT
The DNA here is from genome assembly GCF_027594745.1 of Saprospira grandis. NCBI lineage: Bacteria > Pseudomonadati > Bacteroidota > Saprospiria > Saprospirales > Saprospiraceae > Saprospira > Saprospira grandis. The sequence goes on along the minus strand of NZ_CP110854.1, from coordinate 2,072,996 downwards.
GGGTGGCCAGAATATCGGCCATGCTAGCTGTTTTAGAGGCATCTAATTTGAGCTCCCAATAGATAATTTTTTTGTAGACCTCGGCCCATTCGTGGGCATCCATACTATTATTGATCGCCATCAGGATATTGCGAAACTCCTGCTGGTACTTCATTCGGGTTTCTTCCTGGACCAGGCGGTCGCCATCTACTAATTTGCGCAAAGTAGACAACAACTGCAGGGGATTGACTGGCTTGAGCAGATAGTCGCTAATTTTAGAGCCAATGGCTTGCTCCATCACATCCTCTGCCTCATTTTTGGTAATCATGACCACGGGCAAATGGGGCGCAAGTTCCTTAATGCGGTCTAGGGTTTCTAGGCCCGTAATCCCGGGCATACTCTCATCTAAAAAGACGATATCATAATGGCCCATCTTTTCAGACACTTCTTCAATGGCATCATGTCCGTTGGTTACGGGCACAACCTCGTAGCCTTTTTTCTCTAGAAACATGATTTGGGGCTTGAGCAGTTTCTGCTCATCATCGGCCCAAAGGATTTTTATTGTACTCATAAATTAGAAATAGCTTTTTTGTTAAACTCCATAAAGGAAAATGGGGAAAGAAAGGAGCAATTGGCCTAGCGATGTGCAGCAGTGGCCGTCAGGCCAGACCGAGGCGCTGAAAGCGCCGAAGGGCCGAGCGAAGAGCGAGCTGCGAAACGTAGCGCCGCAAGGCAAAGCCGCAGCGGAGGCCCCTCCTCATTATTCTCCTAACGGCCCCTAAGATAAGGAAGTTAGAAGAGTAGATAGAAAAGATGAGAAAAAAATAAAGGATATATTTGTCTTTTATTAAAAAAGGTTTTAGCTTTGAGCAGTTAAAACGCTAAAGATGGGGATTTTTTCAAAGAGTTGTGAGTATGGTTTACGGGCTGTGGTTTATGTAGCAGATGCCTCTGCAGAGGGGCGGAAAGTTGGGGTAAAAGAGGTGGCGGAAGAAATAGATTCTCCGCTTCATTTTTTGGCCAAAATCCTACAAAACCTAAGCAAACAAGGCATTTTATCCTCGAGCAAGGGGCCTGGAGGCGGTTTTTACATTGAAAAATCGGCCTTAGACCTCAGTTTGGCCAAGGTAGTAGAAGCCATAGACGGCCGCAGTTTGTTTGAGGGCTGTGCGATGGGCCTCAAGAAGTGCTCGGCCAAAAAACCCTGTCCCCTACACAATGATTTTGGACTAATTCGCTCCAAAATTACAAAAATGCTAGAGAGCCAAACTATTGGCGATTTTCGAGATAACCTATTAAAAGTAGATTATTTTCTGGATACCTAAAAATTAGCCGCCTTATCTAGCGGTTTTTTTTGATCCAGTTCAAATAAAAGAGAAAAATATCTTTTTATCTTAAAAAGTAAAAGACATGATGAATCAGGAAGACATCCGACTTGTACAAGCCTCTGTGCCTATTTTGGAAGAGCATGCTGAAACCCTTACGCGTTTGTTTTATAAAAACATGCTGAGCAATCATCCAGAACTCAAAAACATCTTCAATCTAGCCAATCAGGCTTTGGGGCAGCAGCAAAAAAGCTTGGCCCTATCGGTTTTGGCCTATGCCAAGCATATTGAGCATCCGGAGGTTTTGTTGCCTGCCCTAGAGCTCATTGGGCAGAAACACCGCAGTTTGCAGGTGGTCCCCGAGCAATACCCCATTGTGGGCAAGTATTTGTTGGGCGCTTTACAAGAATTGCTCAATTTGCCCGATGATGCCCCTATTTTGGGCGCTTGGGGACGGGCCTATCAGCAGCTGGCCGATATTCTCATTGAGATGGAGGCTAAAATGTATGCTGCCGCCGAAGCGCCCGATGCCGCTTGGAGCGATTGGCGCAAGTTTAAGCTGATCAAAAAAGAGGAGCTAGCCCCCAATGTCTATCATCTTTATTTGTCGCCATCAGATGGCGGAGAAATTCCCTTGCACCGCCCAGGCCAATATCTCTCTTTGCGCCTATTCTTTAAGGAATTGGGCATTTATCAGGCCCGACAATATAGCCTCAACTCTCGGCCCAATAATAATTATTACCGCATTACGGTAAAGGCCCAAAAAGGAGCGCCTGGCTGCCCCATGGGCCGTTTGAGCAACGCCCTGCATCAGGCTATGAAAATTGGAGATGAGGTAGAATTGACGGTGCCCGCCGGTAATTTCCACCTAGAACAAAGTCCAAAACCTAGCGTGTTTTTAGGCGCCGGTGTAGGGGTCAGCCCCCTTTGGGGACTGCTACAGGCCCTGATCGATAGCCAAACAGAACAACCCATTCTTTGGATGGATGCCTATAAATCTGCTGACGAACAACTCTTTGCCGAAGAGCTCCGCAGCCTAGAAAATCAGCTCCAATTACAGCATTTCTATGAGGACCAAAATGGCCGAATGCAGCTAGATGAAGCCCTCAAAGCCCCCTTTGGCCCAGCCGCCAATTATTATCTCTGTGGCCCAGCAGGCTTTATGGAAGCCCAAAGAAAACAGCTCCGCCAAGCTGGTATCCCCGAAGAACAAATTCACTTAGAAGAATTTAACCCCGTTCAACTGCAGCTTAGCTAAGCATTGCGGAAAATAATTCTGTTTAAATGGAAAAGTCAGTTAAATCAATGGCTTTTCCATTTTTTTTTAAAATATTTGCACAAAGCACTCATCCAAAATTTGTTTTTGGGCGTTTACTATACCAAATGATGCTCCTCTCGCTCATAACAGGAGCAAAATATCGTCAGTTTTATGATTGTTAAAGGTCCTTGTCTCGTCCACAAGGACCTTTTTTTATTTTGAGCGCTTTAAGAATTTCCAAAATAAGGGAACTCTGCGTATCTTTGTCTTAGTTTAAAGTGACAGATTCTGCTTATAAAAATGAAAATCAACCCCTTTCAAAGGGGCTTTTGTTTTTTGTAGCTATCTAACCATAGACAACAAGTATTTCTAAAAGTTTCGTACACAAGAGGATTAGCCTCCAAAACTGCAAAAGCATCATGACCGTAGCTGAAGAAAAAATTCCATTTATCGAGAAGGCCGTAGAATGGGTAGAGAAAAAGGGATATAGCAATATTAAAGCCGCTGTAGAAGGCTATGAAGACCCCAAGTCTTTTACCCAAAGCTCTACTAATGACTCTATTGCCCCAGATATCACCGCCGTTTCGATGGGCCGCAAATGTTACTTTGAGATTGCACTCAAATCTTCTGATAAGCGACAAGTCATTAACAAATGGAAGTTGCTTTCTTACCTCAGTAGTGCCAAACAAGGTCGTTTGTTCATCTTTGCTCCTCATGGCCATAAGGCTTTTGCCAAACGCTTGATTGAGGCTAACCAAATTCCCGCAGAAATCCTGCCTTTATAGGCCTATTTTCTGCTGTATAAAACGCCCCCTATTCTCGCTGTAGAGTAGGGGGTGTTTCTTTTTTTTTGGGGCCCGCGGCCGGCTAGGCTTTGCCTAGGTCGGCCGCCGCTATGCTGCGCCGCTCGCAGGTCTGCTCGGCCCTGCAGCCGCCGCAGGCGGCTTGGGTCTGGCCCTTCGGGCCACGGCTGCGCAGCGCTGGGCCAAATCGACCCCTCTTTCCCGCCAAGGAATCAGCAAAATTTGATAAACGCAATTAAATCCTTAGCTTTGGTTGCCAAGCAAAAATAAGCTAAACAGCAAACTCAAAATAATCTATAAATATGTCGCACTATAAGCAGCTCAAAGGGCTTATCCAGGAACTAGATTGCGAAATCCTCAAGGAAATTTCCGAAGAAGAGATCCTCATTATCTCCAATGAAGATAGAGGCATCCACCAAATGATCTTAGATTGTGAAGATAATCTACTCATCATCGAGCAAAAGCTCCTCCAACTAGAACAGTTGTCGGCCCAAGAATGCCAAGAGCTCCTAAAAGCCAACCGCTACCTACTTTTTGGCGCCTTTGTCTTAGATGAATCGGGCCAACAACTCATTTATCGAGATACTCTAGAACTAGAAAACTTGGACCTCAACGAGCTAGAGGGCTCTATCAACTCCCTCACCCTCGCCCTAGTCGAAAATTTTGAGCTCATCGAGCAACTGGCCAAATCAGTCTAGATAAGGCTACTTAGAATTAGATAAATTCTAAAATAGAACTAACTTTGCCCTATTATTGGGCCTCTGCGCCCGCTGTCTTACTTTTGAGTAAACTCGCAAAGGGCATCATTTGTTCTTTTTTAGCCGGCCCCTACAGGCCCGCTTTGTTATCATTCTTCAAAATTAGACACTTATGCTATCTAAAAAAATAACTGCTGCACTCAATGCTCAAATCGCTCAAGAAGCGGCCGCCTCTTCGGCCTATCTAGCGATGGCTTCTTGGTGCGACCGTGAAGGCCTTGGCAACTGTGCCCAGTTTTTCTATGCCCAATCTGATGAAGAGCGTATGCATATGCTCAAGATTGTTCATTATGTAAACGAAATGGATGGTCACGCTATCGTGCCCGCTGTCGAACAACCCGAAACCGAATTCGAATCGGTCCAAAAGGTGTTCAAAAAGTCTTATAAACAAGAAAAGGCGGTTACCGCTTCTATCAATGAACTCATGAGCCTTAGCCAAGAAGAAAAGGACCACTCTACTATGGTCTTTTTGCAGTGGTATGTGGCCGAGCAAAGAGAAGAAGAAGCCATGGTCCGCGATATTCTAGATAAAATTAAGCTCATTGGCGATGGCCCACAAAGCCTCTATTATATCGACAAAGAGCTACAGCAGATTAACGAGAACCGGCCCGCAGAAGAAGCCGAGGCCTAATCGATGATGAATCTATCTGATCAATGAATTTACCTTTTTGCAAGCTAGCTCCTCTTTGGGGCTGGCTTTTTATTTTCCTGCTTTCGGCGCCCAGCCTTTAGGGCCAAGATTTGCGCATTCCCTTTGCGCCTAAGTCCGATGCGCTGCCCGAGCAAGCTTGGGTGGATAGTATCCGCATATTGGTCCAAAATGCCCAAGCTATAGATAGCAGCTGGATTGTGGTCGAGCGCCAAATGAACTACTTTGAAGAAAAGCAGTCCTACTATGATTTGGTCCGCAAGCGCAGCTATTTATTACAGCAAATTTTAAATCGCTGTCAATGGCCCAAAGACCGCATTCGCTTTGAGAGCAAGGCCTTGCCTCAGGCCGATTTGCCCAAAACAGCAGGACATATTATCCAGTTGCGCATCGCCAGCCACTACCAAGAAAATGAGCAAACCGATACCCTCAGCTTAGAAGATGGGCCTGCTCCTAACTTTTATCAGAGCCGCCGAGCTATTTTGGCCCAATGGATGGCCAGTATTCAGGACCAAAGCTTTTTGTTTTATCCAGGACAAGCCGCTTACTTTAAAAGCCCTGAAGGCGCCCTGATTTTTATTCCCGCCCAAGCTTTTGGTCCAACTGGCGACCCCATTCAGATTAAGCTAAAAGTGGCTTTGCGCAAATCGGAGCTCCTGCCCTATTGGCTGGCTAGCCAAAGCCAAGACTTGGCCCTAGGTCCAATTGTAGAAATACAGGCCGAAAGGGCTGGACAAGCCCTTAAGTTGGCCCCCAATCAAAGTATTTCTTTTTTCTTGCCAACGGTACAGCATCAAGAAAAACTGGGCCTTTATGCCGCTAGGGACCAAGAAGAGGGCCTAAAGTGGGGCCGCCTAGAGCTGGGCCGCTGGCCCAATAGCCAAGCCATTTGCCTGCCCTTGCATTTGGCCCAAAATGATAGCCTTTTTGTTTATCGAGATTTGGCCTTGCCCGCCAAACCCAGCCCTCCCCCTTTTCCAGTAGCGCCCCCAAAACCGCAATACCCCAAACTAGATAGCCAAGCCTTGCGGCCCTTGCTCAAAGAAAACGACTTTTATCTGGGCCTCATTAACGATTGTAAGGCACGTTATGCCGCAAAAGAAAAAAAGCGTTGGCGAGGAAAAAAGAGAAAGGCCAGAGAGCAAATGGAGTTTCAAAGGGAGTTGGAGATTTTGCACAAACGCCTAAAGAAAAACGAGGACCAACAAGCAGCCATTTTGCAAAGCTTCTCGGATAGTTTGGCCCAAATTAAGGGAGCTTATGAGCAGCGATATCTGGCTTATAGTGAAGAGCGAGATAGTTTGCAGCAGATCTACCTCAAGGCCTTGCGGCGCTGGCAAGATGCCCGAGACAGCCTGCCTAAACTCCAAAATTATGAGGCGGAGCGTTTGCGCCAAGCTTGGCAGCAGTACTCGCCCCAAGAGCAAAAGCAATTGGCCAAAGCCCTAAGCGCATTAAGGCCAAAACTGGCGGCTCGGGCCTTTGCGCCCGATCTATTGGGGCAAGAGCTTCATTATTTGTGGGTCCCTAGCAAGCGTTTGGGCCTATTGGCCTTGGGCCAAAAAGCAGCGCCCAAAACGCCCCTGACCTACAAGGCCTTTACCTTTGGGCAAGAGCTGCCCACCTACAAAATGCAAGGCATCGCCATAGATCGGGCCAGCCAATATGCGGTGCGCAGCCAAACCACAGATATCGAAAACCTCAATTTTCCGAATTTGCAGGCCGAAGCGCCCATTTGGCTCTTTGCCTTTTATGAAGAAGAAGGCAAAATCTACATCAACCTATCGGCAGAGCGGGCCAACAAACTGCCCTACAAACTAAGCTTTAAGGCCCTAGATAATTTGGCCGAGCTGCGCAAAGCGGTCGAAAAACTCAATGAAATAGAGGCCATTAAAGAAAAATAGCCTAAAAATAACTTTAAAAAACTTTATTACTCAAAGATTTAGCTGTACTTTTGCGGCAGCTTAGGCGGCTCCCCAAGGGGCTGCTTTTTTTATTCATTTAGAGCAACTTATGACGAAAAGGTCATTGGGCAAGCCAAAAGTTGGCGGCCTCCAATTGGCCTAGCGATGTGCAGGGGTGGCCCGCAGGGCCAGACCGAGGCGGCAAAGCCGCCGAAGGGCCGAGCGAATAGCGAGCCCCGAAACGTAGCGCCGCAGCTTTGCTGCGGAGGCCCCAAAAAAATAAATGGGTCCATAGTCTTATGAGTTTGTTCTTACAGATCTTTTTCAACTTAGCTGTATGCAAAAGCAGAACCTACGGAACATCGCTATCATTGCGCACGTAGACCACGGAAAAACCACCCTGGTAGACAAAATTCTTCACCATTGCCGCCTTTTTCATGCTCATCAAGAAACAGGAGAGCTGATTTTGGACAATAACGACCAAGAGCGGGAGCGGGGAATTACCATTTTGGCCAAAAACGTTTCGGTCAATTACAAAGGAACCAAGATTAACATTATTGACACTCCTGGTCACGCCGACTTTGGTGGTGAGGTAGAGCGAGTGCTCAATATGGCCGATGGCGTACTGCTTTTGGTAGATGCCTTTGAAGGTCCTATGCCTCAGACTCGTTATGTATTGAGCAAAGCTATTGAGCTCGGTAAGGCGATTGTGGTGGTGGTCAACAAAGTAGATAAGGACAACTGCCGCCCCGATGAGGTGCAAGAAGATGTCTTTGACTTGATGTTCAACTTGGATGCTAGCGAAGAGCAGCTCGACTTTAATACGGTTTATGGATCGGCCAAAAATGATTGGATGGGTCCTGATTGGAAAGAACAAACAGCCGATGTTTCTTACCTCCTCGATCGTGTACTAGAAGATATTCCTGCTCCTGCCCAAAATGAGGGAAGTTTGCAGATGCAAATTACGAGCTTGGACTACTCTCAGTATGTTGGCCGTATGGCGATTGGCCGCGTTCACCGTGGTACGCTTTCGGTAAACCAGCCCGTTTCTGTAGTGAAGCGCGATGGCAGCATCGAGAAGTCAAGAGTACGTAAACTCTATACTTTTGATGGTTTGGGCAAGGCCGAAACCGAAACCGTAATAAATGGTGACCTTTGTGCTGTTGTAGGGATTGAAAACTTTGAGATTGGAGATACGATCGCTGATTTTGAAGCCCCCGAAGGCCTTACGCCCATGAAAATTGATGAGCCTACCATGAGTATGCTTTTCACAATTAACGATTCGCCTTTCTTTGGTAAGGAGGGTAAATATGTTACTTCTCGCCACCTTCGCGACCGTCTACACAAAGAGCTAGAGAAAAACTTGGCCCTTCGTGTTCAAGAAACCGAAAGCCCCGATTCTTACATGGTCTTTGGCCGTGGTGTAATGCACCTTTCTGTATTGATTGAGAGCATGCGCCGCGAGGGCTATGAGTTCCAAGTAGGTAAGCCTCAGGTGATCGTGAAAATGATTGACGACCAAAAAATGGAGCCCGTCGAATTGCTTGCTGTAGATGTTCCCGATGAGTTTTCTGGTAAAATCATCGAGTTGGTCACTCAGCGCAAAGGCGATATGACCATCATGGAGCCCAAAGGCGACTTGATGCACCTCGAATTTATGATTCCTTCTCGTGGAATTATCGGTTTGCGTACCTTGGTCCTCAACTCTACGGCTGGCCAAGCCATCATGAACCACCGCTTTGTAGAATACGCTCCTTGGAAAGGCGAATTGCCTTCTCGTAACAAGGGTTCATTGATCGTTTTGGAAAATGGTACGTCTATTCCTTACGCTATGGACAAACTCAAAGATCGCGGTATTTTCTTCATCTCTCCCGGTGTAGATATCTACGAAGGCCAAATTATTGGCGAGCACAGCCGTGAAAATGACCTCGTGATCAATATTACCAAAACGAAGAAGCTCACTAACATGCGCTCTTCTGGTGCCGATGATAAGGCCAAGTTGCCTCCCCCCTTGCAGTTCTCTTTGGAGCAATACATGGAATATGTCGGGGAAGATGAGTACCTAGAAATTACGCCCGAAAGTCTGCGCCTACGCAAAATCTTCTTGAAAGAGCATGAGCGTAAACGCGCCAACAATGCCGCCAATGTGGTGATTAAATAAGCCCTAAACGGCCTTTATATAACGTCCTTTTCAGTTTGCTGAAAGGGACGTTTTTTTTGGGGCTGCCCCAGCCTGCGGCTGGGTCGGGCCATTGCGCAGCTCGCAAGCCTGCTCGGCCCTGCAGCCCTGCGGGCTTTGGTCTGCCGCCTTCGGCGGCCCTGCTACAGCCCCTCAGCCTGCGGCGGCTTCGCCGCCTGCTATATGGATACTGCTTCGCAATAATATAAGGATAAGGGCTAAACCCCTCAACAAACAAAGGGGCCCAGCTTTATCAGCTGATTAAAGGGGCCTAGCAATAAATTTTAGCCCAAAAAACAGGCAAAGCCCTTGAAGTTTGCTAGTTTTGCTGGCAGAATCACCCCCAAAGGCCAAGAGGCCAAAATTTGTACACAAAACAAACTTGATTCTATGCTTTTGAAAGGAAAAAAAGGAATCATTTTCGGCGCACTCAATGAGCAATCGATTGCCTGGAAAGTAGCCCAGCAGGCCAAGGCCGCCGGGGCAGATATTGTATTGACCAATGCGCCCATCGCATTCAGAATGGGCCAAATTGATGAACTCGCCAAAGAGCTAGACTGCCAGGCCATCCCTGCCGATGCCACTAAATTGGAAGACCTAGAAGCCTTGGTAGAAAAAAGCCAAGAGATTTTGGGTGGCAAAATTGACTTCGTTTTGCACTCTATCGGTATGTCGGTCAATATTCGTAAGAAAAAAGCCTATACCGACCTCAAATATGACTGGATGCAGAAAACCTTTGATATCTCTGCCATCTCTTTTCACAAACTCATGCAAACCCTTTGGCAAAAGGATGCTATGGCCGAATGGGGCTCTATTCTCGCCCTTAGCTATATCGGCGCCCAAAGAGTATTTCCTCACTACAGCGAAATGTCAGAGTCTAAGGCCCTACTCGAGTCTTTTGCCCGTAGCTTTGGCTACCACTTTGGCGTCCGCAATAAGGTCCGTGTAAATACCATTTCACAATCGCCTACTCCCACTACCGCAGGTACTGGCGTAAAAGGCTTTGACCAATTCCTAGACTATGCCGACAAAATGTCGCCCCTAGGCAACGCCCCCGCAGAAGCTTGCGCAGATTACTGCCTCTCGCTCTTCTCCGATCATACTCGCTATGTTACCCTACAGAACCTCTACCATGATGGCGGTTTCTCTAATATGGGCATGAGCGAAATTATGATGGGCGAAACGCCTGAATAAAGATAGTAAACAAAAGGGCGCAGATGACTGCGCCCTTTTTAGGCCCAAAAATAAACTTTCAATAAAAATTGAAAGTTTTGAAACTATCTGGACCAACTTGCGTAAAAATAACAAATGCTTTAGGCTAATTATCTTTAAAAAGGGCTAACTTATATAGACTTAACTTATTAAGAGTAAATACTTTCCCCACCTTAATCCTACGCTTATGAAAACGCCCACAAAAGGGATGCTCCAATTTGACTTTATTGTGCAGTCTTTGGTCTACCTCCCCACCGTTTTGCTTTACCTCATAGCCATGGCCAATGAAACCTTTTATTTTATGGGCAGTAGCAATGAGGCCTTTATTTATGCCCTGCTGATGCAAATTCCCCTAGGAGGTACTCAGCTGCTTAGCGGCTTGGTCCGCAGTATCCGGCATGGCAGCGCGATGCGGAAAAAGTACTTGATGGCCTGCGGAGTCTATTTTGCCGCCCTTTTTGCCATTGCCAATGCCGCTTATGGCGATTTCATAATTATTGGGACCATTATTGTCCCTCCCATGATTATTGCCACCGTCTATTATGTCCTCACGTATTTGCAGCTAACTGGCCGCTTTGAAGATAGCGGAAGCAGTAGTTTTTTCCCTGAAAAAACTAGCCTTGTTTTAGACGAATTGGATGAAGATGAACGCAGCTTGCTAGAGATTCAAGAAAGACAAAGAGCCCGAAGAGCCAACTCTTAAACTTTCTGCCTAACTTTGGCCCAAATCAATCCCTTTTGCCTTATGAATGCCCGTCAACATCTTTATCTCGACTGTTTTATTCAGTTTGTTTTACTCCTCTATTTTGCCTTTTTAATCGGAAAGACCGAAAACTTTTTCGAGCTCTTAACGGTCATTCCCTTTATCTTTTTGGCTTGGCAACTGCCCAATGGCCTCATCTATGATCGCTTTTTTGAGCAGCACAGCCGACGAACTTTTTTGAAGTATAGTTTTTATTCTATTATACTCATTGCCGTTTTTTGGGGCAGTATCTGGATGGCCTTACATATTCCTGGAGTAGGGGCCTTTTTGCTCCCACTCATTAGCAGCGCCATCCCGATTACGGTAGCCATTTTGCCATTTTTGGCGGGCATTATTGCCCTTGGCTATTTGGGCCTCTGTTTCCGAGACCTCTATTTTGCGGTCTACAAAACGATCTAGTTTATGCTTCGCATTACCAAATATCGCCTACTACTCGATTTCTCGATCCAATTGATTCTCTTTATCCTTTGGGCGGTACAGGCTGCCCTCCATTTTAACTATTTTGGGCTGCTGTATTATAGCAGCATTTTTGTCCTTTTACTCACGGCCTGGCAGCTGTTGCACGCCTTTTATGTGGTCCGAAAACACCAAGATTGGCACCGCAAACAATATTTGCAAAATATGCGGCAATTGCTGGCCTATAGCCTCATTACAATTGGTATTGGCCTGTTTATGATGCTGGCTAGCTTTGGCTTTTTGGCCCCTTTCTTTATCTTCAGTTTGCATGTTTTGCATTGGGTGATTTGCTTGGTGGCCCTCTATTTTGCTGGCCGCTATTTCTGGACCAGCATCCGCCAACTTCAAGATTATATCAATCGCCCAAAATCTTTTTGGGACCTTTAATTTTTTTTGGGGGCCCGCGGCCAGCAAAGCTGGCCGCCGCTATGCTGCGGGGCTCACAGGTCTGTTCGGCCCTGCAGCCGCCTTCGGCGGCTTTGGTCTGGCCCTTCGGGCCACCCCTCCGCAGCGCTGGGCCAATTGGGCGCGCCCCTCTCTAGAGAGCAAAAGATGGACTTTGCTCTCTTTTTTTATTCTAACAGCAGACAAAATCAACTCAAAACTTGCGTTTATTTTATTGTAGGCTTATTTTTGAAGCATAGCAAGTTGGTCCAAATACGCTTAGCAGGCGGCAAAGCCGCCGCAAAGGAGCGAAGCGACTGGCCACAACAAGGCTGAAAGCCGCAGTTCGACGACCAAAGGGAGTAACCGATGTGTAAGGGGGGCCGAAGGCCAGACCGAGTTTTTGAGCGTAGCGAAAAAACGAAGGGCCGAGCAGACCTGCGAGCCACGAAAGGGAGCGCCGCAAGGCGAAGCCGCAGCGACAACAAGGCTGCAAGCCGCAGTTCGACGACTGAAAGGAGTAACGCCCCAAAAAAAATCATAAAATCAGCGCTTTATGTTAGAGAAATCTATAGAATACGTCAAGGGAGTTGGGCCACAAAAGGCCGATTTACTCAAAAAGGAGCTGGGAATTTTTACCCTAGAACAACTGCTGATGAACTACCCTTTTCGCTATATTGACCGTAGCGTTTTTCATAAAATTGGGGAGCTAGAGGCCAATGAAACCCCAGTGCAAATTCGAGGAATTTTGCGCCGAATTGATAGCCATGGCGAGGGCGCAAAAAAGCGGATGGTCGGCATTTTTAGAGATGATACGGGCCAAATTGAGCTGGTTTGGTTTAGGGGCCTCAATTGGGTCAAACAACTGCAAACGGGCATTGAATACGTGATTTATGGCAAGGTGCAGCAGTTTGGCCGCAATCTGAGCATTACTCACCCAGAACTGGAGCCGCTAACGGCCAAAAATAGTAGCCTAGAGCCCCGGATGGATGCCGTTTATCGGGTAACGGAAAAAATGGCCAGCAAGCGGATTAAGTCTAAGGACCTGCATAAAATTATCCGCAATGCCCTGATTCCAATTTATAAAGAGCCCGAGCATTTGCCCGAAACCCTGCCCCAATATTTGCTCGATAGCATGAAGCTGCCCAGCCGTTTGGAGGCCCTAATTGGCATTCATTTTCCCAAAACCTTGGCCCAAAAAGACCAAGCCCGCCGACGCTTTATTTTTGAGGAGCTCTTTTTTTTGCAATTGCGCATTTTGCAGCGCAAAAGCCTTAAGCAACTAGAAACCAAAGGGCATTTGTTTCCGCATATTGGCGGCTTTTTCAATGGCTTTTACCAAAACAACCTCAAATTTGAGCTAACGGGCGCCCAAAAGCGAGTCCTTCGAGAAATCCGCAAGGACCTTGGTTCGGGCCAGCAGATGAACCGCCTTTTGCAGGGCGATGTGGGGAGTGGGAAAACGGTGGTCGGCTTTATGTCTATGCTCATGGCCCTAGACAACGACTTTCAGGCGGCATTAATGGCGCCTACCGAAATTTTGGCCCAGCAGCATTTTGAGTCCCTGCTCAAAATGGCCGAGGGACTGGATATTCGGATTGAGCTACTCACGGGTTCTATCAAGGGCGTTCAGCGTAGAGAATTGCTAGAAGATTTGGCCGAGGGGCGTATCCATATTCTCATTGGCACCCACGCATTAATTGAGGATGCGGTAGTATTTAAGAACTTGGGCCTTGTCATTATTGATGAGCAACATCGTTTTGGGGTGATGCAAAGGGCCAAAATGTGGAAAAAAAATGCGGCTGGCCCGCCCCATGTTTTGGTCATGACCGCCACGCCCATTCCCCGCACCTTGGCCATGACCGTTTATGGCGATTTGGAGGTTTCGGCCATTGATGAAATGCCTCCGGGCCGTTTGCCTATTCAGACCTCCCACAAATTTGAGAGTAGTCGACTTTGGGTGTTTGGGCAAATAAAAGAGCAGATAGCCAAGGGGCATCAGGTCTATATTGTCTATCCATTAATTGAAGAATCGGAATCAGAAGCCTTGGCCGAAATCAAAAACCTGATGGAAGGCTATGAAAGCATTTTAAGAGAATTTCCACAGCCCCAATATCAAATTAGTGTGGTGCATGGCCGCCAAAAGGCGGAAGACAAAGATTATGAGATGCAGCGTTTTGCCAATGGAGAAACCCAAATCCTCATGGCCACTACGGTCATTGAGGTAGGCGTAAATGTGCCCAATGCCACCCTCATGGTCATTGAAAATGCCGAGCGTTTTGGTTTGGCCCAGCTGCATCAGCTTCGGGGAAGAGTGGGCCGAGGCGGTGGAGAGGCCTATTGTATTTTGATGACGGGCTATAAATTGTCTAAAGAAGGCCGTTTTCGGATGAAAACCATGTGCAAAACGACAGATGGTTTTGAAATTGCGGAAGCAGACCTTAAATTGAGAGGACCAGGAAGTATCGATGGCACTCAGCAGTCGGGTATCTTGAGTTTGCGCCTAGCCGATTTGGCCAAAGATGGCCGAATTTTGCAAACGGCCAGAAACTTAGCCAAAGAAATTGTGGCCCAAGACCCCCTCTTTGAAAAGCCCGAAAACCTGCCGCTCAAACGCGAGCTTTTGCACGCCCAAAAGCAAAGAACCTTTAGTAAAATCTCTTAATCCCCTTTCTTATATGGAACCCTTTACGGATGCCTTAGCCATCTTTATGGTCTTTTCAATTCCCCTTTTGGCCATTTTTCTGACCTACAAAGGAAAAATGAAAAAGATGGAATTACAACATTCCAATAAAAACCAAGAGGAAGTCAATGAGCTCAAGCGGCAAATTGGCCACCTTTTTCAGCAGCAAGAATTGTTAGAAGAGCGCATTGCAGAGCTAGAAAATACTGGAGAAAAAGAAAAAATCTCGCTTTCAGTAGAAGAGCTAGATATTTTGCGAAAAGCCGATAAAAAGTAATCTTATGCCTACTATTCTACTCCTAGCCTTTGTGGTGGCGGTCGTTATTTTTGTCTTCACCATTATTGTGGTTCCAGCTTCTAAAAGAGAAAAAAAACAGGAAGAACGTGAAGAACAAGCAGACCTACTTGCTCGCCTAGAAGAAAAGCTCGAACAGCTAGAAAAAACCCAAAACGAGCAGGAAAAACGCCTGGCCAATTTGGAGCATATTGTCATGGACGAGCGCTTTAGTGAGCAGGATTGGGCGCCTAAACAACCCATTGCCCTCAAGCAGGAGATTGACCAATTGCGCATTATAATAGATGAGCTTAAAAAGAGGTAGATGCAAAAACACTTAACTACTTTGGCCCTTTTTGGGGCGCTATTAGGCCTAGGGGGATTTGCCCTTTTGGCCTATTTATTTTGGGGGCTAGACTATGAGTCCTTTGCTCAATTGCTTTTGGCTTGGGCTGGCAAAAGTGATTGGTTAGACCGCTTTGAGCAAGATTACTTCCCCAAAAGCCGCTGGTTGTTTTTAGGCTATAGTTTACCCTTTTTTGCCCTTGGCTATCTGGCTTTTTTGGCTTATGCCTATAAAAAACGAGCCCTTTGGCTATCGGCTGCGGCAGAGCAGTTGCGGCTTTGGGTCCAACTTATTGGCCAAGAGTTTAGGCAAACGAAGCCCATAGAATGGGCCTTTTTATTGCCTGTTTTATGCTTTTGGTCCATTAGTACGCTCTACCAAATTCAGCAACTGCCCATAGAATACGATGAAGCCTGGAGCTTTTTGCATTTTAGTAGCCGCTCGCCGCTCTTTAGCCTAATTAGCCCACACAATAACCACATTCTCTATACTTTTTGTAGTAGCCTCTTGCATCAGTTGGGTGTAGCTGGTCCCTGGGACCTTCGGCTGCCTTCTTTTTTGGCTATTTTTGGGCTGATGTTCTTTAGTTATTGGTATTATCGACGCTTGTTGGGCTGGCGCTGGGGGCTGGCCATTTTAGCCCTTTTGGCCCTAGCGCCTCCAATTTATATTTATGGCATTTTGGGCCGTGGTTACGGCATTTTACTCTTTTTTCTGGGGGCTTATCTTTGGGCCGATAGCCAAGAGAACAGACAACTTTGGCCGCTTTTGCTCCTTTTGGCTTGGGGCGGTATTTATAGCAATCCCATTTTTGTTTTGCCTTATTTGGGCCTGGCCCTTTCTCGCTTTGGGCAAGCCAATTACTGGCGGCAACAGCTCCTCTTTGCCCTGGGCAGCCTCCTTTTATACAGTCCTTTTATCTTGACCAATGGTGCTCAGATTTTGGCGGGGGCCGCGGCGGATTCTGGCCAAAGTTTGGGGAATACCTACTTCTATCTTTACCGCCTCATTGATTGGCAGTTTTTAGGGCGGCGCCTGCCCCTTTTCTGGCCCTATTTACTGCTTGTTTTGGGCATTTTGCCCTTGGTAAACAAAAGAGGCTATTGGCTAGCTTTTTCTCTACTTTGGCCCATTTTGCTGCCTTTTTTGGACCAACAATGGCCCTACCGCATTTTTTGCTATCTCTATTTGTTCTTTTTGCCCTATTTGGGCTTGGCCTTGGCCAAAATACCCTTTAAAAAAGCATTTATTCTCCCCCTTGGCTTAGTTCTAGGGCTACAATTTTGGGCCAGTCGGGGACATTATTTTTTGCATTGGAGCCGCCCCCTAGATGCCGAGGCCCAAAAGATTGCCCAGCTCCTTTTAGCCGACCCTCAAGCCGATCTTTGCTATAGTTTTGCCCGCTACGACAAGCCTCTTTTGCAATACTATTTTTTGCGGGCCAAACGCAAATTGGCCTGCCCCATGCCCTTTGCTGGCAGTCAGGAGCAGGCCAATTTTGGTCCTCATTTTCCCTATGTTTTGCTCGATACGGAAGACTATAAGGCCCCTCCCTCCATTGCCGATAGCCTAAATAGGCACTATCAAGTTATTTATCGCAATGAACGGCTGATTCTCTACAAATTGAACTAGTGTTTTTTGGGGCTGCCCCGCCCTGCGGGCGGGTCGGGCCATTGCGCAGCTCGCAGGTCTGCTCGGCCCTGCAGCGGCAAAGCCGCTTTGGTCTGCCGCCTTCGGCGGCCCTGCTACAGCCCCTCAGCCGATGCTGCGGGAAAGCCCGCAGCAAGGACCTTTCGCTTAGTAAAACAGCAACTAGTGAACCTGCAAAATTTGACTATAGGCTCCTTTGGCCGTTTGCAGAACAAGCAAATACTGACCTGCCGCCAAGCCTAAGATATCTAGTTCTTGGCTGTTTTTGCTCCAAGAGCGAATGAGCTGCCCCTGCAAACTATATAAACGGGGCTCAAAATCGAGCTGCTCGACCTCCTTGAGCCAGATTCTGTCTTGGGCCGGTCGTGGGTAAAAGGAAAATGTGTTTTCTACAAAAGAGCGAATGCTACTAGCCTGAGACAACCGAATATCATCAATATAGCAGCTTGCATAGCCTTCATAGCCCAAGCCTGTTTGGAACGTTTTTGCAATAAACTCTAGACGAAAACTATCCATAGTTTGCGGAGGAATATTGATATAGCGTCTGGACCAATTCGTTTGTAAGCGATTAAACTGAACGGTATCTGCATAAACAAGCTGCCCTTGCTGATAAGCCTGTATATTCAGCTCAATATATGCCCCATCTCGGAGGCTGTCTACTTGCAAATCAAAAGATAAGCCTTGCAGGGCTTGGTTTAGGCTAAAGCTAGTATATAAATGCCCTGGCGCTCGCCCTTCTGGGGGAAAAGCATTTGAGGAAAGATGAACGCTATACTGTCCCTCGCTAGCTAGACTACTTTTATTGACTGAAATTAAGGGAACATATAGATTATTGGTCTGCCAGCCTAGCGGTTGCTCTATACCTTGGCTATCTATGGCCCAATCCTCAAAGCTGAGATTTTGCTGGGCGGATAAGAGTAGGCTACTCCATAGAAAGAGTAGACTAAGTAAAATACGTACTGTCATTATTTATGATATTAGTGAACCTGCAAAATTTGACTATAGGCTCCTTTGGCCGTTTGCAGTACAAGCAAATACTGACCTGTCGCCAAACCTGAGAGATCTAGTTCTTGGCTGTTTTTGCTCCAAGAGCGAATGAGCTGCCCCTGCAAACTATATAAACGGGGCTCAAAATCGAGCTGCTCGACCTCCTTGAGCCAAATTCTGTCTTGGGCGGGTTGTGGATAAACAGAAAAGCTATTTTCCTCTAAAGAACGAATGCTACTAGCCTGAGACAAACGAATATCATCAATATAGCAGCTTGCATAGCCTTCATAGCCAAAGCCTGTCATATAAGAGCTAGCCACAAAACTGAGCTTAAGGCTATCAAAATTATTTTGGGGAATAGCGATATAGCGTCTGGACCAATTCGTTTGTAAGCGATTAAACTGAACGGTATCTGCATAAACGAGCTGCCCTTGCTGATAAGCCTGCATATTCAGCTCAATATAGGCCCCATCTCGGAGGCTGTCTACTTGCAAATCAAAAGATAAGCCCTGAATAGGCTGGCTAGGGTAAAAAGTAGTAGATAATTCCCCTGGTGCTCGGCCCTCAAAGGAAAAGCCATTGGTCCTTAAGCGAGCGGCATATTGGCCGCTGCTGGCCAGCACTGACTTTGTTACCGAATGAAAGTTTGTATATACATTATTGGTCTGCCAGCCCAGCGGTTGTTCTATACCTTGGCTATCTATGGCCCAATCCTCAAAGCTGAGGTTTTGCTGGGCGGAGAGTCCAAGAGACAAGAACAAAGAGCAGAAAAGTAGTAAAAAATAGTCCTTCATATCATATTTTGTTTCTAGATTCAAAATACAATATAGTTTTTTTTTACAATCAGGACATAAAAAAAAGGGAATTTCCAAACTTTTTCTGGAAATCCCCTTAGACCTAACTTAACTAACTTATCAGAACTTTTACTGCTTGTTTATGGCCGTTTCTCTGATTTTGTTACCCTGCAAAAGCAGTTTTTTTTAAAAAAAATTTCTGTTTGCCCTGACTTTTCTCCTAAAAGGCTGTTAAAACTGCGGATTTGAGGCCGCTGTTTTTGGTCCAAAAAGGCTGCAGCTCAACGACCGAAGGGAGTAACTGATGGGCGGTAATGGCCTAGCGATGCGGAGCGGGTGGCCGTTAGGCCAGACCGAGCAAAATGAGCGTAGCGAAATTTTGCGAAGGGCCGAGCAGACCTGCGAGCCCCGCAGCGTAGCGCCGCAAGGCGAAGCCGCAGCGGAGGCCCCAAATCCTTCAGAAAAAACACTAACAACTATTCTATGTATATTCGTTATCCAAAAATTATCATTAGCAGCTTTTTGGTCCTTTCGCTTTTGGGGGCATGGGCGGCTAGCAGTCGTTTGGGCTTTAGCTTCAACTTTGAGGATTTTTTTCCGAAGGGTGACCCCGACCTTGAGTTTTACAATGAATTTAAGCAGCGTTTTGAGCCAGACGACAACTTTTTACTGGTGGCTTTGCATCGGCCAGAGGGGGTATTTGAGCAAGAATTTTTGACCAAAGTTCGGGAGTTTTCGCTGGCGGCCAGAGATACAGAATTTGAGCTCTCCAAAATTGGTTTGAGTCGCTGGGAGGAGGGCAAAACCCTATTCAAGCAAGAAGACGGCAGCTATAAAGTGCGGCCCATTGTGGAGAGCAGCTCGCTTTTGCAGGTAGAATTTCCCTTAAAAACGCCATTTTCTTTTAGTAGTATTCCCGCCGTTCATTTGGAGGATACGGCTCGTTATGCGGGGGATAAAAAGAAGGTTTTGGCCGATCCTCGTTTGGTCAATAACTTCATTTCGGCAGATGCCAAAACCTTGGTGGTGGTCCTAAAAACGGTAGATAATATTCAGCAGCCGCCAGCCGAAAAATTGATGGCTGCTTTGCGAGCCAAGCTAGATGAAATGGGCTTTTTGGACTATCATTTTTTGGGTCGGGCCAATTTTCAGACCGAGTTGGTCCAAATGCAAATTAAGGAATTTATTCTCTCTACGGTGGTTTCCTTTTTCTTGGTGCTGATTATCATGTGGCTCATTTTCCGCCGATTTTGGGGCGTAGTCATTTCTCTTTCTTCTATTGCCTTGGGGCTATTGCTCTTTGTGGGCGTTTTAGGATTTTTGGGCCGAGAGCTAGACACCATGGCCCTACTCTACCCCATTATTATGATCATTGTTGGGACCTCCGACGTCATTCACGTCATGTCCAAATATGTCGATGAATTATCGGCGGGTAGGGGCAAGATGGAAGCCATACAAACCACCATTAAAGAGATTGGGATGTCTGTTTTTCTGACCTCTTTTACCACCTCTGTGGGCTTTTTGTCCTTGCTCAGTTCTCGCTTAGAGCCCATTCAGAACTTTGGGGTCAATGCGGCCATTGGGGTGATGTTGGCCTATGGGACCGTCATGCTCTTTAGCTATACCCTTTTGGTCCTTTTCGATAAGGATCAGATCATCAAATTGCGGCCAGCGGGACAGAGCAACAAGCAGTGGCACGGCCTTTTTGATTGGGTGCATACCTTTAGCAAAAACTACCCTTGGCGAGTGGTAGCGGGCATTGCGGCCATAGCCATTGTGGCTGGAATTGGGGTGGCGCAGGTCAATACCAACACCCAGATTAAGCAGATTTTGCCCAAGGGGGCGCAGGTGACCCAAGACTTTTACTTTTTTGAGCAAAACTTTAGTGGGTTTCGGCCTTTTGAGCTGGCCGTAATGGCCCAGGGCGATCATAGTCTGCAAGATTTTGAGGTCATTCAGGCCATGGACAAGGTGGAGCAGCGCCTGATGGAATCTCCCGCCATTCGCTCTACTTCTTCCATTAGTTGGTTGTATAAGAGCCTGCATCAGGCCTTTCATTCGGGCCGCTCGGCTTATTTTAAGCTGCCTGAAAAAGAGAAAGACTTTCTCAAATACCAGCAGTTGGCGGCCAAACTGGGCAGCAACAACAACTTGGGCATGTTGGTCAGTGAGGACCAAAAATACGGTCGGATTTCGGCTCGCTTACTTGATGTGGGCGCTGATAGCATTCGGGCCTTTATGGCCGAGATGCAAGACTTTATGGAGACAGAAATTGATACGAATGTAGTTAAGTTTCGGCAAACGGGAACGGGCGTTATTGTAGACAAAAACTCGGTTTATGTGCGCGATTCGCTCCTCAAGGGCTTGGGCTTTGCTATTTTGGTCATTAGTTTATTGATGGCTTTATTGTATCGCAACCTCAAGATGATTGTGGTGGCCTTGGTCCCCAACATTTTGCCTTTATTGATTGCTGGGGCTATTTTGGGCTATTTGCAAATCCCTTTAGAGGCGGGCGTGGCCATTGTTTTTGCCATTATTTTCGGCATTGCGGTCGATGACACCATTCATATTTTGGGCCGTTATCAGCTAATGAAAAGGAGGGGTTTAAGTACTGATGAAGCCTTAAAACTGACCTTAAGAGAGACGGGAAAAGCGGTCACCTTAACCTCGGTCATATTATTTTTTGGCTTTTTGATTCTGCTCTTTTCTTCCAATCCGCCGGCGGTCACTATTGGTCTACTCATTAGCTCGACCCTCTTTTCGGCCCTCATTTGCGACGTCTTTATCATTCCTGTGATGTTGCGAGCCATTCATAAGGATTAGGGGCCTCCGCCTCGCTGCGCTCGTCGGCGCTACGTTTCACAGCTCGCTGTTCGCTCGGCCCTTCGCCGCTTTCAGCGGCTCGGTCTGGCCCTGCGGGCCACTGCTGCACATCGCTAGGCCTGCGGCGGCTTCGCCGCCTGTAGGACTCCATAAGGAAAGGCTCAAAACTTAGGTTTTGGGCCTTTTTCTGTTGTGGGGGGTACTTTTAGCCATCAAGAGGGGTACAGCTACCCATCGGGAGGGCTAGCCTTAGCCCTCCATAGGGGTTTTGTATATTATCTTGAGGGCTATATCTAATCCTCCAGAGCAGTCCTCCTAGTCATCAGGACCATTCTTCTACCTAAAGAGGAAGACTTGGGCTAGTCATCGGCAGGACTTGAACTACTCCAAAGGAGGACCTATAGAGGTCCTAAAGAGGAACTAGGCCTATAGTGTAGCGGACTTAAGTAAGTCCAAAAGAGGATGTACAGATGCCCTCTAAAGGAGATCCCCTAGCCCAAGCGAGGACTTAGCCAAATCCTCTTGATAACCTATACAACCCCAAGCGAGGAGCTCACTAAGTCCTGCCGAGGGGTGCAGTACTCCTCTTCCTTATTTTGGTCCTTTTTTGGAAGATTTGGCACAAAAAAGGAGCTGGGCAAACAAGAGGCGCCAGAAATAGAATTCGGCTCCCACCTCCCTCCTAAAATTTATAAGCTAGATGATGAGAACTTTGTCCTTTTACAGAAAGGAAAACTAGGGAAATACGGTGAGGGGGATAAAATTCCTAAAGCGGACTATGAAAAGCTGATTAGGGAGTATAAACGAGAGCAGTTAGCGGCTAAAAAGCTAACTAGAAATGCAAAACTGCCCACCACCGTAGAAGAGCTGATTGCAGCTTCAAAAATAGGTCAAAAGACTAGTGGAAAAAGTAAACAATACGAAAGAGTAGGAGATTTTGAAACAGCGAACAAAGAGTTTGATGCCCTAAATCCAGATAATATTAGACCTTTACCGAACGAAAAGAATGAAGGACGAATAGGCACATTAAAAGATGGCAGAACGATCATTGTTCGAAAAAAAGGAAAAGCTGATGGCAATGCCCACTTAGAGATTCAAAAAGGCAAACGCAAATTAAAATTTAGATATTTAGACAAAATTTAATTTTATGAAAAACGAAATCAAAGTAGAAGCTTGGGAGCCACTACCTAATCTTCCAGAGGAGCTTTATGTGCAAAGGGTTATAGACAATTCTAGTGATTTAGAGATTATTTTGACGACAGGAGATGATAAGAAGGGAGAGCCTTTTTTAAGGGTTAAATTTGATTTCTTTTTGGGTTATCGCTCCTTCAATGAGTCTTATCGAATAGGATCATTTCCTGCTTTAACTACCAGTTTTTCATTGATTACAATTAGTGGCTCTGATTTTGTTGACTGGATAATGGAAGAATCTTTGGGTGTTTACTTCAAAAAGGAAGAGGTTGTTCATTATATGATGGGCCTAGAAGATATGTTTGAGGTGCTGGCTACTGAGCCCCCAGAAGTAGAGTGGGTTACTGACCGTGAGTGGAGATAGTGATTTACATATAATTTTATAGTACGCTAAGCGGCAGTTGATTTAGTCAACTGCCGCTTTTTTCGGTTTTGCAGGGCCGAAGGCCCGCAGGCTGAGGGATGGACAGCAGTGGCGCGAAGCGCCAGACCCAGCGGGCGCAGCCCGCGCAGGGCCGAGCGAACAGCGAGCTGCGACACAGCCCGACCTGAGCGAAGCGAGTGGGCAGCCCCAAAAAAAACAAAAGGGAAACACCTATAGGGGCAAAAAAATAGCATTATCCGCCCCTTTTGTAAACGGATAATGCCAAGCAAAATTACACTACACCCTAATCGTCATAGCAAAAGCTAATTGGATTATTGTCAAGCACAAGAACGGCCCTTTTCGCAGCTTTTCAAAAAAAAGGGGGTGGACAAGAAGTGGACAACGATAACTATATGTTTTTCAGAAACTTATCTAAGCTATCATTCGTCTCTAAATCTAATTTTTTTCGGATTCTGTAGCGGCTTTTCTTCACGCCATGCAAACTAATATTGAGTAATTGAGCGATACTTTTGCTATCGAGGTCGGCCCGAATCAGGACCGCCAGGCGGAGTTCTGCGGGAGAGATATCGGGGGCGATTTGCATCAATTTTTGTTGATAATCGGGTTCCATTTGTTGGAACTGTTGGAGGAAGGGCAGCCAATAATCTTCGGCCTCAATGAGTTGGTTAATTTCTCGGAGGAGGCGTTGGCGTTGGATGCTAGTGTCCTCGATTTTAGCTTTGAGTTCGAGCAATAATTCATTTTTGTGCGCGAGGACCAGCAGCGACTGTTGCAAATCTTTTTGGAGCTGTTTGAGTTGTAGGGCTTTAACTTCGGCCTCGGCGGCCTTCATTTGTTGCTGCCATTCTTTTTGTTTGAGGATCGACTTAATTCGGGCCAATAACTCGATGGGGGGAGCGGGTTTTCGGAGAAAATCAATGGCCCCATACTCTAGGGCCTTAGCGAGATGGAGGCTATCGGTCATGGCGCCGGTATAGACCACAATTGGAATATTTTTATAGGGCAGATATTGTTCTTTTTGGAGTTCTTGCAGCAAGTCGAGGCCATTCATTCGGGGCATATCCCAATCCAGTAAAATGAGGTCTACGGATCTTTGGGCCATAATATCGAGGCATTGTTGGCCATCTAGAGCCATCAGGATTTGGGTCGTTGGCGACCAATTGGCAAAGAGTTGAATAATTGCACGTCGATTTCGGGGGTCATCTTCGGCAATCAGAATAGTTTTTCCAGCTAAGATCTGGTGATTGTTAGTGGGCATGATTGATAATTTCGTAAAGTTCTTCTAGTTTTTGGCGATCGCCTTCATAGACGGCATCTTCTAGGAGTTGAAACAGCCGCTGATCTGCGGGGCTACAGTTTTCTTTTGCAATCTCCTTCAAGGCGACATAAAGCGGTTGGGCCTCGTAGATTTCGAATTGCAAGAGGTTTTGCTGCTGCAAAGTACTTAAAAATCCTGGAGAGTAGGTTTCCTTAGGGTCTTCAAGTTGATGCGCTTGGCGGGCAGCCTCTTCTAATTTGATGGGGGTACCTGGGGGCCAAAGGAGGCTAGCCGCCACATAGCCCGTTTCGCCTTGGCCAATTTCAAAGCTCAGTCCTAATTGCTGGCTCAGCTGCTTAATGATTCTCAGGCCAAGGCCTTGGCCCTTAAATACGCGGTCGAGCTGCTCTTCTTGATCTAGGTTCTCTACTGCTTGGCTAGGCATGATGCCAGGGTTTTGGATAGAGACCAAAAGTTGGTTATTCTCTACGGTTGCCTTGAGGCGAATTTGCTCATGGGCTTGGCTATGCTTAGCGGCATTCATCAGCATATTTCGGAAAATAATTTTGAGCAGATTGGCATCTGTTTCTAGATAAATCGCTTTGGGCAGCTCTACATTTATATGGAGGACCGACTGCTGCAGCAGATCCTCTTCTTGCGCCAAGACTTCATGCAGCAACTGGCTGAGATTTTCTTTTTGGTAATTGGCGCTGAGGTCTCGGTCTTCTAAGCGGACCCATTGGAGCAGCTCCTCCATCATCAGGTAAATTTGCTTGCTGCTTTGCTCCAGCTGTTGTAGGTCGGCATAAGTAACAAGACCATCCTCATGCTGAAAGCGCTCGAGCAGGATATGGCTTTGGTGGAGCAAATAATTGAAGGGGTTGCGCAGGTCGTGCCCAATAACCGACAACAAGGTTTTTTTGTTCTCATTAGAGCGGCTAATAATTTGGGCGTAATTGCTCAGTATTTTGTTTTTGGCCTTGATTTTCCATAAAAAAAGGCTAGTAGAGAGAAGCGCCAACAAACTAATGATAACAATAAGGAACAAATAATAGCCCTGCTTTTCTGCACTTCTTAGGCTTTGCTTTTGCAGCTGGATCATATGGTCTTTTTCCTGCTGCAACAGCAGCTCGCTTAGCGAAAGCGAGCGGCTATCTTGTTTTCTTATTTCTTTTATTTGCTCAAAGTTATTTTGCCATTTTTTGGCAGCCAACTTATCCTCGCCAGAAAGATTATAGTATTTGGCCCAGGCTTGGTCCAGACTCAGGCGCAAATGGTTATTTTTTTGGCCCAATAAAAGCGTTTCCACCTTTTGCAAACTGCTTGCTGCTTGCTCCATATTGCCCAATTCCATTTGAGTAGATGCAATAGATAAATAAAAGTCAACATTATCTATGCTCAATATTTTCTGCTCTACCTCAGGCAGTAATTCCTCTAAAATATATTTGGCCTTTTTTGTTTCTCCTTTTTTCTCATGGACCTCAATAAGGTAGGCATAGGCGCTTAAATGATAGCCCTTAAACTGTTGATATTCACTAATGCTTTGATGTTCCTCAAAGGTTTTAATCGCCTTATTTAGGACTTCTTCAGCTTTATCATATTCCCCATTGCGCTCATACATTTTGCCCAAAATAGTATAGGCATGAGCTAGCTGCATCGGAATCGTATCGGCCTGCAACTGATAGTGAATCGCTTGCTGGGTATAGCCAATAGCCGCCTGCAAACTATCTTGCCGCTGAGCCAATAAGCCATAGTTGCCATAAACGGTAGATAAGCCCTTTAGATGCTTTTCTTTTCTAAATATTTGCTCGGCCCTTTGGTAGAGTTTTCTGGCCAAAGGATTCAAATTGAAGCTGTAGTAAATATTGCCCACATCTATAAGGAAATAGCCCCCACCCCAGCCACTAATCTCAGCCGAATCAATATAGCTTCTGTAGTATTTCAAGGCCTGCACCTTTTGGCCCAAAGCCGCATAATAACTCCCCCGAATTCGATAATTGACATCTATGCACTGCTGATAACTCCCATACTTGCACTGTATATAGGCCAAACTATCAATTTGCCGAAGCGCCAAATCAGGGTTTCTATAGGTTTCCTGAGTAATAATATCAGCCAGTATCTGCGTCTTGATAGCCCGGTCCTCCTCAAAAGATAAGCTGTAATAGGCCCGATACAAACTGTCTAATCCATTCTGAGCCAATAAACTAGACCCAAAACAACAAAGACAAACAACTAATAGGGGGAGATGAGGTAATTTCATTTTACAGTTGCTGTTAATATATAATCTGTAGACGCTTGTAATTATACGCATTTTTTGGGGCTGCCCCGCCCTGCGGGCGGGTCGGGCTGTGTCGCAGCTCGCTATTCGCTCGGCCCTTCGCAAAAAAGCTGCGCTTTTTTGCTCGGTCTGGCCCTGCGGGCCACTGCTTTCCATCCCTCAGCCAGTCGCTTCGCTCCTCTAAATCCTGATAGAATTGTTAAGAGTTACTAGTATTTATAATGCATAAAAAAGCTTAACTGAATAGGTCAAAATTAGCTTTTTCTTAAAAAGGGTTACACAGCCTTTCTTAAGGCTATAATTAGAGCGCTTGATCCTAAGCATCATTTTTATCTGATCAAGAAATTGCTTGCTCTGCAAGCAACAGCCTCAAGCTACGAACTAAAGGATAATTTATAACATAGTTTTTTTGCTAAAAAATAGCTTGTCTACCTTTTGTCACATCCTTTTTTTAGGAAACACAAACTTCCCACAGCTATATTTGAGCAAAGTTTAACTAGATAAATCACTATATACCAGCATTCTATGAGAACAAAAAAATTACTCCTATCCCTGCTGCTCCCCGCTGGCCTCTGCTGGGGGACCCTCAAGGCCCAAGTTAAAATTGGTGACAACCCCAATAGCATTCAACAGAGCTCTCTGCTCGAGCTAGAAAGCCAACAAAAGGGTATCCTCATCCCTCGGATGAACTCCACCCAACGAGATGATATTAGCAATGCAGCGGGCTTTGACCCCCAAAATGCGAACTCGCTCCTCATCTTTAACTCCGACCTCGACCAGTTCCAATACTGGAATACTGTAGCCAATAGCTGGTTAACTATTGAAGATGCCCAAACGCTAACGCTTAACAATGGTGTGCTCTCTATCTCAGGCGGAAATGCGATTACGCTGCCCGCAGGTAGCGATAACCAAAACCTTAACCTGGCTGGAAATACACTCTCTATCCAAAATGCCAACTCAGTTGACCTTAGTCCTTATCTAGACAATACCGATGCCCAAACTATTACCCTGAGCGGGAATACCCTAACGGTTTCTAATGGCGGTAGCATTGACCTTACGCCTTATTTGGACAATACCGATAACCAAACGCTTTCTGTTTCTGGGGCCGACCTCACTATTGCAGGCGGTAACACCGTCACTCTTCCTCAAGGGACCGATAACCAAACTATCGCTCTTTCTGGAAATACCCTCTCTATCCAAAATGCCAACTCGGTAGACCTTACTCCCTATCTAGATAATACCGATAACCAAACGGTGACGCTTACAGGAAACACCCTCGCTATTTCTAATGGAAACAGCATCGACCTTAGTCCTTATCTAGACAATACCGATGCCCAAACTATTACCCTGAGCGGGAATACCCTAACGGTTTCTAATGGCGGTAGCATTGACCTTACGCCTTACCTAGATAATACCGATAACCAAACGCTAGCATTATCTGGCTCTAGCTTGAGCATTGCTGGAGGGAACTCGGTAAACATTGCAGGTGTCAATACCGACAACCAAACGCTTTCTTTGTCTGGAAGCAATTTGTCTATTACTGGCGGTAACTCGGTCACTTTGCCTACTGCTTGGGGCCTAAATGGTAATACAGGAACTAATGCCTCCAATTATCTGGGCACAGCAGATAACAGAAGCTTTCAGATTGGGACAAACGCAACCCCAAGAATTTATGTGGCTCCCAACTCTTACTTTACAGCAATTGGTCCTAACCGTACAGAAACCTGGTCTACCGTAGAAGTTAGTAGCAATACTGCTAATGGCTTTGCCGGTATTGTTGTTAATGCAAATGGTGGCGGAAGCTCTCAGGCGGGCTATAGTTTCTATACCAACACAGCCGCCCAAGATGCCTCTATCTTTCTAGATGAAGGAGACCAAAATAAACTCAAATTTGCCTTAGGAACAGGCATACATACGGCATCGGGCCGTAGTGCCACTACCCGCATGGTCCTCACTCAAACAGGAGACCTAGGGCTTGGCACCAGCACTCCCACAGCCCGCCTAGATGTTAATGGCCAAATCCGTATGCGTACAGGGGCCGCCGCTGGTCGTGTCCTCACTTCTGATGCAACAGGTCTAGCAAGCTGGCAAACGCCCACAGACAATGACAACCAAACCCTTTCGTTGTCTGGTGATGTCTTGACTATTGCTGGAGGAAACTCTATTAACATTAGTGGCGCAGACAACCAGACCCTTTCTGTTTCTGGCTCTACCTTGAGCATTGCTGGCGGGAACTCGGTGACCCTACCTACTGCTACTTCTGTTTGGACCACTGTATCTACAAATACGCACTACGAAATTTCTGCCTTTGCTAAAGATGCAGAAATTAAGTATGGCACAGGAGACCTAAATAACAGCAGCTTTTCTGGTGCGAATGGCGTATTCTGGGGAACCGACCCAGGAGAAGATACCGGTATGTTTACCGATGGCGATAGGCTGGTCTTAATGTCTCCTGGTGATAGCCGCCTCATTCAGTTCTGGGAAGAAGATGGACATGTTCAGGTAGCTTACATTGAACAAAACGGCCAGTACTTCCAAACCTCTGACCGCAACCTCAAGCACAACATCCAAACCCTAGCCGGTACGGGTCTACAGGCGCTTAGCAAACTAAACGGATACCGCTATACCTACAAACAGTGTGAAGAGGATATCAAAAAAGGAACTCCTGCAAACACGACTTTGGGTATTATGGCCCAAGAGCTTAAGGAAGTAGCTCCTGAGTTGGTACAGCAAAGCGACCAAGGCCACTATTTGGTGAACTATGACGGTATCATTCCCATCTTGATTGAAGTAAACAAAGAACAACAACTCATTATTGATGAGCAAGCAGCTACTATTGAGGCCCAAAGCAAAAAGCTTTCTGATTTGGAAGCTCGTATGCAGCGCCTAGAGCAATTGCTCAACGACAAAAAGTAGTGGTCCAGCTAGCGGGGGCTTGCCCCCGCTAGGGCCCAAAGGGCCCACGGCCTAGCGATGTGAAAGGGTGGCCGAAGGCCAGACCGAGCTTTTTGAGCAAAGCGAAAAAAGCGAAGGGCCGAGCGAACAGCGAGCCCTGTAACGTAGCGCCGCAAGGCGAAGCCGCAGCGGAGGCCCCAAAACAGCAGCGAGCTGCTACAACAAGGACTTTAGTCCACAGTTCGACGACCAACGGGAGTAAACGTAGCGCCTGCCGAAGGCGGACAACAAGGCTGCAAGCCGTCTTCGACGACTGTAAGGAGTAACGCCCCAAAACTTTAATGAGATTATTCTTTCTAAGACCTAAGGGGGCTGAGTATAGATTCATCCCCCTTTTTAAGATAAAATGATATGCGATTACGATCTTATCTTTTTTCGGCCTTATTGAGCCTGCCGGCTGCAATTTGGGCACAAGAAGCCATTTATGTGGCCGATAATGCCCAGATGAGTATTGGTTCGGCAGATAAAATGGCCGTTTTTGGCAATATGCAACTAGATGGGCAATTGCATTCTGCGGCTCAGGGAGAGCTGCAGTTTTATGGCCAAAACTGGCAGCAGGGAGCTGCTGCTCAGCTGCCTGGAGAAGGCGAAATACAGTTTATTCAGCCCAATACACTTTATAACCAACAGCAGAGCCAACAATTGGCTGCGGCCTCGGCCTCTTTGCCCAAATTAATGCTCAATAATAGTGATGGCCTCTATTTGTTGGGAGAAGATGCCCATGTGCGCCAGCAACTGGACCTTCAGGCGGGCCTGCTCTTTTTGGATGGACAAAACCTGCGTTTGGGCGATAATGGCCAAGCTCCTACGCTACTGAGCTATGGCGATAACAGCTTTGTGGTGAGCCAAGGTATTGCGGGCTCTGCCGATGGCGATTTCCTCATTATTGAGGGCCTAGGCAATGGCGAAAGCAAAGATTTTCCCTTGGGCCTAGCCGCTGGCGAATATAGCCCTGCGCAAATTAGCAACCAAGGAGATGTAGACGCCTATTGGGTCCGCCTCTTTGCCAATGTCTATGAAAATGGCGAAATGGGGGCCCTGCGCAATGATGCCTCTGTTGGCCGAACTTGGGAAATCCGAGAAGAGCAAATGGGCGGCAGCGACCTTAGTCTGCAACTGCAATCAAATAGCAATATGCTAGGGCCCGACTTTAATGCCAACGAACAGCAAATTGTTCGCTATATCGGAACCTGGCCCAACGATTTGGGCGGGGCCCCCTCTATGGAGGAAATTGGCGCCTGGGATAATACCGGCAACTGCCAGCCCTTTATTAGTGGCGGTTTGGGCAACTCTAACGGCCAATTGAGCCTGCGCGAGGGACTAGACAATTTTACCGATTATACCTTTTATACAGTCTATAATTGTAAGGCCGACTTTGAGTTTGTGGTCCCTTCTGCTTTTAGCCCAAATGATGATGGCATTAATGACCTTTGGGTCATTGATTTGATTAGCCTACAAGAAAAACGACAGGTCCAAATCTTTAACCGCTGGGGCGATATCGTTTTTGAATCAGACGATTACCAAAATAACTGGAACGGGAAATTTGGCGGACAAACCCTGCCCGATGGCACCTATTATTATGTGATTAATCTGGGAGGCAGCCTTGGCCGCCTGACAGGCCCTGTCACGATTGTTCGTAACTAAAATCTACTCCTATGAAGTTTCTTTATTTTTTCTTGGGAGTGGCCTTCTTGACCAACTCCCTACAGGCCCAACAGCTGCCTCTTTTTAATGAGTATAGCGAAAACTCTTTTGTGATCAACCCCGCTATGGCGGGCTGGGATGGACAGCAAATTCTAAGCGCTAGCTATCGCCATCAATGGACACAAATTGAGGAGGCCCCTCGTACCTTTGCCCTAGGCTACCGACAATTTTTGGACAAAAAAAATATGGGCCTAGCCGGCCATATTCTCCGCGACCAAACTGGACCTAGTGCCTATACCGCTATTTCGGCCAGCTATGCCTACCAAATCCAAATTGGCGATGAGGATGAACGCGCCAAGTTTAGCCGAAACCGCATTGCCCTAGGCCTCTCTCTTTCGGCCCAACAATATGAGCTGGATGGCGCTAAACTAAGCTTTAATGATGCTGGCGACCCCGTCGATTTGGGCCAAAAGGACCAAGTTATCCTGCCCGACGCTAGCGCTGGCCTACTCTACATTGGCGATAATGTCTATTTTGGCGTCTCGGCCAACCAATTGCTACAACTGCAAAGCAAGTTTGAAACCGCCAACCAAAATCAGTATTCCGTTATCCAAAGAGCATCGCATGTGCAACTGCAAATGGGCGGAAGAATCCCTTTGCATAAGGAAAAACAAACCCCTTCGGTCCTCTTTCCTTCTGTTTGGGTAAAATATGCCGCCAACGCCCCTATGCAGGTCAATTTAGGCCTGCGCTATATCTGGAACAATATGCTGGGCGTTTCGGCCAATTATGTAAGTAATGGCAGCTTCCTCACCCACTTTAGCTTCCGATACAACCGCCAGGTCCAAATCGGCTATACCTTTACGCAGCCCTTTGGCCAATATAGCTACCAACTCGGCCAAAGCCATGAGCTAGGCCTCTCCTTTACCTTTAATAAAAATAAGGATAGCTGGCACTACCGACACTAATTAGCGCCTTGGAAAGACGCAGACTATAAGTTCACTCCCCAACTAAAAGGTTGGCTACTTGGGTAGCCGGCCTTTTTTTATGCAATTCTTCTTATCTTTGCCCCCTATTTAGCAGACTACCCACTATTATGGCTATACAAACTGTTTCTTCTCGCTGGACCTTCCTGTCCAAAATTATTCTCCCCTTTCTCTGGACGATCCTCTTC
This sequence comes from Saprospira grandis, assembly GCF_027594745.1. Lineage (NCBI taxonomy): Bacteria > Pseudomonadati > Bacteroidota > Saprospiria > Saprospirales > Saprospiraceae > Saprospira > Saprospira grandis. The sequence goes on along the minus strand of NZ_CP110854.1, from coordinate 2,040,884 downwards.
GGGGGCTTTACCCTAGTGGTCTGGCTCTCGCCACTCCAAGATATTCAAGAACCCCTCTCCCCCCTAAGCGCAAAACTTATCCTCAGCTCTTTTTTTATCTCTATGCTGGGGCTGTTTTACCTCTTTTTTATGCGCAACCTCTGGGTGGGCCTAGATGATGAACATATCTATGTTTCCAATTATTTCAAATCGGTCAAGTATAGCTACGGCAGTCTCGAACATTTCGAGGAAAGCAACCTCTTCCTCTTTAGCCGAGTTACGCTGCATTTTAAAGAAAAGGGCCAGTTCGGCAAATCGGTCTCTTTTATCCGTAGCCATTACTGGAAGTATTACCTAGAAAAACATCCCGACCTCCTGCAGTTTTTACTCCAACTCAATGAGGCGAAGACCAAAAAATAATCCCTATCCGCCAGTCTGCTTTATGCTTGACTGGCTTTTTTTATGCCTTTTTGGGGCCTGCCGCCTTCGGCGGCCGGGCCCTTGCAGGGCTCGCAGGGCTGCTCGGCCCTTCGCCGCTTTCAGCGGCTCGGTCTGGCCTGCGGCCACCCTTTCAGGCCCCTAGGCCGCGGGCCTTCGGCCCTTTGCAGGCGGCTTCGCCGCCTGCCCTACATCCAAAACTAACTGCTCAATAAGATAAAAAGGAGGAAAAACGCTTAAAAATATTTGCGTTTATTATTTAGTTTACTATCTTTATAATACACAACAAAATAGAAGCAACTTTTTAAGCAAAACTGCGGCTTAATCCCTACCTTATTATAAATTATTTCCTTGGTCTTTTTTCCTTTAGTGGCAGGACCAATTCATTCATCAACCCATATTTTATGCTCAAGCGTATTTTTTTCATGGCCCTTTTGCTGGCCCTATCGTTCACGGCTACACAGGCCCAATCTGTCTACTACAAAGGCTCCAAAATTGGTGTTATTGAGTCAGATGGAGATGTCTACTACAAAGGTTCTAAAATTGCTGAATTTGAGTCGGATGGAGACGTCTATTATAAGGGCTCTAAAATTGGCGAAGTGGAATCAGACGGAGATGTTTATTATAAAGGCTCCAAAATCGGAGAAATTGAGTCAGATGGAGATGTCTATTACAAGGGCTCTAAAATTGGCGAAGTAGAATCAGACGGAGATGTTTATTATAGAGGTTCTAAGGTGGGCAATGCTCGAGGAGCAGCCAGATGGCGAATTGCGGCCTTTTATTTCTTCTATATTCTTGATTTGCACTAAGCAATAAAAAAATTGGAGCCCTATCGCTTAGCTTTATTCGCTGTAGTAATTGGGAGTAGTCCCCTCTTATCGCCCCTAAAGGACGCTAGGCGCTACGGGCTCCATCATTAATGAAAAATGAATTTTAGGCATTTTTAATTGTGGTAATAGAAAATCATTTCTAGAGAAATTAAGCAAGGCTAGTTTAGCCTTTGTTTAATGTTTATTTGATGTTCGTTATGGACAGCAACCGCCCTAGGGCGGTTGTTGTTGTTTTGGCCCTCTCCAATCCCCAAAACCGCCCGATTAAACAACAACCGCACTTTTCTGAAGCGCCCAAAATGCCCCCAGGCCCTAGCCGCTTCTTGGCCCAGCGCTGCGCAGCCGTGGCCGCAGGCCAGACCAAACAAAACGAGCGTTAGCGAAGTTTTGTGAAGGGCCGAGCAGACCTGCGAGCGGCGCAGCATAGCGGCGGCCGACCTAGGCCAAAGGCCTAGCCGGCCGCGGGCCCCAAATCCAAAAAAAAAGAAAAGCTCCCTGATTTTCAGCCCACAAAAGCAGGCAAAAACTAGATTTAGCCCCAAGGCCCTCAAGTTTTAACACAAGTTCATTATCTTCGCAAGAAGTAACCAAATACCAGAAAAAATGCAAATCGAGGCTTTTGAGAAGGCCAATCTGCTGGCCCAAGAAGTGGCCGCAGCAGCGCCTCAAAATAAAGAAGAACTAGAGCAGTTTCGTTTAAAATTTTTAGGGACCAAAAACCAACTCAAGCCCCTTTTTGGCGAGATGCGAAATGTCCCCAACGAACGCAAAAAAGAATATGGCCAACTGCTCAATGAAATCAAGCAGGCGGCAGAAGCTAAGTTTTATGCTAAAAAAGAAGCGCTAGAACGAGCCGAATTGAAAAACTATGAGCGCATTGACCTGACCGCTCCCGCCCAGCCAGAAAACTGGGGTAGCCGCCATCCTGTGGCCTTGGTCATGGAGGAAATGTTGCAAATTTTTGAGCGCATTGGCTTTTCGGTAGCCGAAGAACGTGAAATTGAGGACGATTGGACCAACTTTACGGCTTTGGGCACCCCCGAGGACCATCCCGCTCGCGATATGCAGGATACTTTTTATGTCAAAGATCCTGAAAAAATGGTTTTGCGCACGCATACTTCTCCCGTACAGATCCGAAGCATGCTCAAGCAAAAGCCCCCTTTGCGCATTGTGGCCCCCGGCCGAGTGTACCGCAACGAAACCGTTTCGGCTCGCTCACACTGCCAATTCCACCAAATTGAGGGCCTTTATGTGGCCAAGGATGTCAGCTTTGCCGACCTTCGGCAGACGCTTTACTATTTTGCCAAAGAAATGTTTGGCGCCACCAATATCCGCCTGCGCCCCTCTTATTTTCCATTTACAGAGCCTAGTGCCGAAATGGACGTTTATTTGGGCCTAGAAACTGAGCGGGACCGCCGCCTGACTAAGGGCACGGGCTGGCTAGAAGTATTGGGTTGTGGTATGGTAGACCCCAAAGTGCTGGAAAACTGTGGCATTGACCCCGAAGAATATACTGGTTTTGCCTTTGGTATTGGAATTGAGCGCATTGCCCTTTTCAAATATGAGGTAGACGATATCCGCCTATTTTTTGAAAACGACCAGCGTTTTCTCAAGCAATTTAATCCTGTGCTCAATGCCTAATTGGACGCCTATTTTGCTATTTATTTTGGGCCTTTCTCTCTTGACCGCTTGTCAGGGGGAAGGCCCAGATTATAGCCAAGAACAACAAACTCCTCAAGCGGCAATCAAAGCCTTTTATACGGCTGTAGCCGCCGAAGACTTTGCCAAAGCTGAGGCCTTTTGCGAGCCCTCTAGCCAAGAACAATTGCGCTACTTTGCCACCGAGCTACAGTTTAAGTCGGCCAAGCCCACACAAAAAGAGGCCCTACTCGATAAGGTCCGTTTTGATTTTAGCCAACTGGACTGCCAAGAAAAAGACGGCAGCACCAGCTGCCAACTCTGCTGTAATGCCAATCAGGAGGCCGTAGATATTGAAATGGTCCAAAGAGAAGGCAAATGGCTAGTGGTCGCCAACTTAGACAATTACTAAACAGCTTTCCTCAATCCAATCGCTTATGCAGGCTTTTCAACGCCTCCAAAATGCTTATCGGGCCTATGCAGCCCAAGAACAATTTGGCCAAGGTCAACCACAGGAGCTTTATCAGCCCCTAGATTATATTCTTTCTTTGGGCGGCAAGCAAATGCGGCCCATTTTGCTATTAATGGCCGCAGAACTCTATCTGGGCCAAAATATTGAAACGGCCCTGCCCGCCGCCTATGCCATAGAGCTTTTCCATAATTTCTCGCTTATGCATGACGATATTATGGACCAGGCCGATTTGCGCAGAGGAAAGGCCACGGTGCACAAAAAGTTTGATACCAATACCGCTATCCTCTCTGGAGATGTGATGCTGGTCTATAGCTATAAGTACCTGGCCCAATCGGCCAGCGGAAATTTAGCCGCCTTGCTCGATTGCTACAATGAAACGGCCATTGGCGTTTGTGAAGGCCAACAAATGGATATGAACTTTGAGCAAATGCAGAGCGTAGCCCTAGAAAGCTACCTCAAAATGATTGAGCTCAAAACCTCAGTGCTGCTCTATGGCGCCATGAAAATGGGCGCCCTCATTGGCCAAGCCCCAGCCGAAGAGGCCGAACTATTAGGCGAATTTGGCCGAAATATGGGCATCGCCTTCCAACTCCAAGACGATTATCTCGATAGCTTTGGCGATGCCGCCACCTTTGGCAAACGCATCGGCGGAGATATTCTGCAAAATAAAAAGACGGTCCTTTATATTAAGGCCCTAGAGCTAGGCACAACCGCCGATAAAGAACAGTTATTGGCCCTTTATCAGCAAGCTTGCCCAGCCGAAAAAGAAGAGGAGAAAATCGAAACCGTTAAGGCTATTTTTGAGCGCTCTGGCGCCAAAGCCGCCCTTGGCCAAGCTGTAGAGGCTTACCGACTCAAAGCCGTTTCTTTCTTGGACCAACTCCCCAAAAGCCAAACGGATAAGGCACCTCTTTATCAGTTTCTCAATTTCATCATGCAACGCCAACACTAATGCGCCATGAAATCCCTTGCTTTTTTTCTCTGCCTTTTTTCCCTAGCCAGTAGTTGGGCCAAGCCCTTTTCTATAGAGGATTTGGACCCCGCCAAAACGCAGGCTTATATCTTGCAGTTTCAGCATATCGCTATTGCCGAAATGGACCGAGCGGGTATTCCCGCTAGTATCAAAATGGCTCAAGGTATTCTAGAATCAGGCTCTGGCGCTAGCCAACTGGCCATTCAAGCCAATAACCATTTTGGAATCAAATGCGGCGGAAAAAAGCATTGGGATGGCCCCAGTTTTTATCTCTGGGATGATGAGACGGTCAAGTCTTGCTTTCGAGTTTATGACCAAGCCGAAAAATCTTATATCGCTCATAGCGAGTTTTTGCGCAACCCCAAAAAAGCTTGGCGCTACGGCTTTCTCTTCGATCTCGATAAAACCGATTATAAAGCTTGGGCCAAAGGGCTGCAAAAGGCGGGTTATGCCACCGCAAAAACCTATAGCAAAAATCTCATTAGCATCATTGAGCGCTATGAGCTTTATCGTCTGGACCATCTCTCTTTTCAGGATTTACAACTGGCCCCAGGCGAATTAGACAGTATTTTCAATCTGCAACCGCCGCCCAAAGATAGTGTCAAGGGACCAGAAGAGCGGCTGGCGATTCGCATTCCCGACCCCTTCGGAGAAATTAAGGATACCGTAGAGCTCGAGTTGCCCAAGGGCATTATTGAGGTCAATGGCCGTAAAGCGATGGTCCTACAAGTTGGCGAAAGCCTCCACGAGCTGGCCCAAAGAGCCGATATTAAGCTCAAAAAGCTAGAGCGCTACAACGATTTTGCCGAGCAGGGCCGCCCTAGGGCGGGACAATACGTCTTTCTCCAACGCAAAAAGAAACGCTATACGGGCAAGCAGCATTTTCATATCCTCAGAAAAGGACAAGATTTGCGGGCCGTTTCTCAGTATTATGGCATCCGCCTAAAATCACTCGAAAAGCTGAATAAAATCTACCGAAAAACGCTTCCCCAAACAGGCAATAAAATCCGATTGAAGAAGGAGAAGTAGATAGTTTTGGGGCCTCCGCCTCGCTTCGCTCCTCGGCGCTACGCTTTGGGGCTCGCAGGTCTGCTCGGCCCTGCGGCGGCTTTGCCGCCTTGGTCTGGCCTGACGGCCACCCCGCCGCATCGCTAGGCCATTTACGGCCTTCGGCCGTATAAAGCGGGCCGATTGCCCAAAAAGAAATTTGTACTATGCAATTTAAGGACGTATTGGGCCAGAAGGCCGCTATAGAGCAACTTAAAGTTTCTTATGAACATGAGCGCACCGCTCATGCCCAAATTTTTGTGGGACCAGAAGGGGCGGGTGGCCTGGCCCTCGCCCTCGCCTATAGCCAATACCTCCTTTGCGAGAAAAATGAGTCTGGCATTGCCGATGCCTGTGGGCAATGTAATGCCTGCAAAAAGGTGCAGAGAAATATTCATCCAGATCTCCACTTTTCTTACCCCAATATTGATAGCAAAGCCGTCAGCAGCGACCATATTAAGGAATGGCGCAAAATGCTAGAAGAAAAAGGCCCTTATGTCAATATGAACGATTGGCTTTTTTATTTGGGGGCCAATAACCAAAGGGGTAATATCAATAAGCGGGAGTGCGTGGATATTGTGCGCAAATTTAGCTTTACCCGGGTAGAGGGCCGCTTTAAAATCCTTTTGCTCTGGATGCCCGAATATTTGGACAAGGAGGGCAACCGCCTGCTCAAACTCATTGAAGAGCCCGAGCCCAATACCGTCTTTCTCTTAGTTGCCGAACGAGCCGAGCTTATTCTCAACACCATCCTCTCTCGCTGCCAGTTGCTCAAACTACCCGCCTTAGACGATGAGCTAATTGCCGAGGCTTTGGTCCAGGAGGGCGTTCCTACACAAACGGCCAAAGAGGTGGCCTACCTTTCGGAGGGCAACTACCGAAAAGCCAAACAGCTGGCCAGTGGCCAAAACCAAGAAGAGCAGCAACTGGGGCAAGCCTTTGCGGGCTGGCTCCGCGCCTGTTATCAGGGCCGTGGCCCTATGGTCTATTGGGTAGAGCAATTTGTAACGGGCAAGCACCCCAAAGAGGGCAAAAAGGGCAGTAAAACAGGCCGTAAAGAGCAGCTGCTCTTTTTGGAATACGGCCTATTTTTCCTTAGAGAGCTCAGTCTACTGCAGGCGGGTTTTCCCGCTAGTGGTTTGCGCCTATCGGCGCAGGACCAAAAGGCGGCCCAGGGCCTAGCAAAATTGCTTCCCTTGCCCGCTATTGATAAGCTGCAACAGCTCTTTAACGATCATCTGTATTTTATTGAGCGGAACGCTCATCCCAAGGTCCTTTTTTTGGACCTCTCCATTAAAATTCATCGCATTTTTAAGCCACTTTAGACCTTTAGGCTGCCCATGCCGCCATCTAAGCCTAAAATTTGGCCCGTCATCCATTGGCTATTTTGGTCCAGAAGATAATAGGCCAAGCTAGCGATATCTTGGGGCTGGCCGATGCGGCCCAAAGGGTGGCGTTTGGCGGCAGACTCCTGCTTGGCTTCTGTATTGAGTAAACGCTCGGCCAAATCGGTATTAGTTAGAGAAGGAGCAATTGCATTGAGGCGAATATTATGGCTGGCCCATTCGGCAGCTAGGGATTTGGTGAGGCCCTCTAGGGCGCCTTTGGCCATAGCAATAGAGCTATGAAAGGGCATGCCCAGTTTTACCGCCACCGTACTAAAAAGGACCACAGAAGCGCCTGCTTCGGCCTTTTTGAGTTGGGGCAAAGCCGCTTGTAGCAGACGAACCGCCCCCATGACATTCAGCTCAAATTCTTGATTAAACTGTTCTTCTTTGATGCGGTGGAAGGGCCGTAAATTGATGCTTCCGGGGCAATAGACCAGGCCATCTAGCTGGCTGGGCAATTGGGCCAAAAGCGCCTTGGGATCATCCTGTAGGGCATCGTAGCTAATATTTTTGCCTAGACCCTCTGCCGAGCGGCTGGCATTATACACTTGAGCCCCTGCGGCTTGGAGTTTTTGGGCCAAGGCCGCGCCAATGCCGCGGCTAGCGCCAATAATGAGTATTGATTTTCCTTGCATAATGGATTGTTTTAAGCTTATTGATGCTTTATAAACAACAGCTAAATCAAATGGTTGTATTTGGGGCAGCGCTAGGCGGCTTGGCCGCCTTTGGCCGCAGGCCAAACTGGCCTAGCGATGTGCAGCAGTGGCCGTCAGGCCAGACCGAGCCGCCGCAGGCGGCGAAGGGCCGAGCAGACCTGCGAGCTGCGAAACGTAGCGCCTGCCGCAGGCAGGAGGCCCCAAAAAAAACGTCTCTTCCCGAAATTGGAAAGAGACGTTGACCGTAAACATCAAGCTAATGATTTAGCCCAATTTACCGGCTTTAATATCGGCTACATAGCGTTTTACCTCCTTGCGAACCGTGGGCGCCAAAATGATCAGGCCGATCATATTGGGGAACACCATGGCAAAAATCATGGCATCGGAAAAACCGATAACCGAGCCAAGGCTGGCAGAAGCGCCAATGACAACAAAAATGCAAAATAGCACCTTATAGGTGAGGTCCATCGCCTTAGACTTACCAAAGAGGAACTTCCAGGCTTGTAGGCCATAATAAGACCAAGAGAGCATGGTAGAAAAGGCAAAAAGGGCCACCGCCAAAGTAAGTACATAAGGGAACCAAGGCAAGGCCGTAGCAAAGGCGTTAGAAGTCATACTCACCCCATCGATGCCATCTAGGTTTTCGTATTGGCCCGTAATGATAATGACCAAAGCGGTGATGGTACAAATAATCACGGTATCGATAAAAGGCTCGAGGAGAGCCACCACCCCTTCACTAGCGGGATAAGCTGTTTTTACGGCAGAGTGAGCAATAGCGGCAGAACCTACGCCAGCTTCATTAGAGAAAGCCGCTCGTTGGAAACCCGTAATGAGAACGCCAACAAAACCACCAAACATAGCGGGGGGATTGAGCGCCTCGTCGAAAATAAGGCCGAAAGCGGTAGGAATTTGGCCAGCATTCATCGCAATTACGATGAGTGCGCTACCGACATAAAGAACCGCCATAAAAGGAACAATTGTTTCGGCCACTTTACCAATTCGCTTAATCCCACCAATAATCACGATTGCCACCAAAACGGCGGTAATCAGGCCAAAGATAAAGCCACCGGCACCGCCTTCAATGCCAAAAGTGCCCAAGACCTGAGAAGCAGCTTGGTTAGCCTGGAACATATTTCCGCCACCAAAAGAGCCACCTACACACATAATAGCGAAGAAAACGGCGAATACCTTTCCGAGGCCAGCAAGGCCCTTATCGGCTAGCCCTTTAGAGAGGTAATACATAGGTCCGCCATGGATGGTCCCTTCGGCATCAATTTCTCTATATTTTACACCAAGCGTACATTCGGTAAACTTAGAAGCCATACCGAGCAAGCCCGCAACGATCATCCAGAGCGTAGCGCCTGGTCCACCCAAAGAAATGGCGATAGCCACCCCGGCGATATTTCCGAGCCCCACCGTAGCCGAAAGAGCGGCAGAAAGAGCTTGAAAGGGCGTTACCTCTCCATCTACAGACTCATCTTTGATGGTATCGGGATTATCCTCATCCATATGATTTTCTGGGCTATAATACTTTCCTCTTACCGTATTGATTGCCAAGCCGATGCGGGTAATATTGGGGAACTTAAAATAGACCGTAAAGAAGAGGGCCCCCAAGAGCAAAATCAAAAGCACAAAAGGCATTTTGATACTACTAGCGACCAAAACGATGGGTTCTGTTTGTTGGGCGGCTAGCTCCTTATTGGTCAATTTCAGGCTAAAATCCTGATCTTTGACCTTATAGGTTTCGCCAAAATTCATATTCTGGCTAATGCTGTAGGTCTTGCCTGCTTCCGTTAGCTGATAGCTCAGATTAAAGCTATTTTCATTGAGGTACTTGATGCTAAACTCGGTACCATCGGCTAGCTCGGTGGTCACCTCATAAGGCGACTGATCCATATAGCTGCGTTTGCGCTTAATTTGCTGAACGCCCTCTTTGCCGTCCTTTTTGGCGGCGGCAAACTTCTCTGCGGCTTTTTTTCCCGCTAGGGCCACAAAATACTGCTTACCTTCGGGCGACATCTCGATGAAGCCTCCGCCCCCTTCTGCCTTTTGGCTGTGGTAGCTGGTAGAATCTTCTACTTTGACAAAGTACTTGTACTTATTGCCATCCTCTCGCTCCTTTTGCGAGTAGTAATCGTAGCGGTTTTTCACTTTAAAGGAGGCAAAAACGATGCTCTGAATAAAGTTGGAGGTAGGCGTAAAGCGCAGGTCAATTTGCTTATCTACGGGGTAGAAGGAGATATCGGTATCTTCATCTACCAGCGTTTTTTGCATAGGTTGCGCAATACTCATCTGGGCCAAAAAGGCAAAGAGGAATAGTAAGGCGTATTTTCTCATACTCTTTAAGAATTTCGTTTTTTAACGGGCGGCCAAAAGAGGATGCCAGCCGTTGTTTATATAAAATTGAAAGGATAGCCTTTGGCCATCCTGAACTGTTGGGGATCCTTTCCCTAAATTTTGCTTTCTCTGCTTAAGATACTGCATTCTATGTTTGGAGCTGCTAAGCGATTGCCTTTTTTTATTTCTCGAGGGGCTCAAAAAGTACTATTTTGTTTAAAATTGACAAAAATGCACGCATATATTTTTAGTTTTTTCAGACAGATCGGCCTATTTCTTCTATGCCTGTCTCTTCCTTTTTTACTCACTGCTCAAACTCAGACCGATTGGTTGGGGGATTGGAGCGGAACGCTAGAGGTACAAGGCATGGAAATTCCGGTTGTTTTTCATATTCGCCTAGAAGCTGGGGAGTTAGCGCTCTTGATGGATAGCCCCAAGCAGGGGCAGTTTGATCTCAAATTTGATGAAATAGAGATTGATGGGCCTAAGCTCAAAGCGAGCTGGGCCTTGGCCAATATTATTTATGAAGGCCAATGGTCAGCTGAAGGCATCAAAGGCCAATGGAAGCAAAACGGCCTTAGCCTCCCCCTTCTGTTTAAAAAGGTAGGGGCCGATGAGCTGCCGCAGGCGCCCAAGCGCCCCCAAACGCCTCAGCCGCCATTTCCCTATATCGAGGAGCAACATTATGTGATTACGCCCAAAACGAATATCCGCCTAGAAGGGACGCTGACGCTTCCGCCCAATGCCACAGATAGCAGCAAGGTCCCGGCCATTTTGCTCATTTCGGGCAGTGGACCACAAGATCGAAATTCCGAATTTTTTGGCCATCAGCCTTTTGCCGTTATTGCCGACCATTTTAGCCGCCGTGGCTTTGCCGTTTTCCGCTACGATGACCGTGGCACAGGAAAATCTGAGGGTCAATTTGCAGGCAGTACGACCCATGATTTGGCCCAAGATGCCGATGCTTGCCTACAGTACCTCAGCCAAGACCCCAGAATCAATAAGGAGCAGTTGGTCGTTATGGGCCATAGCGAAGGCGGCCTGATTGGCTTTATGCTTGGCGCCAAATGGGGCAAAAAACTAGGGGCGGTGGTCTCGCTGGCAGGGCCCGCCCTGCCCATCAAGGAGCTGATGTTGCAGCAAAATTACGATTTGGGCAAACAGGCTGATATTGCCGAAGAAAGCCTAGAAACGCAGCGCAATTTCTTGATCAGTTGCTATGCTAGGGCGGTCAAAAAAGACCGCAAAAGTGAGGATAAGTTTGTGGCTGATATTCTCGATATTTGGCGCGGTCTCCCCCAAAAAGAACGCCTCCAATTGGCCGAAATTGGCCTAGTAGAAACGGGCGTAGAACAACTAGGAAAGGCCCTCTATGCCCCTTGGTTTCGCAGTTTTCTACGCATAGACCCCAAAAAATACCTCAAGCGCCTGCGCTGCCCTTTACTGGCCCTCAATGGCGGCGAAGATATTCAGGTGGCGGGGCCCGAAAACCTCGAGCGCATCTCTCAATTGCTCTTGCAAAAGGAAAAATACCCCACCGCGGTGGTTTTACTGCCCCGCCTCAACCACCTTTTTCAGCATTGCGAGAGCTGCACAATTGCCGAGTACCAACTGCTAGAGGAAACCTTTGCCCCCGAGGTCCTAAAAGCCATGCAAGAATGGCTAGAAGAGCGTTTTGCACTAGAAGATGAACACAAACATTAAAGATTTGGCCCTTTTATCTCCTTTGTTTTTGTCACGAACTTGTATTTTGGGGCCCGCGGCCGGCTAGGCTTCGCCTAGGTCGGCCGCCGCTATGCTGCGGGGCTCGCAGGTCTGCTCGGCCCTTCGTTTTTTTCGCTTTGCTCAAAAAACTCGGTCTGGCCTTCGGCCACCCGCTCCGCAGCGCTGGGCCTTTGGGTCCCTCTCTGCTCTAAGTCCCCCCCCTCTACCACTATTTTGAGACCTTAAACTTAATGGAACAATGAACTGGAAACAGCATGGGCCCAAATGGCTACTCTTTTTCCTTCTGTTTTTATTGGGCATGGCCCTTTCTTTTAAATCTATCCGCGAACCCGATTTGTGGTGGATGTACCACACAGGAGAATGGATCTGGGAAAATGGCGCAGTAACTTATTCTGACCCTTTTTCCTATACCCAAGAGGGCCGAGACTGGATTAACGTCAAATGGCTGTTTGAGGTCATTATTGTCGCCTTCAAAAAGATGGGAGGGCCAGAAATGGTCTTTGTACTCCAAGCTCTAGTAAGTTTGGGCTTGATGTATTTTTCTGCCGCTTCGGCCCGTCTGCTTGCGCCTAAGCGTAATGGATTAAGTATGGCTTGGGCCTTTGCTATCGGCTTGCCGATCTTGCTATTTGGGCTGGATTTTCGCCTTATTGGTCGGCCCGAAATGAGCTCGCACCTTTTGGTGGCTGTTTATCTTTTCCTCTTTTTGCGCCAAAGCCAAAAAACAGAGCATAATGGCATCTTTTGGCTGATCCCTTTACAACTGCTTTGGACCAATTTGCATGAAGCCTTTGGTATCGGGATGGTCCTGATGTTTGCCGTTTTGGGCAGCAGTTGGGCGCAATACTTTTTAATGGGTAAAAAAACAGCCCTGCCCAAAAAACAAACCCTAGCCATTTTAGGCGCTCTGCTAGTGATTCCCATAAACCCCAGAGGCATCAGTATGTGGGCCCACCCTTTTAATATTTTTGGACAACTTCAGAATAACAAATATACCAGTGAGCTCAATTCTTATTTAGAGGCCAGCTACTGGATGAAAGAGGCCTATATCAATTTATTTTTCCTGGGCGCCGCCCTGCTGTTTTTGGGCCTTTTGCTCTTTGGCTCCAAAGAGGGCCGGCCAAAAGTTGGGCAGTTGCTCGGCTGGCCAAACTTGGTCTTGCCCGCCCTACTCTTTTACCTTAGCTTGACGGCCTACAGAAATATTCCTTTCTTCCTTTTGGCCTCGGCTCCTTTTCTTTTGGCTCTTTTGGAGCGCCTGCTCCGTCCTTTGGTCCCAAAAAGCTGGAAAATGGCCCTAAGTCTTGGGCTCGCTCTAAGTTTGGCTAGCTCTTATGGCCTAATCGTTTCTGGCCACTATCATAAATGGATAGAGAGCCGCGACCAATTTGGCTTGCAGGTCCTTAATAGCCATAACCCCATCAAAGCGGCCGAATTTATGGCCCAAGAAAACATCAATGGCCGCGGCTTTGCCGATTATCTGAGCTCTGCTTATTTACTTTGGCGGCTACAGCCCGACTTTAAGACTTATATTGACCTTAGAGACCTCGATATTTTTCCGGCCGATTTTTTTGCCCAATACGAAAAGCTGCTGCAAAATCCCGCTCTTTTTGATACGGAGGACCAAAAATACAATTTTGAGTATGTGGTCTTGCTCCGCCGCCCAATTGAGCAGATTCCCACCCTTTATGTGCATTTGCATGATAGCCCTAATTATGTTTTGGTCTATGCCGACCCTGTGGCCATGGTTTATGTAAAACGCCTGCCCAAATATGAGCAGCTCATTGCCGAAAAGGGCTTGACACAGACCGCTAAAAAGGCTGTTTTTGAAGCTTGGGGGCGCTCTACTTCTTCAGCGGTTCCTTTGGCCCTGACCAAAATGCTTTACCCATTTTTTAAAAATGAGGAGAATCCCGAAGTCAATCAATGGGCCATTGGCGCTCATCTCTATTATGCTTTGGATGAGCAGGAGTTGGCCCAAAAGGCCCTAAAAAAAGCCTTGCAACATCCAGATAAGGCCATGGCTTATAGCGTGCAGGGCCGTTTGGCCGCCCGCCAATATTTGGACCCCAAAAGCTCGGAAGAGCAAAAGGCCCAAGCCTTTAAAACAGGAAAAATGGCCTTTGAGCAAGCGCTCGCCCTAGCGCCCGAAAACTTGGAGTCGCTCTTTGGTTTGGGAGTGCTTTTGGCCGAAGAGAAGCAGTATGCTGCGGCCATTCAGTATTTTCAGGCGGCGAAAAAGCTGGCCCCAGAAAACCCCGCTATTACGGGCCGGTTGAATGCTTGTTATCAGGCTTTAGGGCAGTAAAAAATGGCCCAAGCTCCCCCAAGGGATTCCTTAGGGAATCCCGCAGAGGGGAGGGTGGGCGGGTTAATTACTAGGCATGAGGAGCGCAGCGACGAATACCATTTTTTGCGGTTTTGCAGGCGGCGAAGCCGCCGCAGGCTGAGCTGCCAGAGCAGGGCCGCCAAAGGCGGCAGACCTAGCGGGCGAAGCCCGTGCAGGGCCGAGCGAACAGCGAGCTGCGGAGGGAGCGACCCGCCTACAAGGCGGGGCAGCCCCAAATAAAAACCTTAAGGAAAATCGTTGGGATCGGGATATTGCCAGATATAATCGGGCAAAAAAGCTTGTAGTGCAGCCGTAGAAATATAACTAGCCTGCTCTTTTTCTTGGGGAGTGGGCGGCAAAAAGCTAGGCGGCTCTAGACCCAACATTTTGGCCCGTTTGGGATAAAAATCTTGGGCAAAAGGGTGTTTGGGCGCAGAAACATTTAGCAAAGCAGGGCAATTTTCTTTGGCCAAAAGAGCCGATAAAATACCGAGGCAATCGCTGCGGTGAATCAAATTGAGGCGGCGAAAAGGCTGAGGAACCTCCTTTTTTCCCGCCAAAAAGCGGCCAGCCTTCCGTTGCCCGCCGATGAGTCCAGCAAAGCGCAAAATACTCAAATTGAGCTTGGCGCGATAAGGGGCCAGGGCCTTTTCTGCGGCCAAAACAGCCTGAGAACGAGCATGAGCTGGGCGACAATCATTCGTCTCCAAAACAGCTCCTTTTTGAGGACCATAAACGCCCGTGCTAGAGACAAAAAAGAGGGTTGCGTCTTGCGGCATTCGCTCGGCCAAAAGGGCCATACTTTGGGCATAGGCGAGCGGGCCCAGCCCCATAAAAGGCGTAGGCGGCATATTGACCATATAATAAGGCAGCTGCCAAATGGGATCCTCTGCAGCGGGAAGCGTTTTGGGTAGCTCCATGCGAAAGGGCTTCAGGCCCAAAGCCTGAAGCCCTTCTAAATTGGCCAAAGAGCGGCTGCTACCGTAAACCTCCCAGCCTTCGGCTAGAAGTTTTTTGGCCAAAGGAGCCCCCAGCCAGCCGCAGCCCATAATGGCAATTTGTTTATTTTTCATCTATTGAATTTATATTTCTTAGGCTATCTGCCCGAGCGCTATCGGCTAGGCGTTTTTCGGGATTCATCAGGCCCTCTAGATAGCGGAGATTTTCCAGTTCATTATAATCATTCTTCCAGGCAATTCCAGCACCTGCTTTAGCGGCTGCGGGGTCCACATCGCCTAAAACGGCTCTAAAGACAGAATCTTGGCGAATGGCATCAATAGAATCTTGGACCAAAGAGCGTTCTAGATAAGCCACCTTATTAAAGACATTTTCAAACTCTGCTCTAAAGATCTCGATACCGACCAATTCATTATCGGCAAAAATATGTTGTTCGACCAAAACGCCAGCCGTATCATAATAATTGATTTTACCTTCTTTTACGCCCTCATTATAGAGGATCGTATCTGTTTTTAGGCGGCCATTGGGGTGGAAATTCACCTCATAGCGGGCATAGCCTTTTTGGCTATTGTAGAGCACCTTTCGTTTGAGCGAGCCATCGTCGTAGCGTTCGATGCGGTACTCAATGGGCAGGCCTTTATTCCATTGGGCCTCTAGAATAAGGATACCGTCTTCATTCCATTCTCGCTGAAAGCCATCTCTTTTTTGGCCAATAAAGCTTTCTTCTGATCGCTGATAGATCGGGCGGCCAGAGCGGTCGCTCCAATAGCGAACCACATCATTGGTCGTATCGGTCAATAAGAATTGAACGCGAATGTCTTTGATAGAAGGAACAGCAACCACGGTATCGGCAACAAACTCCTGTTTGCCTGCTCCAAAAAGGTCACTAAAAATACAAGAACTACTAGCTAGGCTAATAGCTAAAATGGGCAGTAAGATATAAAAGGCTCTCATAGTGGATATTCTGAAGGAAAAAATCAGCTGTGGTAGTGCCTTATAAAGGTAAGTTTTTGCTTTTTAACTGCCAATTTTTTTCTGTCGAGTCCAAGAGAAAAGTAAAACGGCCCAAAAGCGTGCTTTTGGGCCGTTTTAGCTAGGCCAGATTATAGCCAACTAACTTTTTCGCTAATTGGCGTTCGGCTAGAGACCAACTCAAGTCCCTCGGGCTTACGGCCAATAAAAAGCAAACCATAGCAAGTTTCTCCTTCTGCCAATTGTAAAAACTCTCGGATTTCAGGACGGACCATAAAGCCCGGGCTGCCCCAATACATGCCGATCCCCATGGCTTCTCCAGCCAACCAAATGTTTTGAACCGCCATA
Organism: Saprospira grandis; assembly: GCF_027594745.1. NCBI lineage: Bacteria > Pseudomonadati > Bacteroidota > Saprospiria > Saprospirales > Saprospiraceae > Saprospira > Saprospira grandis. The sequence continues at coordinate 2,024,795 of NZ_CP110854.1, read as the reverse complement.
GACATAGCCGCTAGCTCCTCCCATTCGGGCAAGCTGGCTTTGGGGTCTCGCTGCATACAAATAGCCAGCATAAAGCTACTTTTTTGAGCCCGCTTGCGGATCGTCCTTGGTTTTTTGGGCAATTGCTTTTCTACAGGAACAGCAGCCTCATAAGCCGCCACCATGGCCTCGGCAAAATCTGTTTTTCGATCGCCCGCAGCCACCTTAAAGCGCCAGGGTTGCGTCAATTTATGATTGGGCGCATAATTGGCCATCTCCAACAGCTGCTCTAGCTCTTCTTTTGTCACTAACTCATCTGTAAATACTTCGGGATAAACGGAACGACGGTTTTTAATACTCTCTAAAACCGTTTGCTCTACTTTTATGGTGCTCATATTGCATTTTATTTAGATCTATTCTAAACAAATATAAGGTATTATCTTGGTCCTTAAAAAGGATTTTATCGCAAACTCTTCTTAATGGCCCAAAAAAAGCTCCCTGAGGGAGCTTTTTTTTGATTTTCTGGGAGCCGAGGCCTAATAAGAAACGCCTAGGGCCTTAAGGGTTTCAAAGTCTAGTTGTCCTACAGGCAAGCCATTATCTTTTTGGAATTGGATCAGGGCCGTTTTGGTTTTGGTTCCAAAAATATTATCTGAGGGACCGGGATCATAGCCCTTTCTACGAAGAGCCGTTTGGATTTCCTGAATTTTCACCTCATCAATTTTATTTTGGCAAAGCACCTCTCTCCAATCAGAGTAACCACCGGGAGTAACTAAGCGGCGGTTGGTCACCGTCTTAAACTCGCTGGGCACTTCCACTACTTTGGTCTGAGCAGGTGCGGTCATCAGTCGGCGCTTAATCGTTTTGTACTCTGCGGGCAACTCAATCACTCGAGTTTCTGGTGGCTTGACCATAATCGTTTTCTTGATGGTCACATACTCGGCAGGCACCTCAATTTCTTTGGTGGTAGGGCCTTCTACCATCACTGTTTTTTTCACGGTTTTATACTCGGCGGGAATCACCGTTTCTTTGGTGGTAGGGGGTGTTTTGAGCACCGTTTTGGTCAGGGTTTCGTACTCTGCGGGCACCTCGACCAAACACCAAACCATGCAATCTTCAGGATTGGCCGACAAACAGTTTTTGTCTCCTTTTCTGCGCACCCATTTGGTAGTGGCAGGGGCCACTTGAATTTGCTCGGTTACGGTTTCGTATTCCGCGGGCACTTCTTCCAATTTCACCTCAGAAGGGCGAATTTCCACCTCTTCTTCAATCTGTTCATAACGAGCGGGAACAGGCTCTAGGCGAATGCTAGCGGCCTTCACTTCGACCTTTTCCTCTTGGCTTTCAAATACGGCTGGAATCACCTCAATTCGAGTAGAGGCAGCTTTAACCTCAACCCGCTCCTCTATTTCTTCAAAAGTGGCGGGCACAATTTCTATTCTTTGGGTGGCTTGCTTGACCAAAATTTCCTCCGTAATATTTTCATATTCATCTGGGATCAAACATTTGGCGTAGCATTTCCCCGGTTCGGCATCGGGCGGATAGTCTTGGGCCAATAAAAATTGCGGAAAGGCTAGCAGGGCAGCCCACAAAAAGTTGAGGTATAAAGATTTCATATAGTAGCGCTCGCTTAGATTTTAAATGAGTTTACAGTCTACAAAAATAAAAAAACTGTTAAGGCTCTACAATTTAAAATGATTTTGACCCAAAAAAAATACAAGCGCCGCTTTTTCCGCCACTTATTCGAGCTTCAGCTCTTAAATATAAATATTATTATAATGATAGGGGTTTAGGGCCTCCTGCCTTCGGCAGGCGCTACGTTTCGCAGCTCGCAGGTCTGCTCGGCCCTTCGCCGCTTTCAGCGGCTCGGTCTGGCCTGCGGCCACTGCTGCACATCGCTAGGCCGATAGTCCCGCGCTGCCCTAGGCTTCATTAATGAAGGCTTAGTATAAGCAATTGGTCTAGCGCTTAGGATAAGAAAGGTAATATTTCCGCAAAACTTTGGTGGGCAGTTCTAGTTCTGGCCAAGCTGAAAGCGGCAACAATTGCTTGGCTTTATTTTGGACCAAAATGGCTTTTTGCTTGGCTGTATAGGCCTGTAATTCTTGTTGGCCCTGATATAATAAAAAGGGGAGTTCTTCTTCTGTTATAGGGTATTTTTGGAGCAGCTCCTCTCCTATTTGGGCCAATTGAGCGGGAGCAAAAGCTTGGTCTTGCAGCTCAATTTTAAACAACTGCCGATGGAGAAGGCCTTGGGCCAAAAAGGAGAGCACAAAATCATCATCTTGGGCAAAACACTTAATCGCCTGATAGATATCGCTATCATCTAACTGATTGAATTGGGCCAGGATGGGCTTGGGATTGGCCCAAAACTCCGCCTTAGTATATTTATGGTCTAAGAAAAACGCCAGGGCCGAAGAAATTCGCCAATTTTTCCCTGCTCCTTTGAGCTGTCTTGCCCGCTGCATCATCTTTAGGCATTGTTGGCTAGTGGAGATACTATTTTTGTGCAAATAGACCTGCCAATACATCAGGCGGCGGGCCATCAAAAAGCGCTCAATAGAATAAATGGCCTTTTGTTCTAAAACCAGTTGTTCATCGGCTACGGTTAGCAATTGGCAGAGGCGGTCATAGCTCACAATACCATCGGCTACGCCCGTATAAAAGCTATCTCGATTGAGATAATCCATGCGGTCCATATCCAGTTGGCCACTAACCAACTGCTGTAAAAATGGGCGTTTATATTCTCCCTTAAAAATGGCGATCGCCAAATCTAGACGGCCTTGCATCTGTTCATTTAGCTCTTGCATTAGGGCCAGCGAAATCTCTTCATGCGCAATATCGAGCAGTTCGTACTCTAGGCTATGAGAAAAAGGGCCATGGCCCAAATCGTGCAATAAAATAGCGGCCGAGCAGGCCTCCATTTCGGCCTCAGAAAGTGCTATGCCCTTGCGCTGCAAATGGCCCAGTGCTTTTCGCATCAAATAATAGGCGCCAAGGCAGTGGCTAAATCGGCTGTGGGTGGCGCCAGGATAAACATAATGCGCCCAGCCCAACTGTCCGATGCGGCGCAGTCGTTGATAAAAGGGATGCTCGACAAGCTCTAGCAGCAGGCCTTTAGGGAGCTCAATTAATCCATAAATGGGGTCATTAAATAACTTGGGGTAGGCTTTATTCGTCATTAGTTCATAATTTAGTCTTACCTTAGATAGAGTAAGATAATCAAAGTTTGCTGCTTTTCTTGTCTTATCTTGGCCCAGCCTAAACAAGGGCATAGGCGAGTTGTTTAAGCAATTAATAGTGGGCGGCCCTATGGCCTAGCGATGCGGCGGGGTGGCCGAAGGCCAGACCAAGTTTTTTGAGCGCAGCGAAAAAAACGAAGGGCCGAGCAGACCTGCGAGCCCCAAAGCGTAGCGCCGCAGCTTTGCTGCGGAGGCCCCAAAAACAAAAAAGAAATGATTAATTATAAAAGATATCAGCTAGCAAATGGCTTGCGTGTACTTTTGCAGGAAGACCCTAGCAGCCCCATGCTCACGCTTTGTATGAACTATGAAGTGGGGAGCAAGGATGAGTTGCCGGGCCGCAGTGGCTTTGCGCATTTATTTGAGCATTTGATGTTTGCGGGTTCTCAGCATGCGCCCAATTTCGACCAATTAATACAATTGGCTGGAGGCGAAAACAACGCCTTTACCAACCAAGACATGACTGTTTTTTATGACATTTTGCCTTATCAGAACCTAGATTTGGGGCTTTGGTTGGAGGCGGACCGTATGCAAAACCTTTGTATTGAGCCGCAGCCTTTGCAGAAAGAAAAGCGGGTGGTGGTGGAAGAATTTAAGGAGAGTTGCCTAGAAGAACCCTATGGAGACTTATGGCATATTTTGGGGGATTTGGCCTTTAAGGAACATCCTTATAAGCGGCCTGTAATTGGGGAAAGTTTTGAGCATATTGAGGCGGCTTCCTTGGAAGAAGTGCGTGAATTTTATGAAAACTATTATTGTCCCAACAATGCCGTTTTATCGATTTCGGGCAACATCAAGGCCGAAGAAGTACTGGAGCGGGTAGAACATTGGTTTGGGCATATTCCGAGAGGGCCAGTTAAGCGGCCAGCCTATGCGGCCGAGCCGCCGCAGCTAGTAGGGCGCAAAAAAGTGCATCGGGCCAATGTGACCGATGCGGCTCTTTACATGGCCTTTCCGGCGGCGGCTCGTTTAGAAACCGCCTATTATTTAGAAGACCTCTTATCGGATATATTGGGTTTGAGTGATTCTTCATTGCTGGTTCGGCAATTGGTCAAGCAGCAAAAGCTCTTTAGCGAACTGGATGTATACATTACAGGCACGGTAGAGGCTGGACTATTTGTGATTGAGGGAAAACTGCAAGAGGGGGTAGACATTGAGCAGGCCGAGCAGGCTGTTTGGGCTGCATTAGAAGAATTTAAGGCCCAGCCCATTAGTGAGGAGCAGCTACAAAAGTTGCAAAACAACACCGAGCACAACCTCCTATTTGGGGAAATTCGGCCATTTCAGAAAGCCTTGAGTTTGGGCTACTATGAACTATTGGGGCAGGCCCAATTGATCAATGAAGAGGCCGATTATTATCAGCAAATTACGGCCAAGCAGCTGCAGTTGCAGGCCCAATTCCTCTTTCAGCAAGAAAAGGCCTCGCTGCTTTACTACTTGCCTAAGGCTTAGGCTGCTATCGCTTTAACATAGCGAAAAGGGAAGCCTGAGGGGGGAAATTCTTTCAATCAAAAAAAATACTGTACCTTTGCAGGGTATTGAAAGCCAAAAGATAGTTAGTGGGTTATATTCCACCTAAGGCGGCTTTCACTATCTAAGTGCATATAAATCATCATTGCCTTATGAACGCTATATTATTATTGAGCTTCTTCGGTCCAGAAATGATCATCGTTTTAGTGGCCATTCTTCTTCTTTTCGGCGGTAAAAAAATTCCTGAACTCATGCGTGGGTTGGGGAGTGGTATCCGCGAGTTCAATGATGCTAAAAATAAAGTATCGAAAGAGCTAGAAGCTGGCATTAACGAAGAACCCAAGGAGAGCAAGAAGGAGTATGAAAAATCTTAAGTCGATTTTTTGCCTTACTCTTTAGATTTAAAATGGTAACTTTTGCAACAAATTGTTGTGGAAGTTACCATTTCCTATTTATGCTAGGGGCTTTGGGGCTTAAAATCAAGCCATTGCAGCTAATTTTTCAAAAAAAATGATAAATTAGACATGTTTTGGTCACCCTTCCCCATTTTCAAACGATTTAGTGAATTTTCACTAGGGCTTGCATAGGGCTTTTGCTCTTTTTTTCTTTTTGCAAGTTTTTGTTCGATATCAATTTAAGATCTTATGAGACGGACTTTCTACCGCCTATTTATTTTTGCCTTTTTGTTCACCTTTGGGCAGGGGCAATTGCAGGCTTCGCCAGACAAGGACCTCATTCCCAATAGTTTTCAAGAGGATGCTCCTTTTGTGGATAGTTTGAGCCGCTTGATGACCAATTTGCTCAATGACTTTCCGGAGTTTTCGGATACCGAATACAAGGATCGGCTCAAGGCGCTTTCTGGAGCGATTGACTACCGTTTGGATCCTTTGACCAAAGAGCGGATTTTGATTCGCACGGGAAAATACAGAAACAGTACGGAGGCCATTTTGGGTCGCAGTAAAATGTACTTTCCTATTTTTGAAGAGCATTTGGCTGCTCATGATGTCCCTCATCACTTAAAATACTTAGCCATTGTCGAGTCGCATCTTAACCCAACGGCTCGTTCGGTGGCTAGTGCGGTGGGGCTTTGGCAGTTTATTCCTAGCTCGGGTCGCATTTTCGATTTGCGCATCAATACTTATGTAGATGAGCGCAGCGACACGCATAAGGCCTCGGAGGCGGCGGCAAAATTGCTTCGTCGTTTGTATAATCGCTATGGCGATTGGGCCCTGGCCATGGCGGCCTACAACTGTGGCCCGGTCCGAGTAGATCGCGCGGTTAAGCGGGCGGGCAGCAAAAATTTCTGGGCGGCACGCAAGTATTTGCCAAGAGAGACCCAGCGCTATGTGCCTTTCTTTATGGCCATGGTTTATGTTGGAGAATATTATCAGGAGCATCAGTTGATTCCGCAGCAGCTGTCTCAGGATTTGGTGCTTACGGACAGTTTGCATATTGAGGGCGGGCAGTCTTTGCGCAAATTGGCCGAGGAGTTAGATATTAGTCTAGATACCTTGAAGTTGCTCAATCCTTCTTATCGCCGCAACTATGTCCCCAAGGATAAGGATGCGCAAATTTTGGTTCTTCCCGCTCGTATTGTGGCCAAAGAAAGAGCCTATACTCGGGCTTTTAACCGCATTGTAGAGATGCAAAAGGAGAATCCCTTGAGAGCCGTTCGTCGCATTCAGTCGCCCCAGGACCTCAAGCGTTTGGCCAAGGCCTACCGCTGTTCTGTTGAGGATATTTTGTTTTGGAACGAATTGCCTGCTGATTATCAGCCTTATGCTGGCGATTTGATCGGTTTGAGAGAGCATCGGGTAAATGTAGAGTTGTTGGCCCGTAACAAAAAGCAAGTTTCTGGAATTTCTATTGCTGCCTTAAAGGTGGTGGGGCTCAATGAGAAGCAAGAGGCCAAAACCTCTTCGGTTTATTTGGGCACTAATGAGCAGACGGAAGTGGCGGCTAAGGTGCCTCAGGCAGGAGCTGTAGCGGCCCGTCGCCGTTATACGAACATTGATGGCAAGACCGTTTTGCTAGAAGAAGAAACAATTAGAGCACAACCTAAGGCCGAGCAGAAGGTAGCTGTAGAACAGCGCCGCCAAGCTATTGAGCGTCCCGCTTTGCAGGACCGCAGTCGTGGCCGCCGCCTTAGAAGTTATGGTTTTGTGGGGGTAGCTGCTACCGAGCCCCTAAATGATGAAAAAACAACGGCTAGCTCGGCACCTATTACGGCCCAGCCAGCTATTAAAGTGGCTAAAGAAGAGATCTCTACGCCCAAGGAAGAGCTGCCTAAAACGCCTGAGGCTACAGCCAAGGGAGACAATAGCCAGTGGAATGAGGTAGAGCTACAAAGCACCAATGATATTTTGGACCAAAGCCGTAGCCGCGCCAGAGTTTTGCGCGTTCGTACTGCAGCTTCTGTTCCTCCAGCGGTGATGGAGCAAGAGTAGGTTCATCATGTTTTTGGGCCTCCCGCCTTCGGCGGGCGCTACGTTTCGCAGCTCGCTGTTCGCTCGGCCCTGCGCAAAAAAACAAGTTTTTTGCTGGGTCTGGCCTGACGGCCACTGCTGCACATCGCTAGGCCAAATAGAAGCCCTCTGCTTTGGCCATCCTTGGATAAAAAATTCAGGCTAGTCAAGGCATTTTTTAAAGGCATAGCCCTAGAGCTATGGCTGAGAAAAATAAAGCAGAATAGCCGGGATTTAAATCAAAGGATAGAAGTAAGAGGGCTTCTATTTGGCTTTTGCCTGCGGCCCTTCGGGCCTATAGGAATGTAAATAGAAACGCCAGAGATGTAGATCTCTGGCGTTTTTCTTTGGCCCAGCCGCCCCAAGGGATTCCTTAAGGAATCTCGAAGAGGGGTGGGTGGGCGGGTTATTTTAGCGAATGAGGAGCGCAGCGAGGAATACCGCTTTGGCGTCCTACAGGCCCGAAGGGCCGCAGGCCTAGGGGCCCGAAAAGGTGGCCGTCAGGCCAGACCCAGCGGGCTTCGCCCGCGCAGGGCCGAGCAGAGAGCGAGCCTTGTAGGGGCCCGGCCGCCAAAGGCGGCAGGCCCCAAAAAAAAGAACTAAACTGCTACATTATGCTCGCGAAGGGCATCATTGAGCGAGGTCTTTTTGTCGGTACTCTCTTTGCGCTTGCCAATAATGAGGGCGCAAGGCACCTGATAGCTGCCTGCGGGAAACTCCTTGGTATAGCTACCTGGAATCACGACAGAGCGGGCGGGCACTCGGCCCTTATAAGTGATCGGTTCTGGACCAGAAACATCAATAATTTTTGTGGATTGCGTAATGACCACATTGGCGCCCAAAACGGCTTCTTCTTCAATGTGCACCCCTTCTACCACAATAGAGCGAGAGCCAATAAAGCAATTGTCCTCAATAATCACGGGAGCGGCCTGTAGGGGCTCTAGCACGCCACCAATGCCCACGCCACCGCTAAGGTGTACATTCTTGCCAATTTGGGCACAAGAGCCCACCGTGGCCCAGGTATCAACCATACTGCCGGCATCCACATAAGCGCCAATATTGACATAACTAGGCATCATGATGACCGAAGGGGCCAAAAAGGCGCCATGTCGGGCAATCGCATGCGGAACCACCCGAACGCCAAGTTCGGCATAATTGGTTTTAAGTGGAATTTTATCGTGAAACTCGAAAGGAGGCACTTCAATGGTTTCCATTTTTTGGATAGGGAAATAAAGCACCACGGCTTTTTTCACCCAAGTATTGACGGTCCAGCCATCTGCTGTAGGTTCAGCTACGCGCACAACGCCCTTATCGAGTAGGTCAATTACCTCACGAATGAGTTCTTGTGTTTTGGCTTCTTTGAGCAGCGCTCTATTGTCCCAGGCGGCCTCAATAGCCTCTTGAAATACTTTCATAACTTATAATTGATTGTAATAATGAGGGCTAAAATAGGGAAGTCTTAGGCAAAAAAAAATAGATGCCCTTGGAAGAAGGCATCTATTTTTAAATTTAGGCTATTGAAGATTACTCCTCATCGCCACCAAAGCTCATAGCTACTCCAACTTGGATTCCAAAGCTGCTAAAGTTGGTAGATGTTCTAAGTTGTTCGATAGGGTCACCTGCATTTCTATTTGCATTTGTATCCTGATCAATTTCATCTACGAAGTTAATTTCGGTATAAGGATCTGGTCTTAGATCGATTACATCAATAATAGTCCCTGTAGACATATCAGGCTGCATAAGTTCTACGATCTCTGCCTCTTTAGCCCGAATACGTAGGCCCGTGTAGCGAAGTTCTGCAAAGATGCGCACCTTATCGTTGGGTACTTTGAAGTAAACACCAGCAAAAGCCTCATAGCCTAGAGTAAACTGTCCTTTAGTCTCTACTTTTTGAGTAGCAGTACCACTAATTCCGGTATACACATCTTCTGTATTAGAATATGTAGTTCCTGTAACAGGAATAACAAGGCCCAAACCACCATAAGGTTGCACCATTCCTTCATTGTTTCCACGAACAGTAAAATTGGGCGATAGGCGCAATTGGCGGGTATAAACTTCAGTCATTGAAGTTTGCGAAGGGTCAGTATACTCATCTCTGGTTACCGTGCTTCCAAATAGATAATCTACCCCTAGACCAAAGCCAAAATTTTGGCTAAAGTTATAGCCTAGATCTAGATTAACATCAAAGCCACCACCATAGGTGCCATAAATATTTTCTTCTGTAAAATCACCATTAGCATCTTCTACATAAGTAGTACCCAATTGGTCTGTAGTTGCTCCCATACCGTAGCCTACGCCCAAACGAGCATAAGGACCAGTTTGTGCCTTAAGGCCAAATCCTGCGAGCAAGAACAAGCTCAAGAAGCTAAAAAGTGCAGTACGCTTCATCATAATAAAATCAGTTTAGATTGTTTGAAAAAGGCCCCAAATAAATTTGGGGCCATAAGCTGATAGCAGCTAGTCTGCTATTTTTTCTGTTTTCGTTTTCTGACTTTAGCGGCTTTGGGTCTTGAAACGCCATAGCTGCCTAAGTAGAATTTGCCTTTTTTGGTTTTTCTGTCTCCTTTTCCCATAATCGGTAGATTTTGATGAAGGTGAAAGAGGTCCAAGATGGGCCAGATGCAGGATTTTTCCCTTTACTTTAATTAGTAGTTGAAGACCAATCTTAGACCAGATGAAATCGTGTATCGTTTCCAAATATAAGCGCTTAGCGACTAAATTGCTAAAATAGTTTACATTTTTTTTATGCGAGAAATAACTTTATTTCAAAATTATGCTTGGCATTGGGGCCAAAAAAAAGCCGTTTGGCTAATTCCAAACGGCTTTTACAGTTGAGCTATTCTTCTAGAGATCAATCTTAATATCTAGGATTTCCACCTGCATAATGCCGGCGGGGGTTTGAATATCGGCTACTTCACCTACAGCTTTGCCCAAAAGGCCTTTGCCAATAGGAGAGTTAACAGATATTTTCTTGGCCTTAAGGTCTGCTTCTGACTCAGAGACCAAGGTATAGCTCATGGTCTTTTTGGTCTTGAGGTTTTTCATTTTCACGGTAGAAAGCACCACCACCTTAGAGGCATCCAAATCGGCTCCATCTACAATGCGGGCATTGGCCATAACGGCCTCCATTTGGTTAATTTTGAGCTCTAACAAGCCTTGTGCTTCCTTGGCCGCATCATATTCGGCATTTTCAGAAAGGTCGCCCTTTTCGCGAGCCTCAGCAATTTGCTGAGCCACCTTTTGGCGTTCTACGGTTTTGAGTTCTTCCAACTCTTTTTTCAGCTTATTATAGCCCTCGCGGGTCATATAAGAAATTTGCTTAGACATATTTTTTCAATTTTTAGCTGTTCGGCTATTGGGCCAAGCAGTAAATTCCGTTTGTTTTTGACAGAAAAATAAAGGACGTTCCTCTAGATTAAGAAACGGCCTCCTGCATCAATATGTAGTTTATCTACTACATAAAATAAGTAAAGAACGCCCAACTCCATTGAGTTGACCGTTCCTACTGTTGTCTGCTAACAAATATAGCAGTTTTATTTTGCTCTTGCAAGTTTTTAAAGCCTTAGTCCTTATACACGATAAGAGAGTTTAAGTTCTTCAGAACTTAATGCTTTGGGGCCTCCGCCTCGCTGCGCTCCTCGGCGTTACGTTGCGGGGCTCGCAGGTCTGCTCGGCCCTTCAGCCGCCAAGGGCGGCTTTGGTCTGGCCCTACGGGCCACCCCTTCACATCACTAGGCCTGCGGCCCTGACGGGCCTGTACACTCCAAAAGAAAAAGCCCCTAAGCCAATGCTGGCCTAGAGACTTTTTACAAACTATATAAGTGGAAAAGCCTAAGCTTTTTCTTCTTCGTTTTCTAGTTCATCTAGTTCGTCACCAGTGCTGCTTTCGGCATCTTCTGCGCCTTCAGCATAATCAGAAACGTACTCGGTATATTTCAATGAGCTAGCATCTTTAGTTGTATCTACTACAATAGGAGAAGCAATAAACATAGAAGAGTAAGTACCGACAATTACACCAATCAACAAGGCAAAAGCAAAACCACTGATGCCATCACCACCAAAGAAGAACAAGATGGCCACTACAAAAAATGTAGTCAATGAAGTAATTGAAGTACGGCTTACTGTACTCTGAATTGCTTGGTTAACGATGTCCTTAATTCCTTTGCTTTCGCCTTCATTCGTTGCAGTTTCCCGAATACGGTCAAATACAATTACGGTATCGTTAATCGAGTAACCGATGATGGTCAAAATAGCAGCAATAAAGGCTTGGTCGATCTCCATAGAGAAAGGCATAATACCTTTGAACAAAGAGAAGATACCCAAAACCAAAAGTACATCATGGAATAGGGCCGCAATAGCACCTACAGAGAACTGCCATCTGCGGAAGCGGATAAAGATGTAACTAAAGATAAAGAGCAAAGAAAGCAATGAAGCCCAGAAAGCAGACTGACGAATATCATCTGCAATGGTAGGACCTACTTTAGAAGAGGCCGTCAAGTACAAACCAGCTTCTGTTACATTAGGTGCTTTACCTGCTGCAAAAGCCTCATAATCTACATCGGCAGAAGAATAAGCTTTACAAGCTTGGTGAAGCTTAGTCAATACTTCAGCATCGGCATCTTGTCCTTCTTTCTCCTGCATGAAAGAAGTAGTAATTTTTACTTGGTTACCTTGGTTAAAGATCTTTACTACATTCTTATCATAGCCATCAAAAGCCTTTACGAGCTCCTCTTTCAATTGAGGTACCTCTACTTGCTGAGGGAACTCTACAGTATAAGAGCGACCACCTTGGAAGTCTACACCCAACTCAAAACCTTGAGTAGCCATAGAAGCAATACCAGCAATCAACAAAAGGCCAGAAACAGCATAAGCAATTTTACGCTTGCCAATAAAGTCAAAGCTTACATTGGCCAAAACATTCTTGGTGCTTCCGGTCCAAATAGACACCTCTTTGTTATTGACCAAGTAACGGTCAAACAACAAGCGGCCAAACAATACCGCAGTAAATACCGAACAAGCTACACCAATCATCAATACCGTAGCAAAACCCTTGATTGGACCTAAACCATATTGGAAGAGGATAAGGGCCGTAACAAATGAAGTAACGTTGGCATCAATAATTGCTGAATAAGAGTGTTGGAAACCCGAAAGGATTGCTTCTTTCCAGTGCTGCCCAGCTCGCAATTCTTCTCGAATACGCTCAAAGATAATTACGTTGGCATCCACAGCCATACCAATAGTCAATACAATACCGGCAATACCAGGTAGGGTCAATACTGTACCAAAAGAGGCCAAACAACCTAGGATAAAGAAGATGTTGAGGAAGAGGGCCAATACAGCTAAAATACCCGCCTTAGCATAGTAAAGGAGCATAAAGATAAGCACCAATACAAAACCAATCACTAGGGCCATAAGACCCGCATTTACTGTAGCCTGTCCCAAGCTAGGACCAACAATAGCTTCTTCAATAATTTCAGGTGTAGCAGGCAACTTACCAATACTTAGAATATTGGCCAAGTCACTAGCGTCTGTGGCAGAAAAATCTCCAGAGATACTTGTTCCTCCATTAGGAATTACTTCATTGACACGAGGGTAAGAATAAACCTTGTTGTCTAGAGTTACCGCTACGCAGAAGCCGACGTTTTCTTCCGTCATTTTCTTCCACTTACGCGCCCCTTCATTGTCCATGTCTAGAGAAACAGCATAACCTGCACCAGAAGGATTCTGAGTAGCACGAGAAGAAACTACCCGCTCACCTGATAGTGTTGCCTCATCTTGGCCACGAGTGCGCAAGGCAAACAACTGAACCAAACGGCCACCATCTTCTGATTTCTGTACTTTAGAATCCCAAGCGAAACGAACATCTTTAGGCAAGATGCGCTGCGCTTCTGCAGAACGAAGCATGTCCATCACTTCTGCAGTATCTTTTACCTGAGTATAGCCTACATAAGGGTCTTTTTCTGTCTGAGGAGGAGCAAAGCCCATAACCTTAAACAAAGGACCAGGATTAGTAGAATCTGTTACGGCAGTAGCGGCAAAGCTCGCATTGACAGAGTCAATTTTAGCCTGCTTAACCGCCTCGTCTAGGCTAGTGTCGGCCTTTACTTCTTCAATATAAGCCAAGGCTGCCGAATCAGGCTGAGGAGCAGCTGTACCTACAGCAGGCTCGCTCTTATCGTATTTGCTGCCTTTTAGGGCCTCATTGAGGTTAACCAAAGGACCAGCAGTTTGTTGGCCCAAAAGCTCAACAGCAGTGTACATTTCCCAGAACTCTAGGCTAGCCGTAGCTTGCAAAAACTCACGAGCCCGCTTAGGACTACGCACACCAGGCAATTCAACAGTAATACGGTCGGTAGACTTATCTAGTGAAACCACAGGTTGGGCCACACCAAACTTATCAATACGCTGCTTCAATAGATTGAAGGTGCGCTCTACCGTTTTAGAAGCCTCCAAACGGATGGCCGTCAATACTTCCTCATTGGTTGAGTTGATATTGATTCCCTCCAGTTTTTCGGTAGTTCCAAAGAAACGAGACAAAGGCTTGTCGCTCACTTTGGCATATTCTTGACCAAACAAGGTTACAAAATCTACCTGAGCGGTAGACTGTGCAGCTTTGGCGTTGGCCAATGCCTTCTGAAAGTTCTCATCAGAAGTTTTGTTGGCCAAGGTCTTAATCAACTCTTGCAAATCTACTTGAAGGACAACACTCATACCGCCTTTCAAGTCCAAGCCCAAAGCCAACTGGCTGCGCTTGAGCTCTTGATAAGAGTATGATTTGAATCCTAGATTCAAGACGGGCTCCTCAGAAATAGAATCGAGGAAGTACTGCTGGGCCATATCGTATTGTACAGCCTTAAGTTCTTGGTCCTGAATGCTATCCGTTGCCGCTTTAGCAAATTCGCTTGCACTGCGCTCGATACCGCTGGTCGGAATCATCAAAAAGAAGATGTACGAAATGACCAGGACTAACGCAATCGTAAAGAACTTTACGAAACTTTTCCCTTGCATGGTTTTAGCGTAATTCAATAGGTTTTAGAAACTAAAGTAAGCTGTCTGTTTGGCCAATATTTGACCCGATCATGGGGCTCTGATTTAGTTTCTCAATATAGTTTGTATAAAAAAACATATAGGCGCAGTGCGCCTATTTTGGCTTGCAAATATAGAACTTTTTGCGTGGGATAAAAAAATTATTCTAAGTTAAAAGCATTTCGGCAAATTACTAACTAAGCTGCTCATTTAAAAACAACTGGGTCGGCTAAGCCCCTGATGGTCTAAAGGAATAAGAGGCGCGAAGCGCCTGGCCGTAGGCCAAACGGCCTAGCGATGCGGCGGGGTGGCCGTCAGGCCAGACCAAAGCCCGAAGGGCTGCAGGGCCGAGCAGACCTGCGAGCCCCAAAGCGTAGCGCCTGCCGAAGGCAGGAGGCCCCAACCCCTCCCCTACTTCTTTCCTCCTCGGCGTTTTTGATTAGAAAGCTCCTCTGGACTGAGGCTGGGCTTTTCTTTGGGCTCCTCCAGTTCGGGAATTTCATTTGGGCTGGCTGCTGGCGGAAGTTCGGGCAAGGCCGCCGCTTTTATCCCCCAGGCATAAGGGCCCGTCAAGCTCCAGCGGTCTTTGGGGCGCTCGGCCTCTAGCCATTTGAAGCCCTTGAGCTGAAGTTTTTCGTGCTTAACTTGGCCCATGGGGTACAAAACGGCCTTGGGTTGGCCCATAAACTTGATGCGGTCGACGTTCCGCTCCTTAAAACGAACCTGCATATCCGAGCAATCCATATCATTGACGCCCGCATAGCGGCCCTGCTCATCAAGGGCATAATACACCATTTCGCCATTGTACTGAATATCGGCCCGCTGCAACTCATTGTCTTGGAAATGCGCCCGAATGTCTCTGGCTTTAATCTGATTAAAATAGACCTCCTCTTTGCTCGAAGCCATAAAGGCATGCTGGAGCAAAAAGAGCTCTTGCAAGGACTGATCAGCCAAGCGGCCCCGTAAAGTATCGGCGGTAAACTGCACCGAATCCAGCCAAATTCGGGGATTTCCCCGCAGCTCAAAAAGCGAATCGGCTTCATTGTAGACCAAAGAGTCGCCCAAAGCCTGAATATCAGACTTAAAGACCTGCACCTGATGATAGGCCCGCAATTGATAGGCCCCAGCGCTGTCTTTTTCCATCCGAAAGGTATCGGCGGTCATCCAAAGGCTGTCGCCATCCAATAACATCAGGGCAATCGGATGATCTTGGGCCAACATCTGCCCCGTCGAATCATTGTAATAGACCGAGCCCGCCATCAAACGGCTTTGCTCTACGGTATCTTCCAAAATAACTTGGCCCTTGGCCCAAGCCTCTTTGCGGCTCTCGCTATATTCTAGGGTTTCTGACCGAAGAATTTGGCTGCCTCGCTTGGCCGTTACCCCATTTTGAAAGACCATAGCCTCTTTTTCCTCATCATAGTAAGAGTCGCCAGCCAAAATTTCCTGATTTCCCTCTTTTCCCTTGCGCTCAAAGCGAGGATGGCCCAAAAACTCAAAGCGGCCTTTCATCCCCCGCCGAACAATCGTATCGGCATACACCTTTTGGCTTTCCTCCTCCAAAATGGCATTGCCAATCAAATAATAGCTATCCTCACTGCCTACATATAATATGGTATCGGCAGAGGCGCGGCGACTATTTTGGCCCTTGCGCTGCAAATAATAAGGCGAGCCCGTCAGTTCGGCCCTTTCGGCCTTATTATCATAATAACCCGATTCGCAATAGACCAGATTTTCATCATCATACATATAAGTAGGGGCCAAAAAATAGCTTTTTTCCTCCTCCGTATTAAAGGCCATAGAGTCGGTAATCAACTTATATTTAGGGTGGTTGAGGCGGACCGAATCGACAAAATAGGCCATTTTGCTCTCCAGCTCATAATAGCCCCGCTTACTTTGCAGCTGGCTAGAATCCGAGACAATCAATACGCCCTGCGGATAACTGGCCTTCTTTTGCGCCAAATCATAATGCAGATAATCGGTAAATAAAGTCATGGAGCTATCCTGCAAAACCACCTGATTTTTTAATTCCGCCTCTCGCTTTATTCCATCATAGCGCAAACTATCCGAAAAGGCCCGAATGCTATCGTCTTGCAGCATTTCCACATCTCCATAGGCCAACACTTGGTCATTGGGCGCCTGCTGGGCCGTATCGCACCAAAGGTGCATCTCTTTTTGCTTAAAATGGACCTCTCCTTCCAGAAACAAATAGCGGCCATCGGCCCGGCTTTCGCCTCTTCCCTTATTACTGTGGAGCAATTGCACTCGGCTCGTATCGCGGTTTGTGCTATCTCTTTGGGCATAGCTCCCTAGCCCCAAAAACAACAAACAACAGAGCAATAAATAACGCATAGATTGCTTTTTTTTATCCTATTTTTTTGGGGCCTCCGCCTCGCTTCGCTCGTCGGCGCTACGTTTCGGGGCTCGCAGGTCTGCTCGGCCCTGCGGCGCAAAGCGCCTTGGTCTGCGGCTTCGCCGCCCCCCTGCACATCGCTAGGCCGATTGGCCCAAGCCTTCTTTTTTGGCCCTAAAGACCAACTTTGGCTTGGCTCTTTACAAAAAAAGGGCCCAGAGAGCGGCCAAAACCGATTTCTCTGGGCTTTTATTAGACCATTAACTCCTGTTTATTTGTTCTTTTTGGCCTCTTTTTCAAGTAGCTTTTGCTCTTTCTTATAGGCTTTGCCCATGCCGTAGGGTTTGTATTTGCCACTCAATACCGTGCGGTAGCGCTCGGGGTGACGGCGAATATCCTCCATCAATAGGCTCATTTCTGCAATGGCTTTTTCTACATCTTGCAAAAGGGCCTTATCGTGCATCAGGGCAGAAAGCAAACCTTCTTGGTCCTTAAAGTTGGTCAATTCTTGCAATTGGGCCATCAGCTTGTTGGTTTCGGCCAAGGTACCCTGCATGCCTTCCGCCAATTGGCCAAATTCTTCTACGGTATTTTTGGTAGCGCCTAGGGTCTCCGACAATTTGGCCGATTTCAATTCTTCTGAAAGGGTCGCCAAATTGCTCATCAAGGCCGTAATTTGATCATTGTTGGCTTTTACATTGCCTGTAATCGACTCCATATGGCTCATCGTATTGACAAAGCTATTGGTGGAGCGTTCTAGCAAAACAGAAAGCAACTGGCTAATCACCTTAAGGTTTTCGATACTGGCTTGCACATCATGTACAGATTTTTTAAGGCCAGACTCCTCGCTTTTGGCCAACTCCTTAAAGGCTTGGGTCAAAGAATCAATTCGGCCCATATAAGGCTCAATCAGTTCTTGGGCCATATCAATCATGCTACCGGCTTCTCCACGGACCTCATCGCCAGTTTGCAGGCAATCGGCCCCAGAGCAGCTGCCTTCAAACTCCATAGAAACAGCCTTTCCGCTCATAATACTAAGCGTAACCAACTTAGGTTTTACCGTTTTGGGCACATCTACTCCATTATAAAGGTGCATTTCTACCAGTACTTCTTTGGGGTTTTTCTGGTCGAGTTCCATATGCGTAACTGCGCCCACCTGCAGACCATTCACAGTTACAGGAGCTCCTACGGCCAAACCATCTACAGCAGTAAAGCGGCCAGTAATTACGGTATCATTGGAGAGGATATTGTTCCCTTTTAGAAAGTTATACCCCCAGATGAGTAGGAAAATAGAGAAGGTCCCTAGGATACCTACCTTTACTTCGTTAGAAATTTTCATGCTTTTAATTTAGTTTGATATAGCGCTCTGGATGTTGGCGAATTTCTTGAACTTGCCTAGCCATCTCGGCGGTTTTGGTCTTGATATCGGCCTTTAATTTGGCATCATGCAATAGCCAAGCATAACTGCTGCTGTCGGCAGGATTGTCGACCTTATCCAATAGGGTTTGTACAGCAATAATCTTGGCGTTAATACTATCTAAGTTGGGCAGGGGAATATCTGTAGGGATCATAGTGGGAATCTTCTGAATGACAGAGTCGGCCACTAGCTGATCCGTTAATTCCTTATACTCACTAATCTTTTGGTTGATTGTGGCCTCTTGGGCATCTACTTTTTGGGCCAAATCTCTCAAATCGAGAAGGACGCCAATAGCGGCCTGCCCTTTTAGCTTCAATTCCTTATCCTTGGCCGTAGCTGCTCTAAACTGGGCCAAATCGGCTTGTAGTTCGCGTACAGCTCGGACCAAACTATCGGAAGTGGGAAACCACTCTTGCAAGAGGCTATCTACGGGGTCTAGATAAGGGGCGGCCATATCTCGAATATCGGTGAGGTAAGAGCTATTTCGGCCCTTAATCACATCTCCTTCTTTGAGATAATCTTCTGGTCCACAATTTTCTTTATACGGCTTTTGCAAACGGAGGTAAAGCATATCCTTAGAAATGGGGCTAGGCGCATGCGCATAGGCAATAACATTTTTGGGAATCTTTTTTCCGGGCGTAATGCCTAAGGTCACCCGAATTTTCCCGCTGCCATCTGTGCGCAAAGCAATGGCTTTGACAAAGCCCATCTCCATACCATGCAAATAGATATAGGCGCCAATATCTAGGCTACCCACCTCATCAAAGTCGGCATAAAGGGTGGTTTCTGGATTGATACTAGGCACAGATCGCAGGCGTTGGTAAATTACAATAAAGCTAATGATCGCCACAAAAGCGACCATGCCGATCCAGATATATTTTCGTCTATTTTCCAAACTAAGGTATCTAATTGGTCCAAAAAATTGGGTGGCTCATTTGGTCACAACCAGCCCCAAAGGGGCGCAGTTCGACGACCAAAGGGAGTAACCGATGTGGAGCAGTGGCCGTCAGGCCAGACCGAGGCGGCTTTGCCGCCGAAGGGCCGAGCAGAGCTGCGAGCTGCGCAACGTAGCGCCCGCCGAAGGCGGGAGGCCCCAAAACATCAGCGAGCTACAGAACGACAACAAGGCTGCAAGCCGTCTTCGACGACTGTAAGGAGTAGCGCCCCAAAACATCCCTCAGCTAAAAAGGAGCAGAAAGTCCTTAGCTAATGGCCCCAAAACCTGAAAGGGCAAAGGTACATAAAAGTTTTTGTGTTTAAATAGCTGAGAAGTTGGCAATTAGTTGGCGAGCAGGCTTCGGGCCTCGGCCAGCGAGATGCGTTTGCCATTTTTGTAGGCCACCACAAAGGCGCCATCAAAGCCTTTACTGCGCCAAAAGCGTTGAGCCTTAACGGCCTCGAGCATAGAGGGATAATTGCCCGTTAAATATTTGTAAAGGCCATCTTCCTGTTCTTCTTCTAGCTCTTCTACGCTACTCCAGGGCGCTTTATGCACAGCAATCGGTTGTGGAGAAGCGCCCAGCTGCACCCGAAGTTGTAGGTGACTGGCCTGATAGCCAGTGCCTTTATCTATAATTTTTTTGTAGCTGCGGATCGCTCTAAAAATGGCCGAAGCCAAATAAGCCTGTCCTTTATCCGAATTGAGATATTTTTCTTCTGCGGCATTGCTCAAAAAGCCCGTCTCGACCAAAACCGAGGGCATATTGCTAGCTCGGAGGACCACAAAGCCGGCCTGTTTGACCCCACGGCTTTTTCGGCCCACTCTTTCCTTAAACTGCGCCTGAATTTTTTCGGCCAAAAGCACACTTTGGCTGAGGTAGGCATTTTGGTACATAGAGAGCATAATATGTCCCTCGGGAGAGTTGGGATCATAGCCGCCATAGCGTTTTTGGTAATTATCTTCCAGCAATACCACTCGGTTTTCTCTTTTGGCCACATCTAAATTTTCCTTGGCTCGGTGCAAGCCCATGACAAAAGTCTCCGTTCCCTGAATGTTTTTTTTGTGCTTGGGCAAAGAATTGCAATGCACAGAAATAAAGAGGTCGGCCCCTAGGCGGTTGGCAATTTCGGAGCGCTCATGCAGGGGCACAAAAACATCAGTACTGCGGGTATAGACCACCTTGACATCGGGCAGATATTTTTTGATATAGCCCCCCAATTTGAGGGCAATTTTGAGGGCCACTTCTTTTTCCTTGGCCTTAGCGCCAGAAGAGCCATTGTCCTTACCTCCATGTCCCGCATCAATGACAATCGTGCGCAAACCCGACTTTATCGCAGGCCCCTCTTTTTCTAGGGCAATCTGCGGCAAGAAGCAATAAAACAACAATAAAAATAGGCTGAACAAGGGCCGTTGGCCCCAAAAATTAGGCAGTGCAAAAGGCATAAGTCTCTCTTTTTAAGGGGCAAAAGTACAGCTTTGTGTGGCGAAAAAAAAGCGCAGGAGCTATTTGCTCCTGCGCTTTTTGCATTCCCTATACCGGGTGCTCCTCTTCTTCCTTGAGTTCATGCCGCAATTCTTGCAGCTCTTTGCCCAAAAAGTGACCAATAGCCGTTCTGAGGACCACAATAATCCCCAAATTAAAGAGCTCGTCTAGCTCTGGGCTCACTACCGAATGCACAATATCCGAAACGATCAAGAAATCTAGGGCAATTATAATATAACTGCCCAATACATTCCGAAGCGCAAAAATTTCGGAGGCTTCTTTTTGGCCCCGCAAACGGTCCCACTCTAGCTGTAAAAAGAGCAGAAAGCCCCGCAAAAAACCAATAGCCAAAATGGCAATCCCCACAATATCCGCAATGCGCTCTAGCCATTCAAAAACAGTAAGCATCAAAGTTGGATGATGGCTTTCGGCCTCTGGGCTAGCCCAAAGAAATGCAGGGAAGACCAACAAAAGGAGCAGTCCCCAAAAAGATTTATTTTTCATAAGTCGTCTAGCAATTGATGATTTATGATCAAAATAAGACATCTGAAGAATCAAATTCTGTAGCCAAAATCACATAAAAAAACGCGGCTTCAAACTATCCAAATAATCATCTGGATGCTTGTTGTCTTCTATGATTTGACGCAAAACGGCATGCAGCTCCTCCCCTAGTTGGGCGCTTCTGTCTGCAGGATCTTCTAGCTCTTCATAAGCCATATAAAGCTCCATTTTGGCCTCATTGCTCTTTTCTTCTACAAAATCTTTCAGTGCTGCTAGGCAGCTTGTTTTATACTTAGACATGTTGATCGGGGGCTGCTCCTGGGTTTACATCAAAATATTTATCCATCAATTGGGGCTTAATGTCGGTAGCATAAACCCAAGCTCGGCTAATCGTGGCAATCACCTCGCTTTCATCCAAGCCACGCACTTCCCGAATGCTCTTAATGGCCAAAAGGTCCTTAAAAATACCAAAAGCCATCCCATACATATTATAGTTAAACTCCAATACCTCCCGATAAAAAGGCACGGTCATCTCGGCCGGAATTTGCAAAATGGGCGTAAGTACCTGAAAGTAAGTATCTTTATGCTCATTCTCTTCAATTTCCCAGCAGTCAATCCAAATTTCTTGCTGCTCGCGGGCAATGGTCCAAGACCCCGCCTCTTTTCCCTTGCATTTTTCAGGCTCCAAACCCAATTTTTCCAAAGCACCTTCAATCAACTTGTAGGTTTCTTCAATATTTTGCATCTGCATTATTTTTTACAATGATGAATGGGGCACAAAGATAGGCCTTTTTTTATGCCTCTTCCATAGATTTCTATTTTTTTGGGGCTGCCCCGCCCTACGGGCGGGTCGGGCTGTGCCGCAGCTCGCAGGTCTGCTCGGCCCTGCGCCGCCAAAGGCGGCTGGGTCTGGCCTTCGGCCACTGCTATCCATCCCTCAGCCGAGGCGCTTCGCGCCTTGGCGGCGGCTTCGCCGCCTTCCCTAAACGCAAAAGAGCTTGTTCAAATTGAACAAGCTCTTTTTCTTAAAGACCAAAAGCGCTAATCTTCCTCTTCTACGGTTTCTACACCCGCCATCACACGGTCTACCAATACACGACCACAGTGCTCACAGATAATAATCCGCTTGCGCTGATTGATTTCGAGCTGTGTTTGAGGAGGAATATGATTAAAGCAACCGCCACAAGAATTACGCTCTACGGTAACTACCGCCAATTTGTTTTTATAAGCGCCACGGATACGGTCATAGGCTTTGAGCAATCGCTCTTCTACCTTTTTGCGCGCCCGCTGAATCTTACGATCCAAAGTTTTTTCTTCTTTCTCAGTCTTTACAATAATCTTCTCCAATTCGGCCTGCTTACGGTCCAAAGCATCTTTCTTCAATTCGAAACGCTTTTGGGCCGCATCTAGGGTAATCTTTTGGTTAGAGAGCTGGACCTTAGCCTCCTTGATGCGCTTATTAGACAACTGAATGTCCAACTTCTGCAACTCAATCTCTCGGCTGAGGGCATCATACTCTCTGTTATTGTTTACATTTTCTTGCTGCTGTCCATACTTTTCAATAAGGACCTCAGCTTCTTTGATTGTATTTTGGTGCTTGCTAATTTTTAGCTCCGTAGCTTTGATATCCTCGCTCAATTTATTGACACGAGTTTCTAGGCCCACGATTTCATCCTCTAGCTCGCTCACCTCCATAGGGAGCTCACCTTTTAGGCGCTCAATATCGTGCAGTTTAGAGTCTAGTTCCTGCAGTTCAAATAGATACTGTAGTTTTTCTTCTACAGGGACGTTAACAGTCTTTTTCTTGGCCATGCTTATAAATAATTTACAGGATTAGTACGTACGGTCGTTTTGTGAACCGTAAAGTTAGGAAATTTTTGGCTGATTAACTCATAAAACAGTTCAATTGTAAACTGCTCGGACTCATAATGGCCCAAATCGGCTATAATTAGTTGGCCATCGGCATCAAAAAACTCATGATATTTATAATCAGCGGTAACAAATACATCTGCCCCAGCGCCTTTTGCGGCCCCGAGCAGAAAGCTGCCCGCTCCGCCACAGATGGCAATGCGCTGGACCTTAGGCTGATGAATATGGGTATATTTTACACAATCGGTAGCCATCTTTTGCTTCAAGGACTTCAGAAAGTCGAGGCTATCTTGGGCCTCGGGCAGCTCTCCCACTACTCCAATACCCACTTCCTGATGGGCGTTTTCTAGGGCAATGAGTTCGTAGGCTACTTCCTCATAGGGGTGGGCCTTCTTTAGGGCCGCCAACACCTTATGCTGAATCTGCTTGGGTAAAATGACTTCTAATTTATGTTCGGCCTCATAATGCCGTTGTTCTTTTTGGCCCAAATGCGGCTGGCTCTGGGCATTGCCCTTAAAGCTACCTTGGCCTTTTTGCTCAAAGCTGCATTCGCTGTAGTTTCCAATTTGGCCAGCTCCGGCAGCAAAAAGCGCCTCTCGGACCGCCTCTAAATTTTGGGCGGGGACATAGGTCTGCAACTTGAGCAACAAGCCTTTTTTGGGCGATAAAATGCGGAGATTTTGAAGGCCCAATTTTTCGGCAATTTTGGTATTTACGCCCTGTCTAAGCACACTATCTAAGTTGGTGTGCGAAGCATAAATAGCAATATCGGCCTTAATGGCCTTAATCAAAATGCGCTCAATGTAGTTTTTCCCATTGATTTTTTTGAGGCCAAAAAACACAATAGGATGATGAGCGATAATTAGGTTGCAGCCCTTAGCGATAGCCTCATCGACTACCTCTTCTAGGCTATCGAGGCAAAGAATAGCGCCCGTACAATCCCAGTTTTTTTGGCCCAAAATAAGGCCCGCATTATCGTAAGACTCTTGATAAGAAAGCGGAGCTACTTCTTCTAGGAATTGGACAATTTCGGCAATTTTCATAAATGATAATTTTGCATCAATTCAATAAACAGCAAAAAGGGTAACAGCGAGCTGCTACCCTTTTTGGGATATTCGGAAAATGATTTTGGGGAAACTGGCCCTAAAAGCCCGAAGGGCTTATTGGCCTAGCGATGTGCAAGGGTGGCCGAAGGCCAGACCGAGCCAGCGAAGCTGGCGAAGGGCCGAGCAGACCTGCGAGCCCTGTAACGTAGCGCCTGCCGTAGGCAGACAACAAGGCTGCAAGCCGCAGTTCGACGACTGTAAGGAGTAACGCCCCAAAACCACTAGAACAGTCTAGTACTTCCAGTTGCGATTGCGTCCGCCATCGCCTTCGGGCTTGGCTCCTTCTGTTTCGCCATCTTCAGCGATATAGAATTCTACGCGGCGGTTCATGAAGTGCTCTTGCTCGCCAGCGGCAGAGGGGATCAAGTTAGAGGCCTCTCCGTTGAACTTAGCGATAAAGCGGCTGCGATCGATTTCGTATTGGTTTACAATATAATCAATAGCAGTCATGGCGCGGTTATAAGATAGGCGATCATTGTACTCATCGCTAGCGCGGACATCGGTATGGCCGTGCACCACTACTTTGAGGTCGGGATAAGCCTGCATCACGCGAGCGATATGGCGGAGTTGCTCATAAGATTCGGGGCGCAATTTATACTTATCGAGATCAAAGTGGATCATAGGCAAATACCAGTCGTTGAGCATGCCTTTTCCGCCACCACCGAGGGGATCAAAAGTTTCGTCGCCAATAACGAGGCGTTCGTTATCGCCCACCACCTTAACATCTTCGGGAGTAATGGGTTTTGGAACAGCGGCTACACCGTCTTCATCCACCTTATATCCGGGAGGCGAGAAAGGTTCTTTATCGAGATGATCGGGGACCTCATCGCCATCAGAGTCCATAGTACGGCCCTTAGTATCTACGATAGCATTTTCGGGGTATCGGGTTCCTCATCAATTTTGTTGGGTACACCATCATTATCATCATCCTTAAAGAGGTCGTCATCTAGCTTCTTCTTTAGGTCGGCCACATCAGACATAGGATAGACCAAGGGGTTGACAAACCAAAGCGGCTGAATGCGTTTATCTTTTTTGCCAAGGTGGAAACCTAGGCGGATAGAAGTGTAGTGAGGAATATCAATATTTGAGGTAAAGTCACCGGTTTCGTTTTTCTGTTTGGCATCGATATAGTCATCTACAGAAATAAATCCTTGATGTTCTAGGGCCAAAGAAAGGCGAGGCGTAATTAGATACTCTAGGCTAAGTCCCACATTCATGAAGGGATTCACGGCCATTTTCTTTCCATCTTCGCCAAAAGTAAAGATATTATTGCTATTCTGTTGGGCAGAAGTTTCGTAATCATCATCTAGGATACCTTTGATGTTGTTACGTACCTCGCGGCGGCCCGAAAGCGTAGACAAGTCGATAGGATCGCCATTGGCGTCTAGGGCTACTCGGCTAAAGTCATAGGCATTACCGTTTGCATCTAGGGCATTTGTGGTCGTGCGGTACATATTCATCCCCAAACCAATAATGAGGTTGAGGCTCCACTTATTACTCTTCTTATGAAACTTGATATTATTCAAGTTAAAAACCGACTGCAAAGAAAGCGCATGATATTGCGGAATCTTATAGTTGGCATAAAAAAGAGTATTTGGGCCAGCATACTGCGTAGTAAAAGGCTCAATATCTTGATAAGAGTTTTGGCTAGAAGCCTGGTAGTTGAGTCCGCTAGCTTGGCCAAACATATACTCGGCCTTTAGCGACATCACATAGCCTAGTGATTTACGGACATGAACGCTAGCGCCCCAGCCGAACTGCGATTTCACATCGCCGCTAATGAGAAAGCTACCAGCGCCTACGCCTAGCTGCCACATGTCTCTTGGACGACCGGGGAACTGGCTTTCGCCTTCCTTCCATTCTGCATGTTGGCTTTCATATTTTTTAGAGACAAATTGGTCATCTGTCGGGTTAACAGATATTTGCCCCTGAGACGGAGTCCAAGCCCCAAAAGATAAGGCAAGGGCCAAGGCTCCTTTCATGAGGTGTTTAGTAATTTGCATATACGTGTTTTTTATCCACAATGATGATGTAGTAATATAACTAGCAGATTTGCATGGGGTCAAATCTGCTAGCAAATATAATTTGGCTTGCAAAATTAGGGTTTTTCTATTGTTTTTCAAGTCAATAAAAGAAAAAACCCTAAGTAGACATACATAGTATAATCCACTATACGTTAAAATAAGTTAGGTCAGTTTTTCCAAAGCCAAAGTAAGGGCCGTAGTAGAAAGCTGATAGGGCGAATTATTTCGCGCCTTCACTTCTTCTAGGGCTTGACGAATGGTCCAGGAAATATCCTCAAAAATAGCCGCATCCGTTAGGGCTTCACGGCTTTTCATCAGGTAGGCAAAGACTCTAGCCATACCGCAGTTGGCAATAAAGTCCGGAATTAAGCTTAGTTCTTCATCGGTTTGCTTGGCAGTTGGTCCAAAAAAGACCTGATCATCTACAAAAGGTACATTGGCCCCACAAGACATTACTTTAAGGCCTCCTTTCTGTAGACGCGCCACCTGCTCTGCGGTCACTAATTTTGAGGCCGCTCCAGGAATAAAAATATCGGCTGGAACGTCCCAAATGGCTTTTTGAGCTTCTTCAAAGGGAATTAGTTGGTCAGATTGCAGTTTGTTGCCCTTTTTATTCAGGAACAAATCCACTACTTGCTCGTAGCTCAGTCCTTCAGGGGCAATTACCCCACCTGCAACATCAATAATACCCACAATTTTCGCTCCATTTTTTGCAAAATAGAAGGCGGCTGCCGAGGCTACATTTCCCCAGCCCTGAATAATTACTTTTTTATCTTTTACGGTTTCCCCATGATACAAGTCATAATAATGGAAAACTGCCTCAGCTACTCCATAACCCGTTACCATATCAGCAATGGCCAATTTTTCTTCGGTTTCTGGAATATAAGTCGGATCTTCAATAATTTTAGATACGCCTAGGCGCAATTGCCCCAAAGCCGCAATGCGCTCGCCTCCTGTAGGCTGCAAATGCCCATTAACGATGCCCTCTTGGGGGTGCCAAAGGCCCAAATCTTGGGTAATTGGAATAACATCTTTGAGTTCATCCACATTGAGATCGCCTCCTGTACCATAGTAGTTTTTCAACAACGGAATGACGGCCTTATACCAACGTTTCAATACTTCTTCTCGGCGAGGATCGTTGGGATCAAAGTTGATTCCCGATTTGGCGCCCCCAATATTGGGTCCACAAACCGAAAATTTCACCTCCATGACTTTTGCCAAAGAGATCACCTCTTCTTTATTCAAGCCTTTGCGCATACGGGTTCCTCCTCCTGCGGCCCCTCCTCTCAAAGAGTTGATAACGATCCAGCCCTTAGCTTCGGTTTCTGCATCAGACCACTCGAAAACGATTTCGGGGGTCTGCTCTTTGTACTGTTTTAGTAGTTGTTCCATAGCTTCTTAAATTTTCGGCCAAGATAACGATTTCAACAGGCATTCAACTCGCCCCTCTCCTATTCTTAATCATATTTTAATTTTATTTTGTTTTTTTAGGGGCCTCCGCAGCAAAGCTGCGGCGCTATGTTGCGCAGCTCGCAAGTCTGCTCGGCCCTTCAGCCCTTCGGGCTTCGGTCTGGCCTAACGGCCACTGCTGCACAGCGCTAGGCCCGCCCGCCGCTCGGTTTTTTGTTTTTGCCCTTGGCCTATTTCTATTTGCTTATTTATTAA
The DNA here is from genome assembly GCF_027594745.1 of Saprospira grandis. Taxonomy (NCBI): domain Bacteria; kingdom Pseudomonadati; phylum Bacteroidota; class Saprospiria; order Saprospirales; family Saprospiraceae; genus Saprospira; species Saprospira grandis. The sequence goes on along the minus strand of NZ_CP110854.1, from coordinate 1,997,255 downwards.
TTGTATGCTTAGTTCTAGTTGTATTCCTTCTGCCATTCATGCCGCTCAGTTTTCTGATTGGCAATTGGGTGCCCAAATTCGCCCGCTTTCTTTTTGGACCCAAGAGCAGCCAGCTACTGCGCCCAAATTAATCTTACTCAGTCTGGGCGATCAGCCCCAACAAGAGGGTTTTCGCAAAGCGCTTTATGCTTTGCAGGCGATTTTCCCTAGCCAAGCTCCCTTCATTTTAGACCTCGGCTATTTGCCCCAGCCGCAGGCGCTCTCTTTTCTGCTCGAGCAGCCTTTGGTCCAAAATAGCTGCCTGCTCTTAGTCGATCCCGAAGAGCAGGCCTTTCCTACATTAATTAAACAGCTCAATGGCCAGAGATCTAGCATCATTGATCAAAAGCTCATTTACCAAGAAGCCCAAAGTAATTACCTCAATGAGTTAGAAATTGCTGGCCATTTGGCCTTTTTGGGCTACCAAAGCCACTACTGCGCTAAAAATAGCCTGATCCGCCTGCAAGAAGCGGGCGCTTGGACCCAAAGGCTGGGCTTGCTCCAAAGCCAGCTTTCCGAAATAGAGCCCAGTTTTAGAGAAAGCCAACTGCTGCTTTTTCGCCTCAATAGCTTGGCCCAAAATGGCTTTTTAAATCCCCAAGCTCCAGAGCCCAATGGCTGGACCAATAAAGAGGCTTGCCAAATTATGAGTTATGCTGGCCTTTCCGACCAGATTCAGTTGGTCTGTCTCCAAAACTTCAGGGCCGATTATCAGGCCGCTCCTCTAGCTGCAAAACTATTGGCCCAGATGTGCTGGTATTTTTGCTCGGCCTTCAAAGAGCGATTGGCCGAAGGGGTTCCGCCCCTGCAAGAGATGCAGCGCTATGCCCTACAGCTTCCTCAAGATAACCTCCCCCTCTCCTTTTATCAGTCTCGCCGTTCTGGCCGTTGGTGGTTTAGCCTCAGCCAAGAAGAAGAGGCCCCTCGCCTACTGGCTTGTAGCGAAAGAGATTACCTTTTGGCTTGTAAGGGCCAAATTTCGGAGCGCATTTTTTGGTCCGCCCAACAGCTTTAACACAAAAAGAGGAGCCCAACTAGATAAGTTGGGCTCCTCTTGGGCCTCCTACAGGCCCGAAGGGCCTATATTAAAATATCGCGAAGCGATGCCATTTTGTGCTGGGCGAATGCCCAGCGCATCGGCTGAGGGATGGGCAGCAGTGGCCGAAGGCCAGACCAAAGCCCGCAGGGCTGCAGGGCCGAGCGAACAGCGAGCTGCGATACAGCCCGACCCGGCCAAAGGCCGGGGCAGCCCCAAAACATTAATAAATTAAGGTAAAAGCGCTTTGAAAGCGGCATAGCCAGCATTGGCCTTAGGGGTAGTAGAACAGCCCAGTTCGCTAGCTCGGTCGTTGATATCTTGCACTCGGTTATCGGGATTGGGGTGCGTGCTCAAAAAAGCAGGCGTAGAGCCCGATTGGCCCTGGTCAATTAATTTCTGGAAAAAAGCCGAAGCGCCATTCGAGGCATATTCGGTATCGCAGAGGTAATCCACAGAATGGTCATCGGCATCCCGTTCGTGGCTACGGCTAAAGCTGAGGCTAGTCAGGTTAGTCACAATTTGGGCCAACATGCCAGGGTCATCTCCGGCCAAAACGGTCAGTAGCGTGCTAATGCCGTAAGCCTCAGTCATTTGCTGGGTAGAGTGGCGTTGATCGGCATGGGCAATTTCGTGGCCCAAAACGCCAGCCAAATCATCGGCCTGGTCCAAAAACTTAATTAATCCGGTATAGACATAAATATAGCCGCCGGGCGCACAAAAGGCGTTTAGGGTATTATCATCCTGAATAATATAGAGTTCCCAGCCAAAATCGCTGCGATAATTGAGTTCATCGGAGGATAAAATCTCATCTCTCATATCATAGAGATACTGATAAGCGGCTTCATTGCCAGCATAAGGCAGCAGGGGATATTCGGCGGGATTTGCGTCGATTTCGGTCTTGAGCTGCGCGCCAAACTCCTTATCTTGTTCTAGGGTAAAGATATTGATGCCCTGGTCCTTTTTGCAAGCAGAAGAACCCAAGAGCAAGGCCAAAAAGAGCAAGGCCAAAGAAAAATGCTTGTACATAGGGTGTTATTTTTTGGCTAAAAAAAGACTGAACCCTAGCAGGGCTAGAGTTTAATCATCGATTCAGATTGTGCTTAGAAAAGCTCAATAAATATACCGTAATTATTTGCGGGCCAAGACCTTTTTGGCGGCCTCAATCACATTAACGGCATCCAAGCCATATTTGGTCATCAGTTCGGTCACGGTACCGCTTTCGCCAAAGCTATCCTGTACGCCCACCATTTCGATAGGAGTAGGGAGTTTTCGGGCCAAAAGACCAGCAATACTCTCGCCCAAACCGCCATAGATATTATGCTCTTCGGCGGTAACCACCGCCTTAGTTTTGGCAGCAGAAGCCAAAACGGCCTCTTCATCTAGGGGTTTGATGGTGTGAATGTTAATCAGTTCGACGCTAATGCCTTCTTCGGCTAGGGCTTTGGCGGCTTCTACGGCCTTCCAGACCAAATGTCCAGTGGCAAAAATGGTCAAATCTGTTCCTTCAGCCATCAGCAAAGCCTTGCCCAACTCAAAGGGCATGTCTTCGGTAAATCGGGGCCAGCCTGGGCGGCCAAAACGGAGATAAACGGGACCGTTATGATCGGCAATAGCGATAGTTGCGGCCTTGGTTTGGGCATAATCGCAAGGATTAACGACCGTCATGCCGGGCAACATCTTCATGAGCCCAATATCTTCTAGAATTTGGTGGGTGGCTCCATCTTCACCTAGGGTCAGGCCTGCATGTGAGGCGCATATTTTCACATTTTTATGTGAATAAGCAATAGACTGGCGAATTTGGTCATAGACTCGGCCAGTGGCAAAGTTGGCAAAAGTGGCTGCATAGGGAATTTTGCCCGCGGTAGCCAAGCCAGCGGCTAGGCCCATCATGTTTGCCTCGGCAATTCCAACCTGAAAAAAGCGCTCGGGATGCTCATCAATAAAGGCATTCATCTTTAAAGAGCCAATTAGATCGGCACAAAGGCCCACCACCTTGGGGTTTGTTTGGCCCAAAGCCTGAAGTCCATCGCCAAAACCGTCGCGGGTCGACTTTTTGCCGATGCTTTTAATATCTTTTAGCATAGCTATATATAATTAATAGTCCGGTTCTAGAATTTGGTTAATAATCGCCCAGTCCTTCGGGTAATTGGGCTAAAGCATTGGCCAATTGCTCATCAGAAGGGGCTTTGCCATGCCAAGCATGAGTTCCCGACATAAAGTCGACACCATGTCCCATATCTGTTTTCAACAAAAGGACCACAGGTTGGCCTTGGCCGCTAGCCGCCTTGGCCTGCGCCAAATAGTCTAATACAGCCGCCATATCATTACCTTTTTCGCCAATCAAGACCTTCCAGCCAAAGCTTTCCCATTTACTGGGCAAATTGCCTAGGCTAAGAACATCATCATTGCTGCCGTCAATTTGCTGGCCGTTCCAGTCTACCGTCAAAATAACATTATCTTGTTTGTTGTGGGCCGCAAACATCGCCGCTTCCCAAATTTGGCCTTCTTGCAATTCGCCATCCCCACAAAGGGCATAGACCAATTTATCGTCGCCATCCATTTTTTTGGCCAAAGCCGCTCCTAAAGCTACCGAAAGCCCTTGGCCCAAAGAGCCAGAAGCTACCCGAATGCCTGGCAAACCCTCATGGGTGGTGGGGTGGCCCTGCAAACGGCAGTTGAGATGACGAAAAGTAGCCAATTCCTCTACAGGAAAATAGCCCGAACGCGCCAAAACACTATACCAAACAGGTGAAATATGGCCATTGGACAAAAAGAAGAGGTCTTCATTTTTACCCTCCATAGAAAAATCTGTATTGTGCTCCATTTGCTGGAAATAAAGGGCCGTGAAGAATTCCGCACAGCCCATAGAGCCACCAGGGTGGCCACTTTGCACGGCATGCACCATCCGCAAAATATCACGGCGGACCTGCGTGGCCATCTGCTCTAAATATTGAATATCTGCCATTAATTATTGAGTATGTAGTGAGAGAGTTGTTTGTCTAAATAAAAGGGTAGGGTAGGGGCTAGCGCATAGGCCGCTGCAAATCGGCAAAGTCATTGTCTAGCTGGTCTATTGCTGGCCCAATGGGGTACTGCTGCAAAATGCCCTTGGGTAGGGGCTGCAACAAACGCAAAGCATCCGATAGCTCTGTAGCGAGCAGCCACTGCCGCATATCTTCTCCATCTAGCAAAAGAACGGGCATTTGTTCTTGATCCAAGGCCTGCAATTCGCTGTTGGCCCGCACCGTCACCAAGCTAAAAGTTTTCAACAATTGCCCTCTGGGCCCTTCCCAATGCTCCCAAATGCCCGCAAAGGCCATGAGCTCCTGATGAGGCAGCAAAATGCGATGCGCCTGTCCATTTTTTTCCCATACGTAAAAACTATCGGCAAAAACTAAACAACGATGCTGCCGAACAGGCATACGGAAAGAATGCCGCTTTTCTATGCCTTCTGCCTTGGCTACAGGAAAACTTAGGCCAATTCTGGGATCTTTGGCCCCCCTAGGCACCAACCCCCAGCGATAAATCTGCAGCTTAGTCGATTTATTCGTCAAGACATAGGCATTGTTCCCCGGCCCAATATTATAGGAGGCCTGTAGGGGCTCAGCTACATCTATATTAAATACTCGCTTCATCCGAGTTCGACCAGCACTAAAAGAAAAACGTTCGCACATCTTATTTGTCAGTTTGTTTTGCCCAACAAATATAAACGATTTAGACTGTTATTGGTAGGTCGGCCCCCTTTTCTACAATTCTACTGTTTTTTTGGGGCCCGCGGCCGCCCCAAATAGGGCGGGCGGCCGCCGCTAGGCTCCGCCGCTCGCAGGTCTGCTCGGCCCTTCAGCGGCAAAGCCGCTTCGGTCTGGCCTGCGGCCACGGCTGCGCAGCGCTGGGCCAGGGCTCGCTGCGCTCGCAGGCGGCTTCGCCGCCTCCTAAACGCCTTAAAAATGTAAGCAAATAAATTATAACTTTACATTTTATAATCAAAAACATAAGTGTTTAAGTTTTAGGGCCAGTCAGAAGACTAAAAACAGGCAAAAAGCTCGATGTATAAAGTTTTCCACGTTTTTCCACGGACTTTTCCACAGTCGGGACTTAAAACAAAAAAATGCAGCTAAAAACAAAGAACTAAGGGCCTGTTTCAACAGACTTATTAACAATAATATTTTTAAAATGCATAAGTAACTAATTAGCAGGCTTTTGAAAAATGAGTTTTCCACAGGTAATTGTGTATAACCCCCATACTTATCCACATTTTATCCACAATGGCAATTTTGGATGTGGATAAAAATTGTGCAAAAGTGTGTAAAGGCTGTGAATTGTGAATAAGTCTGACTTTATACACAAAGTTATCCACAAGAAAATGGGTGTTTTTGGGTAAAAACAAAATCCACAATGGGCAAATTGTGGATAAGTCCGTTTTTCGTGGAAAAGCCACTGAAAAGCCCAGCTCAAAACTATTTCAAATTTTAACTAATGTGCATAAACTTGTGGACAAGTCCAAAAAGCTGTGGGAAAGTTAAATTTAAAGCTTCCTTAAGCTAGTGAGTTATCCACTTATCCACAGCCCTAATGATAATAAGAGTTTTTTTAAAAAATTTTTTATTTATAATTCATAAGGGAAGAAGCGCTCCAAAAAACCTGCTGCGACAAAATGTTTTAATTTTTGTTTTTACAGCCAAGGAAGCCCCAGCAGGATTTAAATTAATTTTAGATCAGTTCGCTAGACTTCAAATTCAAAAAATAGCCAACTTATCCTCGATGTGGAAAAGTTTTGTGGAAAAGCGCTCTTTTAGGTTAAAAAATTCAATTTGGGCAAAAGGGAGGAGCGAAGCGACTGGCCACAACAAGCCCTTTAGGGCGCCGTTCGACGACCAAAGGGAGTAACCGCCGCAAGGCGAAGCCGCAGCGACAACAAGGACTTTAGTCCGCAGTTCGACGACTGAAAGGAGTAACGCCCCAAAAAAATCGAAAATTATTCTTTAGAATAAATCTAAATAGGTTTTTTCTCAACTGCAAAGGCCGAGCATTGTTCAAAAGGCAGAGCAAGCTCAAAAAAAGGCCGTATTTTGCGGCCCCTCCTTTTTAGCGAAAAAAAGCATAATTCAGATGGAGCATAAAAAAATGCGGTTACCCAAGGCCGTAAGTATTTGGTTATTGATTGGGGTAGTGATGGTCTTTGCGCAGGTAGTCATTGGTGGAATTACGCGATTGACCGATTCGGGTTTATCGATTACGGAGTGGAATGTGATTAAGGGGGTTTTGCCGCCGATAGGAGAGGAGCAGTGGACGCTTGCCTTTGAGAAGTACCAAAAGCATACGATTCAGTACGAGAGCATTCATGCGGACATGACGCTTTCGGAATTTAAGTTCATTTATTTCTGGGAGTATTTTCACCGTTTGTGGGCCCGAAGCATGGGCTTTGTGTTTTTGTTTCCCTTTTTGTATTTCTGGCGCAAAAAATGGCTACCTGCTGGCCTAATGCGAAAGTTGGGCGGAGTAGTGGCCTTGGCGGCTTTAGCGGCTGTATTTGGCTGGATTATGGTCAGTTCGGGCTTGAATACGGAAGAATATGTTTGGGTGAATGCCTATCGTTTGACCACGCATTTGTCTATTGCGATTAGTTTATTGGCCTTGTTGTTTTGGGCCAGTTTGAAAGTTTGGCAGCCAGAGACCAAAGATGCCTATCATAGGGTATTGCGGAAGCGGGCTTGGCAAATCACGGCTTTAATTGGGCTACAATTGGTCCTTGGTGGCTTGATGTCGGGCATGAAAGCGGGCTATGTGGCCCCTCATTTCCCTCATATGGAAGTGGCTGCAGATGGCAGTTGGCAGTGGTTTTCCGATGTGTTGTATCAATCGGGAGAATGGAAGTGGGAAAACCTTTTGCGCTATAACAAAAACGCCTTTGCCCCTGCTCTAATCCAGGTTTTTCATCGCTTTACGGCCTATGCCTTGGCCCTATTGATTCCCTTATTGGCTTGGCGGATTCATCGTTCTAAGGTTTCTGCCCGCTTGCGAGGAGCCAATGTTCTTTTGCTTTTGGTTTTGGCCATGCAAATCGGCTTAGGCATTTTCACGGTCATCAATAGTGTTGGCGGTTCAGAGATTTTCCCGACCCTAGGCGTTTTGCATCAGGCTGGGGGAATGTTGCTTTTATTGGCCATGTTGTACCTCAACTATCAGTTTAGTGAGGGCGGCTACTTAGCCACTAAAACGGCTAAAAATGGACCGAAAGCCAAGGAAAAAGCCCTTGCTTAGCCGCTAAACTTAAAAAATATACGAAAAGACAGGTTTTTATGCCTGTCTTTTCTTTTTTTATTTATATTTTCGTGTATAAATAAGTCACCACTATGTTAGAACCTCTATTGCAGTTATTTTATCCTCGTTTGTGTTTAGCTTGTCAGCGGCAGCCTTTACAGCGGCAGCAGCGGGCTTTGTGCACTTCTTGTCAGTATAAAATTAAGCCCACCAACTATCATTTATTTGAAGAAAACCCTGTAGCTGAGCGCTTTTGGGGGCGTTTGCCGATTAGCAGAGCGAGCACGGCCTATCATTTTGTGAAGGGGGGAATATTGCAGCGTTTGATACATGAATTGAAATATGGGCATCGGCCAGAGATTGGGGAGGAGTTGGGGCGAAGTTATGGGCGTTTATTGGCCGAGGAGCCCTTTTGGAAGTCGGTGGATTATATTATTCCGGTCCCTTTGCATCCTAAAAAGCGTCATCAGCGGGGGTATAATCAGGCGGCGCGATGGGCATCTGGGTTATCGGAGAGTTTGGGGGTACCTTGGTCCGAGAAGTTTTTATTGCGGGCCAGTTATACGGAGAGTCAGACCCGCAAGAGTCGAGAAGAGCGTTTTGCCAATGTTTCGGATGCTTTTGTTTTGCGGCAGGCCGATAAATTGCGGCACAAGCACATTATGCTGGTGGATGATGTGATGACTACAGGGGCCACAATTGAGGCTTGTGCCAAGCATTTATTGAAGGCGCAGATTTCGCTTAGTGTGGTTTGCATTGCTTTGGCGCCTTAGTCTTTTAGGGCTTGGAGTTGGAGAATCGCTTGGGCGAGTTGTTGGTCCATGAGATGGGGAGAACTTTGGAGGGCCTTTAAGATGGCTAGTTGTTCGGCTTGGCTTTTATTTTGGCTAATTTTCAGGCAAAGGTCAATAGCTGTTACTTCAACTTGGAAGGCCAGTAATTCGCCAGAGAGGGCCGTTAAGTACTTCTCTGGGAGTTGTTCCCACTGGGGCCAATAAGTGGGCTCAAAAGCCAAAATACTCTCTTCTAAGAGCTGTTTTTGGCCCAATTGGTCCAAGACAGATAGCTGTCCACGAACTTGCAGGGCCAAATAGTTCCAGGTGGGCACATTTTGGCTATGCTGATAATGCTTGGGCGAGATATAGGCATAGGGGCCTTGAAAATGGATCAAGACCTCTTGTTTGTCTTGCTTTAGGAAGCTTTGGGCCTGTGGATTGGCTAGGGCCAGATGGCTTTTGAGTAGGAGAGGGTTGGACCAAACAAAGGGCAAGGGAGTGGCCCAAAGTTGGCCCTCTTGCTGCGATTGCAAAAGGCCAAAGGGATACTGCTCTTTCATCCATTGAAGTGGGGCAGGAGCATTGCTCTTGAAGCTTTTGGGAATATACATAGGCGGTAGAATTAGGTTAAATTTGGAGCGTACAGGCCCGTCAGGGCCGCAGGCTGAGGGATGGGCAACAGTGGCCCGAAGGGCCAGACCCAGCCGCCTTTGGCGGCGCAGGGCCGAGCGATCAGCGAGCTGTGAGACAGCCCGACCCGAGCGAAGCGAGGGGCAGCCCCAAAATAAAAAAAAGCGCCAGCCCAAAAAGGCCAGCGCTTAAAGCTTATTGACGAGGGCTAAACATCTCGAAGCGAGTAGGTTTGCGACGTCTGGGGAAGTAGTTATTTTCCCGTTCTACATCGGCAGTTTCTAGGTAAGGATCTAAAATAAATTCCTTGATTTCCTTTTCGGTCACAAAGACTTTAGAGACCTTATTGCTATTGTAGCGCCAAATTTCGGCGGGAATATAGCGGACCTCAGAGCTACCATCTACGTACTTTAGCTCGATGATGATGGGCATTACTAGGCCACCCACATTTTTGAAATCGACCTGATAGTAGTTGTAATCTTTGGCCAAAACTTCTTTTTCTTCGGCGCTGAGATTTTGGTAAGCAAAGAGCGAATTGCGCTGCGTTTCCTCATCTACACGGTATTTGTCGCGATCATTGTATTTGTCGTGAAGGTCGGGATAACGTTCCATGACCGTTTGCTTGACCGACTCCTTATTGCGGATATCTCCGATATAAGTGGGGTCTTCGGCATCCCAGATTTTTTGCATGCTCATCTCTTGCTCTGGGTTGAAGGTGTTGAGATGGTAGTGCGTAATTTCGTCTAGGGCAATATCTACATGATCGGTGCCATAGAACCAACCTCTCCAGAACCAATCAAGGTCTACGCCAGAGGCATCTTCCATAGTGCGGAAGAAATCGGCGGGAGTGGGGTGCTTAAATTTCCAGCGGTTGGCATATTCCTTAAAGGCATGGTCAAATAGTTCGCGGCCCATGATCGTTTCGCGCAAAATATTGAGTGCTGTAGCGGGCTTGCCATAGGCATTATTGCCAAATTGAAGGATCGACTCCGAGTTGGTCATGATGGGCACGATACCATTTTTATCGCCGCCCATGTAATCGGTAATTTTGTAGGCTGGACCACGACGGCAGGGGTAGTCACGCTCCCATTCTACCTCGGTAAGGTACTGCAAAAAGGTGTTGAGTCCTTCATCCATCCAGGTCCATTGACGCTCGTCAGAGTTCACGATCATGGGGAAATAGTTGTGCCCAATTTCGTGGATAATTACGCCAATCATGCCGTACTTTAGGCGCTCCGAGTAGGTTCCATCAGGACGAGGGCGGCCATAGTTGAAGCAAATCATGGGGTACTCCATACCCGTAAAGTTAGTATGGCTAGAAATGGCCACGGGGTAGGGGTAGTCAAAAGTATACTTAGAGTAGGTTTTGAGGGTGTGCACAACGGCACGAGTCGAGTATTTGTCCCAAAGGCCCATACACTCTTTGGGATAGTAAGAAATGGCGAGTACATTGCGATCGCCAAATTGTACGCCTTGGGCATCCCAAATCAATTTGCGAGAGGCCACAAAGGCTACATCACGTACATTAGAGGCATAGAAGCGCCAAGTTTGGCTACCTTCTCCTTTTTTGCTTTCATTGGCTTTGGCCTCCTCTTCCGTAATAATGAAAACGGGATCTTTGGCCGTTCTGGCTTTTTCTATACGCTCACGTTGGGTTTTGCTCAATACATCTTTGCTATTTTGCAAAACACCTGTTGCGCCCACGATAAAGTTTTTGGGGACCGTAATCTCTAGGTTGAAGTTACCAAAGCTGAGGGTAAATTCTCCACGGCCCATAAACTGTTTATTTTGCCAACCATCTACAGAATTGTAGGCACACATCCGAGGATAAAACTGGGCAATATTGTACATATAGTTATCATCTTCTGGAAAATACTCATAGCCTGAGCGGGCACGAGTTTTAATCCCATCATTGATATTGTACCACCATTTCACATCAAATTCAAACTTTTCGCCAGGTTTTAGTGGACGATCAAGATCGATCCGCATCATGGTTTTATTGATGGTATACTTTAGGTTTTCCCCTTTTTTTCCACTGACTTTCTCAATCTTAAAGCCGCCATCAAATTTATCAAAAAGACTCATAACTTGATAGCTATACATTTGAGGATCAAGCTTTTGGGTCTCTGTAATTTGAGCGTCAGAACCTTGGGCTCGCACATTTTGGTCTAGTTGCAACCAAAGGTAAGAGAGTTCATCGGGCGAGTTGTTGTAGTAGGCAATGCGTTCTTTGCCATAAATTCGCTGTTTTTCATCATCCAAACGAACCTGAATATTATAGTCGGCTCGTTGCTGCCAATACTTATGCCCTGGGGCTCCAGCCGCATTATGGTATTGGTTGGGCGTGGGCAACTCCTCATAGAGCTGCTTAAATTTTTCATGAGCACGTTCTTCTTGTGCCCAGCCATACTGCGCCAATAAAAAAAGGCTAAGTATAGCAAGTAGTGATCGTTTTAGCATAATTGGAAATATCTAAATTTAATGAACAAGATGTTGTGTTTTTGGGGCCTCCGCCTCGCTACGCTCGTCGGCGGTTACTCCCTTTGGTCGTCGAACTGCAGCCTAAAGGCCTTGTTGTCGTTTCGCAGCTCGCAAGTCTGCTCGGCCCTGCGCAAAAAAACAAGTTTTTTGCTTGGTCTGCGGCTGCGCCGCACTGCTACACATCGCTAGGCCGTATGGCCTTCGGCCATATTTAGCCCAGAAATAGCTCGGCGCCTTTTTCTAAACAAAGCAAAAAAGCAATACCAGCCACAGCTGAAGAAACCACTAAGGTCCAGTCTCTTTGTGCTTTATGGGCCAATTCTACAAAGATATAATTAAAGGCAAAACAGATGGCCACAATCAAAAGTTGCCCAATTTCTAGGCCCAAATTAAAGCCCAAAAGAGGCGTCAATAGGCTTTCATTGGCCACTAAGGTCTCTTTGAGGAAGTTGGAAAAACCCAAACCATGAATGATTCCAAAGGCCGCAATTAGGCCATAAGCCCAGTTTTTATTGATTTTTGCTCCTCTCTCTGAGGGAGGATAACTTATGTTTTGAATACAGCTAGCCATAATACTCACTGGAATCAAAAACTCAATTAGTGCAGACCAAACGGGAACAATTTCAAAGGTGGCCAAAGCCAAAGCGATAGAGTGCCCAAGGGTAAAGGCAGTAACCAAAATAGCCACGGTCCGCCAGTCAGATATCCGCCAACTGGCACAAATAGCAATAATAAATAGAATGTGGTCGTAGCCGTAGGGGTCTGTAATATGCTCTAACCCTAACTGAAAGTAGAGGCCAAAATTCATGTAGTCGTTTTAAAATGGTGATATATTTGTTCTTCAAGATCAAATTTAATGTACCAAGTTTTTATAAAATACAATCAAAAATACGACTCAGATGCCTAGCTTTTTGACAATTAGTCTACTTTGTTCGATTTTATGGCCTTTTTCTCTGGCCAAACCAGCCCAAACAATGGCCGAAAAAGACCACCCTATTTACCTCTCTGTTGCCGAAATAGATTATAAAGAGGAGGAACAAGCGCTACAAATTTCTATCAAGCTCTTTGTAGACGATTTTGAACAGCTTTTTTCTAAACGCTTGGGAGAAACTGTTGAAATTGGCACCGATAGAGAGCATCCTCAGGCCAATGAATTACTCGCCAATTATGTCCAACAGCATTTCAAACTGAAGGCCGATGGCCAAGCTATACAATATAAGTACTTGGGCAAGGAAATGGGAGAGAAGCGGAATATCTATGAATGCTATGTTTTCTTAGAGGCTAAAAATCTATCTCCTTTTGCTGAACTAACAATTAATAACAGTCTATTAATTGAGGAGCATTTCAATCAATTGAATTTTGCTGCCTGCCACACCAAAAGCCAAGGGGTCCAAAAAGTAATTAGCCGAAAAGGAAGAGAGGTCCAAAAAGTGAGATGGTAATTAATTTGATTAATTACAGTATTGTTGAAAATTTTTATCCACAGTTAACTTTTGTTGTTAGCTGTGGATAACTTTTTTGTGGAAAACTATTTAGAGGTTTTCCACATTCCTTTTTTGCAGTTTTCCACAAATTGTTCCACGTGGAACATGTTGATAAGTTCTTGTGGAAAACTAGAATTGCGCTCAAATACAAAACTTGGAAACTTACACACAAATGAGTTGTGGAAAACCTGAATTGATTGTGAAACGCGACCAATGTTCCAGGTGGAACATATTGAGCCGTGGAAAAACGTGGAACATATCCACAATGATTTTGTGGAAAACTGATAAAATTGTGGAGAAATGGCATTGTTCCACGTGGAACAATTTGAAAGCGTGGAAAAACGTGGAACATATCCACAGTTTTCTGTGGATAACTTAGGGGTTTTTGTGGACAATTGCCAATAAAAAAATGGAGCTGTACAGAATATTAGTACAGCTCTTTTTTTCTATGCGATTCTCAGCGCTTTGAATTTTTGGTCCAATTAGCCATGCAGCGAAGTTATTTTGCCTTAAGGTTGAGGTTTTTGGCCAAGAGCAAATCGGCTGAGGGGCTGTAGCAGGGCGGCGAAGCCGCAGACCCAGCAAAATGAGCGCAGCGAAATTTTGCGCAGGGCCGAGCAGATCTGCGAGCTGCGCAATGGCCCGACCCGCCCGCAGGGCGGGGCAGCCCCCAAAAAAAGAGGAAGCAGATATAGATCTACTTCCTCATGGGTATTTTTAGTGAAAAGGGATTATTCAATAATTGCCCCTTCTTGGTCAATGCTTAGGATCCAGCTCTTGACTCTTTGTTTTTTGGCTTTGTAGTGGGCGAGGATAGCGGTTTGCGCTTCTTCTGCTTTTAGTGTATTATTGAAAAGGGCGGCAATTGTGGGCCCTTGGCCACTATAATGGCAGCTAAGGCCACCTTCTGCATGAACAATTTCCTGAACTGCTCTTAAAAAGCTGCCTTCTTCGGCCCAAGCTTGGGGCCAAAGGGCCTCCTCTAGCAGTCTGAAATCGCTATAATTAAAGGCCCAACTCAAGGCAGAAAGGGCCTGCAGGCTAGATTTGCCTGTTTGGAGAGCAATTTCTTCTCGTTGAGCCTGCTGGGCTTTAACTTTTGGCGCAAAAACCAAGAAATAAAGGCCTTTGGGTAGGGCCATACGGCGCCATTGGCAGGGCGATTCTTGGACAATGAGGTTCCAGCCGCCGTATAAACTAGCCACAAGATCCTCGGCAGCACAGCCCGAAGCTAGGGCAGGGAGCATCAATTCTTTGGGCATAAGTGGACTTTTGAGCTGCTTATTGAGTCCATACAGGCAGGCGGCCACTAATGCGGCCTCATTGCCAAGGCCCAAACCAAAGGGAATTTTCTTGCGAACTTCCAACTCAAAGCCCAAAGTCTCTGTTTCTACGCCATAATCGGGCAAAAGGGCCCAAAAAGCGAGGGCGGCCTTGCCCATAGCCGTCTCGCCTAGGTTTCGGCTGAGCTGTTTTTGGTCGCCAGTAACTTCTAGAAGCTGCAAGCCAGCCTCTTGGCTAGGGCGGATAATCACTTCATCGGCTAAGCCTTCTAGGGCAACAGCCATACAGCCAGGGCCCCAAGATAATTGGCTCAAACTTGCGGGCGCCTTGATTTTTACGCCCAATTGTGCTTTAGACATCTATCTATTATATCTTAAATCTCAAAAAATAGGGAGGGGCTGCCTCCCTGAACAATGTACAAAGTTTTCCTAACTTTGTGGACTTAGATTATCATACAAAAGTACAGCTTATATGCTATCTAGCAGACAATTATTTTTACAACATTTGGCCCAGACCTCTGATGCTCCTTTGGCTTTAGAGATTGATCGGGCAGAGGGAATTTATATGTATGGGCCTACAGGCAAGTCTTATATTGACCTCATTTCAGGTATTTCAGTGTCTAATTTAGGGCATCGGCACCCCAAGGTAATGGCCGCAATTGCTGCACAATCAGAGCGCTATTTGCATACCTTGGTTTATGGGGAGTTTATTTTGAGTCCTCAGGTTCAATTGGCAAAGTACTTAGCCGATTTACTGCCCGCTTCTTTGTCTAGCTGCTATTTTGTCAATTCTGGAACAGAAGCAACAGAAGGGGCCATGAAACTGGCCAAGCGCTATACTGGCCGGGCCGAAATCATTGCCTGCGAAACCTCTTATCATGGGAGTAGCCAAGGGGCATTGAGCTTGATGAGCACCGACTTTTTTACCGCTCCTTTTCGCCCACTTTTACCCAATGTCAATCATATTGCCTTTAATAGCTGGCCCGATTTGGATAAAATTACGGAAAAAACGGCTGCTGTGATCATTGAACCCGTACGGGCAGAGAAAGGGGTGGAAAATCCTCTAGAAGGCTATTTAAAGGCCCTCAGAGCGCGTTGTACAGCCGTTGGCGCCCTACTAATATTTGATGAAATTCAGGTGGGCTGTGGCCGCACTGGTAGCTTCTTTGCCTTTGAGCAGTTTGATGTAGTGCCCGATATTCTCCTTTTGGCCAAAGGTTTTGGCGGTGGAATGCCTATAGGGGCTTTTATTGCCAGCCAAGAAATTATGCAGGTGCTTAGTCATAATCCCTTTTTGGGACATATTACTACTTTTGGAGGGCATCCGCTTTGTTGTGCCGCTGCTTTGGCCAACTTAAAAGTGTTGAAGGAAGAATATGAGGAGTTGATCGGGACGGTCAAGGAAAAGGAGGCCCTTTTCTTAAGCTTACTCAAGCATCCTAAAATTAAAACGGTCCGTTCTGCTGGCCTACTAATGGCCGTTCAGCTTTCTAGCTATGAACAAACGAAGTCGGTTATCCTTAAGTGTATGGAAAAAGGTTTGATTTCAGACTGGTTCCTCTTTAATGATTCGGCGATCCGAATTGCACCACCACTTATTATTAGTCCTCAACAAATTCATCAGGCTGTGGCTATTTTGCTAGAAGCTATTGATGAAGTAGACGGCCCAAGCTATGACAAGAACAACTAAAACAGCGACCCAAGGGTTTTTATACCTGCTGCCGATTTGGGCAATTGGGATGATTGTGGGCCAGCTAGGCCTTCAGCTTATTGCTTCGGCCTATGGGATCAGTAATTTAATGGAGCTGGTGGCCAATTTAGCAACTACAGCACCTACTCCCAATGAACTTGCAGGCCTAAAATGGGGGAGCCTGTTTAGCCATTTTTGTGGCTATACTTTGGTGGCCCTAGGCTTTAGCCTAATTTGGAAGCCCCAAAAAGCCATGGATTTTTTGCTGCTCAATCGCTCTGCTAAGTTCTGGACCTATTTGCTTTTGCCAGTTTTAGCACTTTGCCTTTATCCAATTGCTATGCAGCTCTATGCGCTCAATCAGATGATTACTCCAGAAAGCTGGATCGCTAAAGAGACCATTGCCTTGCAAGAAAAGTTGATGAGCATGAATAGCCCAATGGACCTATTGACCAACTTTTTGTTGGTGGGCTTGGCCGCTGGCCTAGGAGAGGAGCTCCTCTTTAGAGGGATTCTCCAACGCCTACTCGCTCAACTTACTAAGAATTTGGACTTAGGTATTTGGATTGCGGCTCTGCTGTTTAGCCTGATCCACTTTCAGCCAGAAGGCTTTATCCCTCGCTTTTTATTGGGGGCACTTTTAGGCTATAGTTTGCGCTGGACGGGCAGTCTTTGGACGCCTATTTTGCTGCATATCGCCTTTAATTCTTCTCAATTGTTGCTCTATTATTTTTTCGCAGACCAAATGTCTGAACAAACAGGCTTAGAGCTACCCATTTATTTAGGCATCTTGGCTTATCCTTTGGCTTTGGCAATCTGTTTTTTACTCTATAAAGGGCATAAAAAACAAGGCGCTATTCAGGCCGATGATTATTTACCCTCCTAATTTATAGCTTATGAGTTTGCGCTTGCGCACAACTACGGCCCTTGTTTTTGGGGTCATTATGATTGTGGGAACTTTGGCCCACCCTATTTCGGCGGCAGTCCTCTACCTTTTGGTGGGCTTTTTATGTATCCGAGAGCTGGGCCAATTGCTCCTACAGCAAGATAGTCCACAGAAAATCTATAATCAATTGCGGCGAGCACTCTTTATGTTGCTCTCTATTTTGCCCGCTTTGCTCCTTGTAGATGGCTATTTATCGCCTTTTCCTTTAGTCCTAAATGGGCTAGGTCATTGGTTTTTGCCCCTTTATTCTCTGCCTTTTCTCTTAGAGTTGGCGGCTTCAAGCAAAAATCCTTTCCAAAATATTGCCTACAGCTATCTGGGCCTTTTCTATATTGGGCTGCCCACTTTCTTGCTTTGCTTTCTGTCTTTGCAAGATCCCTCGGGCCGCTTTCTCATTATGGCTATTATGCTTTTGGTTTGGGCCAATGATGTTTTTGCCTATCTGACAGGCCGCAAGCTCGGAAAACGTAGAATTTCGCCCATTTTATCGCCCAATAAAACGCTTGAGGGCCTTATTGGGGGATTTACAGCGGCTCTGCTTTGGGGCTTTGCTTCTTATTTTGTCTGGAGCATCCTCGATTTTTCCCTCTCTACTTGGCTGATTCTGGCCGCAGAGGCCTCTATTTTTGCCTTTTGGGGCGATCTTATTGCCTCTATGCTCAAACGCTCACTCAATATTAAGGATACAGGAACAACTTTGCCTGGGCATGGTGGACTGATTGACCGCTTTGATGCCTTCCTTTTTGTCTTTCCTGTGATTACTTTTACGATTATTTTTATCCTGAAAATCGCTAGATTTATTCCTTTTTAAGTGAATTTGGGGCCTCTTGCCTACGGCAGGCGGTTACTCCCTTCGGTCGTCGAACTGCGGTCTAAAGACCTTGTTGTCGTTGCGGGGCTCGCTGTTGTTTTGGGGCCTCCTGCCTTCGGCAGGCGCTACGTTTCGGGGCTCGCTCTTCGCTCGGCCCTTCGGCGGCTTTGCCGCCTCGGTCTGGCCTTCGGCCACCCCTGCACATCGCTAGGCCGCACAACATGAGGCGCTGCTTTGGGCTTTTCGCTTCGGCCTTTTCACCTTTTTAGCTGTTATGATATGTCAATAATACCAAAAGAAACTGCAGAACAATTGGCCCAACTCATTCGAGCATGGAACGCCAAAGGCTTTTCGCCAGCAACTAGCACCAATTATTCGTTTAGAGTCGGGGCAGATCGCCTGGCTATTTCTAAGTCGGGCCGAGATAAAAGCCAGTTCTCTGCCCAAGATTTTATGCTTGTAGATCTAAAGGGGAGGGCCCTTCCTCCCTTTGAGGGAGAACGTTCTTCGGCCGAAACCCTACTGCATACGGTCCTTTATGAAGAGAATGAAGCCATAAATGTGGTGGTTCATACCCACTCTATTTATGGCACCCTCCTCTCTGATTATTACTTAAAGCAGGGAAATTTGCAGCTTAGTCAGTATGAATTACTCAAAGCTTTACCTCAATTTGATAGCCATGAAGTAGATTTTGAGCTGCCTATTTTTCCCAATACGCAGGACATAGAGCAACTTTCTGAAGATTTTAGACAGCTCTATTTGGCCCAACCTGCTACTATTGCTTATTTGATTGCAGGACATGGACTCTATACTTGGGGCAAAAGTATAGCCGAAGCCAAACGGCATTTAGAAGCTTTAGAGTTTTTATTGGAAGTACATTATAAAAAACTGCTTTTGGCTCCACGCTAATGTTCCACGTGGAACAATGGGTTTTTCCATTTCCACAAATTGAGGCGTCGTTTTTCATTGTTCCACGTGGAACAATTTGCTGCACCACAGTTTTTTGATCTTTTTACAACAGGGAGGAGAATTGAAAAACTGCTTTTTGGCTCCAAAATAGCTGAAAAACCACTTTTTTCTAAGCGCTGAGAATTTGATGTGCCTTATACTTAGGCCGAAAAGTTTTTTCTGTGCGATTCTCAGCGCTTAAGAAAACGGTCTTTTTTTAGCCTTTTTGGGCTAAAAAGGGAGAGTTAAATTTGGAAAGCCCAAAATTTATCCTGAATTTTAAACTATGATGAAAACAGAAAATAGATTTAAGACCACTTCATGCTGCTGTTGCTGCCATCCCTGTTTTGCTCTCCGAGCATCTCAGTGCTAAAGTTATGTATCAATGAAGAGTTAAATCTGATGTTTTACATAACCAAAGCCTTTTTGAGATGTTCTCTCAAAAAGGCTTTTTCTTTTTTCCAGAATCTAATCTTATGCAGACCATTTCCTTGATTACTTGCTGTTGTTGTTGTCATTCTCTTTTGCTTGGGCAAAAAGAGGAGAGAGGCAATGCCAGTAATTGATCTTTGTTTTGGTCTACTTACTATTATTGTTCGGCTCAACTTCTTTTGTCTAAAAGAAGTTGAGCTTTTTTTTGGTCCAGAAGGGCCGAAGGCCCTTGGCTGAGGGATGGACAGCAGTGGCCCCTAGGGCCAGACCGAGCAAAATAAGCGCAGCGAAATTTTGCGAAGGGCCGAGCAGACCTGCGAGCTGCGACACAGCCCGACCCGCCCGCAGGGCGGGGCAGCCCCAAAACAATCAAAAAAATAAAAAACATACTCCTCCAATATGCCAGCAACCATTAAAAAATATCAAGAAGCTTTAGCTGCCGTAGGTCGCTTAGTGGGGCAAACGCCCTTGGTAGAGCTCAAAAGTCTGAGCCCTTCTCCCAATATTCATATTTATGCCAAGCTAGAGTGGCATCAGTTGGGGGGCAGCGTGAAGACGAGGGCCGCCTACAACATCATTAAAACTGCTATAGAGCGGGGCGAATTGGGCCAAGGCAAGCAGCTTTTGGATGCCAGTAGTGGCAATACGGCCATTGCTTATGCGCATATAGCGGCGGCTCTGGGCATTCCATTAACCATTATTTTGCCTGAAAATGCCTCGGTAGAGCGCAAGCGAATCTTGAGAGCATTAGGGACAAACCTCATTTTTAGTTCTCCATTTGGGGGCACCGATGAGGCCCAAGAAAAGGCCAAAGCGCTTGCTTTGGCCGAGCCAGAGAAATACTATTATGCCGACCAATATAGTAATCCAGCCAATTGGCAGGCGCATTATTATGGAACCAGCGAGGAAATCTGGGCGCAAACGGCGGGTAAAATTACCCATTTTGTAACCGCTTTAGGGACCACGGGCAGTTTTGTGGGCAATGCTAGAGGATTAAAAGAGAAAAACCCTGCGATACAGTTGGCCAGTTTGCAGCCAGATGGCGCGCTACATGGTTTGGAAGGCTGGAAACACCTACCGACGGCCTATGTGCCCCCCATTTATGATGATAGTTTGGCGCATCATGAACTGCCAATAGACAGTTTTCAGGCCTATGATATGCTCAGAAGGCTGGCCAAAGAAGAGGGTTTATTGGTAAGTCCTTCCGCTGCGGCCAATGTATTGGGGGCCTATTTATGGGCCCAAGAGCTTCCGCCTGAGCAAGAAGCCCATATAGTGACCCTTTTGCCAGATAGTGCAGACAAGTACGGGGAGGTCATTGAACAAATTTTTCCATATTAAAATCGCTTATTATGTATTATCAATTGAGTTTAGCCCCCGAGGCAGAGCAGTATATATTACAACAATTAGAAGCTGATTTTCCGAATGAAGGCTGTGGATTCTTTTATGGAACAGAGGAAAATGAGGGACAATTACGGCATGTGCTACTCGCCGAGGCCGTTATTAACAGCAAAGAAGGAGACCAAAGACGGCGTTTTGAAATCTCGCCTTTGGACTATATGAAAGCAGAAAAAAAGGCCTTGGAATTGGGATTAAACCTATTGGGGATCTATCATTCTCATCCCAACCATCCGGCAATTCCCTCTATACATGATTTAAAGCAGGCGGTACCTTATTTCTCCTACATCATTTTATCGGTACAAGAAGGGCAGGCGGCAGAGCTTACTTCTTGGCGATTGAATGAAGAGCGAGGAGAATTTGAGGCAGAAGAAGTAAAACGCAACAACTTAGAAGCCCTACCCAAAAGAGAACTCATTTAATTATCTATCATCTAATCAAAATATTATGGCAACAGTAATCATTCCCACACCACTACGCAAATTCACCGATCAACAAGCAAGCATTAATGTAGATGGAGCCACTGTTCAGGCGGCAATAGATCGTTTAATCGTGCTTTATCCTGTATTGGCCCAGCACCTACTAGACAAAGATGGGCAGATTCGGGCTTTTGTTCGCATCTTTTTAGAAGATGAGGATATTTTGGCCCTAGATGGAGCTAATACGGCTCTAAAATCAGATAGCACATTAAGTATTATTCCTGCCATTGCAGGCGGAATTGACCTTTAAAGAAAGAAGATGGCAAATATTGAATTTTCAAAGGCGGAGCTAGAGCGCTACAGCCGACATATTATTATTCCAGAGTTTAATATAGAAGGGCAGCGAAGACTCAAGGCCGCCAAGGTGCTCGTGGTGGGTTCTGGTGGTTTGGGCAGTCCTCTTTTACTCTATTTAGCTGCAGCAGGAGTGGGCCATATTGGCATTGTAGATTATGATCGAGTAGATGATAGCAATTTGCAGCGGCAAGTATTATTTGGGACCGAGAGCATTGGTAAACTAAAAGCTGAAGCCGCTAAAGAGCGGATAGAGGCTTTAAATCCGCATATTGAGGTCACTGTTTACAATGAGTTTCTCAACTCAGAGAACGCTCTAGATATCATTAAGGACTATGATATAGTGGCTGATGGGACCGATAATTTTCCGACTCGCTACTTAGTGAATGATGCTTGTGTGATTTTAGGCAAAACAAATGTTTATGCCTCCATTTACCGCTTTGAGGGGCAGGTTTCGGTTTTTAACTACAAAGATGAATTGGGCAATTTTGGTCCTCATTATCGGGACCTTTTTCCTTCTCCACCTCCTCCTGGCTTGGTCCCTTCTTGTTCTGAGGGAGGTGTTTTGGGCGTATTGCCAGGTATTATTGGTTCTTTGCAAGCGCTAGAGGTAATTAAAGTGATTACTGGGGTAGGGGAGCCTTTAGTGGGCCGGCTCTATCTCTTTGATGCCCTGAGCTTTAGCCATAGAACGCTCAAGATTCGGAAAAACCCCAATACTCCAGAAATTACAGAACTCATTGATTATGAGCAGTTTTGTGGGGTTGAGGAGGCCAAAGAAGAGCAGCCTGTGGCGGCTGTGCCAAGTATTAGTGTGCAGGAACTTAAGCAATGGCAAGAGGAGTCAAAAGCCTTTGTGCTAATTGATGTTCGAGAGCCTTATGAGCAAGAAATTGTGGAAATAGGAGGCCAATTGATTCCAAAAGGAGAAATTGAGCAGCAGTTGGACCAAATTCCAAAAACGGGAGATGTAGTAGTACATTGTCGTTCTGGAAAGCGAAGTGCTGATGTGATCGAGTTACTGCAAGCAGAATACGGCTATACTAACTTACTTAATTTAGAGGGTGGAATTTTAGCCTATGCCCAGGAAGTGGACCAAGAACTCGCCACTTACTAAAGAACTGTCTGTATGCTTTTTAGATGAGCTGGAGCCCAAAAGGGGCTCTGGCTTTTTTTATGGGCATAAAAAAGGCCCAACAAACATCTGTTTGTTGGGCCAATACCCACAGCAGGGTTCGAACCTGCAACCTTCGGCTCCGGAAACCGACACTCTTCCAGTTGAGCTATGCGGGCTGTCTATGAAACACAAAAATAGACAATTTTGTAGAGACTGCCAATTTTGCCCCTAGGATTTTTTTAGCCAGAGCCGAAGCTGTCCATCGGCAAAGGCGTGTTTTTCTAGTTGTAGGTAGTTGGCAAAGCGAGGCAGAAAGATATTTTTTCTGCGGCCCTTGACATCCAAGACTAGTTCATCGCCAAATTTTTGGACCGAGAAATCCTCTTCTTGAATAAAGGGGAGTTTGATGCTAATCAAATAGTACTGTCCTCTTTCCTCTACTTCAAAGGGATTTTCACTATAGAAAAACTGAGAGGGATCCTCTCCTTTATAGAGCAGTTGGCCCATTTTTTCTAATAGTGGCAAACCAAATAGTTCTTGGCCCAAATGGGGCGCCTTAAAAATGGGTAGGGGAGCAAAGCTTTCTTCAATATCCTCCAGATATTGTTTTTGGCTCTTAATATACTGAGCAAAAACGCCTGCGCCCATTTCTTCGGGTAGTACCCGATTGACAATAATGCCATCTACCTGATAGCCATAGAGCTGCAAATAGGTATAGGCTCTTTTGGCTTCCTGTATAACCATGCGCTCGGGGTTGGCTACAATCCGAATAGAGCAAATTTTGGGGTTCAGCATAATTTTCTGGACCTGCTCTAGTTTTTCAAAGAGCTCTTCTAGCTCTTCAAAGCCTTTATCTAAAGGAACGCCAGAGGCTTTGCGCAAAAACTTTCCAGCGGTTTTGATGGCAAATTTGGGTACGGCTTTATTTACCCAAGATTGCATGACCTGGGGTAAGGAAAGTAAGCTTAGAGTTTCGCCAGTAGGGGCCGAGTCAATAATGAGTACGTCATATTTCCCCTCCCGATAGTGTTGCTCAATCCATAAAAAAGCAGAGGCTTCTTCCATACCGGGTAAGACAGAAAGCTCTTCGGCCACAATATTTTTTACGCCCCGCCAGCGGAAGACCGTCAGCATGAGGTTGCGCATATTATCCCAATGTTTTTTCATAGAATAATAGACGTCAAATTCTTGAGCCCATAAATTAGGGGCTACGGCTTTGGGCTCTGGAGCCAGTTCCTGGTCCAAAGCATCCGAAAGACTATGTGCGGGGTCGGTAGAGACCACCAAGGTTCTGTATCCTTGGGCGGCAGCGGCCAAAGCGGTAGCGGCAGCACTACTCGTTTTGCCCACGCCTCCTTTTCCTGTAAAAAGTAAGATTCTCATTGATGTTTTGCTTTTCTCATTCAAAGTACAGCTTTTCTATAGCCCCACAAAAAAAAACTACCCCTCCGCTAGGCGGAGAGGCAGCTACTGGCTAAAAATACAAAAAGAAACCGCAGACTTTGCGTCGAGAGCCAAAGGATTCTCTAGCTTGTATTTTAGACAAAAAGGTATTTCGATTAAGCATCGGCTTTTTTGCGGCCGCGCTTAGTTGTTTTTTCTTCAGTTTCTTCCGTTTCTTCAGCATCTTCTGTTGCTGCATTTTCTGGCTCTTCCTGAGGATTACCAAAAAGGTGAGCTTTGATCTTTTCTTCAATCTCTAGAGCAACCTCTGGATTGTCCATCATAAATTGCTTAGCCGCTTCACGACCCTGAGCAATTTTGGTCCCTCCATAGCCATACCAAGCGCCGCTCTTGCTCAAGATGTCAAATTCAGCGCCCATATCAACGAGTTCTCCCGTTTTAGAAACGCCTTCTCCATACATGATATCAAATTGAGCAATGCGGAAGGGAGGAGCCAATTTATTTTTGACCACTTTCACCTTAACGTGGTTTCCTACTACATTCCCCTCACGGTCCTTAATGGCCGCACCAGAACGGCGAATATCCAAACGCTGAGAAGCGTAAAACTTCAAGGCATTACCCCCAGTTGTGGTTTCTGGATTACCGAACATCACTCCGATTTTCTCGCGCAACTGGTTGATGAAAATACAGCAACAGTTCGTTTTACCGATGGCACTAGTCAATTTACGCATGGCCTGAGACATCAAACGCGCCTGAAGACCCATTTTAGAATCTCCCATATCGCCTTCAATCTCTGAGCGAGGAACGAGTGCAGCAACAGAATCCACCACCAAAATATCAATAGCGCCAGAGCGAATCAAGTTCTCGGCAATTTCCAAGGCTTGCTCCCCATAATCAGGCTGAGCAAAAACCAACTCATCTACATCTACGCCCAATTTTTCAGCATAATAGCGGTCAAAAGCATGCTCTGCATCAACAAAAGCAGCAATTCCGCCCGCCTTCTGACATTCTGCAATAGCATGAATGGCAATAGTCGTTTTACCAGAAGATTCTGGTCCATAAATCTCTACAATACGCCCTTTAGCAAAACCATTGGTGCCCAAAGCGACATCCAAGCCAATAGAACCTGTAGGAATAGCTTCTACTTCTACCATGGGGGCATCGCCCAATTTCATGACACTCCCTTTTCCATAGGTTTTAGTCAAGCGATCTAATGTGGCCTGTAGGGCCTTTTTTTTGCCCTCTAGGGCCTTAGCATCTTTTTTAGTTGCCATCTCATTTTGTATTTATAGCCAAGTAAAAATCTAAAGTATACGATAAAGTTAAGTTTTTCCAGTAAAAGCCGCAAGCCTGCCCGCAAAAACTTTTATTTCTTTTTGTTATGAACCAAATGTACAGGGCTTTTACTAGTAGTGCAACTTTTTGTTGCAATTTTTAGCAAAAAAAAATAAAATAAAAAACAATTTGTGGCTAATTCTGCTTCTGCTAGCTGCCAAATGCTTATAATAAGTAGCGCAGGCAGTATTGGGCGAGGGCCTCTTCTTTGGGGGCCGTAGCCAAATGAAAATCGCTATAGCCCATTTCCATGAGTTTTTGGGCCGTGCTACGTCCAATGACCAGAATTTCTTGATTTTTCCTTTTGGGGTAGGCCTTTAAATAGGTTTCGGCATTGAGTGGGCTGGTCAACACTAAAATATCGGCTTGGCTGTCGGCAAATTGGGTTTTGGCTTGGTTGCTATAAACAATGCGTTCCTTGGCCAAAATTTCTCCTTTGAGCAGTTGCTGAATAGAGCGTTTAGATTGTTCGGCCCGAAAAAAGCAAACGCTTTTTTGGCCCAGCCATTCTTTAAAGGCTAGGGCAGTAGGGGCTGGCCGGCCAGAACCAATAAAATCTGCCCTTTGTCCAATTTCTTCAAGTACTGCGGCTGTTGCTGGCCCCAAAGCAGCAATCAAAGGAAGCTGCTCCCAGGGTTTTTTCCATTGGTCCAAAGCATAGCGCAGCCCTCTGGGGCTGTAAAAAAAATAACAGTCCGTATCTTTGGGCCAACTGAAGTTAGTGGGCCGAAACCTTAATAGAGAGTAATCTATGAGCTCTGCCCGATTAGCCAATAAGCGCCTAAAGTCACTCTGCTCGGCTAGTTTTCTGGAAATAAAAATTTTTTGCATCTCCTTCTTTTTTGAAAGCTAAAGCTTTTTATGCCATTTTACAAGAGCAAGGCGCTTTGCCTGCATCTAGCAGGCGGCGAAGCCGCCGCAAAGGAGCGCAGCGACGCGGCTGAGGGGCTGTAGCAGGGCCGCCGAAGGCGGCAGACCAAAGCCCGTAGGGCTGCAGGGCCGAGCAGACTTGCGAGCTGCGCAATGGCCCGACCCAGCCGAAGGCTGGGGCAGCCCCAAATAAACAAAATGAAAAAAAATCATGTTGAAAATTGGAATTACTGGCGGAATTGGAAGTGGAAAAAGTACCGCCGCCCGCTTTTTTGAAGCCTTGGGCGTACCGCTTTATGATGCCGACAAACGGGCGAAATGGCTGATGCAAAATGACCAGAAATTGCAGCAAGATTTGATTGCCGCTTTTGGTCCCGATACTTATGATCCCGCTGGGGGGCTCAATCGCCCTTATTTGGCTGAAAAAGTCTTTAAGGACAAGGCCGCTTTGGCCCAACTCAACGGCTTGGTACATCCGGCGGTCAAGCGAGATACGCAGGCTTGGCAGGCGCAAATGCAAGAGGCTGGACATCCGTATTGCCTGAAAGAAGCCGCCCTTATTTTTGAGGCTAATTTGGCCGATCAATTTGATAAAATTATTGTGGTTACGGCTCCGCTCGAGCTGCGAATTAGCCGGGTGATGGCCAGAGATAATCTGACAAAAGCCGCCGTTTTGGCCCGCATCAATAACCAATGGCCCGAAGAAGAAAAAATCAAAAGAGCCGATTATATTCTGGAAAATAGCAGCCTAGAAGCTTTGCAACTGCAAGTACAAAAACTAGATCAAGAAATTAGTAAATTGGCCCAATCTAAGCCCGAATAGCCCATAAAATGGGAATTTTTTTAATTGGATCTCCATTATATCCTCATAACAAACTACAGAAAATATGAACAACAGTCGATTGATTATTTTTGGCGTGATTGGCCTAGTCATCGCCATTTTTACCCTCGTTTTGGTCAATAGTACCTTTCTGACCATTGATGCGGGCTTTAGAGGGGTGCTCTTCCAACCCTTCGGAAAAGGAATTGACAAAGAGAAAACTTATGCCCCCGGTTTTCATGTTTTGGCCCCCTGGAACAGCATGTATATTTATGATGTACGGGAGCAACAACTGGAGGAAAGCATGACGGTTTTGTCGAGCAATGGCCTAAATATCCAACTCGATTTGACGGTCCGAATTAACCCCTCTTTTGATAAAATTGGGCATTTGCACGAGCAATTTGGCGAGAACTATATGAATACTTTGGTTAAGCCTGAGGTGCGCTCTGCGGTGCGGACCATCATCGGCCGCTATAAACCCGAAGAGCTTTACTCCACCAAAAGAGATGAGGTCCAAGGGCTCATCCAAACCGATTTGGAGAAAATTTTGGCCACTAATTTTATCGATCTAAGAGCCGTTTTGATCCGCGATATCGAGCTGCCCGATAAGGTGCGCCGCGCCATTGAAGAAAAAATTGAGGCCGAACAAAAGGCCCTGAAGTATGAATATATTTTGGCCCAAGAACGCAAGGAAAAAGAGCGGATCCTCATCGAGGCTAGCGCCAAGGCCGAGGCCAACCAAATTCTTACCCAAAGTTTGAACGATAAGATTTTGACCGAAAAAGGGATTGAAGCCACGCTCCAACTCGCCAATTCGCCCAACACCAAGGTGATTGTGGTAGGAGGAGGCGATAAGGGCCTCCCCCTGATTTTAGGCGATAAGTAAAAGGTTTTGGGGCCTGCCGCCTTTGGCGGCCGCTCCCTTCCGGGGCTCGCAGGTCTGCTCGGCCCTGCAGCGCTAAAGCGCTTTGGTCTGGCCCTTTGGGCCACCCCTACAGGCAGCTAGGCCTGCGGCGGCTTCGCCGCCTGTCCCATCCAAAAAATAGGGCCTATTACTTTAGGTAATTGGCCATGGCCCGTTCCAAATCAGTATTGGCCAAATGCAATTGCGCCCAGAAGCCTGCTTCTCGGGCGCCTTTTATATTATCGGCATTATCATCTACAAATAAAGTGTCTTGGGCCAAAATGCCCGCATCCTCGGCCAACCACTGATAAGTGGCTATGTCTGGTTTGCGCCGCCCAATTTCATGCGAGTAATAGGCTTTTTCAAAAAGGCCATCAAAGTCAAGAGCGCCATGTTGCTCTCGAATAATTTTGCGGACCTCCTCCAAATGGATCTCGTTAATATTGCTGAGCAAAAAGAGGCGGTGCCCTTTGGCCCGCAACTTTTGTAGGCTATTGATGCGCTGGGCGGGCAGATCGAGCAACATGGCGTTCCAGGCCATTTTAGCTTGGGCCTTATCTATAGGGCGCTTGGCTAAATCGACAAAGCGGGCCAAAAAATCATCGGCTGAAATTTGGCCTCTTTCAAAACGCTCAAAATGCTCCTCTTGGGCCAAAAGGCCAAAAATGCGGTTAAATTCTTCCTCGCTGCCGGCCAAGCTTTTAAAGCAAGCCATTGTTCGGGGAATATCGAGGTTGAGCATCACCCCGCCAAGGTCAAAAAGTATGTTTTTGGGAAAAAGCATAATATTTTGCATCGTTTTTTAGGTCCTAAAAAAATTAGTTCTTACTTTTGTGTTCGCAAACTAATGAAAAAACCGAGGTTTGCGAAAAAATGGTCCTATAGCTCAGTCGGTTAGAGCAACTGACTCATAATCAGTGGGTCCTTGGTTCGAGCCCAAGTGGGACCACCTGCCTCAATCTCCTGCTGGATATTGAGGCTTTTTTGTTTTGGGTAGATAGGCAAAAAAAAAGAGAAGCCCTAAGGCTTCTCTAGACAGACAAATGAGACAACAATTAAAAGACCTACACTAAAACGATAAGAACTTTTTCTATTGAATTGAAATAGTGCAAAGGCGTCTAAACCTTTGTTCTATGACTAAAGTTGAGCGGTGAACTTCCCTTTTCCCGCTGTTTCAAAGGTAAAACAAAAAGGAGTAATTTGAAAACTTTTGCAGCTTTTTGTTTACATTTTTTCAAACAAATAGTTGGCGATAGCCGCTTTTATCAGCTAAAAGCTTATGAAAATCATTTGTATAGGGCGTAATTATGCCGAGCATGCCGCAGAATTAAATAATGCCTTGCCCAAGCAGCCGCTCATTTTTATGAAGCCCAGCACGGCCTTATTGAAAGACGGCAAAGCCTTTTATTATCCGGACTTTAGCCAAGACATTCATTATGAGCTAGAGTTGGTGATTAAGATTTGCCGAACGGGCAAATCGGTGGCGCCAAAATTTGCCCATAAATATTATGAGGAAGTGAGTTTGGGCATAGACCTAACGGCCAGAGATTTACAGAGCAAATGCAAAGAAAAGGGGCATCCTTGGGAAATTGCCAAGGCCTTTGATCATTCGGCTATTGTGGGCCGCTTTTTGCCCAAGGCCGAGGCCCAAGAAGCCGAGGGCCATTATTGTTTTGAGCTACAGCAAGACGGCCAAAGCGTTCAGCAGGGCGATAGCCGCAAGATGATTACAGATATAGACAATTTAATTGCTTATGTCTCTAAGTTTTTCAGTTTGCAAAAGGGAGACCTTATATTTACAGGAACGCCGGCTGGCGTGGGCCCCATTGCCCAAGGCCAAGAGTATAAAGGCTTTTTGAAGGGCCAAGAATTACTAAGCTGCGAAATTCGCTAAACTTTTATGAGGGCTTTAGCCCTCTTCTGTGGGCCTTGACCCACAGTATCGGCTGAGGGATGGAAAAGGGGGCGGCGCAGCCGCAGACCCAGCGGGCGCAGCCCGCGCAGGGCCGAGCAGGCTTGCGAGCCCTGACACAGCCCGACCCGAGCCGATAGGCGAGGGGCAGCCCCAAAACAAAGCAATTATGGCAAGAAAAAAACTAGATATCAATATTCGGACATGGATCGACAAACTGCCCCCCAGCCTCCGCAACAAATATGTGGTGGCTGCGATTGTCTATGGCTTTTGGATGCTGCTTTTTGACCAGCACAGCATCATGAACCAGTATCGGCTCAACAAAACCTTGCAAGAACTGCAAACCAAAAAGGCCTACTTTGAGGCCGAAATTGAAAAAGATAGCCGCAAAAGGGAAAACCTGAGCACCGATGACCGCCACCTCGAGCAATTTGCCCGAGAAGAGCATCTGATGAAAAAAGATGATGAGGATATCTTTATCATTCAAAAGAAACCTTAGAGGGAAATTGGCAGGCTAAATATAATTTTCTAAATTTGAAGGTAATTGTAAGAGCGGAAAACCCGTTCTGTATATCACTTGTTTTAAAACCCTTTTTTCATGTCGGTACTCGTTAATAAAGACTCTAAGATTGTCGTTCAAGGTTTTACCGGAAAGGAAGGCTCTTTCCACGGTCAACAGATGATTGAATATGGCACCAATGTGGTAGCCGGTGTAACTCCAGGTAAAGGAGGTACTACTCATTTGGACCGCCCGGTTTTTAATACTGTAGAAGATGCAGTAAAAGAGACTGGCGCCGATGTTTCTATCATTTTTGTCCCCCCAGCTTTTGCTGCTGATGCCGTTTTGGAAGCTGCCGATGCTGGTGTAGACCTCATCGTTTGCATCACAGAGGGCATTCCCGTGCAAGACATGTTGAAGGTGAAGGCTTATGTTAATGATAAAGGCGTGCGCCTCATTGGCCCCAACTGCCCCGGTATTATTACCCCCGGCGGTGCCAAGGTAGGTATCATGCCCGGCTTTATCCACAACCCCGGCCGCATTGGTATCGTTTCTAAATCTGGTACCCTCACTTATGAGGCCGTAGACCAAGTCACTAAGGCCGGTTTGGGCCAGTCTACTTGTATCGGTATTGGTGGTGACCCCGTTTTGGGCACGCCCATGATTGAGGCCGTACAACTTCTTATGGCAGATCCCGACACCGACGCTATCGTTATGATTGGCGAAATCGGAGGCCAAATGGAGGTAGAAACTGCTCGTTGGATCAAG
This sequence comes from Saprospira grandis, assembly GCF_027594745.1. Classification (NCBI taxonomy): domain Bacteria; kingdom Pseudomonadati; phylum Bacteroidota; class Saprospiria; order Saprospirales; family Saprospiraceae; genus Saprospira; species Saprospira grandis. Next base: position 1,966,635 of record NZ_CP110854.1, on the reverse strand, counting down.
GAACATGGTACTAAACCCGTTGTGGGCTTTATTGCTGGTAAAACAGCTCCTAAAGGCCGCAAAATGGGCCATGCTGGTGCCATCGTTGGCGGTAAAGACGATACTGCCGAAGCCAAATACGCTATTCTCCGCGAATGTGGCGTAATCACTGTCGATACTCCCGCCCAAATTGGCGAAACTATCGTTAAAGCACTAGAAGCTGTTAAAGCTTAAGCAGCATAGATAATGCTCAGACTGACTAAAGGGTCACTTCTTTTTATGAGGGGTGACTCTTTTTTTATATTTCCTTTTTATTTGGGGCTGCCCCGCCCTGCGGGCGGGTCGGGCTGTGTCGTGGCTCGCAGGTCTGCTCGGCCCTGCGGCGCAAAGCGCCTTGGTCTGCGGCTTCGCCGCCCCACTTTCCATCCCTCAGCCAGATTTAATCGCGCTGCTTTGGCTATGGTTTGCTATGAATTTTCTGCTAGGCCAGCTATTTTTTAAGGGCATAGCCTTCGCTATGGCCGAGGAAAATAGGGCCGACTAGCGGGAAATTGCTGCAAACTATAAAAGTGAGTGCGTTTAAATCTGGCTATTGCCTGCGGCCCTCCGGGCCTGCAAAACGCAGAAGCAAACCAAAATATAAATTATATGAAAACCCTTTTTTCGGCTCTTGCCCTTAGCCTGTTTTTATTTTCCGCCTGCCAACCTCAAGCTCCAAAAACTGAGGAGCAGCCCGCCACTGAGGTAGAAGCCAATAATATCAAAGCCTATTATTTTCCCATCAAAGCCCTAGAAGAACCTTTGGTCTATGAGTATGTAGATGATAGCACGGGCCAAACGGATTATTGGCTCTATAATACGGTGTATGATAAAGCGGGCAACCAATTTTTGTTAGGGACCAACTACAACCAAAAAGGAGAACAACAACAGTTTTTCCGCAGCCAAATCCTAGCAGATGGGGCCATCCTTAAAGATTACCGCTTCTTCCAAACCGATAGCAGCGGAAAAAGCCATACGAGCTCGGCCAAAATTAAAGAGCCCGTTCTCTACCCCTTTAAGCCTACCCAAGAAGAGGGACAGGTATATCGCTTTTGGGTTAATTTTAGCATAGCCCCCGATACCGCAGTTGTTTATGATATTGTCCGCAACAGAAGCTTGTCTAAAGAAGCCGTTACTTTTAGTTGGGAGGGCCAAGAACTGCCCGCCATCCAATTGGATGTAGAAGAGTTTTCAGAAACCAACGACTCAATCAATGGCGGCCACTGGAAAATGCAAGGCCAACGCCAAGAAATTTATGCCCAAGGTCTCGGCTTGGTCTACATCAAAAGCATTTCTGATGCGGCCCGCCAACATAGCCGCCTAAAAAGACGGCTGAGCAGCGAGGAATTTCAGGCCCTTTTTCAAAATAAAAACCTTAAGGCCCAATAACTGTTTGTTTTAAAATCAGTTCACGATCAAAACTACTACTATGCGCCAAATGTCTGTTTATCGCCGGGCTCACTTTAATGCTGCCCACCGCCTACATAATCCCGCCTGGACCTCCGAACAAAATGAAGAGGTTTTTGGCCTTTGCAATAATGAATATTATCATGGCCACAATTATGAATTAGAGGTTAAGGTAACTGGCCCTGTAGACCCCGAAACAGGCTATGTGATTGATCTCAAAATTCTCAATGATATCATTAAACATAAGATTGAGGCCAAATTTGACCACAAAAACCTCAACTTACAGGTAGAAGAGTTTAAAACCCTTAACCCCACCGCAGAAAATATCTGTTGGCTGATCTGGAAAATTCTTAAAGAACATCTAGATCCCAAATTTAAGATTGGTGTTCGCCTCTATGAAACGCCCCGCAATTATGTGGAGTATGAAGAGCAGGCCTAGGCAAAATCTAAATTCTAGTCAAAAGTTTTTATCTTGCTTAAGCTGCAAAAGAAGCCGCTTTTAGAGCAAGAACTTGCGACTTCAGCCCCCTTCCCCAAAGCAGCTAGCCCCCATCATGTACAGCCCTTCTTTTAAGGGCTGTCTCAGATTGAAGTTGCGCTCCTCGAGCAGTACAGCTTCAGGAGTAAATGTCGCCTACATGCTTGTACGAACTGCTTATATTTTTACCATTTGGCTTAGCCTTTTTGCGGCCCCTAAAATAAGTTGGGCCCAGCCCTCTTTTACCCAAAATGGCGCCAGCCAGTTGGTTTCTGAAAACTGCTACCGCCTTACCTCGGATGAGGTCGACCAAGAGGTGGGAAGCATCTGGTGCGAGTACCCTATTCGCATGGAAAATGCCCTAGAATTGCACTTTGCTGTTAATTTTGGCTGCAACCGCTATGCTGGTGAAGGCCTCGCCTTTGTCTTTCATCAAGATAAAACGGGCTTTGATGCCCTGGGCTGCGCAGGCAAAAGCCTAGGTTTTGGCAAAACAAAAGACTGTGAAGGCCTAGCCCCCTCTTTGGCCATTGAGCTAGATAGTAAATACAGCCCTGGTATTGGAGATATGTATTTGCCGCATATGGCCGTGGTCCAAAATGGCCAGCAAGAGTTTCCCATTGGTTCGGCCAAACGGCTGCGCAGCAACGGACAATCTGTGGTGGATTGCGAATACCATGATGTCACCATCCGCTGGTCGCCCTCCAAACAATTGCTAGAGGTCCTCTTTGATGGGGAAATCCGCCTGAGCTTGCGCAAAGACCTGAGCCAGTTTTTTGGTATGGACCAAGATGTCTATTTTGGCTTTACGGCCAGCACGGGCAAAAAGCCCAATATGCAGATGGTCTGCGTGCAGTCGGTCTCGGTTTCTGTAGATGAAGTCTTTGAGCAAAAACGCTCTTTCCAAGAAGGAGTAGGTATTTATCCCAATCCTATCCAAGAGAAACTAACCATAGACCTCCAACTGCCCGAAGAACAGTATATCCAAATGCAGCTCTTTGATGCTACCGGCAAACTCATTTATGAAATCCCCACCCATTCTGTTCGACAAAATCAATATTACTTTAATCTGCCTGGTCTTCCCTCTGGGATCTATTATATTAGCGTGACCAATGGAGACCATCGGGTAAGCAAAAAAATTGTACATATAGCCACTATTCGGGCTTAAAATTATTTGGGGTTTATGGCGCTAATTAAAACCGTAAGAGGAAAGACGCCCAGCTGGGGTAAAAACTGCTTTTTGGCCGAAAATGCTACGCTCACGGGAGATATTGAGATGGGCGACGACTGTAGTATCTGGTTTCAGGCCGTGCTCAGAGGCGATGTGAATAGCATTCGAATTGGGAATAAGGTGAATATTCAGGATGGGGCAGTGGTGCACTGTACCTACCAAAAAACAAAAACAACAATTGGTAATTCGGTCTCTATTGGACATCGGGCATTGGTGCATGGTTGTACGATTGGCAACAAGGTGCTGGTGGGCATGGGTGCCATTATTATGGATAATGCCGTAGTGCCCGACAATTGCCTGATTGCCGCTGGGGCCCTAATTTTAGAAAATGCCCAATTAGAATCTAATGCAGTTTATGCGGGAGTGCCCGCCAAAAAAATAAAATCTCTTTCTCCAGAGCTCTTCAAAAATGAGATTGAGCGCATTGCAGAGGCCTATATGATGTATGCCTCCTGGTATGAAGAGGAGGAAAAATAGAGAATAAAAGAAGGGCTAAATTGGCCCTTTTTTCTTGCCAATGGAGAAGCAATCGCCCTCTTTTTTAGCTCTTAGCACCAAGAGCTTGCCATCGGCTGAGGGATGGAAAGTGGTGCGGCGATAGCCGCAGACCCAAGTTTTTGAGCGCAGCGAAAAAACTGCAGGGCCGAGCAGACCTGCGAGCCACGGCACAGCCCGACCCGACCGAAGGGAGGGGCAGCCCCAAAAAAATACAGAAGTTAATACAAATCATGATGAAATTATATATGCCCCTTTTGGGCCTGATGTTGTTAGTTTTGGCCAGCTGCGGCGGGCCCGAAGAGCTGCCAAAAGAAGAGCTAAACCTCTCTTTGGAAGATGCCGTTTTGCAGCAAATTTTTGATATCCGTGCCAAGCGAAATGCAGAAGGTAAGGCCAATACCGAGGCCCTAATTACCTATTTGGCCGTGGATAATCTGGACCACCGATATGCGGCCGCTATGGCCCTAGCCTCGGTGCAAGATAGTGCCGCTATTGATCATTTGGCCGATGCCCTAGGCGACCCCACTGAGGAGCTGCGCATGGCGGCTGCTTTTGCTTTGGGGCAAACCGAAAATGCCAAGGCCGCCGACTATCTGGCCGAGGCCTTTCAGCAAGATAGTAGCCGAGCTGTTTTGGCCAGTATTCTAGAAGCCGTGGGCCGATCGGGAGATGCCAAGGACCTCAAAGACCTTTGTACTTCTAGACCCTATGCCCTGCAAGATTCGCTCTTGCTCAACGGGCTGGCGCTGGGCCTCTATCGCTTTGCTTTGCGGGGCATGGTGCAACCCGAAGGCAGCTCTCGAATGATTAACGATTATTTGGCCAATAGCCTGATGCCCAAAAAAGCCCGCTTTATTGCCGCCAATTATTTGGCCCGAGTGGCGGGCCTAGACCTGAGCCGATACGAGAACCTACTGATCAATAATGTGCAAGAAGAAAAGGACCCCAATATGCGGATGTTTCTGGTTTTGGCCCTAGCCAAGGCCAAGACGCCAGCTGCTTTTTCGGCCCTAAAAACGACCTTTGAAGAAGAGGAGGATTATCGGGTTCGGGCCAATATTTTGAGAGGATTGCAGTATTTTCCCTACGACTCTAGCCGAAATCTGGCCTATGGCGCTTTGCGAGATACCAGTCGACAGGTCCAATTATTGGCCGCGCAGTTTTTTAGACAATATGGCTCCGAGGGCGATGCCTTTAATTACATCAAATGGGCCGATGAGCGAAGCGATAGCATAGATTGGGCGATTCGGGCCGAGCTCTATGGGGCGTCTTTGGCCAAATTGCCCGCCTACCGCCGCCCCTCTAAGCAGTTTATTAGTAATAAATTGGCCCAAATGGCCAAGGCTAGCCAAAATCCCTACGAACAACAATTGCTTTTGCAGGCCTTGGGCCGCTATGCGCTCAACCATCGCTTGTTGGGCCAAATGGCCTTTCCGGCCGACAGCCTGCAGGAGGTTTCGCCTATCGTGAAATCTGCCGTGGCCGAGGGGCTCGTGAGCATTTGTGGCCTGCCCGATTTTGACCTAGTGCATGGGGTGGTGGGCAAAGAACGCGCCCGCAGCGAACTTCATCAACTGCTCCGCAAATTGGTCCAAGATGGCGACCCCGGCGCCCTGGCCGTAGTGGCTACCGCTATTAGTACGCCTAGCCTCAAACTCAAAGAGGCTTTTCCCGATGCAAGTTTTCTCAAAACGGCCCAAAGCCAATTACAACTGCCCCGAGACCTAGAAACGCATATGCTGCTGCAAAGGGCCATCAATTATATTGAAGGCAGCAATAGCCCCGAGCGCCCCTATGCCAAGCAGAAATTTCCCGAAATCGATTGGGCATTGATTAAGGCCCTACCCGAAAAACCCAAGGTAGAGCTTACCACCAGCCGAGGCAAAATTGTAATTGAAACCTATCTCAAGGAATGTCCCGCCACCGTCATCCAATTCATTCAGTTGGTCAAGGCGGGCTACTATGATGGCAAGGCTTTTCACCGGGTAGTGCCCAATTTTGTGGCCCAAACGGGCTGCCCTAGAGGCGATGGTTGGGGCAGTCTCAACTTCAATATCGTTTCGGAATTTAGCCAAAGAAGCTACAGCCAAGCTGGAGCCGTGGGCATGGCCTCGGCAGGCAAGGATACCGAATCGGCCCAGTTTTTCATCACGCATAGTCCCGCTATTCATTTAGACGGAAAATATACCCTCTTTGGTCAGGTCATCGAAGGCCTAGAGCAGTTGCATCAGCTAGAGTTGGGAGATCAAATTATTCGGGCCAAGCTGTTGTAGGAGAGGGGCTGCCCACTCGCTGCGCTCGGGTCGGGCTGTTTCGCAGCTCGCTGTTCGCTCGGCCCTGCGCAAAATTCGCTGCGCTCATTTTGCTGGGTCTGGCCCTTTGGGCCACTGCTGTCCATCCCTCAGCCTGCGGGCGCTTCGCGCCCTGCTTGCCGCAAAATGGCCCAGTTTCAACTAAAAGTTTCGTTATTCTCTTTTTAGTTTAGATTAACAATATTTTAAGCTTTGGGTATAAAACAAAGCTTAATTAGGCACCGTTATTGGTGGAACTTATCTAGAAAAGTAATAATACAACTAACAATCCTTTAAGGATTGAGTGAATAAAAAAGCTATTGCTTGGCATAGCTTTTGACGAAAAAATGAAATCTGATCAAAAAGATTTTAAAGGTTTTAATTGGGTGTTCTTATAGTGTGGGTCTCGCTTTCTGAAAAGGAAGCGGGACTTTTTTTATGCGCCGCAGGGAATAAAGCCTTATCTTTGCCCAAAACAAATAACTATGGATACCGAAGTCGTTTTATCCGAAATACAAATGCGCCGTTTGGCCCTACATCGCCTAGGCAACAAAAGCCGAGATGAGGGCATGAAGGTCGCTAGCAAATTGCTGCCCCTCCCTCAGGCCGAACAAAAAGAACAGTTGCAAGACTTCTTTTTGGGCTCTTTCAAGTTTGAAGAGTTTTATCAGTTTAATCATGCTAGCGAGCTAGAGATGAATGAAATCTTTAGCTACTGCAAAGCCATTTTTGAACAGGCCGATGCCGAGACCTTTTATGAACAATCGGTTTTGATGTTGCAGCAGCTCTACAATTGCTCCAACCACCCCAAAATTAAGGGCGGAGAGTTCTATCTGGTCTATTTTGAAGACATTTTGGTCAATGACGAATTGGTGGAAGCCATTGGTATTTTCAAAACAGAAAATAAGGAGCAGTTTCTCAAGCTTCGGTTAGACGAGGAAGAAGACTGGACCTTTTATTTTGAAGAGGGGGTAGACCTCAAGAAAATGGATAAGGGCTGCTTGGTCTTTAATATAGAAGCCGAAAGTGGTTTTAGAGTAGCTTCTGTCGACCTCAAAAGCTCGGAGGCTAAGTATTGGCGAGATGAGTTTTTGCAAATTACGCAGCTGCAAGATGAGCTCTTTTATACACAGACCTATCTCAAGATGTGTAAGGACTTTGGCAAGCAACAATTTGAGGCCGAAGAAAAGCAGGAGCAAGTGGCTTTCCTCAATAAGTCTTTGGAGTATTTTGAGACCCAAGATAGCTTTGATGCGGAGGAGTTTGTGGAGCAAATTTTTGAGGACAATGAAGAGAAGAAAGAGCAGTTTAATAGCTACAAACAGCAGTATCAAGAAAAGGTGGGCTTAGAGGATGTAGAGGAAGAACCTTTCTTTATTGCTACGCCCGCGGTAAAGAAGGCGGCCCGCTCTTTTAAGCGAGTGATTCAGCTCGATAGCCAAATGGAGATTAAGGTCCAATCGGCCCAAGCCCAAGAGGAGGGCCTCCTCCAAAAGGGCTTTGATGAGGAAAAAGGCATGTACTACTATAAGCTCTACTTTAATGAAGAGAAATAGGTCCAAGAAGACATAGCAAAGGGGCGGTTGATCAAAATCAACCGCCCCTTTTTTGGTCCAGCAGCTGGCGAAGCCAGCGCAGGCTGAGGGATGGATAGCAGTGGCCGAAGGCCAGACCGAGCTTTTGAGCAAAGCGAAAAAGCGATGGGCCGAGCAGACTTGCGAGCTGCGGTACAGCCCGACCCGCCCAAAGGGCGGGGCAGCCCCAAAATACAGCCTACTTAATCCAGCTCAAACTGCTGATCGATTTCGGGAAAATGCTCTTTGAAGAAGTAGACCCATTTCATTTTTTCGTTGCGGTCATTTGTGGCAAAAATGAGTGCCTGGCAGCTTTCCGAGACATTATAGGCGCAGCGATCTTCCGATTCGCCAGCCTCTAGAGCCAACAAATAATGCTCGATGGCCTGCTCAAAATTTTCTTGGTAGTAGGCGCAGGCGCCTAGTCCCGTTTGGCATTGCGCCTGATAGTCGGGATACTGCTCTTGAATTTGCCAATAGGCCTGTTTGGCCTCCTCCAGCGCGCCTTTGACCATCAGTTGGGCGGCTAGATTGAGCAATTGGCTGAGGTCACTTTCCTCGGCATCTGGAGAGAGCAACTGCTGAAAGCGCTGCATCATGGCTTGGGCCTCTTCCTGGCTGAGTCCGTCCTCGGCCATGCGGCCATAGAGCTGCATACTGCCATCTTCCTGAACCGCAATGATGAGTTTGGGCTCTGCATTTTGGCCCAAAGGCAGATTTTCCATCTTGAGATAATCGGCAGCCCCCTTGAGGTAATGCGTCAGGCGGGCCAATTCGACAATGGCCATACCGAGGTCCTCGGCTTCCGATTCATCGGCGATATAGGCAGATAGCTCGGCCTTCATTTGGGCCAACACCTCTTCTACATATTCATTCTCCTCAATTTCGGGTAGTTGGACCAACTGCCCAATAAATCGCTGAAGACGGTCAATGGCCCCAATCAGGGCGGGTTCTACCACTACGGGATCATCATCGCTATAGAGCAAAATCTCAAAGGCTTCTTGGCCAGCAACAAGGGCGGCATAGTAGTCTTCCTGCTCTGCCAGCTGGTCAAATTTTTTTATTTGGGTATAGAATCTTTCCATAACAGTTATTTTGTGGCCTAAATTAAGGCTTTTCTACGAAAGGCTGTTAAATCTATAAAATTATGCTGACAACTTTAGACTGGGGAGTCATTATTGGCTTTTTGCTCCTCATTATTGCCCTAGGGCTTTCTTATGGGCGGCAATCGGGCAAGAGCCTAGAGGCTTTTTTTTTGGGCAACCGAAAGCTGCCTTGGTGGCTGGCGGGTTTGTCGATGGTGGCCACTACTTTTGCCGCAGATACGCCCTTGGCGGTGGCCGAATTGGTGGGCCAAAACGGGGTTTCGGGCAACTGGCTCTGGTGGAACTTTTTGGCGGGGGGAATGCTGACGACCTTCTTTTTTGCGCCCCTTTGGCAACACTCTGGGGTTTTGACGGAGGTGGAGTTTATCGAGCTGCGCTATAGCGGTCCCGCTGCCCGCTTTTTAAGGGGCTTTAAGGCCATTTATCTGGGCCTTTTTCTCAATATTATCATCTTGGCTTGGGTCAATTTGGCCATGAGCTCTCTTTTGCAAGGGATTTTTGGCCTGACCGAAGGTATGGCCTTTCTTTATACCTTAGGTTTACTGCTTTTGGGGGCTGTTTATTCGGCTGTGGCGGGCCTTTTGGGGGTGGCTGTTACGGATGCGCTGCAGTTTGTGGTGGCCATTTTGGGCTGTATTATTTTGGCCTATGTGGTTTTGGATCAGCCAGAAATTGGGGGCTTGTCGGGACTCACTAGCCAGCTTAAAGCGCAAGATCCCGCCCTACTCGATTTCTTTCCCTCTACCCAAAAAGAGGGCTCTGGTCTCTACTTTGGCATTAGTTCTTTTATTGCCTATTTGGGCATTTTGTGGTGGGCCAGTTGGTACCCCGGCGCCGAGCCAGGTGGGGGCGGTTATACCGCCCAAAGGATGATGAGCACAGGCAGCGAGAAGGCCGCTCAATCGGCCAGCTTGCTCTTTCAGATGGCGCATTATTGCTTGCGGCCTTGGCCTTGGATTTTGGTGGGCTTGGCGGCTATTTTGCTCTATGCTTTGCCCCCCCAATTGCCTGAGGGGCCCCTGAAACAGCAGTATAATCAGTTTGTAGAAGCGGGCTGGACCGCCCAAGAAGTGCTGGATGAAAAGGCCGATCTGAGCGCAAAATCTCCTGAATTATTGGCCCAATTGCCTGCTTTTCGCCAGGCACTAACCGCTGCTGCTGCCGAAAATCTCAAGCTGGCCTCAGCCATAGATTATCAACTTTCTTATCGCCAAGGTTATGTGATGGCTATGCGCGACTTCTTACCGCCGGGTCTTTTGGGGCTGCTGCTCGTGGCCTTTTTAGCGGCTTATTTGAGTACGGTCTCTACGCAGTTGAATTGGGGCGCAGGTTATTTGGTGCATGACTTTTATAAGCGTTTTTTGCAGCCTCAACAGACGGAGGGACACTACGTTTGGATCTCTCGTTTGCTCAATATTCTCTTGGCCTTGGCGGCCGCAGGCATCAGCCTCTTCATTGAGCAAATCTCTGGCGCTTGGGCCTTTATTTTACAAGCTGGAGCGGGCTTGGGCTTGCTCCTCATTCTCCGTTGGTATTGGTGGCGCATCAATGCTTGGGCCGAGCTGACGGCCATGATTGCCCCCGCCTTGATTAGCATTCCCTTTTTCTATTATGAGGTCCCCTTTGAGGAGGCCCTGCCCACAACGGTCCTATTTACCACTATAAGTTGGTTGCTGGTCATGATTTTCACTCCGGCTACCGACCCAAAAGTGCTTCAAGCTTTTTATCAGAAAGTCCGTCCCCTAGGCGATTGGTCGGGCTTGGGCATAAAGAGCAATAACCGCCCTTTACTTTCTTTATTGGGCCAATGGTTGGCGGCTATTGTCCTGACCTACAGCCTACTTTTTGCGGTGGGCAAATTACTGTTTTTGGCCTATACCGAGGCGGCAATTTTCGGAGGAACGGCCCTTTTGGCCCTGCTTGTCCTTTATCTTTTGCAAAGAAAGAAGTAGGGGAGGGGCCTCCGCTGCGGCGGGCGCTACGTTTCGCAGCTCGCTGATCGCTCGGCCCTGCGCCAGCAAGCTGGCTGGGTCTGGCCTGACGGCCACTGCTGCACATCGCTAGGCCTGCGGCGGCTTCGCCGCCTGCTAAGCACAAAATTTTAAACAGCTTCCAAAGATTTTATCTATGATTGTAAAGTATATAGGGAAAGGAACGCCTGGACTAACTAAAGGACAGACTTATAAAGTGGTTGCAGTTAATTTTTATTCCAGGAAAAATGATAAATATGAAGGCAGCTACCGATTATTCCGTGATGAAGCTGATGTGAATACAGCTATTTATCCAATCGCAGATTTTGACGTAATTGACAGCAGTATTGATGAGGATTATATCCTTTTCAAGGATGACTCTGGAGGGCTAGTGCTTTGTCCTGAATGTATTGCCTATCCAAGTTTTTGGACAGACTATTGGGGCGATGGAGGCGTATCTATAGCGGATGAAGCAAAAGCCATCAAGCTATTAAAGGAACGATTCCCAGAGTTTTTTCCATCCCCCAACTATAGGCTTAGTGAAGAGCCAGCCATCATCTTAGATCCAAAGATGAGTTGGTTATTTTGTCCTGCTTGTACAGAGAGTTGGGAGGTAAATACAGCTGATGAGCTAACTGCTTGCCCCAGTTGTGGGTTGTATTATCATAATCCATTTATCAACCAACAAGATAAATTATGATTTTAGAGGACCTATATATTGCAATCTCTTCCTTCAGCAATAAGGCGGAGCTCTACTTTTGTGTCGAAGAATTTGTGAAAAATCATACAGCAGAAAGTGATTACTACGACTATCCTCTTCTAGAAGAAACACTAGAATTTGAAACGGAGGATTTTATGGAGATGCTCCACTTCATTGTTAGCAATAAAAAGGCATATCACTTTTACTTCTCCAATCTAGAAAATAAAGAGAATCCTAAAAGGATGATCTTTATCAATAGTGACCAATCGATTTATTTTGGACTTGCTGTCTACGAGATATTTTCTTTGAAATATCAAGAAATACTGAAGGCTCAATTCCCTAATTCTCCACTTATGATTTGCAATCATGTTCTTCCGCCTAATAGCTTTGAGGCTTTTAAGCAGCAGCTAAAAACAGTACGCTAAATTAGCTTAATGGGAGAGAAACCTAGCCATAGTCTCTACTAACAAATAATACAAAGATGTTATTAAAACGTAAACCAGCTTCCTTTCAAGCAATGAGCACTACATTGCTAAACAATCGTTTTGGAGAGCGTTACAAGCGCCTAGATAAATATATAGTGCCAGGGCAATCCTATCTGGTTCATGCTATAGAGTATTACCAGATTCCCTTTGCATATATTTATACTGATGATGCAGAACGATTTCCCTATCCTTATCCCTTAGAATTTTTTGAAGTAGTCGATGCTCGTCTCTCTAAGTACTTTTGTTTTGGAGAAACTCTAGCTAGCCCTGTTAATGACATCGCCCCTAATTCGTTAATTGCTTTTAGGGAATGGGCCGAAAACCCCAACTTTTTTCATGATCTGGTTGAAGGAAAACCGTACATCAAAGTCGCCCAGACCTATAAGGCGAAAATGGAGGTAGAATTTTTCAATCCAAATCTAAATATTAGTGAAGAGCCAGCTATCATCTTAGACCCCAAGATGAGTTGGTTATTTTGTCCTGCTTGTACAGAGAGTTGGGAGGTAAATACAGCTGATGAGCTAACTGCTTGTCCCAGTTGCGGGGTGTATTACCAGAATCCATTTATAAAAAATTTGGGAGAGGAGACATAATATTCTTCCAATAAGCAGCGTCTCCTCAGATTTTTAGCCCTTAGTTGCTTTCTATTCCTTATGAGCCGATGGTTCAAACCATCGGCTCATTGTTTTTCCACGGTTTTGCAGGCGGCCAAGCCAGTTCATTTTATGAGGGTTTTAACCCTCATTCATATATCATTGCGAAGCAATACCACTCTTGCTGTAGGTTTCAACCTACAGCAAAAAGGAGCGCAGCGACGCGGCTGAGGGATGGACAGCAGTGGCCGTTAGGCCAGACCCAGCCGCCAAAGGCGGCGCAGGGCCGAGCGAATAGCGAGCTGCGAAACAGCCCGACCCGCCCGTAGGGCGGGGCAGCCCCAAAAAAATAATAAGAAAGAGAGATTTATCTTTCAGATGGCCCAGCCTGATTAAAAAGCCTTATCTTTAAAGCCGTTTTTTGATCGCTTTTAACCTTGCTTATGGCCCCCAAATTATCTTATCAGCAGTCGCTTTATCATCGTCGCTTTGAAAAAATTATGAAGCAGCTCAATGATTCGCAGCGGGCGGCCGTGGAGCAGATTGAAGGGCCCGTGATGACGATTGCTGGGCCAGGGACGGGCAAAACGCATATTTTGGCGGCGCGGATTGGGCAAATTCTCTTGCAGACCGATAGCCGACCCTACAACATTCTTTGTTTGACCTTTACGGATGCGGGCGTGCAGGCCATGCGTCAGCGATTATTGGAATTTATTGGTCCAGAGGCCTACCGCATTCATATTTATACCTTTCATTCTTTTTGCAATAAGGTCATCCTTGAAAATCCCGATAACTTTGGGCAGAAAAACTGGCAATTGGCCACGGAACTAGAGCAGATTGATTTTGCTCGTCAATTGCTAGATGGTTTGGAGCCCGATCATCCTTTGCGTCGCTCTCGCCGCCAACCTTATCGCTATGAGGGCCAATTGCTGCGGCTGTTTCAGTTGATGAAAACAGAGGGTTGGACCCTCGAGCTGGTCCGGGAAAAAATTGAGGATTATCTCGATTATATCAAGGAGGATAAAAAGTATCGTTATCAGCGAAATGGCAGCAACTATAAAAAGGGCGATCTCAAACTTAAGGCCTATCAGGAGGAAAAAGAGCGGATGCAACGGCTATTGTCTGCCGCGGCCCTCTTTGAGGAATATGAGTTTTTGATGGAAGAGGCCAGTTGTTACGACTATGCTGACATGATTCTTTGGGTGTTGCGGGCCTTTTTGGACCCCGAACAGGAGGACTTGCTGTTGCGCTATCAAGAACAATATCTCTATATCTTGGTCGATGAATTTCAGGATACCAATGGGGCGCAAAATCAGATTTTGATGCAGCTCATTGGCTTTTGGGAGCAGCCCAATATCTTTATTGTGGGCGATGACGACCAATCTATTTTTGAGTTTCAGGGAGCTAGGGTAAAAAACCTGATCGACTTTTTTGAGCGCTATCAAAACGGCCTGAGCTTGGTCATGTTGCAAGACAACTACCGCTCAAGTCAAGAGATTTTGGATGCCTCCAAAGCCCTGATCGACCATAATGAATTGCGCATTATTTCTTTGTTGGAGGCCTTGGAGCTGGACAAAAAACTCAGGGCGCGCCGTCCCTTTAAGCAGGGGGAAGAAATAGAGCTAGAACTACAACAATATCCCAGCGCTTTTGAAGAAGAAGTCGCCATTGTCGAAAAGATCAAGCAGCTACAAGCCGAAAAGAAAAACCTGGCAGAGGTGGCCATTATTTACGCTCGCCACCGGCAGTCTCAGGACCTAATCCGTTTATTGGAGCAGGCCGAAATTCCCTATCAGACCAAGCGGCAAATCAATATTTTAGAAGAGAGTTTGATCAAGAACTTCTTGCTGCTGTTGGAGTATTTGGCCTTGGAATTTGAGCAACCTTATTCGGGAGAAGAATACCTTTATGAGCTCTTGCACTTTCAGTTTATTCCCATTTTGGCCAGCGACCGACGCAAGTTGGTCAACTATATGGTGCGGGAAAACCGCCGCCGTTATTTGGCCAAGGAAAAAGAGCCCTTAGCTTGGCGGGACCTGCTGCAGATGGCTCCCGATTTGACAGAACTGCGGCTTATCGCCCCCGAAAAAATCAGGGCTTTGGTCGAGTTTTTTGATGAGGCCACGGGCTGGTCTGTCAATGAGCCGCTCAGTCGGTTGATGGAGCTTTTATTTAACCGATCGGGCCTATTGCAGTACGCCAGTGAAGCCGCAGAAAAAGATTGGTATTTGGGCTTGCTCAACACTTTTTTCGACTTTGTCCGCAGGGAGTCAGAGCGAAAAGAGGACCTTAATTTATGGGGCCTTTTGGAGCTGATCCAGCGCATGAAAGACAATCAGCTGCGCTTGCCCATGACGCATAGCCGCTATGCCGAAGATGGGGTGCAATTACTGACCGCTCATGCCTCTAAGGGCCTAGAGTTTCAGTATGTCTTTATGCTGCATTGTTTGGATGGAACTTGGGGGCCGAATAGCCGCCGAAGCATCAAGAAGTTCAAATTACCCGATAACTTATCGCAGGCCCATGCGGTTTTGGACCAAGAAGAGGCCAGCCGCCGCTTATTTTATGTGGCCATGACTCGTTCTAGGGCCTATTTGCGCATCTCCTACCATGCTAATGACAGCCAAGGAAAATCTTGTAAACGCCTCTCTTTTGTCGATGATTTGATGATTGATGCGGAGCTAGAAGAGCAGCAAATACAGCTGCCGGCTTCTACTTTGCAGCAATATCGACATCAGTTTTTGCAGTATTTGCCCGAGCGTTTACCCCAAGAACTTTTGGTCGATCCGGCTACAATTGCGGCCCAACTAGAAGATTTCCGTTTGAGTGTAACGGCCCTAAATGCCTACCTCAATTGCCCTTTGAGCTTTTATTTTCAGCGGGTGTTGCGTCTGCCGGCCAGCCAAAGCGTAGAGGCGCTTTATGGGCAGGCGGTGCATGAGGCCCTAGAAGAACTTTTGCGGCAGGGGCAAAACAATGCGCGGCTGCGGCTGCCTTCTTTGCCCGCTTTTGTCTCTCTTTTTGAAGAGCGTTTGGAGATGAAGCGGCTGCTATTTAGCCAAAGAGCCTATGAGGAAGCCCTCGATTTGGGCCTCAAATATCTCAAGCGCTATTATGAGCAGCGACAAGAGCGTTTTGGGCAGGAGCTGGACAAAAAAATCTTGCTAGAACAGTCCTTTTATGGCACCCAATACAAGGGCGTGCCCCTAACGGGAAACATCGATAAATTGGTGCAGGTAGAAAAGGGCAGCAGCCTTTGGCATATCGTTGATTACAAAACGGGAAAGCTAGAGGAGAAGCGCTTTAGAAAGCCGCATAAACGCAACCCTTTGGGCGGCAATTACTATCGGCAGCTGGTCTTTTACGCTCTACTTTTGGAGAGCTCTAGACAGATCGAGGGGCGGGCCATTTCTGCTGAAATTGACTATATCAGTCCCAATGAAGCGGGGCATTTTCCCGAAAAAGAAATGGACATCCATGCAGAGGATCTGGCCAATATGGGCGAATTGGTGCAGGAGGTCTACGCCAAAATTAAGCGGCATGAATTTGCCGAGGGCTGCCAGAAAAAAGACTGTAAATGGTGCAATTTTGTGCAGCATCAGCAGATTCCCAGCAGTTTCCGAGATGAGGAAGTAGAAGCCTTGGATGATTAGGGGCTGCCCACTCGCTTCGCTCGGGTCGGGCTGTTTCGCAGCTCGCTGTTCGCTCGGCCCTGCAGCGCTTTCAGCGCTTTGGTCTGCCGCCTGCGGCGGCCCTGCTGTCCATCCCTCAGCCTGCGGGCCTTCGGCCCTGCAAAACCGAAAAAGCGGCAGTTGACTAAATCAACTGCCGCTTAGGGCTATATCTATTTTGCCTCAAAAATATTGATGAGTCTATAGATTTCATCTTCAGTTCTATTATCATCAACCAGTAGGTAGATGACGAATAGTTGTATGTTATGAATTATTAACTCAGCTTAGCCCAAAGAGTAGTTTAAATTAGTTAGCTAAATCTCTGTTAATCACATTTCGTAATAGTTAAACTATTAGACCCATCTTCTAATGAATTATATTCATCAAAGTGAAGATGTCGACCAGATGGTATAGAATCTTGTGACAAGTTTAATAAATGATTGGCTAAAGATCTCAGCCCAGCTGGATTTGCGGCTATTTGAACCTCCCCATTAACTACAGTCACCTTTATATCAAAACTATCTTCCCATGAGTATTTTATGCCAACATTCTTATTGTAATCTGGGATTTCAATTTCTAACTTCATTTCTTAATTATTTAAATAAATATGTAAATTTTGATTGATCATCATTTTTCCTGGTTTATGCGGGTTAGGAATTAGGGTCTCGAAGTTCATGTGTGGACCTCCACCATGTTTACCTGTTATGTCGTTTTCTCCCATCCTAACAACCCTAGTACCATCTTTGGAGATGTATCTGCCACTACCTTTTATTGGTTCATGATAGCCTTCACCCAGAAATTTTTGTGCTTTTGTAAGGGCATCATCTGATGAAATTTTCATTCCATCTTTTAAGCCCATTCGTATAATTAAATCAGAGTTAGCTATTTTAGGTTTAGGGCCTTCTCCTAGCTGCTTTTTAGCCGCTAACTGCTCTCGCTTATACTCCTTAATCAGCTTTTCATATTCTGCTCTAGGGATATCGTCATTAGCCCTATATTTCCCTAATCGTCCTTCTTGCAAACGGACAAAGTTCTCATCATCTAGCTTATAAATTTTAGGAGGGAGGTTGGAGCCGAATTCTATTTTTGGCGCTTCTTGTTTGCCCAGCTCCTTTTCTAAAGGAATTTCCTCTTTGAGTTCGGGCTCTTTTAGCTGAGGTTCCTCTAGTTTGAGGGGCTCTGCTTTTGGTGTTTCTACTTTTGGGGGCTAATGTTTAGCGATAAGGATTCATTTTATAGACTCCAGAGCCTATAGCTATTGGGGCCGGAGCAAAACGGCTAGCCTGAAAACCAAAGGATGAGCGGCCTAGCGATGTGCAGCAGTGGCCGTCAGGCCAGACCGAGCAGGCGAAGCCTGCGAAGGGCCGAGCGAATAGCGAGCTGCGCAACGTAGCGCCGCAGCTTTGCTGCGGAGGCCCCAAAAAAAAGCCCCATTCTTGATCATCAAGAACAGGGCAGTAAAGCTGCTTATGAAAAATTAGATGCTTTCTTCGGGACCATGGCCTTTGAAGACTACATAAAGGTAGCCTAGGGCCGGTAGAATAAAGAGCGAGCCCAAAAGGAGGGCCCAGCCGAGCACGGCCAAGGTGGCATCGGGGGCGCGGCTATCATAGAGATCTAGGCTGCCTCCATTGCTGAGCATAATGGCATGCGGATAATGCAAGAGCAACCAAGCGCCAAGAATAAGGACCGTTTGGGCGCCAGCCATTAGGCGAGAAAGGACCACCTTTCCTTTGCGGATAGTGCTAAACATCAGGGGCAAAGAGCCAGCGGCAAAGCCTATGGCCAACATACTGAGCGGGCTGCTAATCAACTCATTGAAAAGAGGGAGACCATCGATATAGGCCGCAACAAAAACGACCACACCAATAGCTACAGAAGCCAATAGCCACTTCCAGGCCTTAGTAATAAAGAACTCCTTGACCTCGGGGTCTTCATTTTCGCCAATAAGATAAACGGCGGCTAGAAAAGCGAAAAGCGCTGTAGTAAGAAAGCCCACACTGATGGAGAAGAAATTGAACCAAGGCGCAATATATCCGGTATAGAAATCGGTGGCATTGGGGTCAATTTTGCCTAGGCTCATCGCGCCAAAGGTAATGCCGATAAAGAGTGTAGACACAAGGCTACCCCAGACAAAGACCCGATGATACATCAACTGGCTTTTTTCGTCCTTGATGGCATCATAATGTTTAAAGGCGTAGGCTGTTCCTCGGAAAATAATGCCCAGCAGCAGAATAAAAACGGGGATATGCAGGGCGGTAGAAACCACCTTAAAGATAGCGGGAAAGCCCATAAAGCTAATCACCACAGCAATCACCAGCCACATATGGTTGGCCTCCCAAATGGGGCCAATGGCCCGGCCGATTACTTTTTCGGCCTTAGGAGTAGTAGATAAAAGCTGAATCACACCGGCGCCAAAATCGGCTCCGCCCAAGAGGGCATAGAGGAGCAAAGAAAGGAGCAGGAAGCTCAGCACGACAATATACATAAACATAAAAATCGGTCTTTTAGAGGAGCTATAATTCTTCTATAACTTCTGTTTTGGTATTTGCTTTATTTTGGCTGAGGTCAATTTCCTCATCCATACTATCGTAGTTTTGGGCTAGGGTTTGGACCTGTCGTTTCATGAGCCAGCTCACCAAAACGGCCAAAAGCGTATAAACAACGACCACCGTATAGAAAGAATATTGAATACCTGGCATAGGCGTAACGGCCTCTTTGGTCCGCATAATTCCGTTGATAATCCAGGGTTGGCGGCCCACCTCTGTGACGGTCCAGCCTGCTTCTACGGCCAACATCCCTAGGGGCGTGCTAAGCGCCACCAGCCAAAGGAAGTTTTTGTGTCCCAGCCAGCGGGGGCGGAACTTTTGGGCAAAAAAGTAGAGAAAAGCGACCATCATGAGGAAGGTCCCTGCCCCTACCATAATTTGGAAAGCGAAGTGAGTAACGGCCACAGGGGGGCGTTCATCCTCTGGAATTTGGTCTAGTCCCACCACCTCTTGCTTAAAGTCGCCATGGGCCAAAAAGCTCAATAGGCCAGGGATTTTGATGCCATAATGCACCTCGCCAGTTTCCTCATTGGGAATACCGCCAATCAATAGGCCGGCATATTCCTCGGTATGAAAGTGGGCCTCCATAGCGGCCAATTTAGCGGGTTGGCGGACGGCCACATCCTTGGCAGAAAGATCGCCACTAAGGGGTTGTAGAAAAGCGGCAATTCCACCCACTAGTAGCGCAATGCGCATAGCTTGTTGGTGAAAGCGGTTGGCGGGTTTGCGGATCAGCAAAAAGGCGTGAACTCCTGCTACAGCAAAGCCCGTAGCCGTAAATGCGGCTAAAATCATGTGTAGGGCTTGGGTAAACCAGGCGGGATTAAACATAGCCGCAATGGGGTCAATATTACTATAGGTATTGGTTAAGGGATCATAATCGAAACCCGTGGGGCTATTCATCCAGGCATTGGCCGCAACGACCAAAATACCAGAAGCCACCCCTGTAATACCGACCATAAGGCCAGAACCCCAGTGAATCCATTTGGGGATTTTTCCCCAACCATAAAGAAAAAGGCCGAGAGCAATCGCCTCAATAAAAAAGGCGGTCCCCTCTAAAGAAAAGGGCATTCCGAAGATAGGGCCGGCATGCTCCATAAATTCGGGCCAGAGTAGGCCCAACTCAAATGATAAAACGGTGCCCGAAACCGCACCGGTGGCAAAAAAGATCGCCACCCCTTTAGACCAAGCTTTACTGAGGTCCTTATACACAGCATCTCCAGTTTTAATATAACGCCAGTGCGCAATAGCCATCAGGAAAGGCATGGCCATACCCACACAGGCAAAGATGATGTGAAACCCCAAAGAAAAAGCCATCTGTAAACGGGCTGCAAGTAGGTCTCCCATAATGATATATACTTTTAGTTGGTGTAATTATAAATTATTATTTTCTGCTTCAAAAGAAGAGCTTTTAAGGCTGTTCCGTTGTGATAATCAACACAAAAGAGGGGCTTTGGCTCTTTAATAAATTGTAAAAAAGTTATACAAAAGAGGACTCCCATATTATTAAACCGCCTAATCATTAATAAAGCTGGCCCGCTAAAGCCTAGCTGGCCGTTATTTATTCTGTTTGCGATTTTTAGCCCTAAAAATATTCTGTTTGGCCTTTTCAATCCTAATTTTCTTCTGTAGGCCTACTATTATATAGAAAAACAAGCAGTTATAGCAGGCGAATAGGGACTTTATTTTTTTGTTTTTATGATAAAGGCCTATCTTTGCGCTGATTTTACAGTTTTACTTATACCATTTCATTATTGTCCAAGAATAAAATTATGGCACAAAATACTGGATACATCAAGCAGATCATTGGACCTGTAGTCGATGTAAGCTTTTCAGCCAAAGAGGCTAAACTTCCCGAAATTCTTAGCGCCCTTGAGGTGACTCGCCCCAATGGAGATAAAATTGTTCTCGAATGTCAAAAGCACCTTGGTGAAGATAGCGTCCGTACGATTGCTATGGACAGTACGGAGGGCCTTACTCGTGGCATGCCCGTAGTGGATACTGGCAGTATGATCACGATGCCTGTTGGTGACGAGATCAAAGGTCGTTTGTTTAATGTAGTAGGGGAGCCTATCGATGGTTTGGGTGAATTGCCCAAGGCGGAGCGTCGTGCGATCCACAACAAACCTCCTCGTTATGAGGACTTGAGTACTTCTCAAGAGATCCTTTACACAGGTATCAAAGTTATCGACTTGATCGCACCTTACCTCAAAGGGGGTAAAATTGGTCTTTTCGGTGGTGCCGGTGTAGGTAAAACCGTACTTATTCAGGAGCTGATTAACAACATCGCCAAGAAGCATAAAGGACTCTCCGTTTTTGCTGGTGTAGGTGAGCGTACTCGTGAAGGAAATGACCTTATGCGCGAGATGATCGAAGCCAATATCGTTCGCTATGGCGAAGACTTTAAGCACTCTATGGAAGAAGGTGGATGGGACCTCAGCGCAGTGAAGCATGACGAGCTAGCTGAATCTCAAGCTACCTTTATCTTCGGTCAGATGAACGAACCTCCCGGTGCCCGTGCCCGTGTAGCTCTTTCTGGTCTTACTGTTGCCGAGTACTTCCGCGATGGTGATCCCAATGAAGCTAAAGGTCGTGATATCCTCTTCTTTATCGATAACATCTTCCGCTTTACACAAGCCGGTGCCGAGGTATCAGCCCTTTTGGGACGTATGCCTTCTGCTGTAGGTTATCAGCCTACGCTGGCTACCGAGATGGGTTTGATGCAAGAGCGTATTACTTCAACTAAGCGTGGTTCAATTACTTCTGTACAGGCCGTTTACGTACCTGCGGATGACTTGACTGACCCCGCTCCCGCAACTACTTTTGCTCACTTGGATGCCACCACGGTACTTAGCCGTAAATTGGCCTCTTTGGGTATCTATCCCGCGGTAGATCCTTTGGATTCAACTTCTAAGATTTTGTCTCCCGATATCGTAGGTGATGAGCACTATACTTGCGCCCAACGGGTAATCAACATTCTTCAGCGCTACAAAGAATTGCAAGATATTATTGCGATCTTGGGTATGGAAGAATTGTCTGAAGAAGATAAATTGGTCGTACACCGCGCCCGCCGTGTACAACGCTTCTTGTCTCAGCCTTTCCACGTAGCCGAGCAGTTTACAGGTCTCCAAGGGGTACTTGTAGACATCAAGGATACCATCAAAGGATTTAATATGATCATTGATGGAGAAGTAGACAAATATCCCGAAGCTGCCTTTAACCTTGTGGGTAGCATCGAGCAAGCTATGGAGAAAGGTGAAAAACTCCTCAGCGAAGCTTAATCCAATAGATAAATAGATCTTAGCCGTGGCTGCTTCGGCCGCGGCTAATTTTTTTAGGCCATCATACAAGATATTATTATGGAACTCATTGTATTGACGCCAGATAAGAAAGTTTTTGAAGGCAAAATCAGCAGCATTACGGTGCCTGGTGTAGATGGAGAATTTGAGGTGCTAGAAAATCACGCCGCTATTGTGGCCTCTTTGCAGGCTGGCGATGTGAGCTTTTTGGCCCAGGAAGGGGGTAAGCAAGAACTCGCTATCCAAAGTGGATTTATCGAGGTACTCGATAATAAGGTTTCTCTACTCGTCCAAGAGTAGACCGCCTTTCCACTCTCCCATAAGAGACGCTTCTTTTTGATAAGGAGCGTCTCTTTTTTTTGGGGCCTGCCGCCTTCGGCGGCCGGGCCCTTGCAGGGCTCGCAGGTCTGCTCGGCCCTTCAGCCCTTCGGGCTTTGGTCTGGCCTTCGGCCCTTTTTACTGTAGGTTGAAACCTACAGCAATAAAAGCCGCCATACTAAGCACAATAAAATGAGCCGATGGTTTCAACCATCGGCTCATAAGGGATAGAAAGCAAAGAAGGGCTTTAGCCCATGGCAGAAAAGGTTGCTGGCTAGTTTGTCTAATGGCTTTTATGCTTCTTATCAAGAAGAATATTATGACTCCTCTCCCCCCTTTTTTATAAAGGGATTATGGTAATACAACTCACAACTGGGACAAGCTGTCATCTCATCATCTGTCTTTACCTCCCAGCTCTCTGTACAAGCCGGACAAAATAACCAACTCATCTTTGGATCTAAGATGGCGGCAGGCTCTTCACTAATATTGAGGTTGGGATTGAAAAATTCTATCTCCATTTTCTCCTTATAGGTCTGGGCTACTTTAGTGTAATCTTCCCCATCAATAAGGTCACTAAAGAAATCTGGATTCTCTGCCCATTCCTTAAACGTAATGATCGGATCTAAGCTACTACTAATAGGACAACCTTGAATTTCTCCAAAACAAAAGTATTTAGAAAGCCGAGCATCAACTACTTCAAAAAATTCTAGGGGATAAGGATAGGGAAAGCGTTCGGCATCATTAGTATAAATATATACAAAGGGAATGTGGTAGTACTGTATAGCATGTACTACATAATGCTGCTCTAATTGAATGCCATAGGGGTAAATCTTCATAAAGTGCTTTTTAATCCAATCGTTAGAAGATGATTGAACTAATTGCTTGATTGAGTTAATCTTACACTTAACTAGCATGATATGTATTATTTTAATCTATTTTGAATTTAAAGTCAAATTTAATACCTATATTCCTGTCTGCAAGATAGTGTATTTGAATGTTTTCTATTCTCTTTCCTGTTTTGGAATCAAAAATTTGCACACTATAAGACCATTTATCTATACATGAGTAAGCTGGAATTCGAGGGTCACCTTTTATATCATCTTTGATACGCTTTCTTTTATCAGTTATTATATTAGGTCCCGTCATTGCTTCATCTAAAGCTAGCTGTTCATTTAGCGTTTTAGGAGTGGTGTACCATTTTCCCGCTTTATCTTTGGCCATTTTGCCAAATCCTTTAGGGATTAGACTCATTTCTCACTTATACTCCTTGATCAGCTTTTCATATTCTGCTCTAGGGATATCGTCATTAGCCCTATATTTCCCTAATCGTCCTTCTTGCAAACGGACAAAGTTCTCATCAGCTAGCTTATAAATTTTAGGAGGGAGGTGGGAGCCGAATTCTATTTCTGGCGCTTCTTGTTTGCCCAGCTCCTTTTCTAAGGGAATTTCCTCTTTGAGTTCGGGCTCTTTTAGCTGAGGTTCCTCTATTTTAGGGGGCTCTGCTTTTGGTGTCTCTGCTTTTGGGGCTTCATTATTTTGAATTGGCGGACTTTCTTTAGCTGCTTTTGGTCCTTCTGGAACTTGCTTTTGTAGTTCTTTTAGCTTTTCAAGCTCTTTAGGAGGCGCTTGCAGTTTGGGCGGCTGAACGCCAAGGGGAGCAAGTTCATCGGTATGCTTGAGCATTTTTTCTAAGCCCCCGCCAATTTTTTTCCCAGCCTTTAGTAAGTCCCCGGCAGGCAAAAAGCCAATCATGGCAATAGCAATATCCGTTGGATTTCCCCCCGCAATTGCTTTCCCTAAATCAATAACATCTAAAACAACCCCAAAAGGAGTGAAGCCAATAGCTATTTCTGCCCCAATTTTGGCCCAATCCCAGAAGGAACTGCCTTCAGCAGTTATTCTATCTGCCTTAACAGGGATGGGTTCAAGCATCGGGGCGGTCCAGATATGCTCTAGCCATTGCCCATTCTCATATTGGTAGCGTTTTCCGTCTGCATCTTCGTATTGCTGGCCCTCTATGGCTTCTTCTGGGCAATGTTTGCAGTTTTGGATTTCCTCCTCAATATTTTTAGCGGGCTGTCCTCCTGCGGCTAATTGCTGCTCTAATGCGGCAGTAAACTCATGCTCTTCCTGCCAACTAAAGGCAAGGGAGACCTGATCTAAGCCCCGAGATAGATCCGAAAACTGAGGAATATGGACCTGCCAGCTTCCGTCTAGTTGCCCGCTAAGTTCTATCTGCTCAATAGGCTCAAAAGAGACATAGCGCTGAAAAAAGCCAGAAAGTAGAAGGTTCATTTCTTCTACTCCAGTGGGGCCCATCTCCAAACGATTGATGTAGGCCTCATCAAATCCTTCTTCTGCAATATTGGGCGAAAAATAATAGGGCTCTGTAAGCCAAAATTTCTGCTCTTCGTCCTCCTCTAATGGAAGTTCTTCGCGGCTGATTTTACGGCCTAAAACATGAAGTTGTTGTACAGCAGTTAATTGACCGTCATCGTCTGTCTGTGGTCTTGCATGGACATTTAGTTATCGCTTAAATAATAGTCAAATATAAAAATAGGTAATTTAAATTTCAGTACTAAAACACTTATTTAGCCTTTTTGGGGCTAATGTTTAGCGATAAGGATTCATTTTATAGACTTCAGAGCCTATACCTATTGAGGCCGAAGCAAAACGGCTAGCCTGAAAACCAAAGGATGAGCGGCCTAGCGATGCGGCGGGGTGGCCGTCAGGCCAGACCGAGTTTTTGAGCGCAGCGAAAAAACGAAGGGCCGAGCGAGCAGCGAGCCCCAAAGCGTAGCGCCGCAGCTTTGCTGCGGAGGCCCAAAAAAAACAGTTTAGTCAGCAAAATAAAAAGCCGTATTTTAGGGCTGCCCTTTTCCCCGACTCCATACCGCAAAATATCAATCACTTATATGCCCTTAGTTCGTTTTCTACTACTATTAGGCTGTTTGGGCTGTTTGCTGCCTTTTGGGCAGGCCCAAAATACAGGCTCCAAAGCAAGAGCCCTCGAATATGTTGAAAAAGCCAAAAGCCTTTATGCCGAAGCCCAATATGAGGCCTCGGTACAAGAGTTTCAGTTTGCCGCCGCTATTTATCGCCGCCTCAAAGATGTGGAGGGCTATGGCCGTTGCTACAATGGGGTGGGCAATAATTATATAGAATTGACCCGCTACCAAGAGGCCGATAATGAGTTTAAGCGGGGCTTGGCCCTCTTTGATGATTTGGCCCGCTCGGATAGCAGTTTGCAGGTCGATAGCCTCATCATTGCCGATGGTTATGAGGGCCTGGGCCGCTACCGCATGAATGCCGAAGTAGATTTTTGGAAGGCCTTGGCCCTGCACCAAAAAGCCCTGGCCCTTCGCCTAAAATGGAATGCGCCCAAAGAAGAACTGGCCCAAAGCTATTATTTTATTGGTCGCTGTTATGGCCAACTGAATAAGCAGGCGCAGGACAGCAGCAGCTTGCTCGACCCCCTGAGCATGGAGGCCGATTATCTGGACCAAGCACTCAATTCTTTATCCAAAGAGACCTACCTGACCGCAGATATTTATGAGGCCCTAGGCGAACATTATTATTATCGCAAACAAGATTATCCCAAAGGTTTTGATTACCACCAGAAGGCCTTGGCCATTCGGCAAAAGCTGTTTGGCGAAAAACACCCCAAAATTGCCTCCTCTTATTTGCAGTTGGCGGTCTATTATCGGCTGACCAACCGCTTTGAGGAAGAAGAAGCAGCCCTAGAAAAAGCCCTGAAGATTCAGCTCAAAACCCTGAATAAGGTCCATAAAGATATTGGCCGCAGCTATTATCTTTTGGGGCAGCGCAACTTTTATAGTGGCGACTATGATCAGGCGCTCAACTATTATGAGCGCAGTTTGCGGATTTATTTGGAGCTAGTAGGGAGCAAATCGGTAGAGGTGGCTCAGCTCTACAAAGCCATTGCCAAAGCCCAAAGAGGCCTGGGCAATAGCCGAGAAGAATATATTCATCTGAAAAAATCCTTGGGCTTAGAACGGCAAATTTATGGTGCAGAACACCCCAATTTAGGCCACATTTATATAGAACTGGGGGAGTACTTTAAGGCCAAATCTAAACCCGATTCGCTGCTCTTTTATTACCAAAAAGCCGCTAAGCTTTGGGAGCAACAACTCTCGAAAAATGACTATCGTCTGGCCCAAGCCTATGACCGCCTAGCCGAAGCCTACCGCTTTATTCGAGATGCCAAACAAGAGTATTACTACCTCAATGAGGCCCTAAAAAAGAAGATTAGTATCCGTGATGGAGGGGCCGCTAATTATGCCAAAAGCGGCTTTGGCCAAGAGCAAGAGGTGGCCCTACTCTTTGATGCCTCCGAGGAGAAAGGAGAGGATGAGGTCATTGGGGGAAGCCTCTTTGATAGTTACCTCAATTTGGCCTCCTTCTATGAGCGCAAAAGAGATTATAAACTGGCCCTGATTTATGTGCAAAATGCCCTGACGGCCGTCTGTAAAGAGCTGCCAGAAGATAAGGTAGATATTTATCAGAATCCCGATTTAGGCTGCCTGATGCACAATATCGACTGGCTGCCCGCCCTGGCCCAAAAAGGCCATCTGCTGCTAGAATTGCATCGGGCCAATAAGGCCCCCAAAGAGATTCAAGCCGCCGAATCTACCTATGCCCTGGCCCTGAACCTGGTGGATAGCCTCCGCATCAATTTCTCTTCCGATGGCTCTAAACAACAACTGACCAAACGCTCGATTTCGGTCTATGAAGGCGCTATTGAGGTGGCCCATCTGCGCTATCAAGAAAGCAAAAACCCCAGTTACCTCTATCAGGCTTTCGAGATCATGGAACGCAGCAAAAGCTTTGTTCTTTTGCAAGCCCTGCAAGGGGTGGCCGCCCGCTCTTTTAGTGATTTGCCCGCCGAACTACTGACCCAAGAAGAAAGCCTGAGAAGAAAACTCGCCTATTATTCGGATTATCGACACCGAAATATGAGCCGAGCCGAGGAGTTTGATGAAGCTTACTTCCAAAGCCGAAAATCCTACGATTCTTTGGTCCAATATATTGAGCAGAATTACCCTAAGTATTATCAACTCAAATATGAGAGCCCAACGGTGAGCTTGCCCGAATTGCAAAAGGAGATTCTAGAACCCAAAGATCTTCTTTTGGAGTATTTTATTGGCGACCGCTATCTCTATGTTTTCAAAATTACGAAGGATTTCCCCAGCTTTTATCAATTGCCCCTGCCGCAGGATTTTGACCAAAATCTCCAAGATCTTCGCCATGCCCTAACCGATTATCAAATGATTGGGAAGGACCACAAAAAGGCTTATGAGAATTATGTGCTCTCGGCTCATGCTTTCTATAAAAGCTATGTGATGCCTTTTATTCAAGGGAGTAGCGAGCAATTAGATCGACTTATTGTGATTCCCGACGGGGCGCTTAGCTATATTCCCTTTGAGGTTTTGCTGGAAGAGCCCGCAGATTTGAATAAGGTGGATTATAAGAGTTTAGCTTACCTCATTCGCCGCTATCAATTGAATTATTCTTATTCAGCCAGTTTGCTGGTCCAAAATATCCGAGCCAAACGCCTAGAAAATAATCGCCAATGCCTCGGTTTTGCCCCCGCTTACCCCCTTGGCGATCCCCTGATTGGGGAACATAAGGAGCTGCCTTGGGCCGAGGAAGAACTCAAGGCAATCCAGTCTTATTTTAGTGGAGAGTATTTTATGAAACAGGAGGCCGATAAGGAGCATTTTTATGAGTACGCTTCTAATTATGGCCTGATCCATTTGGCCATGCACGGCGTGGTCGATATTCGCCATCCGCATAAATCCCTCTTGCTTTTTGCTCGAGATTCTGGAGAAATAGACAATTTAGATGCTGGCCGCCTATATGCTTATGAGATTCATAACCTAGACCTCAAAGCGGATTTGGTGGTGCTTTCGGCCTGCGAAACGGGCTTTGGCAAGGTGGTCCGAGGCGAGGGAGTGCTCAGTCTGGCCCGCGCCTTTATGTATGCGGGTGTGCCCTCGGTGGTGACCACCCTCTGGAAGGTGAACGATTATACGAGCGCTGCCCTAATGGCCCGCTTTTATGAAAATTTGGCCAATGGAATGAGCAAACCCGCCGCCCTACAAAAGGCTAAATTGGACTATCTCAATCAGTCCGATCACATTTCTGGACACCCCGCTTTTTGGGGCTCTTTTATCAGCATTGGCAATCCCGCCCCCCTAGATTACGGTTGGTCTTGGTCCAGCATTCTGCTGCTGCTCCTCGGCCTGAGCCTAGCCCTTGGCGCTACGGGATTCCTCCTCTATCGCCGCCAGCAAAAAAAGCCCATGGCTTGGCTCTCTAGCCTGATTGAGCGCTGGCAAAAATGGCGCAGCTAAACAACAAAATCTCAAATCTCTTCCCGCTTTGGAGGAGGTTTTTTTATTTCTGAGGATGCTGTTTTGGGGCCTGCCGCCTTCGGCGGCCGGGCCCTTGCAGGGCTCGCAGGTCTGCTCGGCCCTTCAGCCCTTCGGGCTTCGGTCTGGCCTTCGGCCACCCTTTCAGGCCCCTAGGCCTGCGGGCCTTCGGCCCTGCAAAACCGAAAAAAGCGGCAGTTGACTAAATCAACTGCCGCTTAGGTTTGTAAGGTTAAATAGCCAGAGGCCTATTCTTCTAGTAGAATTTTTTTAGCCTTCATGACTACATTTAAAAACTCTTCATATGGCAATTTAAAGTCGAACTTGTCACTAAAAAATAGCTCAATCTCTAAATAGGGCTTTTCTTGACTGATTTCTACAATCATAATATCATTTAGCCAAATCTCTGCTACAAGCTTTTCTCGGTCTGGACCACTTGCTATTTGAATCGAATACTTATTCATAATTATACTATTCTGGTTCTAAAAAAGTTATAAATTTCTTACCATCTGAACTAAATCTAGCCCCCATTCCCCCAGGTATTCTAATGTCTAAAATATCTCCAAAGCGAGCATGGTGTCTAGTTGTTCTTACTGCATCTTTCTGTAGTAAAATCTTAGTTAATATTTTTTCTCCTTGTTCATTTATTTGTTTAGGGCTTCCTTTGGCTGGAGGAAAAACACTACCTTCTCTGCTTCCATGTTTTTGAAGGCCTCTACCAGCTTTAGTTAATTGTCCACCTTTATCTATTTGCTTTCCTGCACGCTGTAGTTTTTCTATAGAAACTTCTTTAAGTACATTTAGTGGCTTTTCCTTACTTTTTTTAGCCGCTAACTGCTCTCGCTTATACTCCCTAATCAGTTTTTCATATTCCGCTTTAGGAATTTTATCCCCCTCACCGTATTTCCCTAGTTTTCCTTTCTGTAAAAGGACAAAGTTCTCATCAGCTAGCTTATAAATTTTAGGCGGGAGCTGGGAGCCGAATTCTATTTCTGGCGCCTCTTGTTTACCCAGCTCCTTTTCTAAAGGAATTTCCTCTTTGAGTTCGGGCTCTTTTAGCTGAGGTTCCTCTAGTTTAGGGGGCTCTGCTTTTGGTGTTTCTACTTTTGGGGCATCATTATTTTGAATTGGCGGACTTTCTTTAGCTGCTTTGGGGCCTTCTGGAACTTGCTTTTGTAGTTCTTTTAGCTTTTCAAGCTCTTTAGGAGGTGCTTGCAGTTTGGGCGGCTGAACGCCAAAGGGAGCAAGTTCATCGGTATGCTTGAGCATTTTTTCTAAGCCCCCACCAATTTTTTTCCCTGCTTTTAGTAAATCCCCCGCAGGCAAAAAGCCAATCATGGCAATAGCAATATCCGTTGGATTTCCCCCCGCAATTGCTTTCCCTAAATCAATAACATCTAAAACAACCCCAAAAGGAGTGAAGCCAATAGCTATTTCTGCCCCAATTTTGGCCCAATCCCAGAAAGAACTGCCTTCAGCAGTTATTCTATCTGCCTTAACAGGGATGGGTTCAAGCATCGGGGCGGTCCAGATATGCTCTAGCCATTGCCCATTCTCATATTGGTAGCGCTTTCCGTCTGCATCTTCATATTGCTGGCCTTCTATGGCTTCTTCTGGGCAATGTTTGCAGTTTTGGATTTCCTCCTCAATATTTTTAGCGGGCTGTCCTCCTGCGGCTAATTGCTGCTCCAATGCGGCAGTAAACTCATGCTCTTCCTGCCAACTAAAGGCAAGGGAGACCTGATCTAAGCCCCGAGATAGATCCGAAAACTGAGGAATATGGACCTGCCAGCTTCCGTCTAGTTGCCCGCTAAGTTCTATCTGCTCAATAGGCTCAAAAGAGACATAGCGCTGAAAAAAGCCAGAAAGTAGAAGGTTCATTTCTTCTACTCCAGTGGGGCCCATCTCCAAACGATTGATGTAGGCCTCATCAAATCCTTCTTCTGCAATATTGGGCGAAAAATAATAGGGCTCTGTAAGCCAAAATTTCTGCTCTTCGCCCTCCTCTAATGGAAGTTCTTCTCGGCTAATTTTAGGGCCTAAAACATGAAGTTGTTGTACAGCAGTTAACTGACCGTCATCGTCTGTCTGTCTGTCTGTCTGTGGTCTTGCATGGACATTTAGTTATCGCTTAAATAATAGTCAAATATAAAAATAGATAATTTAAAACCATAGATTAAAATCGCAGAATTGACTTTTTTTATTAAAACTTTAGTTCAGTTCTTTCCTCAAAAGGAGCCAAGGCCCCAAGACCTTGGCTCCTTTTTTGTGCCAAACCTTCCGAAAAAGAACCAAAATAAGGGCGAGGAGTAGTGAACCCCCTCGGTAGGACTTAGTGAGCTCCTCTCTTGGGGTTGTATAGCTCCTAAAGAGGACTTGGGCAAGTCCTCGCCTGGGGCAGGGGAGCTCCTTTAGAGGGCTTCTGTACATCCTCTTTTGGACTTACTTAAGTCCGCTACACGATAGGCCTAGTTCCTCTTTAGGACCACTATAGGTCCTCCTTTGGAGTAGTTCAAGTCCTGCCGATGATTAGCCTAAGTCCTCTTCTTTAGGTAGAAGAATACTCCTGATGACTAGGAGGACTGATCTGTAGGATTAGAGATAGCCCTCAAGATAATATATAAACCCCCTATGGAGGATTAGAGATAACCCTCAAGATAATATACAAAACCCCTATGGAGGATTAGAGATAGCCCTCAAGATAATATACAAAACCCCTATGGAGGGCTAGCCTTAGCCCTCCCGATGGGTACAGGCTCCCCTCTCGATGGGTAGGTAAACCCCTCCCGATGGGTACAGGAACCCCTCTTGATGGCTAGCTGTACCCCCCCACAACAGAAAAAGGCCCAAAACCTAAGTTTTGGACCTTTCCTTATGGAGTCCTACAGGCGGCGAAGCCGCCGCAAAGGAGCGAAGCGACTGGCCTAGCGATGCGGCGGGGTGGCCGTCAGGCCAGACCGAGTTTTTGAGCGCAGCGAAAAAACGAAGGGCCGAGCGAGCAGTGAGCCCCAAAGCGTAGCGCCGCAGCTTTGCTGCGGAGGCCCCAAAAAACACTTAAAACCCAATCAGTTCATCGGTTAATTTTTCTCTGCTCCAGCTATTGAGGTTGATACTGATGCCGAAGCGAGCCCAAAAGTTATTCTTCTCCTTCATATAATTGCGGAGGCGTTCATTGGAGTAAAAAGAGTAGGAAATTTGGGCCAGTCCATCGCCAATATCGAGCAGCAGACCGAGATCGTAAAAGATGGCATCGGCGGGGCTGTCTAGTTGGAGAGAGGGGACGGTGTTTTCAAAATATCCCAGATCAAAATAGGGCTGTAGGCGAAAATAGGGCAGGCGGAAAGGCAGGCGAATGGGCAAATCGGCTCGGAGATTTATGGCGCCAATAAAGCTATTGCTGCGGCCGTCGCCAATGGCTTGGGCGTTGGCAATGGGCAACTTAAAGCCCCCTTCTTTGATTAAAACCTGCTGTTCGGAAAAGCCCGATTGGACATTTCGGCCCCAAACATAGTTGTCATAATGGTAGTCATGGGCATTTCGGCTGAGCAAATGCAGCGGGTAAGCGCCAAAATCTCGATCGCTATGAAAGGGGAAGCCGCCAAAGAAAAAGCGGAGACCGATCTTTTTACCTACGGCATAATACCAGTCTTTTTGTCCCTCTAGACTGAGTTTGAGGTACTGCTCCTGGCCTTGATCGTATTGGGCAAACTCTAGGGCCAATTTATATTTTGCTGGGGCCAAAGGGTGGCGGTTTTCCCAGCGATAATAGAGGCGGTGGACCGATCTAAAGCTGCCCGTTTTGCCCAAATAGCTAATATTATTCAGGCTGTCGCGCTCAAAGTTTTCCTCCTCTTCTCGAATCAATAGGTTTTCTAGGCCAATATATTGCCGCCTAAATTGGCGACCTGCCTTGGGGCGCAGGGCCAGCTCCGCCGCCAAGCGCCAACGCTGATATTGTAACTTATAGTTGTAGCGCTCATTGCTAAAATAACTGTAGCGCTTATAGCCCAAACTAATTTGGTAATCCTTGATTTTGCCCTTTTGCAAACCTTTGTGAAAGCTAAATTGGCCTTGGCCCACGAGTTGCTCGGAGCTCGTCCCAACCAAAGGATAAAGTTGGTAGCCCCAATTTTTTAGAAAAATCGGATTGCTGTAAACTCCCAAGCCTAGCAGCAAGCCATCATAGGCATTGTAGCCAATAATTGGGGCCACCGAAGGCGCCTGATTCGTAAAATCTGGACTAGGGTAGAGCAGGTTAATGCGCTTCCGTTTGGAGCGAGCAAAATACTGCTGCTGGTTGGCTCTATTGTAGTCGGGTAAATAGGCAAAGGGGTCTATTTCTAGGCTATGCGCATGGGCCAATTTGGGTATGCGGAAGCTTTCTCTTTCTCCCGCCGCCAAGGGGGGGAACTTAAAGGCCTGCAAAACTTGGCCTTCCTCATTCATATAGGCCAAAAAGATGGGGGGAGCGGCTTGGCCCTTATTCTGAATTTGGACCAATAGGCTGTCGCTGCCCAAATTACTCAGTTTTTCTAGGGCCAAATCTACTCGCTTTTTATCTTGTAGCAGCCCCTGAAAACACCAGTCTAAATCTTGGCCGCTGCCCTGCTCAAACTCCTTTTGCAGTTCTTGGGGACCAAGATGTTTGAACTGCCATTTTTCATAAATCGCTTGCAGAATGCTATCCATTTTGGGCTGGCCCAAATGCTGTTCTAGATAAGAGAGGATGAGGCTGGGTTTGGCATAGGCGGCCAAATAATAATTAAAATTGCTCAGGCTATCAGAGGGCAGGGCGCTAGATTGCTCCTCATTGCGCTGGACTTGCAGCAGATAGGCCAAATAGGCTTGGCGCAAGGGCTGGCCGCCATATTCTTGCTGCAGATAACGGCTCTCGATATAGGAATTAAAGCCTTCATCTATCCAAGGATGTTTGCGCTCATTGCTGGCCAAAATGCCATACCACCAATTGTGGCCAATTTCATGGGCCAACAGGAGGTCCAAATATTTTTTACTGCTAGTGGGGTTGATGATCGTAATCATGGGGTATTCCATGCCCCCACCTGCTCCTAAGGGCCCTTGGACCGCCGTAATTTGTGGGTAGGGATACTCGCCCATGACTTTAGAATAATAGCGAGTTGATTTTTCCATAAAGTCGGGCGCCAACTGCCAGATATAAGCTTCTTCGGCCTCAAAAAAGGCCCAAAGGGGAAGTTTTCGGCCAGTGGCTAGGGTCATCTCTTTCTTCAGGACATAAAAGTCTTTGTTCAAAAAGAGGGCAAAGTCTTGTACGTTTTTAGCCTGATAGTGCAATTGCTTAAAGCTGCTATCTGAAGGAAGACTAGGGGGCGGATCTACCGAAAGCCCAATCAGCTCCATTTTTGCGCAGGCTTTGGCCCAATCGGCTAGGCGTTTTTGCTCGGCTGCTGTTTGTAGCTCGCCTGTGGCGGCCACCCAATAATTGGCGGGCAGCTCTATATATATATCGTAATCGCCAAATTCTCCATAAAACTCGCCTTGGTCCAAATAGGGCATAGGATGCCAGCCCTTTGCATCATAAACCGCTACTTTGGGGTACCATTGACAAAGCTGATAATATTGTTTTTGATGGCCCAAACGAGAAAAACTAGCGGGTACTTTTAAGTGAAAAGGGCTTTCAATCAGCAAACTGTCGCCTGGGGCGAGGGGCGCACTCAGCTCCAGCCGCAGCATTTCTTGGCCGCCCAAAGGGAAACTACTGCTAAGGTTTTGGCTGGGGCTACTAAAGTCTAGACTATCTATTCCCCCACGAGCCGAATCTGCCGCAAACTGAAAACTCAGGTCGCCATTTTCCGCCAATTGATGGGCAAAGGGACTGCTGTTGTTGCGGTAGGCATTGGGCCAAAGATGTATCCATATTTCAGTTAGACTATCTGCCGACTGGTTCTGATAGCTCATTTTCCAATGGCCCGATAAACTATGCTGGGCCTCATTGAGCCGAAAGTGAATCTCATAATGGCTCTGCTGCTGAAAGTAGTCGCTGCTTTGCCCCCAAACAGACAAAAAGCCAGAACAGAAAAAGAGCAAAAGTGCTAGAATTGATTTCATATTAGGAAGTATGTTTTTTTGCAATTTTTTATTGGATTATTTGGTTTAGGTTTTCTGAGATTAAATTTTTAATTTGTATACTCTTATTCTTTAATCTAAACAATTGTTAATTATGAAGAATCTCATTTTTAATGTATTTGTTTTTTTTGTGACTTTCGCTTTATTGGCTTCTTGCCAACAAGCAGAGGTAGAAATGGCCCAAGAAACCCTAAAATCAGTAGATAGCTATCAAACGCTAGCGCAAGCTCAGCCCCTAGAAGAAGGAATTGAGCTGCCCAAGGGGACCCAATGGAAATATACGGATGCTAGCCAAACTTCGGTAGAGTTTGTTCTGCCTCAAGGCTATAGCTTTTTGTTAGAGGACAAAGAGACAAAGGCGGTAAGCTTGGCAGATGTCGCTATTCAGCCCAAAAAAGAACAGTCAAATCTAGAAATTTTGGGAGTGCTTTATACTGCTCAGGATGATATTAGTTATGAAACTGCAGCCAAGGCTTCCTTGTCTGCTGCGGGCATCGAGGCTTTTACCCAATTGCCTGAGCTCCAAAAACTCATTCAAGAGCATTATGATTTTGTGTACGGTGGAGGCGATTTGCCTGATTTTCCCAAGGGAGAAGATTTAGTTCAATTATCAGAAGAGGATTACGTTTTAGCGCAAAGTTATTTTTATGGACAGGCCTTTCAGTTGCTGATCCCCTATAGCCCCGATTTTTCTTTCTTTTTTCCTGATGTGAAGCTTACTGCTCCTGGCGATGCTCCAAAATCTTGTAGCTGTACCTCAGGTGAAGGTAAGGGCTGTGCACTAAAGAAAGTGGGGAGATGGACTTATGTAGCCTATTACTGCACGGGCTGCACTACTTGTACCATGAATGATTAAGTTGTTTTGGGGCCTCCCGCCTGCGGCGGGCGCTACGCTTTAGGGCTCGCTGTTCGCTCGGCCCTTCGCCAGCAAGCTGGCTCGGTCTGGCGCTGCGCGCCACCCTGTCGCATCGCTAGGCCACCCTGCCGCATCGGTTACTCCCTTCGGTCGTCGAACGGCGCCCTAAAGGGCTTGTTGTGGCCAGGCGCTGCGCGCCTCTGGACCTTATAAAAGCGTGCCCCCGCTGCCATTGGCAGCGGGGGCACTTTTATTTGTCATTCCTCGGCTCGTTTAGAGCAGATTCAATTTAGGCTTGAGGTCTTCATGCGCATAAAACTCATTGATAATGCGGACCACCTCTTGAGGGTCATCCGTAATGGGCATAAGATCCAAATCTTTGGGGCTTACATTCTGCTCTTGTTCTAGCATCACGTTTTTGATCCAATCCTTTAGGCCGGTCCAGAACTCAGAACCTACCAAAATGATGGGAACAGGAGAGCTCTTATGGGTTTGGACCAAAGTAAGGACCTCAAAGAGTTCGTCCATGGTACCAAAACCACCAGGAAGCACTACAAGGGCTTGCGCATACTTCACAAACATCACTTTGCGGATGAAGAAGTACTTGAAGTTAAAAATCTTGTCGTTGTCAATATAGTCGTTATGGCCTTGCTCAAAAGGAAGGTCAATATTGAGTCCTACAGAAGGACCACCCGCTTGCTTGGCGCCCAAGTTGGCCGCCTCCATAATACCGGGGCCACCACCTGTAATCACACCATAGCCCTCATTGACCATCAATTTGGCAATTTCGGTAGCTAGTTTATAGTAGCGGTTGTCGGGCTTGGTACGGGCCGAGCCAAAAATAGACACACAGGGACCAATATCGTTGAGACGCTCGTAGCCATCTACAAATTCTGCAATTACCTTGAACATGGTCCAAGAGTTTTCTGCCTTAATTTTAGACCACTGTCTGGGGTTGTTTTTAGAATGCTTTTCTTTTTCTGTCATAGTCAAAATATTTTAAGTTGGGCCCTGGGCACAAAAAAATGCCATCTTTTTAAAGAAAAAGAAGGGCCATCAAGAATAGTCGTTCTGGCTTTTTGCGGGGCAAAAGCTCAGCAATTTATCAAAATAAAACTGAAAAAGGGAAGAGAAAACTGTATTTTAGGCGGCTTGACGGCCTTTTTTTGGACCAAAAAAACAAAAAGCATGAAAAAGATAGCTGTTTTTACATCAGGAGGCGATTCGCCAGGAATGAATGCTTGCATTCGTGCAGTGGTGCGGGCCGCTATTTATAATCAAGTAGAGGTGCTCGGTATCCGTAGAGGCTATGCGGGAATGATTTTGGGAGATTTTGTTCCCTTGGACCGAGAAGGGGTGCAGGGCATCATTAACAGAGGTGGGACCATTTTGGGCTCTGCCCGCTCTGCCGAATTCATGACGCCCGAAGGTCGCCAAAAAGCCTTTGAACAACTAAAAGCCGCTGGCATAGAGGGGGTTGTGGTCATTGGAGGCGATGGTTCTTTTAAGGGAGCTACGGTTTTTATGGAAGAACATCCCGAAATTCCCTTTGTGGGCATTCCGGGCACCATAGACAACGATCTATATGGAACAGATTATACCTTGGGCTATGATACGGCCATCAATACGGCTCTAGAAGCCATTGATAAAATCCGTGATACGGCAGAGGCCTACAACCGCTTATTTTTTGTAGAAGTTATGGGCCGAGATGCGGGCTTTATTGCCCTGCGTTCGGGAATTGCTGGCGGGGCCGAGGCCATTTTGGTCCCTGAAGTAGAAACAGACATCCCTTTGTTGATTCAGCAAATTGGGGAATATCACGAGAAGCACAAACACTCCTGTATTATTGTAGTGGCCGAGGGCGATGATGCTGGTGGAGCTTTTGAATTGGCCAAGCAAGTGCAAGATAAGGTCCCTTATGAAGAAAGCCGAGTGACGGTTTTGGGCCATATTCAGCGAGGGGGAACCCCTACTTGTGCCGACCGTGTGCTGGCTGCCCAAATGGGCATTGGCGCGGTAGAAGCCCTGTTGGCCAATAAAAGAGGAATTATGATTGGGGTACAGCACAAACAACTGGTTGAAGTCCCCTTTGAGCAATCTACCAAACACAATATCGAAATTAGCCCCAGCCTGAAAAAAGTAGCCCATATTCTTTCGGCTATTTAGGCCTAGCGATGGCAGCAGAGGCGCGCAGCGCCTGGCCTAGCGATGCGACAGGGTGGCGCGCAGCGCCAGACCGAGCCAGCTTGCTGGCGAAGGGCCGAGCAGACTTGCGAGCCCTAAAGCGTAGCGCCGACGAGCGAAGCGAGGCGGAGGCCCCAAAAAGAAAAAAAGCTAAAAATAAGCGGGTCAATGAAATATGCTTATCTTTGTGGGCTGAATACGAAAGATACAGCAGTTGGTCTAGAAAACTTGGGCCGACAGACTTCAGACGAACTTAATCATTATAGAAGATATGGAAAATTTGGTAGCCATTGTAGGGCGGCCCAATGTAGGAAAATCGACCTTTTTTAACCGTATGTTGGGGATGCGTCAGGCAATTGTAGATGATGTGAGCGGCGTAACCCGTGACCGACAATATGGCTCGACAGAATGGAACGGCAAGCGGTTTCATTTGGTAGATACCGGCGGATTTATTGGCGATGGAGAAGATGTATTTGCTGCGGCGATCCGCAAGCAGGTGCGCATGGCCATTGAAGAAGCGCAGGTGGTAGTATTTATGGTAGATGTAGAAACGGGAATTACCGACCTGGATGCGCAGGTGGGCCGTTTGCTCAAAGAGATCAACAAACCGGTTTTGTTGGCCGTAAATAAAGTAGATAACAACGAACGCCAGCTCATGATTCATGAGTTTTGGGCCATGGGATTTGATAATCTTTATCCCATTAGCTCGACTTCTGGGAGTGGCACTGGCGACCTATTGGATGCTTTGACGGATATTATTCCGGGTATTCCCGAAGAAGATAACCGCCTTCCGCATATTGCGATTGTGGGCCGACCCAATGCGGGAAAGTCTTCTTTTGTCAATCTCCTTTTAGATGAGGAGCGCTCTATTGTTACGGATATTGCTGGAACTACCCGCGATAGCGTGCATGCGCATTACAATAAATTTGGACAAGAATTTATCTTGGTCGACACAGCAGGTTTGCGCCGTAAGCGCTCGGTAAAAGAGGACCTAGAGTTTTACTCGGTCTTGAGAGCCATCCGCTCTTTGGAATCTGCCGATATCTGTGCATTGATGCTCGATGCGAGCAAGGGAATTGAGGCCCAAGACCTTAATATTTTCCGCTTAGCCATCAAGAACAACAAAGGGATTGTCATCTTTGTCAATAAATGGGATTTGGTCGAGAAGAGCACCAATACCCTCAAAGAATATGAGGACCACATCCGCGAGCGCATTGCGCCCTTTAGCGATGTGCCCATCGTCTTTATCTCTGTTTTGGAGAAGCAGCGGGTGCTCAAAGCCATTGATGTGGCCATTGAGGTGCATGAAAACCGCAGCAAACGGATCTCTACTTCTAAATTGAATACCTTTTTGGAAGAAACCTTGGCCGCTTATCATCCCCCCGCTTATCGGGGCCGCATGATCTCGATCAAGTATATGGTCCAATTGCCCACGGCTTATCCCTCTTTTGTATTTTTCTGTAACCACCCTAAGCATGTTTCAGAATCTTACAAAAAGTATTTGGAGAACAGCCTGCGGGCCCGCTTCGATTTTACCGGAGTACCGCTTAAGCTCTACTTTAGAGATAAGTAAATAGCAAATAGAAAAAGGCCAGTAGTTCGCACTATTGGCCTTTTTTGTTAATCAGGATCACTGTGCCAAAGAAAACAAAAATCATCTTGGGGGTTGACCCCGGTTCTATTTTGCTGGGCTATGCTTTCTTAAAAGCAACTGGCCAAAAGGTCGAGCTGCTGAGTATGGGCGTTTTGGATATGCGCAAGATGGACAGCCAGGCCCAAAAGATGAGTTTCATTTATAGCGAGCTAGATCGCCTGATTCAATATTATGAACCCTCTACAGGCGCTTTAGAAGACCCTTTTTATGGCAAAAATGCCCAGTCGATGCTCAAGTTAGGGCGGGCGCAGGGCGCAGTTATGGCCGTGATGGGCAATCATGGCCTAAGCGTAGCAGAATACAGCCCCAGAAGCATCAAAAAGGCCGTAACGGGCAAGGGGGCCGCCAGCAAAGAGCAAGTAGCGGCCATGTTGCCCCATCTGATTAAAGGCGATTTTCATCACGATTTTTTAGATGCTACCGATGCCGTGGGCGTGGCCTACTGCCATTATTTGCAGGGCAGCTCGGCCAGCAAAGGCGGCAAACGCTATAAGGGCTGGGGCGATTTCCTCAATAATAACCCCAAACGCAAGGGCTGATGGGCAACCGCATCTTTGCACTGCTCAAACAGATTTGGGCCAATAAAGGACTGCGTTTTTTGCTGCAGCTCCTTTTGTTTGTCGCTCTTGCCTATTTGCTCAAGCAGCAGTGGCAGCGGGCGGCAGCAGAGCTGCCGCCCCTCTCTTGGCAACGCTTTCAGGCGGAGTTCTCTTTGGCCTATTTTTCTTTGGCTCTTTTGCTTTTGCCCCTCAACTGGGCCTTGGAGGCCCAAAAATGGCGGGCTTTACTGGCGGCACCTATGGCTTTTTCTAGGGCCATAAAAGCTATTTTTATGGGCCTGGCCCTAGGGGTGTTTACCCCCAACCGAATCGGCGAACATGCGGGCCGATTGTTCTATTTGCCCAAGGCGCTTCGAGCCCAAAGTTTGTCGTCTAGCGCTTTTGGTAGCCTAGCTCAATGGATCGTTTTGGTCACAGCGGGCCTGCTGGCTTTGGCCTACCGAGAAATGGCCCAATTACCGATTCCCGCTTGGTTTTTGGCCCAAAAGTATTGGCTGTATGGGGCTTTGCCTCCGCTTTTGTTGCTCTTGTTGGCGATCTATTTTTTGGGGCCGCAGTGGTACTCGCGCTGGACCTTTTTGCAGAAGTACGCCTTCCTAAAACTCAATTTGCCCAAACGCAATTTGAGCGCCGTTTTGGGCCTTTCGCTGCTCCGCTATGGCTGCTATATTCTCCAAAATGTGGCTTTGCTCTATGCTTTTGGCGCCCACCCCCCTTTTTTATTGGCCGTTACAGCCGTGCAATTGGTCTTTTTGGCCCAAACGGCCCTGCCCATTCCGGCCTCGGCGGCTTTGTTGGCTCGGGCCTCGCTTTCGCTCTATTTTTTGGCCCCCATCGCGGCCGATCATATCCTTTGGGCCAGCTTCACGCTTTGGCTAATCAACATTTTTCTCCCGACGCTCATGGCTAGTCTGATAGGCTTTTTTCGCCTAAATGCTAAGGAAAAAAAGATCTAGCTGTTGTTTTGGGGCCTCCCGCCTTCGGCGGGCGCTACGTTCTGCAGCTCGCTCTCTGCTCGGCCCTGCGCAGGCTGCGCCCGCTTGGTCTGGCCTTCGGCCACTGCTGCACATCGCTAGGCCGCTCCTCCCTTCGGTCGTCGAATTTTGGGCCAGCGCTTTAGGGAAAACGATAGCGAAGGGCCAAACCCAAGCTAGAGGAGGCCGGCCGGCAGCTCCAGCCCTCTTCCTTAAAGAGGGGACGCCCTAGGCGCTTTTGGACCAAATACTCAAAGCCGTCATAAGCAAATAGAAAACCGCCCTGCAATAAAATAGATTTGCCGTAGCCACGGCGGCCCGCTTCTTGGCCCGGATAACGGTCGGCTGTGGCCAAAAGAGCAGCTCCAGCCCCCATATACAAAAGGTCTAGGCCTGTATTGATGAGGTAGATGTTTTGGACCTTTCGCTGTTTCTTTCGAGCATCGGCCAAGCTGAGCCCAGGCTCAGCGGGCTTCATCAAAAGGATCGAGCCGCCAATGATGGCCAAGTTGATTCCGCCCCAAATCATGTTCATTTCATGAAAGGCCCGCTCTTCTTCTCCTTGGCTTAGGCCATAGCCCAAAGCCCCTACGCCTAAGGATGCCAAGGACCAGCCCCCCAATAAGTACATGCCTTTTTTTTGCTCTGCAGCCGAGGCCCGAGCATAATCATAGGGCGTTTTGTCTTGCCCCCAAGAAGATAAACTGCTGCCCAAGAAGAGGCAGATTAGGATCATTGTTCTCATCGTTTTTCTTTTCTAAACGATGAATAGGACCAAAAAGATTTTCAGAAATAAATAGGAGAGGGCCATTCGCTAATGCTAGGCCCCAAAGCCTATTCTCCTTGAAAAAGCCCGATTTAAAGTTTTCTAAAAGAGACAGCCCTTTTTAATAAAAATCGTATTATTATATAGTGTATGCCAATTCAGGAAACAATCTCATTATCAATCATATGAACCAATATCAGACGCTACTCCACAAACTAGATGCGTTTATTCGAAAATACTATCTCAATAACTTGATTCGAGGCAGCTTGCATAGTTTGGCCCTGATTTCAGTTATTTGGGTGACCTTTGTGCTTTTAGAGCATTATGTATTTACGTCTTCGGTCTCTTCTATGGCTTTCCGCAAAAGCTTGTTTTATAGCTTTTTGGCCTTGGCGGGCCTAGGACTTAGCTATTGGGTCATTTGGCCTTTGCTGCAATATTTCCGTTTAGGCAAGGTGATTTCTCATGAGAAAGCCGCCCAGATTGTGGGCCAGCACTTTAGCAATGTGCAAGACAAATTGCTCAATGTTTTACAGCTCAACCAACAGGCGCAGGCAGAAAATAGCGCTTTGCTGCTAGCTGCTATCAACCAAAAAACAGTAGAATTGGCCCCCGTGCCTTTTCAAAAGGCCATTGATTTGCGCAAAAACCGCAAGTATTTGCGTTTTGTGCTCCCCCCTTTGTTTATCTTCTTTGGACTGTTGGTTTTTTCTAATATTGTGCAGAATAGTACGGGCCGTATTCTTTCTAATAATGAAGAGTTTGAGCGCCAAGCACTCTTTGGTTTTGTTCCCCGCAATTTGGACAAAAAACTACTGCAATATGAAGACTTTGAACTTATCGTAGATATTGAAGAAAAAGGCGCTCTGCCCGCAGAGGTCTTTATTGAGGTGGATAATTATCAGTTTAAGATGGAGAAACTGAGCCCTACCCAATTTCGCTATATCTTCCCCAAGGTCCAAGAAGATCTTAATTTCCGCTTTCAAGCCAATGGCTTTAGCTCTAAGAGCTATAGCATGAACGTTTTGGAAAAACCCAATTTGCTGAATTTCCAAACCGCCCTAGATTTTCCAGCCTATACAGGCCGCAAAGATGAAACTCTAGATAATGTCGGCGACCTAGTGGTCCCCGCAGGCACCAAAGTAGAATGGTTGTTTGCCGCCAACTTTACCGATGAATTAGCTGTTCGCTTTGCTGGAGAAGAACGCCAAGAAGCCGAACGCTCTGGCCGCCAAAACTTTAGTTTCAAACGCCAACTACAAGCCGACGGTAGCTATAAAATCTACCTCTCTAATGCTAAATTGCCTATGGGCGATTCGCTAAATTATAGCATTACCGTTATTCCCGATCTCTATCCCCAAATTGAGATGGAAAAGTTTGCCGATAGCACAGATAGCAAATTGATGTATTTTGCTGGCTCGGCTTCTGATGATTATGGCCTAAATAGCCTCGCTTTTCATTATACGATTGAGCGAGATGGAAAAATCTTGCGCCAAGAAGTAGAACCCCTGCCCATCCGCAGCAATAAGCAAACAACTTATCGCTATACCCTCAATTTTCGGAATATGGGCCTAGAACCAGGCGATAAACTTAGCTACTATTTCCAAGTTTGGGATAATGATGGCGTACAAGGGAGCAAATCTTCTAAAACCAGCAGAATGGTTTACCAAATGGCTACCGTAGAAGAAATGAAGGCCCAAGAAGAAAAGAATGATGAAGCCATTAAATCTGATCTGGAAGAAGCCCTAGCCGA
Source organism: Saprospira grandis (assembly GCF_027594745.1). Lineage (NCBI taxonomy): Bacteria > Pseudomonadati > Bacteroidota > Saprospiria > Saprospirales > Saprospiraceae > Saprospira > Saprospira grandis. The sequence continues at coordinate 1,923,203 of NZ_CP110854.1, read as the reverse complement.
AATGGAAAAACTCAAAAGAGAAATCAAAAAGGCTAAGGAAAATGTGCTGCAGAAAAATGAACTCAATTGGCAAGACCGCCGAGAAATTGAGAAGCTTATCCAACAGCAAAAAGAAACACAGGAGAAAATCCAAAATGCCGAGCAGAATTTCCAAGAAAATAAAGAGCAGCAAGAACAGTATCAACAGGTTGATGAAGAACTGCTCAAAAAACAGGAAATGATCGAAAAGCTTTTTGAAGAGGTCATGTCTGATGAGATGAAAGAACTCTTTGAAAAGATGGAGGAGATGCTAGACAAAATGGATAAGAAGGAGGTCCTCGAACAACTCGAAAATATGGAGATGAACGAGGAGGAAGTAAAAGACGAATTGGACCGCATGCTTAGCCTCTTCAAGAAAATGGAGCTGGAAAAAGAAATGATGGACGCCAAAGAAGAACTCGAACAACTGGCCGAAGAACAAGAAAAATTGGCCGAGGAAACCGAGCAAAAAGATGGCGATCAACAATCTGCTGAAGAACAAAAAGAATTAGAAGAAAAACAGGAGGAAATCAACGAGAAGTTCGAAGAGATTCAGGATAAAATGGATAAGGCTAAAGAGAAAAACGAAGAACTCGATCAGCCGATGGAAATGGATAATGAAGATCTCAAAGAACAGAAAAAAGAGGCCCAAGAAAATCTTCAAAATTCTTCGGACCAACTCAAAAAGAAGCAGAATAAACAGGCGGCCAAGTCGCAGAAAAATGCCGCCAAGAAGATGAAGGAAATGGCCGATGAAATGGGCGAAATGATGGGCGAAGGCCAAATGAAACAAATGGAGCAAGACCTTAAGGCGATGCGCCAATTGCTAGAAAATTTAGTCGACCTCTCTTTTGACCAAGAAGCCCTAATCGATGAGGTGCAGGCCACCCTGCCCAATACGCCCAAATATGTTAAGCTGGTCCAAAAACAATATAAAATCAAAGATGATTTTAAACAGGTGGAGGATAGCTTGCAAGCCCTAGCCAAAAGAGTCTACCAACTCGAAAGCTTTATTACCGAAAAGGTCAATGATACCAAAAAGACCCTCAATAAAGGCATCGACTTGCTGGAGGAACGCCAAAAACGCCCCGCTATGGTCCAACAACAATATAGTATGACCTATATCAATGACCTGGCCCTAATGCTCAGCGAATCGATGAACCAAATGCAACAGCAAATGGCTAGCGAAATGGCCGGCGAACAAATGTGCGAAAAACCCGGCGGCAAAGGTAAACCCGGTAGTAGCGGCAAAGGTAAAGGCCAAGATGGAGACCAACCCAATATGGGCGGCATGAAGGAGATGCAGAAAGGCCTGCAAGAACAACTCAAAAAGCTAGAGCAAATGATGAAAAATGGCCAGTCGCCCTCTAGTAAACAGTTTGCAGAAATGGCCGCCAAACAAGCCGCTATCCGCAAAGCTATGGAGAAAATGAAACGCGAACTCCAACAAAAAGGCAAAGGCGGCGGAAAAGAACTGCAAGATATTATTGACCAAATGGATAAGGTGGAAACCGACCTGGTCAATAAACGCCTACCCTCCGATATCAATAAACGCCAACAAGATATTCTCACTCGTATGCTCGAACATGAAAAGGCCCAAAGAGAAAGAGAATACGATGACCAAAGACGAGCCGAACGACCCAATGAAGATTTACCCAAAAATATGCCCCCCGCTATGCAGGAATACCTCAAAGAAAGAGAGGGGCAAGTGGAACTCTTCCGGACCGTTTCGCCTAACCTCAAACCCTACTATAAGAAAAGAGTAGAAGGCTATTTTAGAGCCCTCCGATAAATGTAGTTAGTGGATAGAATTCTCCCCAAGGAGCCCCGCAATCGCGGGGCTCCTTTTTTTGTCTAGCTCCCCGCATCTAGAATTTTGGGCGAAGCCCAAAATGGCCTAGGGGCCTGAAGGGGTGGCCGCAGGCCAGACCCAGCTTTTGAGCAAAGCGAAAAAGCGCAGGGCCGAGCAGACCTGCGAGCCCCGCAAGGGCCCGGCCGCCAAAGGCGGCAGGCCCCCCAAAAAAAAGGTTACAAAAACTAGATTAACTTTAAATGAGAATTAGGTTGATTTCAGATGAAGTGAAGCTTAATTAGTTGTTAAGCAAAATATTATTTCGACGAAATTGAGTAGCTAAAGATAATAGGCAATTAACGAGCAGTTAAAGAGAAAAGACTTCCTTTGCAGGCAAATGGTCCCCCAAGCATCAAATCGACTTTTCTCAACTCCAAATTTTACCTAATGAAACATCTTCGCATTCTCTCTTTTCTGCTGCTGCTGAGCAGCCTAGTTTTTACGGCCTGCAAAAAAGATGAGGCCAATTCTGGCATCTCGGGTACCCTAACCGATAGCAATGGCGATGCCCTCGCAGGCGTGACCGTAACGGTTTATGACCTAGATGGGGCAGAGGTCGCCACAACTAGCTCCGCCGCCGATGGCCGCTATTCTCTTGAAGGGACGAGCAACGGAAGTATCGAGTTTATTAAGCTGGCTTACCGCAGTATCGAGCAAAGTTTGAATGGCGAAGAGGAGCAGACGATTAACGCTTCTTTGCAAGAGGATGCCTTTGTCTCTAGCTATTTTACAACCGCCAATAATCAAGTCGATAGTAGCGCAGGCATTTTCCAAACTAACTCGATTTTGCCCGCTAGCAGCCTCAATTTTGGTACGCAAGCCGTCCTAAATGACAATTGGTTTATCTCTACAAACTTCAAAGGGGCCCTAGATCCCAATAGCACGGCCTGGTACGATGGCTGGTCTTTTTATAGCCGAATTGTGGCCGGAAATACAACTTCTGCCGCCCTGCCCACGGGCCGCCCTGTTCAAACTATTAGCGATAGTTTGATGCAAAATGCCGCCGATTCAGTCTATTGGAGCAAGGATACGACTTATATTTTAGAGGGCTTCGTTTTTGTCAGTAGCGGCCAAACGCTCTTCATTGAAGAAGGGACCATTGTCCAAGGAAAGGCCGGCTCTGGCGCCGATGCTTCTGCCCTGATTGTAGCCCCAGGCGGCAAGTTGATGGCCGAAGGAACCGCCGCAGAACCAATTATTTTCACTTTTGAAGGCGACCAAGGGGGTACCGCAGCTACCGAACGTGGCCGCTGGGGTGGACTCATCGTTCTCGGTAAGGCGAGCCTCAATTCTACGCCCGGCCAAACCCAAATTGAAGGGATCCCTAGCTCGGAAAGCCGTGGCCTTTATGGCGGAACCCTAGATAATGATAATTCTGGCGTCATTCGCTATGTTTCTATCCGCCATGGCGGCTCAAATATTGGCGCCGATAACGAAATTAACGGCCTTACGCTTGGGGGCGTAGGCTCGGGAACAACGATCGAATATGTCGAGGTGATCGGCAATAAGGACGATGGTATCGAGTGGTTTGGCGGCACCGTAGATGCCAAATATCTCATCTCCGCTTTCTGCGCCGATGATGCCCTAGATTATGATGAGGGCTACCGTGGCCGCAATCAGTTTGTGATCGTTCACCAAAATGAAAATCCCAATGATGATGCCGACCGTGGCGGCGAACATGATGGTGGCACCAACCCCGAAACGGCTACGCCCTACGCCACGCCCACTTTCGCCAACGCCACTTTTGTAGGCAATCCCAATAGCCGCGCCATTACTTTCCGAGACAATGCCGGCGGCCAATATTATAACTCTATTTTCAGTGGTTTTGACCGTGGCATCGATATCGAGGACCTCATCGGCCAAGAGCAAGATAGCTACAAGCAATGGCAAGATGGCAACCTCAAAATCGAGGGCTGTATCTTCCACAATATCAATGCGAGCAACATCTTCCGCACATCCAATTAAGTCAGTTTTGTATAGGCTCAGCGTCTTTTAGGCGCTGGGCTTTTTTTATGATGTTTTGGGGCCTCCTGCCTGCGGCAGGCGGTTACTCCCTTCGGTCGTCGAACTGCGGCCTAACGGCCTTGTTGTCGTTTCGCAGCTCGCTATTACTTGCTTCGCTGCGTCGGCTCCCGTTGGTCGGGTCGCTCGGCCGTTATTCCCTTCGGTCATCGAACTGCGGCTTTCAGCCTTGTTGTCAGCGCCTGCAGCGCTTCGGTCTGGCTCTGCGGGCCACTGCTGCACATCGCTAGGCCAAATGGAAGCTCTGCGCTTTGCGCCCTGCCCACCGCAAGATATCCTTTCCGCTTTCTTCAATATGTATGGATTATGAAACAATTTTCACTACTTATTTTTCTGCTTTTTATTAGCCTGAGCCTCAGTCAGGCACAAGAAAAAGCCGCTATGGCCAGCATTAGCGGCAAGGTCCTAGAGGCCAGCTCTGCCTATCCCGTGATTGGGGCCACGGTCTTTCTACCCGAGCTCAATATTGGTGTAATCACTAATTTTGAAGGGGAGTACCGCCTGCCTAATTTGCCCGCAGGCAGCTATAAGTTGCAATGCTCTTATTTGGGCTTTAGCACGCAAACCGTAGAAAATATTAGCTTAGCCGAAGGCCAAAGTTTCCAATTAGATTTCACTCTGCAAGAAGAAGCCTTGGCCCAAGATGAAGTGGTCATCGAGGCCAAGCAAATCCGAAATACAGCTAATGCTTTGCTGACCATCAAAAGACAGTCGTCTCAGGTTTTGGATGGGGTCTCGGCCGCAGAAATTAAGAAAACTGGAGATAATGATGCCGCCGCCGCTATGCGCCGCATTACAGGGGTTACGGTAGAAGGAGGCAAGTATGTTTATGTGCGTGGACTAAGCGATCGCTATAGCAAAACGACACTCAATGGGGCCGAAATCCCTAGCCTAGACCCTAACCGCAATTCGGTCCAAATGGACCTTTTTCCCGCTAACCTCATTGATAATATTCTAGTCTATAAATCCTTTAGCCCTAATCTCTATGGCGATTTTACTGGAGGCTATATTGATATTGAGACCAAGGATTTTCCAGAACGCTTTAGTATCAACGCCAGTTTGTCTACTTCTTATCATACAATCGCTAGCTTCAATCCCAATTTGAATAGCTATGCGGGAAGTAGCACAGACCCGCTCGGCTTTGATGATGGCCTTCGCCAATTACCTTCTACTATTCCCAATATCGAGGAGGGCCAATTGCCCGAGTTTGAGCCCAACAGCTCCGCCAGTTTTAATGCAGCAGATGCGCAGCAGATCGCTGCCGCTAGCCGCAGCTTTGCCAATAATTGGGAGCAGTCGGGCCGTAGCCGCTTCCTCAATAGCCGAGCGTCTTTTTCTATCGGCAATCAAAGAAAGTTGTTTGGCAAACCCCTAGGCTTTATTGCCTCGCTCAGTTATAGCCAACAGGCTAGCGGCTATACCAATGGAAATTATGGAATTTATGAATTGGGCGGCAATAGCCAAAGCACCAACCGCCTTACTTCTCAGCTTCAATTGGAGGAGCAGCTGGGCCGAGATGAAACCCTTTGGGGAGCCATGCTAGGCGCTAGCTACAAACTGAATAAAAATAATCAGCTTCGCCTAACCGTTTTGCGCAACCAAAGCGCAACTTCTACCGCCCGCTATGCCGAAGGGACCAAATTTAGAGATGATCCCGATGATGTTTTTATTAGCCAGTCATGGCGGTTTTTAGAGCGCAGCCTGAGCAGCTACCAATTGGGCGGAAAACATTTTATCCCCAAATGGAAAAACCTAGAGATCAAATGGCAAAGCGCTTATTCGCTTTCTGCCCAAGATGAACCCGACCTGCGCTATTTTACTTATCGCTACCGCCCCGATCAAGATCGCTATTTTCTGAAGTTGAGTAGTGATAATAGCCCCAGCCGCTTTTATCGAGAAATGAATGAAAACACTTGGTCCAACCGAGTTGATTTGAGCTTGCCCTACAAACAATGGAATGGCCTTTCGGCTAAGCTGATGGCCGGCGCTAGCTATAATAGAAAAGCTAGAGTCTTTAGAGAAAACCGCATTGTCTTTCAGCAATCGGGGATTGTGCCCTTTAATGGCAATTTGACAGATTATTTTGCCGAGGACCAATTGGTCCAATACGATGCAGGCGAAAACCAATGGGCCAATAATGGCCAAGGCCTTTATGCCGATTCTGATATTGATCTACAAAATAGCTATGATGCCCAACAAGATGTTTTTGGCCTCTACCTGATGAGCGAATTGCCCCTGACGAAAAAGTTGCGCTTGATCACGGGCCTAAGAATGGAGCAAACTAGCCTGAGCATGCTTTCTCTAGATCCCGCTTTACAAGCTATTGACTCTTTGCATTTGGACCAATCTTCTCCTTTGCTCAAAAATTTGGACCTCTTGCCGGCCCTTAGCCTAAATTATGAGTTGAATGATAAAATGAAGTTGCGCTTTGCCTATTCTAGAACCTTGGCCCGACCTAGTTTTAGGGAGTTGGCGCCCTACACCAATTTTGATGTAGATGGGGGCTATCTCTTGGCGGGTAACCCTAACTTGCAGCGCAGCCTAGCCGATAATATTGATCTGCGCTATGAGTTTTACCCCAGCTTTGCCGAATTGATTTCGCTTACAGGCTTTTTTAAGCAGTTTTATAATCCTATTGAGCGCACCTTTAATCCTACTGCCCCCAACTCAGAGATTACTTTCCGTAATGTAGAAGAGGCCCAAATTCTAGGTTTGGAGCTAGAGCTGCGCAAAAACTTAGGCTTTATTGCTGCTCCGCTCAAGGACTTTAGCTTGGCGGCCAATTTTGCTTATATCTACTCGGCCACTAAAATTGATCCTTTAGAGTTAGCGGAGATTCGGGCTACCGTAGCCGATGCTAAGGATAGTCGCCCCATGTTTGGTCAATCGCCTTATTCGGCCAACTTCCTTTTGGCCTATAAAAATGATTATGGAACAACGGCCAATCTCGTTTTTAATGTTATTGGTCCCCGCATTTCTTTGATTGTTCGTGGAGGTACCCCCAATGTGTATGAGCAGCCCGTTCCCCTTTTGGGCTTTAATCTAGCGCAAGAGCTGGGCAAGGGCTTCCGTCTGAGCTTGCGGGCAAACAATCTTTTGGGTAGCCGCTATCGGGAATCTTTGGACTATAAAGGCAAAGAATACTTTATTCAGCGCTATGATTTGGGCCGAAGCTTTTCTTTGGGCGTCAATTATCGATTTAATCGAGCTGCCGAATAGGGCTGTTTCTAGTTTGGCTTATCCTATATAGTATTAGCCCAAGCATTATTAAAATGCTTGGGCTTTTTTAGTCAAGGGAATAGAGCTCTGTGAAATAGAGACTGTTTAAAATTTTGTGTTTCTCCTTTTTGCTGCCTAGGGGCTTGTCCCTAGGCGACTATTGGCCAAATCCTAAGCAGCTAAAGGCCCAAATTTTATTCTGATACACAAAATCCTGAACAGTCCCTTAGGAAGGTTGTTTTGGGGCCTGCCGCCTTCGGCGGCCGGGCCCTTGCAGGGCTCGCAGGTCTGCTCGGCCCTTCAGCCCTTCGGGCTTCGGTCTGGCCTTCGGCCACCCTTTCAGGCCCCTAGGCCTGCGGCCCTTCGGGCCTGTAGGACGAGTTTTTGGAATAGCCTATCAAAGTCTTGATCTACGGTTTCACAAATTGCGAATAGCATCCCCTGCTTTACAATAGCCGTTTCACAAATTGCGAATAGCTTCCTCTAAATGGAATATGTTGTAAGGTATAAGGGGGCCTGTAGGATCGAGATATATACCTGTAGGTTGAAACCTACAGCAACAAAAGAGGCCATACTAGGCGCAATAAAAATGAGCCGATGGTTAAAACCATCGGCCCATATCATTTATAGCAAACAAGGGCTTTAGCCCGCCAGTTTGCATAGACCCGCAACCATGGGCTTCAGCCCATGGCCCAAAACTCCCCAGCCACCAAAGAAAAAAGCTAAAAGGAAAAAGACAGATGAGCGGCCTAGCGATGTGCAGCAGTGGCCGTTAGGCCAGACCGAAGCCCGAAGGGCTGAAGGGCCGAGCGAACAGCGAGCTGCGGAACGTAGCGCCGCAGCTTTGCTGCGGAGGCCCCAAAAAAACAGCGAGCTGCGACAACCAGTCCCTATAGGGACGCCAGTTCGACGACCGAAGGGAGTAACCGCCGCCACATTATATTCAGCGGAGGCCCCAAATCCTTATCCTTTTTGGATAGAAAAGCTCATTCCTGCTTTAGGGATAAAGAGGTTTTTGCCTTTAGCTTCAAAGGCGGCTTTTGCTTCTTTATGATCGATAGTAATAAAGCCGAAAGTGTCGAAATGGATGCCGACAATCGTGTTACACTCAATAAAATCGGAGGCAATGATGGCATGTTCATAGCTCATCGTAAAATTGTCGCCGATAGGGAGCAGGGCAAAATCGAGTTTGGGATAGAGCATAGGAATCAGCTTCATATCCATAGTGAGGGCGGTATCTCCGGCAAAGTAGAAAGTACCATCATTAGAGCTGATGACAAAGCCCATGGGGTTGCCGCCATAGCTGCCATCGGGTAGGGCAGAAGAGTGAACGGCGGTGGTGCAATGGACAGTAAACTCGCCAAAATTCCATTTGCCCCCGATATTCATGGGGTGTGTATTTTCGATCCCTTGTTTTTGCAGCCATTCGGCCACCTCATAAATAGCGACCACCTTTGCGCCAGTGCGTTGGGCAATACTCACGGCATCGCTAACATGATCGGCATGTCCATGCGAAAGTAAAATATAGTCGGGATTAAGGTCATCTGCAGAAATGCTAGCTTCTTGGGCTAGGGGGTTGGGCGTAATAAAGGGGTCAAAAAGGAGTTTTTTGCCGCCTAATTCTACCATAAAAGCAGAGTGACCGTAGTAGGTAATTTTCATAAGGCAAGAAAAATTTCTGAGGTAAAAGGAATAAATGAACTGGGTTTAGGGCTTGGGTATAGAGCTAATTTAAGCTTTTCCCTATTTTTCCCTAGTTTTTTTTAGAACTTTGGCTATTGGGCATTGTTCCCTTTGCAATTAGCTTACTAGAAAGAAGTTCAGGGATTGGGCTTCTCCTTATATACATAATAAATGATTGTAGTAATTTCGGGGACCAACCGCCCCAACAGCAAAACTAGAATTGTCGCAGAGGCGGCTTTTGCTCATTTTAAAGAGAAAGCGGAAGAGGAAGTACGCTTTTTTAGCCTAGAAGATTTACCCGATGACATCTTGCATATAGATATGTATGATCCTGAGCAGCAATCTTCGGCTTTGCGGACCATACAAGAGCAGTATTTGATTGCGCCAAATAAGTTATTTATTGTTTCTCCGGAGTACAACGGCAGTTATCCGGGCGTACTGAAGTTATTTTTGGATGCCTGTTCGATTTATGCCTACCAAGAAAGTTTTCAGGGGGGCAAGAAGGCGGCTTTGGTGGGCGTAGCTGCGGGACGAGCGGGGAACCTGCGAGGCATGGAGCATCTGACGGGCGTATTGAACTACTTGCAAATTACGGTCATGCCCCAACAGCTGCCTATATCTAGCATAGGGGCCCAGTTAGAGGAGTCTGGACAACTCTTAGCCGCTAGCCAAAACGCGCTAGAAGAGCAGGTAGAGCGTTTCTTGGCCTTTTAAGGAAGTCTTTTGCTAGAAAAGCATTAACTTGCTGGAAATAAATCTCCAATTCTATGCGTGGTATTCAATATCTCAATAATAGCAGAGGCCAAAGAGTAAAGGCCATTGTAGATCTCAATAAGTACGGAAAAGAGTTTGCCGCCTTCGTGAAGAGTTTAGAGGCGGCAGAAAGTAGCAATAGCAATAACTCGGGTATGAGCAGCCCCTTTGGCAGCAATCCCGTTGCGGGCGATAATATTGCCTATATGGGTAGCTCGGCGAGCAAGCAGGTTAAGGTAAATGCCCTGATTGCCAAGGCCCAAAGTTTTTATGGCACGCCTTACCGCACGGGCGGCACTACCGCTAGTGGTATGGATTGCTCGGGCCTGACGCAGACCGTTTTTAAGACCATTGGGGTCCAAATCCCTAGGGTGTCTAGAGATCAAGCCCGTACAGGACAGGCCGTAAAGTTTGACCAAGCTCAGGCTGGCGACCTCATCTTTTTTGCTACCGGTACGCCCAACCGCATCAATCATGTGGGGGTAGTTTCTTCTAATGTCAATGGAGAAGTGAAGTTTATTCACGCCTCTTCTAGCCGCGGCGTGATGGAGGCTTCTATGAATAATAATTACTGGCGGAAAGTCTATATGGGCCTGCGCAGAGTACTATAAGCAAGCTAAATCAGTAAAACGATTTTCGAATCTGTTCTCCTGCAAGCAAGCTCTGGGCTCAGAGCTTGCTTGTTTAATTTTTATCCTATGCGTTTATATCTCCTCTTTTTTATGGGCCTTTTTCTGCTCAGTACGGCCTGCCATCGCCCGCCAGGAAAACTCAAAAAAGAACGACCCGAATCGGTGGCCCTGCATTTTATGCACGCCTTTTTAGATGGCGATTTTGAGAAGGCCGAGCAGCTGTCTACTCCAGAATCTAAAGAAATCTTGGTCTTTTTTGAGCAAACCCTAAATGCCGTGACCGAAAGCGAACGCAAGGCCATGAAGGCCGAGGCCGCCGCCAATAAAAAACGAATCAAAACCGCCGAATGCGAATTGCTTTCTAGCCAAGAAGCGCTCTGCTCTTTTTGTTGCGACCAAGACGGAAAACCCCTGTCGGGCAGCAAAATGCAATTGCTCCGCCAAGAAGATAATAGCTGGAAGGTGGTCCTCGAACTGCCCCAAGCCCCCGATTTCTAAATCTCTTCCCCGCTCTCGATTATAATTATGAATATTAGACTGCTTCATCGCGACGAAATTGACCTGCCTCGCTGGAATGGCTGCGTCCACTATGCCCCCAATAGCCTCATTTATGGCTATGCCTGGTATCTCGATAATGTAGCCGATAATTGGTGGGGACTGGTGGAGGATGATTACCAATCGGTCTTTCCGCTGCCTTGGAACGATAAACTCTTTGGCATCAAACGCCTTTATCAACCGCCGCTCTGCCAACAGCTGGGCCTGTTTACCGTAAATGGGTTCTCGGAGGCCCGCATCCAGGCCTTCCTTCAGGCTATTCCCAAAGAGTTTAAGCATAGCCAACTGGCCTTTAATGATAGCATGAGCGCTATCCAACGCCTGCCCGATTATAAGGTCCAAGAACGACCCAATTATTTGCTGCCGCTCAATCAACCTTATGAGAAACTCTATGAGAATTATAGCAGCAACCATAAGCGAAATATCAAAAAGGGCGAAAAAGCCAATCTTTTTGCCACTAGCTCCATCAAACCCGAGGACTTTGTGGCCCAATTAGAACAGGAGATGCTCCGAAAAGGGGAGCAGTTTCCACAGGCTACTTATCATGCTGCGCTCCGCATCATCTACAATGCCCTGCACCGTGGCCAAGGCTTCTTTATGCTCTGCCTCAATGAACAAAAGGAGGTCTGCGCAGCCGTTTTTTGGCTGCTCAATGGCGCCAGATATATCAATTTGCTCAATTATACCACTCCCGCAGGCAAGGAGGTGGGCGCTATGCCTTACCTCATGGACCTCTTTATTCAGGGCCAGGCCAATAAGCCCATGTTCATTGACTTTGAGGGCTCTAGCATCCCCGGAATTGCCCGCTTTTATGAGGGCTTTGGGGCCGAAAATATGCCCTTCTATCAATGGACCGAAAACCGCCTCCCTTGGTGGATCCGCTGGAAGGGCTAGAGGTTTTGGGGCCTCCGATGAATATAATGTGGCGGCGGTTACTCCCTTCGGTCGTCGAACTGCGGCCTAACGGCCTTGTTGTCGTTTCAGGGCTCGCAGGTCTGCTCGGCCCTGCGCGGGCTGCGCCCGCTGGGTCTGGCCTGACGGCCACCCTTTCACATCGCTAGGCCAGTCGCTTCGCTCCCTTGCGGCGGCTTCGCCGCCTTGCTCTGGCCTGACGGCCATCCTTTCACATCGGTTACTCCCGTTGGTCGTCGAACTGCGGCTTTCAGCCTTGTTGTGGCCAGTCGCTTCGCTCCTTTGCGGCGGCTTCGCCGCCTGTAGGACGCCATGGGCCAAAGTTCTTCCTGCATTCTTTTTGCTATGGCCCTAAAAATTATATTTTTGTGAGCGCTATTCCCTTGCTCGGAATGGCCTTTCTTTCCTAAGATAATTCATCTACTTTATGCAACAATATATCAAGGATTTTGCACAGCTAGTTGGCCATGAGGTCAGCATTAAAGGTTGGGTGACCAAAATCCGCAAAAGTAAAACGGCTTGCTTTGCCGACTTTAGAGATGGTTCTGGCTTTACCCAAGCCGTTTTTGCCCTAGAAAGCCTAGGCGAAGAACAATTTGAGTTGGCCAAAACGCTCACCCTAGAAAGTTCATTGGCCATTACTGGCCAGCTCATCCGCAATGAAAAGAGCTTGGGCGGCTATGAGCTTCAAGTGAGCAGCTTCGAGATTTACCATAATGCAGAAGGCTATCCCATCACAAAGTCTGATGAGGAAATGGGCGTAAAGTTTTTGAGCGATAAACGCCACCTTTGGCTCCGCAGCCGCCGCCAATGGGCCATTATGCGTTTGCGCAACCAGCTGATTATGAGCATTCACAATTTCTTCCAATCAGAGGATTTTGTGCAAATGGATGCGCCTTTGCTCACGGGCAGCGCCTGTGAAGGCACTACCGACCTTTTTGAGACCGACTTTTTTGGCCAACCCGCCTATTTGTCTCAATCGGGCCAGCTTTATGGAGAGGCCATGGCCATGGCCATGGGCAAGATTTATACTTTTGGTCCTACCTTCCGTGCAGAGAAATCAAATACACCCCGCCACTTATCTGAGTTTTGGATGATTGAGCCCGAAATGGCCTTTTATACCAATGAAGATAATATGAACTTGATCGAGCGCTTTATTAAGTCGGTCATTGGCGAGGTCCTGTATCGTTGTAAAGATGAACTAGAGGTATTGGGCCGAGATACCAGCAGCCTCGAAAAAGTAGTGGCCGAAACCTTCCCTAGAGTAGCCTATAGCGATGCCGTGAAAATTTTGCGTGGAGAGCTAGAGATCAATGGTAAGAATGCCATCAAATTGCAGGAAGAAGATTTGGCCCAAGCTACGGCCCGCCTAGCTGAAATCCAGGCGGAGATTGCAGAAAGAGAGAAAGCCATTGCTGCGGGTATGAAAAAAGGTGCGCGTAGATTCAATGAAGGAAAAATTTTGGCCCTCAGAGGAGAGGCCAAAGAATTGGAAGAAAAACAGCGTCATATTCCAGACTGGATCGAGTCGGCCAAAAACTTTGAAGATGGCGAAGACTTTGGTAACTCGGATGAAACTGTATTGACCAGAGTATTCTCTACGCCTGTGATGGTCTATAACTGGCCAGCCAAAATCAAATCTTTCTATATGAAAGAAGTAGATGGCGATCCTTCTTTGGTGAAGGGGGTAGACCTTTTGGCACCTGATGGTTATGGCGAGATTGTGGGAGGTTCTGAGCGGGAAACCAGCCTAGAGGTATTGGTCCGCAAAATTGCCGAGCACAACTTAGATCAAGACGACTTTGAGTGGTATTTGGACCTTCGTCGTTTTGGTTCGGTGCCTCATGCAGGTTTTGGTTTGGGCCTAGAGCGTTTGGTGCGTTGGGTTTGTGGCCTCAACCACGTTAGAGAGACCTTGCCTTTCCAGCGTCGTTATGGACAAATCAAGCCTTAAGGCTAAGGGTATAATAAAAAGAGCGCCTAGTTTCTGTGTAGAGACTAGGCGCTTTTTTGTGCGTTTAGCAGGCGGCCAAGCCGCCGCAAAGGCGCGCAGCGCCTCGGCTATAGCCAAATTTAAACGCACTCACTTTTATAGTTTGCAGCAATTTCCCGCTAGTCGGCCCTATTTTTCTCGGCCATAGCGAAGGCTATGCCCTTAAAAAATAGCTGGCCTAGCAGAAAATTCATAGCAAACTATGGCCAAAGCAGCGCGATTAAATCTGGCTGAGGGATGGACAGCAGTGGCGCGAAGCGCCAGACCCAGCCGCCGCAGGCGGCGCAGGGCCGAGCAGACCTGCGAGCTGCGAAACAGCCCGACCCGAGCGAAGCGAGTGGGCAGCCCCAAAAACAAATTAACTAAGTAATTGATAGCTTAAAAAGGCTAGTAAATAAGCAAGTCCTGTCATATAAACTAATTGCAGCAGCGGCCATTTCCAGGAGCGAGTTTCTTTGTAGACCACGGCTAGGGTGCTCATACATTGCATAGCAAAAACGTAGAAAACCAGCAGAGAAATGCCTGTGGGCAGGCTATAAACTGCTTTTTGGCTATCTTCAAATCGTTCGGCACGCATCCTTTCGATCAGGGTATTTTCTTCGGGTTCGCTACCCATACTATATATAGTACCCATAGTGCCGACAAAAACCTCGCGGGCGGCAAAAGAGGCCAGCAAACCGATGCCAATTTTCCAGTCGTAGCCGAGCGGGCGAATAGCGGGCTCAATGGCGTGGCCGAGATGGCCGAGATAGCTAGCGGATAATTTTTCGGCGGCCATATTTTGGGCCAATTCGCTATCATTTTGGCTCATTTGCTGGGCGCGTTCTTCGGCGGCCTGCATGGCTTCGCTGGGGCCATAGCTACCCAGAATCCAGAGCAAAATGGAGAGGGCCAGAATGACTTTACCGGCTTCTAGGACAAAAGACTTTGATTTTTGGTAGGCCGTGAGAAAGACATTTTGCCAGCGGGGCCATTTATAGCTAGGAAGATCAATCACAAAAGGGTTTTGGTCCTTTTTGGGGAGAATAAAGCGGAGCGCAAGGCCCGTGAGCAGAGCGCCAAGCACGCCAAGGAGATAAAGGCCCAGCATGGCGAGACCTTTCCAGCCAAAGCCCCAACTACTGCCATCGGGAATCACCAGAGCGATTAGGATGACATAAACAGGCAGGCGGGCGGCGCAGCTAATCATGGGACTGACAAAAATGGTGGCCATGCGTTCTCTCCAGCTGCTAATATTTCGGGCGGCCATCACGGCGGGAATAGCGCAGGCGGCTCCAGAAAGGAGGGGGAGCACACTTTGTCCGCTCAGGCCAAAAAAGCGCATGGGTTTATCCATGAGGAAGACCACCCTAGAGATATAGCCGCTTTCCTCGAGGATGGAGAGGGCAAAAAAGAGGATAGCAATTTGGGGGACAAAAATCACGACCCCGCCGATGCCGGGGATAATCCCCTCTGTAATCAATTCATTGATTGGGCCAGGGGGGAGGAGTTCTGCGATAAAGCTAGCTAGGGCGCCTGTACCTTCATCGATCAGGCCCATAGGCCAATCGGCCAGGCTAAAAATCAGTTGAAAAATGCCAAAGAGGACCGTAAGGTAAATGAGATAGCCAGCGATAGGGTGGCTGGTCCATTGGTCTAAGAAATGGGACCAACTGCGTTTAGTGCTGGTTTTTTTTCGGGCCTTTTTAAGTTGTGGGCGAATTTGCTCGAGTCGTTTTTGGCTATCCTTCAGCTGAGCGGCAGCATCATTTGACTTCATCAGGGCTAAAAATTCTGCATTAGCAGAAGGAGCCTCTTGGGAGAGGAGTTGATCAATGGCCTTGGGGATTTGGTCGAGGCCAAGTCCTTGGCGGGCATTGATACGGAGAGGTTCTTGGCCGAGGAGGGGGAGGAGTTCTTGAGTATCAAACTGGAACCCTTGGCCCTCTGCTTGGTCGAGCATATTGAGTAGGGGCAGAACGGGGATGCCCATAGCTAGGGCTTGTTGGGCCAGGAGTAAGCTTCTTTCGAGGTGGCTAGCATCGAGGACCAAGAGCAGAGCGTCAAAGCTTTCCTCTTCCAATGCTTTGATCACCACTTCTTCATCTGGAGATTTAGCGAAGAGGCTATAAAGTCCGGGCAGGTCGGTCAGTTGGCCGTTGAGCTCCTGCAATTGAATTTTGCCTACTTTTTTCTCTACGGTAACGCCAGGAAAGTTACCGACCTTTTGTTGGAGGCCAGTGAGTTGGTTAAAGAGAGAGGTTTTGCCCACATTAGGGGGCCCAAGCAGGGCGATATTTAGATGTTTATTGGCTACTGTATCCATATTTCTTTGGCTTCTGCTGGCCCGATGGCCAATTGTTGCAAATTATCGGCAAGTTCGAGGAGGAGGGGGCCGGCTAGGGGGGCTCTTTTGAGCAGGCGGAACTTAGCGGCGGGAAAGAGGCCCATCTCCATAAGTTTTAGGCTGAGCAAAGGGGAGTCTGTATGGAGGAAGGTAAGTTGTTCTCCTTTTTTGGCTTCCCAGAGTCGGCGGATGGAAGAATTTTCAGACATATATATAGTATTGTGTGTGTGGTCTTGCAAATTTAGACTAAATCTACAAAAGCCCCAAAAAAAGATAATTCTGTCTTTTTTTGGGTGGGCTAAATTAGTGAAAAAGGGGGGAATAGGCAAAGGGCTAAAAAAATATCCGTCTACAGCATCTGTAGACGGATATTGGGTGTTTGGGTTTACTTTTGGATTAGGGTTCCATCATCCAGCGTTGTAGTTGTGGATTTTTGGCTTGTCCATTTTTTTTGATAAAGAAGTCGGCATAACTACCTAGAGATTGGAACTTAAACTCGACATAATGGTCATCAATTTTCTTGGCGACCCATTCTTGGATATAGCGAGATTTTTTCTCCTCCTTAGCGGCCATTTGGATGCGGCTATAATCATCTTGGAGATTAGCGACATGGGGGATTGTTCGGTTTCTAATTTTGATGAGGGTATATTCTTTTTCTCCGAAGGGGGTACTATACTCGATAGCTTCAGAGATTTCACCTTTTTTGAGTTTTTCGATAGCGAAATAGACTTCGGGGCTAAGGTCGCCAAGTTCCCAGTAGGGTTCGCCTGTTTGGGGGTTCATCATAGCGCCGTTTCTGGTTTTGCTAAACTCATCTTCTGAGAAGCGTTGGACGGCCTGATCGAAGGTAAAGGAATCGAGTAAGATCAGAGAGCGGATACTATCGGCTTCATTTTTTGCTCGTTCTTCATCGGCGGGGGTTAGTTCTGCTTTAATGAGGATATGTCGGGTATGGATATTATTACCGAGGCGTTCGAGTAGTTGGATAATATGGTAGCCATATTGAGATTTGACGAGTTCGGAGACTTCGTTTTCGTCGAGTTGGTAGGCAGCGGCTTCAAATTCGGGGACAAAGCTACCTCGGTTGGTGATGCCGAGGTCTCCGCCGCGGGCGCCAGATCCGGGGTCTTGAGAGTATTGTTTGGCCAATTCGGCAAAGTCTGCACCATCAAGAATTTCTTGGCGGATGCGTTCTGCTTCTTGGCGGGCGCGTTCATCTTCCTTATCGTTCACTTTGGGTTTGATAACGATTTGGGCGAGTTCGACAGTTGAGTTAAAGTAGGGCAGGCTATCTTCTGGGATTTTACTGAAGAAGGTTTGCACTTCTTTGGGGGTAACGGTAACGGATTGCATAATATTGGCCGACATACGTTGGACGACCATTTGTTTGCGCATACTTTCGCGCATATCATTTTTGACCTCTTCTGGAGTTTTGCCGTAATAAGCTTTAAACTGTTCGGGGTCATTATTCATATATCGAAGGATTTCGGAGATTCGGGAATCTAGTTGGCCTTCAATTTCGACGGCAGAGACGGTAAAGCTATCGCGTTCGGCTTCAGCGAGGACCACGGCATTGGTAAGCAGTTGGTCTAGAATAACGGCTCGGGCGTTTTCTGGTGGTGCTTCTTTGGTTCTAGATAGGAGCAGGCGGTATTGTGCTTCTATATCGGAAACGAGAATGGGTTCATTGCCTACGAGGGCGACTACTCGGTCAATTTGCTGTTGGGCAAATAGGCCACTACTTAGTAGCAGGCAAGCGAAAAGGAGTCTATACATCATAATAGTTAGTAATCATTAGCATTTAGGGGTAAACAGATTGTTCATTGCCTTGCAACGCAAGAATTGAAAAGAAGGATGGGTTTAGAAGCGTTCAAAGACATTGCCTTCTTTGGCTTTGGCTCTGGCTTCTTTTCGGACTTGGTCCAGGATGAGTTGACGTCTTTGGTGAAGAATAATTCTAGAAATTTCGTCTTGTACTTCAGAGAGGGGGGCGGGTTCATTTTTGTCTTTATATTCAAAGACCTTACAGAGGTAGACATATTTGCTATCGCTGCGGTCAAATACCCGGCCTTTTTCAAGGTAGCTAGAGGGCAGGCGGTTATCGGGTAGTCGGTCGGCGACTCTTTTATATTTTACCCAGCGGTCTTTTTCTAGGGCAAAGACCATTTGGCTTTCATTGGAGAGGCAGAACTGTTTTACTTTTTCCTCATCGCTTTTTTTATCTGATTTGAACCAGTTGCGGAGTTTATCTACGCCTTCTAGTTTTCTGGGGACACGAATAAAGTGGCAGCGTAGCCAGCTTTCTCCGGCAATGTATTGTTCTTTGTTGGCATTATAGTATTGGGCCAATTGAACGGGCGTGACCAGGGTGTCTAGTTCTCTATTGATGAGTTCTTGTTCAAAGTAGGCAATGGTTAGAGAGGCTTTGTAGCTTTCTGTTAATCGGTTGATGCGTTGCGCTTCTTTGTTGGGGAGTTGTTTTTGGGCCACGCCAAGTAGCATTTGGTCCATAATCCATTTGTCAATGTAGAGTTCGGCTTGTTGGGCACTATCTTTTGGTGACAGCCCCTTGCCAATACCATCTAGTGCAGAGGCGTAGAGATAGTTGTCGTACACTCTGGCCAAAGGGTTTTCTTCAGTTGGGGCCTCTGGGCCATTGTTACAGGCTTGCAAGACTCCCAAGAAAAGGAGGGCAATAAGGTGGCGGTAGTAGCTCATAGAATCAATTGCTAAAGAAGGTGGTATAAAATCAAGGGGCAAAGATAAGAAGTTTTCCTGCCAATTTGGTTTCGGCTCCTTTTAGCCTACAGTTTTTAGCCTGATTGAAAAGGAAAAGCTTGGAGCAGAGAAACAAAGCTGCCTAAAAAAGCCGTTCTTTGCGGAAAAAATAGCGATGACAAAAGCAGATTCTCGCAAGGCCTTTATTGCTTTGGCTTTGGTGAGCTTTTTTTGGGGTACTACTTATTTAGCTACCCGCATAGGCGTGGAGGAGGCCCATGGTTTATTTCTCTCCTCTGTTCGACAGTGTATTGCTGGTAGTTCACTAATTGCTTTTATGTGGATCAGAGGTGCCCGCTTCCCTAGAGGAAAGGCCCTACTCCAAACTATTATTATTGGTCTGATGCTTTTAGGCGCCGGCAATGCCCTGATGACTTGGGCCTTGCAATATGTAGAAAGTGGTTTTGCTTCGGTAGTTTCGGCTAGTGGACCTATTTTTATTGCAATCTTTAGCCACTTTATGATTCGACCATTGCCCTGGTCGCCTAAGTTAATAGGGGGAATGGCCTTAGGACTAGTCGGTATTTTAGGGGTGTTCTCTAATTACCTAGATAGTTTTGAACAAAGTCCCAATTTTGCCTTGGGGCTATTGATTATGTTTGGAGCTACTTTGTTTTGGTCTTTGGGCTCCGTTTTGGCTGCCAAATGGAAGCCAGATACTTCTTTATTGATGGGGGCAGGTTTGCAAATGTTCTCTGGCGGCCTTTTTACAGCCCTTATTTGTTCTTTTTTTAGTTGGGACCAACTCGTTTTTGGCCAGCTGAGTATGCAGTTTTGGGGCTCTATTTTGTATTTGGTGGTTTTTGGCTCTTTTGTCGCTTATTCTGCCTATATATATGTAGTGGAACATTTACCCCCCACTCAAGCTGCCTTAAGTGCTTATATCAACCCTATTGTTGCTGTGATTGCAGGCGCTCTTGTTTTAGGGGAGCGCCTGACCTGGCTTACATGGCTTGGTATGTTTTTGACTATTATAGGTGTCTATTTAGTAAACCAATGTTTCAAAACAGCCAATCAGAAGATGCTAGAAGCTGATGAGGAGCTTTTGCAATTGGATAAAGAGGTGGTTTAGGGGCGTTACTCCTTTTAGTCGTCGAACTGCGGCTTGCAGCCTTGTTGTCTGCCTTTGGCAGGCGCTACGTTTACTCCCTTTGGTCGTCGAAGACGGACTAAAGTCCTTGTTGTCGCAGCTCGCTGCTGTTTAGGGGCCTCCGCCTCGCTTCGCTCGTCGGCGCTACGTTTCGCAGCTCGCTGCTCGCTCGGCCCTTCATCGCTTTGCTCCTTGGTCTGGCCTTCGGCCACTGCTGCACATCGCTAGGCCGCCGCTCAGCTAGAAGCCGCTACGCGGCTACAAGCTTCGCTAAGCGCTGCGGCCTTCGGCCGCAGCTTATTGACCCGGCCGGCGGTAGGCGGCGGCCACAGCCATTTTCTACTCTATATAATATAGGCCCTCAAAATATTCCATTTCAGTTTTGGTTTTTCCCTTCGCTGCCTCCGCCTGGGGGCTGTGCTCCTTTGGCCTTGGGGGCCAAAGCGCCCAGCAAAGCGTTCAGCCCTTCGGGCTTCACCATATAATATATAGCTGCCCTTTGGGCAGCAAAGAGCGGAAAGCCTCCTACTATACTATAATAGTAGGAGGCTTTTGCACTATGATATAATAACTATTCATCATTAGGCAAGACAGTCCTCAAAAAAGATTTCCTCCTTAGCTCCAGCAAATCAACCCCTTAGCGTCCAACCCTCAAAAAAGTTCCCTAAATCCTCAAAAAACATTTGGTCAAACCACAATCTTGTCCTACCTTTGTAGCACAGCGCTACAGAAAGTGTGGCGAACATTGAGCTTGCGAACTACTAGGACTTCAAAAAATCCTAGTAATTTTTTTCTCTCAAAATTTGGTTGTAAAAATATTCTTTGTATCTTTGCAACCGCTTCGGCAGAGAAGCTCAAAAATTGACATCG